>NZ_JAWRWY010000009.1:0-348181 GCF_046535315.1 Paraburkholderia sp. SIMBA_027
GTCCGCTTATTCGTTAGGTGGACACGATACTCCCAAGACCTTTAGGGCATTTCAAGATGGGTTGCCCAGTCGCTTACGAACAGAACCGTTCTAAGCCTGCTCGACTCGCGCTCGATTCCTTCGGGCGCGAATCCGACGAAAAGCCCGCGACCTTTCCGGTCGCGGGCTTTTTTCATGGTGCCGCCGTCCTGCGCCGCCACGCTCTCCTTTGATTTGCATCACGGCAAACCTGGCGCGCCCAGGCGACGATAAAAAAGATGCATCAATTTTGCATCTTACAAGACGTCCGATGCGGCGCGGGTCGCCGCCCTCGGACAACGCCGTGCTCCGTCAGCCGATCGACGATCGTCTGACGCGTGGCGCGAGCCATCCCCACAAGCAAGGAGAGCAGCGTGTTTTGCTACCAATGTGAACAGACCGACCGCGCCCACGGCGCGCCCGGATGCGCGTCGGCGAAGGGCAACTGCGGCAAGGACGCCACCACCGCCGATCTGCAGGATCTGCTGATCCACGCGGTCAAGGGCATCGCCCAGTACAACGCGCTCGCGCGCGGTCTCGGCAGCGCCGACCGCGAAGCCGACCGCTTCATCCTCTACGCGATGTTCACCACGCTCACCAACGTGAACTTCAACGCCGGCCGCTTCGTGGCGATGCTGCGCGAAGCCGCGCAACATCGCGACTGCGTGAAGGCCGCGTATGAAACGATGGCGCTCGCGCAGGGCGTCGCGGCGCAGGCGCCCGCCGGTCCCGCACGCTGGCAGCCGGGCGCCGATCTGCCACAACTGCTCGCGCAGGCCGCGGACGTCGGCGTCGATGCAGGTCTTGATGTCGTGGGCGCCGACATCGTCGGGCTGCGCGCGCTGGTGCTCTACGGCCTCAAGGGCGTGTGCGCCTACGCGCATCACGCGCGCGTGCTCGGCTACGAAAGCGACGAGGTCTACGCGGGCGTGGCGTCGGCGCTCGACTTTCTCGCGCGCGAGCCCGTCGCGGCGGGCGAACTGCTCGAACAGGCGCTCGCGCTCGGCAGCCTGAACCTCAAGGTGATGGAGTTGCTCGACGCCGCCAACACCGGCCGCTTCGGCAACCAGCAGCCCACCGCCGTGCGCATGACGCCGGTCGCGGGCAAGGCGATCCTCGTCTCGGGCCACGATCTGGGCGATCTCGAAGCGTTGCTGCAAGCCACCGAAGGCGCGGGCGTGCAGATCTACACGCACGGCGAGATGCTGCCTGCGCACGCGTATCCGAAGCTCAAGGCGTATGCGCACCTCGCAGGCAACTACGGTGGCGCGTGGCAGGACCAGCAGTCCGACTTCGCGAATTTCCCCGGCCCGATTCTGATGACCTCGAACTGCCTGATCGAGCCGCTGCCGCACTATCGTCAGCGCATCTTCACGACCGGCCCGGTCGGCTGGGCGGGCGTGCGCCATCTGGAGCATCACGCGTTCGCGCCGCTCGTGCAGGCCGCGCTCGCGCTGCCGGGCTTCCGCGAGACCGCGCCCGAGGAAACCGTGACGATCGGCTTCGCGCGCCATACCGTGCTCGGCGTGGCCGACAAGGTGATCGACGCCGTGAAGGCCGGTCAGATCCGCCACTTCTTCCTGATCGGCGGCTGCGACGGCGCCGCGCCCGGCCGCAACTACTACACCGAGTTCGCGCAGGCCGCGCCCGACGACACCGTCGTCATGACCCTCGGCTGCAACAAGTACCGCTTCAATCGCCACGCGTTCGGCGACATCGGCGGCATTCCGCGTCTGCTCGATCTCGGCCAGTGCAACGACAGCTATTCGGCGATCCAGATCGCGCTCGCGCTGGCCGAAGCGTTCGAGTGCGGCGTCAACGATCTGCCGCTGTCGCTGGTGATTTCGTGGTTCGAGCAGAAGGCGGCCGCCGTGCTGCTGACGCTGCTCGCGCTCGGCATCCGCAACATCCGGCTCGGACCGACGCTGCCGGCCTTCCTCACGCCGGGCGTGGTGCAGATTCTCGTCGATCAGTTCGGTATCCAGCCGATCGGCGAGGCGCACGCCGATCTCGCCGCCGCGCTCGCGCGCAAGGCCGCGTGAGGCGGGCACAGGCAAGCCGATGAACCATCGAATCGAGATTCTCACGCGTGACGGCGCGGCCTTGAGCTTCGAGTGCGCGCCGCAGCAGGACGTGCTGGCGGCGGCCGCGGCGGCGCAGTTGACGCTGCCGTCGCAGTGCAAGCGCGGCAGTTGCGGCGCGTGCCACGCGAGCGTCGCCGAGGGCGATTACACGCTGGGCGAGCACGCCGCCGATGCGCTCCCGGCGGGCGATCCGCGCGCGGTGTTGTTGTGCCGCACGACGCCGCGTAGCGATCTGCGCATCGTCGCGCCGTACGACAGCGCGAAAGTGCTGCGCCAGCCGGTGGCGGTGCGGCGCGCGCGCGTCGTGTCGCTGGACACGCTCACCGAGGACACGCGCCGCCTCGAACTGCAACTCGATGCCGACGATCTCAACGGCAGCGCCGCCGAGTTCGAAGCGGGCCAGTTCGTCGAACTCGCGCTGCCGGATGACGAAGGCGCAGGCGATCTGCGTCGTCCGTTCTCGCTCGCCAACACGAGCAACTGGGACGGGCGGCTGGAATTGCTGATCCGTCTGCGGCCCGGCGGCGCTTTTTCGGACTGGCTGCGCGAGCGCGCGCGCGTGGGCGATGCGCTGACCGTACACGGCCCGCAAGGCGGTTTCGGCCTGTTCGCCGACAGCCTGCGGCCGCGCTGGTTCGTGGCGGGCGGCACCGGGCTCGCGCCCGTGCTGTCGATGCTGCGGCGCATGGCCGAATACCAGGAGATGAACGAGGCGCGCGTGTTCTTCGGCGTGAACCGCGTCAGCGATCTGTTCATGGCCGACGAACTCGCGCGCTTGCAGACGGCGCTTCCGCAGTTGCGCGTCGAGTTCTGCGTGCGCGAAGCCGACGATGCCTGGCGCGGCTTTCACGGCACGCCGGTCGAGGCGCTGGAGGCGGCGCTGGCGTCCGTTTCGGTGGACACGTCGCCCGATCTCTACGTGTGCGGGCCGCCCGCGATGGTGAGCGCCGCGCAAGCCGCCGCCGTGGCGGCGCGCGTGCCGTCGTCGCAATTCGCCAGCGAGCGCTTCGCTGTCTGAGACGAAGCCTCGCGTTGTCCCTGCGAACTCGCCTTCGGGCGAGTTTGTTTATGCCGCGCGGTGTGTGTTGTCAGTGATTGACATTTTGTCGTAAATCGTCAAAATGTCACGCATGGCGAAGATCAAGACACCTACCGAAGTCTCCGGCGCGAGCGTCAGCGCGCGCGAGAACGCGCTGCTGCTGCGCGAAGGCCGCAAGATCGTCGAGGCGCTCGGGCAGACGCTCGCGCCGCTTGTCGAGGTCGTGCTGCACGATCTGACCTCGCCCGAGCAGTCGGTCGTCGCGATCTCGAACAACCTGTCGGGCCGTCAGGTCGGCGACGCTGCCACCGAAATGGGGCTCGCGCGTCTGAACGATCCCGGCTTCCCCGAAGTCGTCGCCAATTATCCGAATCGCTTTCCCGATGGCCGGCCGGTCAAGAGCACGTCGATCGGGCTCAAGAACAGCGCGGGCGAATACGTGGCGGCCGTCTGCCTGAACATGGACGTCTCGCTGCTCGGCGCGGTCACGGCGGGCCTCGGCCAGTTGATGCAGACGGGCGCCGCCGCGCCGCTGCCCGAATCGCTCGCGCCGCGCACCGGCGACGGCGTGCGCGCCGCACTCGAACGCTACGCCGCCGCGCGCAACACCACGCCCATCGGCATGACGCTCGCGCAGCGCCGCGACGCCGTGCGCGAACTCGCCGAAAGCGGCCACCTGAACCTGCGCCACGCGTTGGCCGAAGTGGCGCGCACGCTCGGCGTGGCGCGCTCCACCGTCTACACCTACTTGCCCAGCGAGCACCGACCATGAGCACTCTGCCCATCACTTTCGACGACGTCGTCGCCGCCCACGAGCGCATTCGCGGCGTCGCGCACCGCACGCCCGTGATGACCTCGCGCACCGCGAACGAACTCGCGGGCGCGGAACTGTTCTTCAAGTGCGAGAACTTCCAGCGCATGGGCGCGTTCAAGTTTCGCGGCGCGTACAACGCCATCGCGCAGTTCACGCCGGAGCAGAAGCAGGGCGGCGTGATCACGTTTTCGTCGGGCAATCACGCGCAGGCCATTGCGCTCTCGGCGCAACTGCTCGGCGTGAAGGCCGTGATCGTGATGCCGCACGACGCGCCCGCCGTGAAGGTCGCGGCCACGCGCGGCTACGGCGGCGAAGTCGTGTTCTACGACCGCTACACCGAGGACCGCGAAGCGCTCGGCCAGCGTCTTGCCGCCGAGCGCGGCCTCACGCTGATTCCGCCCTACGATCATCCGCACGTGATGGCGGGGCAGGGCACGGCGGCGAAGGAACTGTTCGAGGAAGCGGGCGGTTTCGACGTGCTGCTCACGCCGCTCGGCGGCGGCGGCCTGCTCTCGGGTTGCGCGACGGCGGCGCATGCGCTCGCGCCCGATTGCCAGGTGATCGGCGTGGAGCCGGAAGCGGGCAACGACGGCCAGCGCAGTCTGCAAGGCGGCGCGATCGTCCACATCGAGACGCCCAAGACCATCGCCGACGGCGCGCAGACGCAGCATCTGGGCAACCACACGTTCGCGGTGATCCGCGAGCGCGTGAGCGAGATCGTGACGGTCAGCGACGCGGAACTCGTCGAGACGATGAAGTTCTTCGCCAGCCGCATGAAGATCTACGTCGAGCCGACGGGCTGCCTCGCGGCGGCGGCGGTCCTGCAACGCAAGGTGGATGTGCAGGGCAAGCGCGTGGGCATCGTCATTTCGGGCGGCAACGTCGATCTGCTGCGTTTCGCCGAGCTGGTGAGCGCGCAGCCCTGATCGGCGCGCGGGTCGTCCGCATTGCGAATCGGCGCAGGAAGCCGAGGAAGCCGAATAAACCCAAGCGGGCCGCTAGCCGAACAATCCGGCGAGCGCCTCGCGCGCGTTCGTCACGTGCGCGCTTTCGCCGGGACGCCCCGGCAGCAGATGAAATTCGGCGAACGGCAACGCGGGCAAGCCGAACGACGCCGGGCAGGCCATCAGCCCGTCGCCGATCGCCGATTCGTTCAGGCAGGAAATGCCCAGCCCCGCCTTCAACGCGAGCTGCAGCCCCGCGACGCCCGACGCCGAATGCGAAATCAGATACGGCATGCGCGCCTCGTCGAGCAGCCTCACCACGTAACGCTGCAACTGGCACGTCGCGGGCAGCAGCACGAGCGGCCAGGGCGGCGTCAGCGCGCCGCGCTCGCGCAGCGTCTCGCGCGCGCTGACCCACACCAGCTTCTCGCGGCGGATCACCGTGCTCGTGGCCGCCGAGGTCTGCGCGCCGGGCTTCGCCGCGCCGCGCTTTCCCGTGCCCTCCACCATGCGCAGCGACAGGCCGATGTCGAAGGTGTTGTCGTCCGCGCTCGCGTCGATCACGGCGCTGGGCAGCACCGTTACATGCAGACGCAGACGCGGATGCTGGCTCGCGAAGCGCCGGATGATCGCGGCGACATCCTGCGGGCGGTAGTAATCGGTGATGGCGATGCGCACCTCGCCGTCGAGCGAACGTCCCTGCATGTCGTCGAACGCGGCGTCGCACATCGCCACGATGCGGCGCGCGTGATCGAGCAGCTTCGCACCCGCGGGCGTGGGCGCGACGCCGTATTTGCCGCGCACGAACAGCGGCTGGCCGATGCGCTCCTCCAGCTTCTTCA
Organism: Paraburkholderia sp. SIMBA_027; assembly: GCF_046535315.1. NCBI lineage: Bacteria > Pseudomonadati > Pseudomonadota > Betaproteobacteria > Burkholderiales > Burkholderiaceae > Paraburkholderia > Paraburkholderia sp. SIMBA_027. The sequence goes on from NZ_JAWRWY010000009.1 coordinate 5,742, forward strand.
ACTGCTCGCTCACCGACGACTGGGAGAGGAACACGCGCTCGGCGCCCGCCGAGACGCTGCCCGCCTCCGTGACGGCGATGAAGGTGCGCAACTGCGCGAAGTCGAGACCGCGTGCGTTCATAAGTGTGTGTGGATGAGCCGGACCGGCTGCGAACCGGGCTGGCAACCCGGGATTTCAGATTTCGGAAATTCCGATTCAACCGTTTGGATATTCCCGCTTTTCCGATAGATGGTGCGCCTCTAGCATGAGCGCAGTCAACCTCTTTCTGGAGCGCATCATGGAGTACGCACAGGGGCGCGCCGCGCCGCATCGATGGAAAGTCTTGAGCGTGGGCGTGGCGGCCAACGCCAGTTTCGCGGCCGCGTTTTCGGGCATTCCGGCCACGGCGGTGCTGATCCGCTCGGGCTACCGTATCGACACGGGCGCACTCGGCTTGTTGCTCGGCATGCTGGGTCTCGGGATCGTCCTGAGCGAATTGCCGTGGGGCATGCTCACCGACCGCTGGGGCGACCGGCGCGTGCTGCTCACGGGACTCGTCTCGACGGCGGCGGCGCTGCTCGCCATGGCCGTGTGGGTCACGCCGACCGAGACGCGCGTGCCGGGATTGCCGCTGCTCGAAGCGGGGTTCCTCGCCATCGGCTTGCTCGGCGGCAGTGTCAACGGTTCGAGCGGACGCGCGGTGATGGCCTGGTTCGGACCCGCCGAGCGCGGTCTCGCAATGAGCATCCGTCAGACCGCCGTGCCGACGGGCGCCGGCATCGGCGCGTTGCTGTTGCCGCCGCTGGCGCAGCACGCGGGCTTTGTGTGGATGTACGGCGCGCTGGCGGCGATGTGTCTTGCTTCCGCCATTCTGACGATGCTGTGGGTGCGCGAGCCGGACGCGCTGCCCGTCACGCCGACAGCGAACGCCGACGCCGCATCGGACCCGACCGTCTCGCCGTTGCGCAGCGCGCCGGTGTGGCGCGTGGCGATCGGCATCGCGGCGCTGTGCATGCCGCAAGTCGCGGTGATCTCGTTCGCGAGCGTCTTTCTGCACGATTTCGGCCACATGCATGGCGTGGCGATCGGCGCGGCGCTCGCGGCGGTGCAGGGCGGGGCGGCAGTCATGCGGGTCTGGAGCGGCCGCTGGACCGATCGGCGCGGCAACCGCAACGCCTATCTGCGCGCGTGCGCGGCGCTCACCGTCGGATTGTTCGTACTGCTGGCGATCTCGACCGCGCTCGTGGGGAACACCGGGCAGGGCGTGCAATCGGCGGCGGCGTTGTCGGCATTGTTCGTGTTGCTCGTGGCGGGCGGCATTGCGGCATCGGCATGGCACGGCGTCGCGTACACCGAGCTTGCGACGCAGGCGGGCCACAGCCGCACCGGCACGGCGCTGGCGATGGGCAACAGCGGCGCCTTTCTCGCCTTCTGGCTGGTGCCTTCCGCGATTCCTGTCCTGTTGTCGGCGTTCGGCTGGCCTGCCGTGTGGCTCGCGGGCGCTGCCTGCGCAGCGTTGGCGTGGCCGGCCTTTGCACGCACGCCGCTGGCACGTCAGCAAAGCCGCGCGTCGCGCGGTGCGAGACAGCGCGTTTCCGTTTGACTGTCGCCGTATCAGTCATTCGCTGACAGGATGTTCTGAGTTTTTTTATTTAATTCGCATATCGAATTATTTGATTCGAATAAGCGATACGTGATGCGTATTTAAAGTAAGTTTAACGATTCGGAAATCTCTGATACTGGCAATCGTTAATCGATGTTCAGATGGGAGACCCTGCTGCGTACCGCTCTACGCAGACAAGGCACAGAGCGAGTTGGCGCGTCCGCCGCGCGCACATCGCCGCCCCTTCCCTGTCACATCGAGAGAGAGCCAACTTGAAGCTACGCGTCGTCCTCGCGGACGATCATCCATTCGTTTTATTGGGCGTTCGTTCCGCGCTCGAAGCCGCAGGCGATGTCCATGTCGTTGGCGAGGCAGCCAGCCCGTGCGAACTCATCAGCGCGCTCGAGCGCCTTCCCTGCGACGTCGCGGTCACTGACCTCACCATGCCCAGCGCGCCGGGCGAGATCGAAGACGGTCTGCCGCTCGTGCGTCGTCTGCGCCGCGACTGGCCGCAATGCCGCATCGTCGTGCTCACCAGCATCACCAACGTGGCCATTCTGCGCGCCGTGCTCGACACGGGGGTCACGGCGCTGCTCAGAAAGAGCGAGCCGATGGAGGAGCTCACCGCCGCCGTACGCGGCGCCGGAAATGGCTTGCGCTACGTCAGCCGGTCGATTCTGAGCGACCTCGCCATCGCGGGCGCGGAGCGCGCGGGTTCAACGCGTGCGCCGCGTCTGTCGCCGCGCGAGTCGGAAGTGGTCCGTCAGTTCGTCTGCGGCCGCACCATCACCGAAATCGCGCGCGAGCTCGACCGCGACGTCCGCACGGTGAGCCGCCAGAAGCGCGACGCCATGGCCAAGCTGGGCGTCAGCAACGACGCAGGACTGTTCGCCTTCGTGCGCGCGCACGGACTGCTATGAGCGGCCACGCCGCACGCCGGAAATTGCCATGCCCGAGACTCATGAATTGACGCGGCCCGCGCGGATCATCGTCGCGGACGATCATCCACTGGTGCTGTTCGCACTCGAGAATCTGCTTGCTTCGCTGTCCAATCTGCGCGTCGTGGCGCGCGCGCAATCGGTGCCGCAACTGTTCGAGGAGGCGCTGCAGCACGATTTCGACCTCGCCGTGCTGGACCTCTACATGCCCGGCGAGCGTGGCGAGGAAGGCCACGACGCGGTGCAGCGCTTTCAGCGCACCTACCCGGACAAAGCCGTCGTGGTGCTGACCATGGAAGACGAGGCGGCGGCGCTGCGCAGCGCCATCAATCTGAACGTCGAGGCGGTGTTGAGCAAGCGCGACCGCATCGACCTGATTCCCGTGGCGATCGCTTCGGCCATGGCGCGCGAGCACTACATCGGCCCGGTCGTGCGCGAACTGCTGAAGAAGGCCGAGCGCGAGCAGCGGCGCGAAGAGGTGCTGCGGCTGCTGTCCCGGCGCGAGTTCGAGGTGCTCACGCATTACGCGTCGGGGCTGGGCGTGACCGAGATCGCGGGTCTGCTCGGGCGCAGCGTGAAAACCATCAGCGCGCAGAAGTGCGCGGCCATGAAGAAGCTCGCGCTCACGACGGATATCGACCTGTACCGCTTCGCGCTCGAGTGCGGTGTCGTGCAGGGCGAGGGCCGCTGAATGGGGGCGCAGGTGGCGAGGGCCGATCAAGCGGAACAAACGGAACAGGCGGAACGCGTGCGCGTGATCGTCGCGGACGATCACGAGTGCGTGCGCATCGGCGTGACCGGCTTGCTGCGCGCGTCGCCGCGCATCGACGTGGTGGCCGAAGCCAGCGACACGCACTCGCTTGCATGTCAGCTCGACGCGCACGCCTGCGACGTGGTGATCTCCGACGTCTGCATGCCGGGCATGGACGGCGAATACAGTTCGCTCTCCATGCTGCGGCGTCTGGTCCGCACGCCGCGCGCGCCCGCTGTCGTCGTGCTCACCATGATCTCCAGCGCGCCCATGCTCAGCGGCTTGCTGCAACACGGCTTGCAGGTAATCGTCGACAAGCGCGACGTGCCGTACGCCTTGCTGCCCGCGATCGACGCCGCACGCGTTCGTGAGCCGTTTCAGTCCGCCTGCACGCGCTCGGTGCTCGAGCGCGCGGGTGCGGGCTGCGAACCATGCGTCGGCGTGCCGAGCGCGCGCGAGTGGGAAGTGCTGCAGCTCTACGTGCATGGCATGCCGATTGGCGCCATCGCGCGGCAGCTCGGGCGTAGCGTGAAGACCGTCAGCACGCAAAAGCGCAACGCGATGCGCAAGTTCGGCCTCGCCACCGAGCGCGAACTGATCGAATTCGCCACGCAGATCGGCCTCACCTGAAACGCTCGACCACGCCGCGCCGCCGCCCCGCGATCCGACGTTCTGTCAGATTTCGCGCGCAACTTCGACTGAATCGCCTTCGCATTTTTAGGAGTTGTCCTATCGGACGATGGGACGCCGCTCACCATAATTTAAAGCTCGACGCGCGAATTGTCGGATAGCGCCGGTTTGGCTTTCTCCCTTCGGCATTTCCCCTTCCTGACATCGCTGGCCACCCGTGCGGCAGCCCTCGCCGGCTGCCGGCGGGAACGCGCGCGTCGCGCCAGCTGGACAAGGAGACAACACCATGAAGCTCGTAGACCGTGTGGCGGTGGAGGGCGCGGGCACCGCGTGGCTCGTGTTCGTCGGCTGCGCGAGCGCCGCGCTCAATGGCGCCGTGCCCGCGCAGGGCTGGAATGTCTTCGAAATGGCGGCAGCGTTCGGTCTCGCGCTGGCGGTGGCCGGTTTCGCGTCGGCGCGGGTGTCGAGTGCGCATTTCAATCCCGCGGTGACGATCGGCTTTGCGGCGTCGGGGCGATTCCCGGTACGCGATGTCGTGCCGTATATCGCCGCGCAAACCGTCGGCGCGCTCCTCGGCACGGCCTTGCTTGCCTACGTCGCGAGCGGCCGCCCGGGTTTTTCCTTCGCGGTGTCGGATTTCGCCAGCAATGGCTACGACGAGCATTCGCCCTGCGAGTATGCGTTCGGTGCGGTGGCGGTCGTCGAGTGTGTGATGACGTTCGCGTTCGTGCTGCTACAGCTTGTCATGTCGCGCTCGCCGCAGCGGCGCAAGGCCGCGCCCATGGCGCTCGGCGCCTGCCTCGCCGCAATCTATCTGATTGCGATTCCGGTGAGCAACGGCGGCATGAATCCGGCGCGGTCCACCGCGCCGGCCTTGTTCGTGGGCGACTGGGCGCTCGATCAGCTCTGGCTGTTCTGGGCCGCGCCGATGCTGGGCGGCATCGCGGCGGGCATCGCTCACCGGCTGGCGCTGCGTCTGCGTGCGAGGGGGCGTATCCGGTCGCGTGCGCAGCGCGGCGCGTCTCGCAACGGCCACGGCCCGAGCTGAGCGAGGCCATTCTCTTGCCGACTCCGCCGCTCCTTTCCACTCGCGTCGCGCAACGTTGCGCGTGGGGAAGCGGCGCGCGCGGCGGGGCGATCGGCACGGTCATCGGCATGGTTGTCTGTCAGGCGGCGAAATTGGCATTGGCCCTGGCGTTGGCCTTCTGTCTCGCGATCACGCTGACGACAGCATTCGCCGCCCCCGCCCGAGCGCAGCAAGTCGCAAACGCGAACAGTGTCGCCGCCGGAAGCCAGACAGCCAGCATGCCGTCACGCCTCGTCGTGGGCGTGCTGACGGGCGGCTGGCCGCCGCTCGAAGTGCTCGACGAGCATGCGCTCAGCGGCTTCAGCGCGGAGTATCTGCGTCTGCTCGTGGGGCCGTCGGTGCAACTCGTGCCGCGCGTCTATCCCGACATGAGCGCCTTGCTCGCGGGCGCATGCGCGGGCGAGGTCGACGTGATCATGAGCATCGCGCGCGTGCCGCAGCGCGAGCGCTGTCTCGCGTTCACGGTGCCCTACCTGAGCGGCGGAAGCGCGTTCGTCACGCGCGCGGGCAACGAGGCGGTCGCCACCACGGCGTCGCGGCTCGCGCACGCGCGCATCGCGGTCGAAAAAGGCTATGTGTTAGAGGCGATGCTGCGCGAGCGCTTCCCGCAAGCCACCCTCGTCACCTTCGCGAATACCGGCGCGGCGCTTCATGCCGTCGCTCACGGCGCGGCGGACGTTTATGCGGGATTCGCGCCCGTCGTGCGCTACCAGCTTTCGTTCGACGATTACGCCGGTTTGCGCGTGGCGTTCGAAGTGCGGGTCAACGTGCGCGAACTGCGCTTTGGCGTGCCGGTTTCGAAGATCGCGCTGCGCGACCGCCTGAACGTGCTGGCGAGCGGCGTGCGTCCGGCCGCCGCGACAGCGCTGCAGGCGCGCTGGCTCGACGGTCATCCGGCGGCAGGGGCAGACGACGCCCAGACGACCGGCGCGCAACGCGTGCCGCCGTTTACGCTCGACGCCCGCGAGCGCGCGTGGCTGGCGGCATTGCCGCCGCTCAAGGTGGGCTTCGATGCGGACTGGCTGCCGTTCAGCGCGATGGCTGCGCGCGACGGTGCGACGGGCATGGCCAACGATTATCTCGATTACCTGAGCCGCACGCTCGGCGTGACCTTCACGCGCGTGCCGGTCGCCAACTGGCTGGGCGTCGACGCGCCGTTCCGGCGCGGCGATTTCGCGCTGCTCGCCGCCGCAACCGACGAAGGCGTGTTGTCCGAAGGCACGCGCTACACGCAGGCCTACGAACGTTATCCACTCGTGATCGTGGGGCGTCGCGACGAGCCGATGTCGCGCGGTCTCAAGGACTATGCGACACGCCGCGTGGTGTTGTCGCCGCATGCGCCGCCGTCTTCCTTGCTGTTCGGCAGCGCGGTGCCGGCGCAGATCGTGCGCGCGCCCACGCTCGAAGCCGGGCTCGCGCTCGTCGAGCGCAATCAGGCCGACGTGCTGATCGGCAACGCGGCGGCGCTCGACGGACCGCTGAGCGCGCGCTATCTGGAGACGCTCAAGGTGCTCGGCGCGACCGGCATCGACGCGTCGACGGCCTTCGCGGTGCGCGGCGACCTTACTCCGCTCGTCACGCTGATCGACCGCGCGCTCGACGCCATGTCGCCGTTCGAGCAGCAGCAGATCCGCAATCGCTGGACCGCCGCGGCAACTGAGCGCGGCGGCGGCTGGAGCGTGAATGCGCTGCGTCTGTTGCCGCTTCTGATCGTGTTCGGCGTGGTGCTGCTCGTTACACTGCGCGCCCATGCGCTGCTGCAGCGCGAGATGCGCCGCCGCCGGCGCGCCGAGCAGGTGCTCGCCAAACAGGTCGAGCTGCAGGACACGATGATGGAGATGATCCCGTACCCGCTCGGTGCGCGCGACCTCGACAACCGCTATCTCGCGGTAAACCGCGCCTACGAGGAGGTGACCGGGCTGTCGCGCGGCGAGGTGCTGGGCCGCACCGGCGCGACGGTGGCGGCGTGGGGTGCGGAGAACAGCGAGCGCGTCGACGACCTGTACCGCAAGGCGCTGGAGACGGGCGAGAGCCAGCGCGTCGAACTGGCCTTCGAGGGACCGGGCGCTTCCGGCGCGGCGGGCCAGGGCGCCGGGGCGGAACGCGAAAAACGCCACGGCATTTTCTGGACGCGCCTGTGCCGCGACGTGCATGACGCGCCGTTTTGCGTACTCGGCACGATGATCGACATCACCGATATCCGCCGCGCCGAAATGCGCGCGCGCGAGTCGGAGCGGTTGCTGTCGGACGTCACCGGCTCGCTGCCCGTGATCGTGTTCCAGCTGCGCCGTCATGCCGACGGACACTACGCATTCCCGTATCTCGCGGGCGACACGCAAGGGCCGCTCGGCGATTCCGCCGCCGAACTCATGCGCGCGAACGCGCTCGATCTGTCGCGCGTGGACAGCCGCGACCGCGCGCGGCTCGCGGCGAAGCTCGAACGGTCGGCGCGGCGGCTCGCGCCGGTCAACACCGAGTTTCGTTTCGAGTGCACGCCCGCCCCGCTGTGGGTGCGCGCGGAATTCGTGCCGCGCCGTGTCGAAAACGGCGCGGTCGTCTGGAGCGGCTATGCGGTGGACGCGAGCGTCGAACACGCGCGCGCCGACGAGCTGGCCCGCGCGCGCGATCTCGCCGAGGCGGCCTCGCGCGCCAAGGACGACTTCCTCGCCATGATGAGCCACGAGATCCGCACGCCCATGAACGGCGTGCTCGGCCTCGTGGAGGTGCTCGAACGCACGCCGCTGAATCCGGATCAGCATCAGATGGTGGGCATGGTGCACGAATCGGCGGGCGCGCTGCTGCAGATCCTCGACGACCTGCTCGATTATTCGAAAATCCAGGCGGGGCGGCTGGTGATCGACTCGGAGCCGTTCGACGTGCGTGAGCTGGTCGACAACGCCGTTGGGCTGCTCGCCGGCCGCGCGCACGAGAAAGGGCTGCGCATGCGCGTGGACGTCGAACCCGGCGTGGCGGCGCAGCTACGCGGCGACAGCGGGCGCCTGCGTCAGATTCTCTTCAATCTGCTCAGCAATGCGATCAAATTCACGCCGCACGGCGAGGTGAGCGTGGGCGTGGCGGCGCAGAACCTCGCGCACGCCGCCGACGCGCCCGCGCGCCAGCGCGTGACGCTGTCGGTCTCCGACACCGGCATCGGCATCGCGCCGCAGGCTCAGGCGCAACTCTTCGAGCCGTTCGTGCAGGCCGAAACCTCCACCACGCGGCGCTTCGGCGGCACGGGTCTGGGCCTGACGATCTGCCGCAAGCTCGCGGCGCTGATGGACGGCACGCTCGAATTGCAGAGCGAACTGGGTCGCGGTACGCGCCTCGCACTGCATATCGATCTGCCGGTCGAAACGCTCGCCGTGCAGGCGAACGGTGTGCGCGGCAAGCGCGCGCTGGTGGTCTGCGACGATGGCGGCGTGGCGGGCGCGTTGATGCATTTCGGCGTGTCGCTCGGCATGGAGATGACGCGTCTGGAGCCCGGCGCGCGTCCGCTGCGGGCGCTGCGCACGATGGTCAAACGCGGCGGCGTCGATCTCGTGTTCGCGTCGGAAGCGCTGGCGGGCGCGCTGGAGGGGCAGGGCGTGCCGCTGCTGCGTCTGACGGAAAATCCCAAGCCGAGCGGCTATCGCGTGGCGGAGAACGGCGTGCGCGTCAGTATCAATCCGCTTTCGTGGCGTGGGCTGAGCGCGGCGTGTGCGATGGCGCTCTCGGGGCTGCCGAACGTCGCGGTGCGCCCGGCCGACGCGTCGGAAAGCGGACTCGCCGCGCCCGATCGCGAGAAGGAGCGCGCGGCGGGCCGCCTGATCCTCGTGGCCGAAGATCATCCGGTCAACCAGGAATTGATCCGTCATCAGCTCGCGCTGCTCGGCTTCGCGTGCGACGTGGTCGACGACGGCGCACAGGCGCTCGAGGCGCTGGCGAGCGAGCGCTACGGCTGCCTCATCACCGACTGTCATATGCCGAACGTCTCGGGCTACGACCTCGCGCGCCGCGTGCGCGAACTCGAAGGCGAGCGCGGGGGCGGGGGAGAACGCGGGGGAGAAGGCGGCCGGGAAGGAAGCCGAAAGACAGCCGATGCACCCGCGAGTGCCGCCGCCCGCTTGCCGATTCTCGGCATCACCGCCAACACCGCGCCGGAAAATGTGCGCCTGTGCTACGAGGCGGGCATGGACGATTGCCTCATCAAGCCCACGCGCGTCGCGACGCTGCGCGAGCATCTCGCGCGCTGGTTCGGCGCGGAGGGCGTGCATCGCGCGGCGGAGGCGTCGGCGGAGCGCGGCGCTGCCTGTCCGCATCGCGCGCAGCGCGACGATTGCGCCGGCTGCGCCACAAGCGCGGAATGCCAGGTCTCGGCCGCCGACTCGGGGGCAACGGGATCGGGAACGCGCGAGCTGGAACCGCTCGACCTCGCGCACATGATTCAGGTGTGGGGCAGCGAAGCGACGGTGAAGACGTTGCTCGCTTCGTTCGTGAGCGCCGTGCGCGACGATCTGGACGCGCTGCCGCCGCTGCTCGAAGACGTGGATATCGCGGGCTTGCGCGACTGGCATCACCGGCTCGCGGGCGCGGTGGGCGTGCTGCAATATCCGGCGCTGCTTGCGGTGCTCGAAACGTATCGCCGTCACATGAACAGTCACACAGCGGAGCAATTGCGCGAAGAGGGCTTCGAGTTGATTCGCACTTGCCATGCGCTGCTCGACAACATCGAGCAGCAGGCGGCGCTATTGGCCTAAGTATTTTCTGTCAGTCGAATGGCGCGAAACTGACAGAACTGCCAGAAAGGAATGCGAACAGTCGTGCGGGCGCACGCAGTATAAAAAAAACGCGGCCGAAGCCGCGTTCAAGCTTGGAGACCCTTCGATGAAGAGTCACTTCTCGCATCGGGAAGCTTAGTCCGCGTGCCGACAAAAATCGAGATAAAAACGGTCAATTAACTATTACACGAAGTGTCGATAATCGTCTGACGCGGCGACTCGTGCCGTCGGAACCACTCGACGGTGAAATCGACGAACGAGCGTGTTTTTGCGGGCACGTGACGGCGGCCCGGATAGATGAGCGACAGCTCCTTGTCGGCGTCGCGGATCTCATAGCCGTCGAGCACGCGCACGAGCGCACCCTGCGCGAGGTCGGCGGCCACCTGGCTGGCGGGCAGGATCGTGATGCCCATGCCCGCGAGCGCCGCTTGACGCAACATCGCCGAATTGTTGACCGCGTAGGCGGGTTCGATCAGCACGGGCTCGCGCGCGCCGCCGGGCGACGCGAAGTGCCACTCGTTGCCGTGGATGTCGGCGGACGGCGCAAGCAGCGTGTGGCGCGCGAGATCGGCGGGACGCGCGGGCGCGCGATGTCGATCGAGATAGTCGGGCGACGCCACGGCGACCGGCGCGATGGTGACGAGCGGCCGGCGGATCAGCGTGCCGCCGCTCACCTGGCGCGGCGCGACGATGCCCGCGTCGAAACCTTCCTCGATCAGATCGACGGGCCGATGCAGCAGCGTGAGCGCGAGCCGCACGTGCGCAAACTCGGCGAGGTACTGCTTGAGCAGGGGCGTGAGGCCGTGCAGCGCGAACGACGCGTGCGCGACCACCCGCAACGTGCCCGACGGCACCGAGACGCCGTGCGCGATCTGCGTTTCGACGCGCTCGAGATCTTCGAGCAGATGGCGGCACGCCTGCGAATACGCGCTGCCGGCCTCGGTCAGCGATACGCTGCGCGTGTTGCGGTTGATGAGGCGCGTATCGAGATGGGCTTCGAGCAGCGCCACGTAGCGCGTCACGACCGCGTTCGAGAGATTGAGACTCGCGGCTGCGCGCCCGAACGAGCCGTGTTCGGCAACGCTGACGAATACGCGCATTGCCTGCAATTGATTCATGTTCTTCGGTCGCATCGACGTGAGCGCGTGTGGAGTGGACCGCGTAAAGGAGGCGGAAAATATAAAAATGAATAAGCGGTAAAAGCGTTAAATTCCGTTTTGCATTCGACGAATAAAAGTAGTGGGGCGAAACGAAATCGAAGGCGGGAATTTACACGGTGTCTGCCGGATAGTACCGATCGAAACCGGCCCATGAAAATGAGACTGCTCCGAATCTTTGCTGCGTCGAGCTGGCAGCGTGTTGTCTATCGGCAACGTTATATCGGGATAATGTTTCGCACAATGCGCGCCCACGAAAAATAGAGATAAAGCGTGCGCATTGCCACTCAAGCGATTGCAGGGTTAACGCGTGCAATCATTCGACATTGTCGAAAATGCTTTTGCTCGATGCCGGGATGGCTGCTTTAAAACGCACGCCCATAAACTTCGGTTTGCATATCAATGCGGCGCCACACTCGCGGCGCGAGGGATCTGGCGAGGCCGGCACCTTGCCCGGCGGCGACATCCACTTTTGCCGAAAGGCTTTGCATCGAAGGAAGCATATGAAAAAGCATCTGGTAATCGCAGCGGCAGTCGCTGCGACGTTCGCATCGGCGTCGTACGCGCAAAGCAGCGTCACGCTGTACGGTATCGTCGACGCGGGCTTCACGTACACGACGAACGTCGGCGGCGAACGCAATTACGCCCTGACGAGCGGCAACGTCCAGGCGAGCCGTTGGGGCCTGCGCGGCGTTGAAGATCTGGGTGGCGGGCTGAAGACTGTCTTCAACCTCGAAAGTGGCTTCGACGTGATGAACGGCAACAACGCCGTCGGCGGCAAGATGTTCAATCGCCAGGCCTTTGTCGGTCTTTCGCACGCCCAGTTCGGCACGGTCACGTTCGGCCGTCAGTTCGACTCGGTGATCGACTACGTTGGCCCGCTGATGGCAGTCGGCACGTGGGGCGGCACCTACATGGCGCACGTCATGGACAACGACAACGGCAATGGCACGTTCTCGCTGAACAACTCGATCAAGTACACGAGCCCGAACTACTCGGGCTTCCAGTTCGGCGGCACGTACGCCTTCTCGAACCAGGCCGGCGGCTTCGCGAACAACCGCGCATACAGTGCGGGCGCAAGCTACCAGAACGCCGGTCTGCGCGTTGGCGCGGGCTACCTGCAGGCGCAGGGCGCGAATCTTAACGACAGCGGCGCGGTCGCTGGCGATTCGCTGGGCGCGAGCGAACGTCAGCGCACCTGGGGCGCAGGCGCGAGCTACACGTACGGCCCGGTGGTCGGCGGCGTGGTGTTCACGCAAACGCGTCAGAGCAACTTCACCACTGACAAGTCGATCCGCTACAACAACATCGAAGGCAACGTGCGCTACAACCTGACGCCGGCACTCGGCATCGGCGCGATGTACACGTACACGAACGCGAATGGTGACGGCGTCGACCGCGGCACCGGCAGCCGCTCGGTGCACTGGCATCAGTTCGGCCTGCAAGCCGACTACGCGCTCTCGAAGCGCACCGATGTCTACCTCGAAGGCGTCGGCCTGTGGGGTTCGGGCCAGAACGCTGTGGGCATGACGCAAGTGGGCTACGGCACGGACGGCGGTGGTGTCTCGTCGTCGAAGAACCAAGGCATCATCACGACGGGTATCCGTCACCGCTTCTAAAAAGCATGAACCGCGCGATCCGGGTCCCGGCCGGATCGCGCGATCGTTGCACAACAAGTTGGGTAGGCAATCAAGTCGTACTTGGGTTGGAGAGCGTCGCTTGCGGCGCTCTTTTTTTTCGCCCGCTGCTTTCATCGGGCTTTCCGCTTCACGGGGTGGAATGCGGCATGCTGCAATCGGAATCCGACGTCGTTGTCGGATTTGCTCTAGCATGTGCCTACACGCACGCGCGCGGCCATCGCAAACGGTCTGGTGCGCTGCGTCACAACAAACGGAGAACTCCCATGAAAGCGCTTCGTCCGCTGCAGTTTGCTCTCGCACTGTGTGTCCTTGCCTCCAGCGCCGCCTTCGCCGACACCGTCGCGCTCAAGGCCGATCTCGAACCGTCCAGTGAAGTGCCGCCGCGCGTGAGCAAGGGCCACGGCATGCTCAACGCGACCTTCGACACGTCGACAAAAGCGCTCAACTGGACCATCACCTACGAAGGTCTGACGACGCCGGTCACGGCCGCGCACTTTCACGGTCCTGCGCCCGTCGGCCAGAATGCCGGCGTGCAGGTGCCGATTCCGAAGGGTGAACTGGCGAGCCCGATCAAGGGTTCGGCGACGCTCAACGACAAGCAGGTCACCGATCTGATGGCCGGCCAGTGGTACTTCAACGTGCATACCCAGCAGAATCCGTCCGGCGAGATCCGCGGCCAGGTGCTGCCCGCGAACTGAGCGGCCTTGAAGCGTTCACCGCCAGGGAGCCCATGACCCCATCGACGAGTCGTTCAGGCGGCGCACGGGAATCCGCACGATGAGCCTGCAAAACAAGCTGATCTGCTGGGGGCTGCGCCGCCGCTTTCTGCCCGAAACGCGCAAGCCGGTCGACGTGGCGCGCACCCGCGCGCTCACGGAAAAGCGCGTCTGGCTGCCGCCGGTGCCGAAGGGCTGGCAGCTTTACGCGCAGCCCGAACAGCGCGAACAAGGTCAAGGTGGCGCCGACGAACCGTCCGTGCGCGGTGAATGGCTGGTGCGCGAGGGCGGGGCGCCGCGCACGATTCTCTATCTGCATGGCGGCGGCTACTACTTCTGTTCGCCGCGCACGCATCGCGCGATTACGTTCGGGCTCGCCACGCGCGCCGATGCCGATGTTTTCTCGCTCGACTATCGCCTCGCGCCCGAGCATCCGTTTCCCGCCGCGCTCGACGATGCGCTGGCTGCCTACCGGCGCCTGCTCGATGAGGGCGCGCCGGCTGCGTCGCTGGTGATCGCGGGCGATTCGGCAGGCGGCGGACTCGCGCTCGCCACGCTGGTCGCCTTGCGCGATGCCGGCGATCCGTTGCCGGGCGGCGCGCTGCTTTATTCACCGTGGACCGATCTGGCGTGCACAGGCGCGTCGATCCGCGCGAACGATGGCCGTGATCCGATGTTCTGCGGCGACGTCTTCGCGCGCATCGCGTCGATGTATCTGGGCGCAACGCGTGCAACGCATCCCTATGTGTCGCCGCTTTATGCCGATTTCCACGGCTTGCCGCCGCTCTTTCTTCTCGCGGGCAGCACCGAAACGCTGCTCGACGACACCTTGCGCGTCGCCGAGCGTGCGCGCGCCGCGGGCGTGAGCGTCGAGTGCGAGATCGGGCGCGATCTGCCGCATATCTGGCCGATCTACGCGCCGTTCATGCCGGAGGCGCGGCGCGCGCTCGATGCCTCCGCGCGTTTCGTGAAGCAGGTCAGCGCCGCCGACGTCACCGCGCGGGCGCGCAAGGCCGCCGCGTTGCCGACGCAAACCGTCGCGTGACGCAGGTGCGCGCGGGATTGCGCGACGCGGTTGCGTGCAGCGCGCTCATTCCAGCGCGAGATCGATCGCGTCATAGGCCGCATGGATCGCGGCTTCGCCGTATTTGCGCTCCAGCCGCCGCACGGTGAAGTGACCGTGCGCGACGTTCTGGAAGTGGTCGATGAACACGGTGTTGACCATCGCGCCCAACACCGCGCCGATGGCCGGAATCGATTTCGCGGCCACTTGCTCGCTGACCTGCACGGAAAAGCGCGTGGCGACCGTCTGCATGAGCTTGAGCAGCGCGGTCGAGCCATGTGCGGCGAAGCCCTTCGTCGCCATTTCCGATGACGCCTTCGAGACCGCCTGCGCCAGCGCGCCGCGCACGATGAAGTAGCCGAAGTCGGCTTCGTCGTCGGCGGCGGAGCGGCCGCCCATGCCGAACACCGTCAGACATTGCAATTGCGTGTCGGCGTTCGCAAGTTGCTCGCCTTCGCTGCGCGCGATATCGCAGATCGAGCGGAACATCAGCGTAGTCGTGACGGGCAATTCGACCGGCAGCGCGAACAGGCCGAACGCGCCGCCCGCCGCGCCCGTGGTCGCGACGGCGAACTTGTGCAGCAGGTTGCTGGGTTTCGATACGACCTGCGCCGCCGCGCCGTTCGGGCCGCCGCCGTTCGGGCCGCTATTCAAGCCGACGCTCGTCAGCGCGCCTTCGCCCTGCTTGCCGAGCGTCTTGAGCGCGATCTGCAGACATTTGCGCAAGGCGGCCTGGGTGGCGTCGTTGACCTTGTCGTTGGCCATGGCAGGCAGCTTCGCGATCAGCTTTTCGACCGGCGCGCCGACGATGGCGGCCAGCTTCATGCCCAGCGGCGGCGTTTCGAGTTCGTGCTTCGCGCGCTTGAGCGCGGCGAGATCGACGTCGGACAAATCGGCAAAATTGGACAAATTAGTATTTGGCCCCATAAATCTCCCGATGAAAGCGGCGTGGCGCGACGGATTGAGCGCGCCGGGAAAACACCCGGCAACACGCAAAAAGCGTGCGCCTCGTCGAGCCAAACCGTCCATTAGACGCCCAGTGTAGAGGATCGCACCATGCTATGATTCGTAATCTTTGACGCGTCAAACGTTGCGGGATCAAAAAATGGCCGTTCATACCGCCGCCCACCATTCCAGCGGGCAGGTGCTGCCGTTCCGCGAGTCGCTGCTCGCCATGCTCGGCGTCTCGTTCGTGACCATGCTGGTCGCGCTCGATCAGACCGTCGTCGGCACCGCGCTGCCGACCATCGTCGCCGACCTGCGCGGCTTCGAGCTTTACGCGTGGGTCGCCACGTCCTATCTGCTCACTTCGGTTGTCACCGTCCCCATTTTTGGCCGGCTCGGCGATTACTACGGGCGCAAACCCTTCGTGATCGCATCGATCGTCGTCTTCACGGCGGCCTCGGTGCTCTGCGGCGCGGCCAACAGCATGTTGTTCCTCGTGATCGCGCGCGGCCTGCAAGGCATCGGCGGCGGCATGCTCGTGGGCACCGCGTTCGCCTGCATTCCCGATCTCTTTCCCGATTCGGTCGTGCGCCTGCGCTGGCAGGTGCTGATGAGTTCGGCGTTCGGCATCGCCAACGCGGTTGGGCCGTCGCTCGGCGGTTTTCTCACGCAGTACTACGGCTGGCGTTCGGTGTTCTACGTGAACCTGCCGGTCGGCCTGCTTTCGCTGTACTTCGTCTGGCGTTTCCTGCCGCATCTGCGCCAGGTCGCGCACACCGGACGCATGCGGCTCGACTGGCCCGGCGCGCTGCTGATCGCCGTGACGCTCGGCTGCCTGCAACTGTTCGTCGAACGTCTGCCCGAGCATGGTGTGACGTTCGGCGCGCTCGGCCTGCTCGCGCTCGCCGTCGCGGCGGCGTGGGCGCTGTGGCAATGGGAGCGGCGCTGCCCGCAGGCGATTCTGCCCGTCGACATGTTCCGCAACGCGAGCCTCAATGCGCTGTTCACGCTCGCCGTGCTCGGCGGCTTCACGATGTTCTCGCTGCTGTTCTACGCGCCGCTGCTGTTCCAGGGCGGCTTCGGCATGTCGCCGAACGAGGCGGGCGTCGTCATCACGCCGCTGGTGGTGTTCATCACGATCGGCAGCATTGCGAACGGGCGCATCGTCTCGCGCATCCGCAATCCGAATCTGATGCTCTATATCGGCTTCACGATGCTCGCGATCGCCTGTTTCGCGGTCGCGCTCGCGACGCGCTCCATGCCGCGCGGGCTGCTGATGACGTTCATGATCGTCGGCGGCCTTGGGCTCGGTTTCGTGATGCCGAATCTCACGGTGTTCGCGCAGCAGACGGCGGGCCGCGAGCATCTGGGCATCGCCACGGCGCTGCTGCAATCGCTGCGCATGATCGGCGGGATGATCGGCACGGCGCTGACCGGCACGATGATCACGCAGCTCTACGCGAGCGGCGTGCAAAAATCGCTCGCGGCCGATCAGGCGACGCACTGGCTGCCGCAACTCGCCGATCCGCAGATTCTGGTGAATCGCGACGCGCAGACCGCGCTGATTGGCGAACTCGCCAAGGCCGGGCACAATGGCGCGCCGCTGCTCGAAGCCGCGCGCGAGGCGCTGGTGGGCGCGATCCATCTGGGCATCGCGCTGGCGGCGCTGGTCGCGCTCGTCTCGCTATGGCAGACGCGGCGCGTGCCGCTCATCAAGCTTCAGCGCAAGGTCGAGCCCGTGATTCACGCGGACTGATGGCGGGTGTTTGCCGCGTCTTTTATCAACACCGCCCAACCCCGCTTTAACCGCCAGGCAGGATTTTTCAGCATGGAAACTCAGGACCGCATCGCCATCGTTCAGCAGTTCGGACGCACTTATCGCGCTTTCATGTCGGCGTTCGAGGCGCAGGTGGGGCATCCGCTGCCGCGCTGGCGCATCCTGCTCGCGCTGCACGACCAGAACGGCGAGTCGTCGCAGAAGCGGCTTGTCGAGCGTCTGCGCGTGGACCCGGGCGCGCTCACGCGTCAGTTGAAGCCGCTCGAAGCGCTTGGCTGGATCGCACGCAGCGCCGATGAGCGCGACAACCGCATCACCAATGTGAAGCTCACGGCCGCCGGGCGCGAGGTGATCGAAGCGGGCTTGCCGCGCCGCAATGCGTTTCTGAACCAGACGATGTCGCTGCCCGACGACGCGCTCACCGCGCTGTCGGGCGCGTTGAAGATGATGGAAGAGCGGATCGGCGTCGCGGCGATGCAGGCGGGTGCTCAGGACGGGGCGTGAACGCCGTTTAACGCACGCGCAAAAAATTCAGGCGGCGGCGCACACTGTGCGACCGCCGCCTTGTTACATCCGGACGCGGAAAACTCAGAAGAACGTTTCGATCACTTCGGTCACGCGATACTGGCCGTCCACCATCAGCAACTGGCGCCACTTGTCGAACGTGAGACACGGGTGCGAGATGTCGAAGCCGATCATGTCGCCGACCTGAATGTCCGCGCCCGCCGGAATCTGCAGATACGCGTGCTGATCCATCATCTGAAACACTTCCCAGCCTTCGCTCGCGGCGATCTCGCGCGGCGCGCCCGTCACCTCGCCGTCGCGTGACGGACGATAGTGGCGCGTGGCTTCCGGAAAGCCCGCGTCGAAGGCGGCGTCGCGCTTGCCGAAGCCGATGATCGCGCGGCCCGGCTCCGGAATCGACTGCACATAAGCCCACAGTTGCAGCGCGGGCAGCAGCGCCACGCCCATTTCGCGCGCGACCGGATTGCGCGTGAGGATCTGCGATTGCGCCTGCTTGTAGACGCCCACGTCGTGCGTGAGATAGCAGCCGGGGCGCAGCACCACGTCGATCGTGCCCGCCTGGCTGGCCTGCGCGAATTCTTCGGCGACCACGTCGTACCACGCCGAACCCGCGCCCGAGAGCAGCGCGGGCGAGCGCGAGAAGCGGCCCGCGGCGGCGAGTTCCTCGGTCACGTTGAGCGCGTCGCGCAGGAAGGTGCGCACTTCGCTTTCTTCCTTGAGGATGCCTTCGTAGATCTCGACGCCCGCGAGTTGCAGCGAATCGGGATAGCGCGCGATGGCTTCGAGCACGGCGCGGCGCGTGTCGGCGTCGCGCACGCCGGTGCGCCCGCGCGGCACGCCGAGTTCGAGCAGCAGGTTCAGCGTGCGGCGCGAGGCGCGGAAGAATTCGCCGAGCTGTTCGACGCCCGCGACCGAATCGACGAGACAGAAGAACTCGAACTCCGGATCGCTGAGCAGTTCGGCGATGATCGCCATGTTGCGGCGGCCCACGAGCTGGTTGGCCATCAGCACGCGCGTGACGCCGCCCCGATACGCGGCGCGCGTCTGATGCGCCGTGGCGAGCGTGATGCCCCACGCGCCGGTTTCGAGCTGGCGGCGGAACAGTTGCGGCGCCATCGTGGTCTTGCCGTGCGGCGCGAGCTTCACGCCGTAGCGCGTGACGAAGTCCTGCATCCACTTCAGATTGTGTTCGACGCGGTCCGCATACAGAACGGCGGCCGGCAGGCTCACGTCTTCGGCGAGCAGATTCCATTCGAGACGGCCCGCGTCCTGCAACGGCACGCTCGCGCCGGGCACGTTGCCGAGGCCCTTGCTGTTCGGGTCGATCGTCGCACTCTGATAGTTTGTAACTTTCATCTCGGTTCGCTCCATATTCTCCATTGCGCCTGATATTACGGTACAGACGGGTTCGCCGTTGACTCGGTGATAGTACACAAAGTACCATCGCTTCGTGAATTGTTATTTACTAACACGGCGCTTTCGCCGTTCCCCTCCGTTCCGTCCGCTTACGTCCTGCCTGCCATGAATTCTGCCGCCGAACCGGGCCGCTTCGACATCGTCGCGCGCATCGCGCAATGCGTGCCGGATCTGCGTCCCGCCGAGCGCGACGTCGCCGCCCTGATTCTCGACGATCTCGCCAGCGCCGCGCGCGCGAGCATCGGCGAACTGGCTCGGCGCGCGGGCGTGAGCATCGCGACCGTCACGCGCTTCGCCAAGGCCGTCGGCTGCCACGACGTGCGCGAACTCAAACTGCGCCTCGCCCAGGCGGCTGCCGTGGGCGAGCGATTCCTGCGCGGCGCGGCCGGGCAGGGCGAGCCTGCGAAGGCAAAGCGCGCCAAGGGCGCCAAAGGCGCCAGGCGCGATGCCAGCAAAGCCAATGCCACACCCGACGCAGACGCACCGCTCGCTACCCGGGTTTACGGCGAGATTCACGCCGCACTCGAGCAGAATCACGAATTGCTGCGCCAGGCGCCGTTCGCCGAGGCCGCCGCCGCGCTCGCGCAGGCCCGCATGATCTATGTGTTCGGCATGGGCGGCGGCTCCAGCGCGCTCGCCGACGAAATGCGCTTTCGCCTCGTACGCCTTGGACGCCCCGTCGCCTCATACCAGGATAGCCTGTTGCAGCGGATGGTGGCGAGCACGCTCGCGCCCGATTGCGTGGTCGTCGCGTTGTCGCTAACAGGACGCGTGCCCGAACTGCTCGACGCGTGCCGCATCGCGCGCGACTACGGCGCGAAGCTGATCGCCGTGACCGCGCCCGCGTCGCCGCTGGCCGCGCTCGCCGACTGGCTCGTGCCGATCGTCGCGAGCGAGACCGACTTTATTTACAAGCCGTCGTCGTCGCGTTACGCGATGCTGATGGCGCTCGACGTGCTCGTGACCGAACTCGCGCTCGCGCAGCCCGAGTCCAGCCGCGAATTGCTGCGCCGCATGAAGCACACGCTCGATGCGCATCGCGGCACCGCCGGGCGCGGCGGCGAGCGCCAGCCACTGGGAGACTGACATGCATTCGCACCCCGAAGCCGCCGATACGCTGATCGTCGGCGCCATGCTGTATGACGGCACGGGCGCGCCGCCCGTCGAACGCGACGTGGCGTTGCGCGACGGACGCATCGTCGCCATCGGCAATCTGTCGAACTGGCTCGCCGAAGAAGTGATCGAGGCGAACGGGCGCGCGCTCGCGCCGGGTTTCATCGACGTGCACACGCACGACGACACCCACGTGATCCGCTCGCCGCAGATGCTGCCGAAGATCAGCCAGGGCGTGACGACGGTGGTGGTCGGCAATTGCGGCATCAGCGCCGCGCCGGTCGCGCTCAAGGGCGATCCGCCCGATCCGATGAACCTGCTCGGCACGCGCGAGGCATTCGCGTATCCGACCTTCGCCGCGTATGTCGCGGCCGTGAACGCGGCGAAGCCCGCCGTGAACGTGGGCGCGCTGATCGGCCATACGGCGCTGCGCAACAATCATCTGGATGACCTCAAGCGCGCGGCGACCCGTGACGAAGTCGCGGCCATGCGCGCGCAACTCGAAGAAGCGCTCGCGAATGGCGCGCTCGGCTTGTCGACGGGTCTTGCGTACGGCTCCGCGTACGAAGCCTCGACCGAGGAAGTCGCCACGCTCGCCGAACCGCTCGCCGCCGCGGGCGCGCTCTACACCACGCATATGCGTACGGAATTCGACGCAATTCTCGACGCGATGGAGGAGGCGTATCACATCGGCAAGCACGCGCGCGTGCCGGTGGTGATCTCGCATCTGAAATGCGCGGGGCCGTCGAACTGGGGGCGCAGCGCGGAAGTGCTCGCGTCGCTCGACGGCGCGCGCAAGTATCAGCCGGTGGGCTGCGATTGCTATCCGTACAGCCGCAGTTCGTCGACGCTCGACCTCAAGCAGGTGACGGGCGACATCGACATCACGATCACGTGGTCCACGCCACATCCCGAGCAGGCGGGCAAGCTGATCAAGGACATCGCCGCCGAATGGGGCGTCTCGCAGCAGGAGGCGGGCAAGCGCCTGCAACCGGCGGGCGCGGTCTATCACAACATGTCGGAGGACGACGTGCGCCACATCCTCTCGCATCCCGCGACGATGGTTGGCTCCGACGGCTTGCCGAACGATCCGCTGCCGCATCCGCGCTTGTGGGGCGCGTTTCCGCGCGTGCTCGGCCACTACGCGCGCGACGAGCAGTTGCTGCCGCTCGAAGAGGCGGTGCGCAAGATGACGGGTTTGTCGGCGCGGCGATACGGCCTCGCGCAGCGCGGCGAGGTGCACGTGGGCTGGCACGCCGACCTCGTGCTGTTCGATCCCGCGAAGGTGCGCGACGCCGCGACCTTCGACAAGCCGCAGCAAGTGGCCGAGGGCATCGACGCGGTATGGGTGAACGGCGTGCTGTCATACCGCGACGGCCAGCCGACCGGCGAGCGCGCCGGGCATTTCGTGGCGCGCGGTCCGCGCGAGGCGAGTGCGAACACCAGCGCCAACGTGGCTTTTTAAGCCGATTCAATGTCGACACGCGGCGCGGCGCAGGACGACGCGCGCCGCACGATCTCAAAGCGATCTCAAAGGAGCAAACGATGAAACGATATGGAGTGGAAGGCGGCAAGGGCCAGGGCGGTCAACATCTGCCGTTCGCGCGCGCGGTGGAAGCCGACGGCTGGCTCTACGTCTCGGGCCAGACGCCGATGGAAAACGGCGAGGTGATCAACGGCGGCATCGTCGAGCAGTCGCACAAGACGATCCAGAACGTGTTCGCCATCCTCAAGGAAGCGGGTTACGGCCCGGAGCACGTGGTGCGCTGCGGCGTCTGGCTCGACGACGCGCGCGACTTCCAGTCGTTCAACAAGGTGTTCCGCGAGTACTTCGGCGATCATCCGCCCGCGCGCGCCTGCGTGCAGTCGAGCATGGTGATCGACTGCAAGGTGGAAGTGGACTGCGTGGCGTATAAGGCGCCGGCTGGGAAGTAAGGCGCTTGCCTGGTTCAAGCACGCTGGCGCTCTGGCTGTGGGAGGCGAAAAGCGAAAGACGGTCGTCCGGTTAGCGGGCGGCCGTTTTTTTCTGGGCGTTGGCTTCGCGCGGTTTGGCTTCGTGGATGATCAACTCGATTCTCATGCCGGCGGTGGCTGCCATATTCACAAGCATATCGATGCCGAAGCGTTCGAATTTTCCGCGTACGAGATCGGAAATACGCGGCTGCGTGACGCCGAAGAGTTTCGCCGCTTCTTTCTGGCTCATGTTGTGGCGCTTGATGTGTTCTTCGAGCGCGAACATCAACTGACACCGTAGGTCCATGTTGGCGGCCTCGCCGGGCGTGTCCTCGATGGCGTCCCAGACGTTGTCGAAGGTCTCGATTTTCATGGCAGGTTCTCCTGATTGCGAATGGCGCGAAAACGGCGCGCTGCGAGCGACATGTCGGCGAACGTGATTTTTTCGCTCTTCTTTGGGAAGCAGTGGAGCACGTAAATCGCGTCGCGGAAAGTCGCGACATAAATCACGCGGAACGCGCCGCGTTTTTCGCGCACGCGTATTTCACGTACGCCGGGACCGATCGGATTGACGGGCTTCCAGTCTTGCGGATCTTCGCCGCTTTGCACGAGGCGTAGTTGCCGCCCGGCTTCCTTGCGCGCCGCAACCGGAAACCTGTTCAGGTCGTCGCGCGCGCAGCCGCAAAACTTCACCGGCTTTTCGAGGGTGAGCTTATACAAAATTTTATATCTCCTCCAGAGGACCAAGCACCGATTCCGGCCCGATGCGCACCGGGCCTGACATCGCTCAAGTCTCTGGATCGCCGCCGGATTGCGCCCCCGATTCCATCAAGCGCGTCCGCAGCGTTGGCCGTCCGGCCAGGGGGGGCGGATATCCCAATATATGAACGCCCCAATCACATATTGGAGATCGCGGAAAAACCGCCCTACAATCCAACCCATCCGACAGGGCGCGCCCAGCAATGGCAAAACAGGCGCACCCGACGCAGTCGGCACCACTCAAGACAAAGCCCGGCGGCGGCGCGCAGCGTCCGTCCAGCCAGGCGAAAACCGGAGACGTTTGCCATGTTCCAGCCTGCGGAAAACGCGGCCACTCGCCGTGCGTCCACGCACCGGGCGCCGCCTTGCGCCCGAGCGCATCGTCCCTCACCGAACCATGGCCCGCGCGCCGTCGTCTGACGCCGCGCGCTCTCCCCACGTCCATCTGATCGACCTCGCCATGAATAAAGCGATGTCCCCGACGCTCGCCGAACGCCTCGCCGCCGCTTCGAACGGCCAGGCCGCGCCCGAAGCCGCCGCCGCCCATGCCGCGCACGCCGTGCACGCCGTGCACGCCGCCCAGCGCGCTGTGTCGTCCGCGTCGGCATCTGCGTCTCCCACGAAAGCCCGCTCCGGCGGCGATGAAATCCTCGGTCTGCCGGGCGCGCTGCTCGACGGCTCGACGCAAGCCGGCACGCAGACGCTGCTGCGCGGCCTCGCGATCCTCGAAGCGGCCGCCGCCGGCGTGCGCGATCTGCGTTCGTTCGGCGCGGTGCTCGGCACGACGCGCAGCACCACGCACCGCCTCGTGTCGAGCCTCGTGCAGGCGCGCTATCTGCGTCAGGTGCAGGGCGGCTATCTGCTCGGCCCAAAGCTGATCGAACTCGGCACCATCGCGCTCGAACAGATGCCGCTCACGGCGGTCGCGCGCACGCATCTCGAAGCGCTCGCCGACGCCACGCTCGACACGATCCACATGGGCGTGCGCGACGGCGACGACGTGCTCTACATCGACAAGATCCCCGGCCAGCGCGGGCTCGAAATGCGCTCGCGCGTCGGTCACCGGATGCCGCTCGCGTCGACCGGCATCGGCAAGGCGATGATGCTCGACCTCCCGCCGCAGTCGTGGCGCGATCTGTTCGAAGCGTCGCGCCGCACGCTCGCGGGCGTGAGCTTCCGCCCCGATCACAGCCTCGACCCGGACACCTTCATCAAGCGCATGGCCACCTATTCGGCGGGCGGCTACACGTTCGATCTGGAGGAGAACGAAGTGTCGATCCGCTGCGTGGCCGCGCCCGTGCGCGACGCGTCGGGTGCGATCGTCGCGGCGCTCTCGGTGGCGAGCACGATTCCCTATATGCCGCTCGAACGCATGGACGAATTGATTCCGGTCGTGCAGCGCGAAGCGCGC
This sequence comes from Paraburkholderia sp. SIMBA_027, assembly GCF_046535315.1. Lineage (NCBI taxonomy): Bacteria > Pseudomonadati > Pseudomonadota > Betaproteobacteria > Burkholderiales > Burkholderiaceae > Paraburkholderia > Paraburkholderia sp. SIMBA_027. The sequence continues at coordinate 29,963 of NZ_JAWRWY010000009.1, forward strand.
GCGATCTCGCAGGAACTCGGCTGGCGCGCGCCGCAACCCGCTACGCGCAGGATTCGCCGATGACAGGCCGCACCACACAAGAACACATGGAACAGGGCAAGGACACCCGCGCCGCGGCGCAGCCGGGCACGCGCCAGGCCGCGTTGATCGCGCTCGATTGGGGAACGACTTCGCTGCGCGCGTATCTGTTCGATGCGGCGGGCGAGGTGCTCGACACGCGCGTTTCGACGGCGGGCATCATGAATCTGCCGGTGCCGGCGGAAGAGGGCGGCTTCGACGCCGCCTTCGACGAAGCCTGCGGTGTCTGGCTCGCGCAAACGCCGGCGCTGCCGGTGCTGGCGGCCGGCATGGTCGGCAGCGCGCAAGGCTGGTTGCAGGCGCCTTACGTGGAAACGCCCGCGGGCGAGGACGCGCTGGTGGGCGGCATCGTCAAGGTGCGCGCGGCGTGCGGCGTGGACGTGGCCGTGGTGCCCGGCGTGCTCGAACCGGGCGCGCTGCCCAACGTGATGCGCGGCGAGGAAACGCAGATCTTCGGCGCATTGAGCGCGCAACCCGCAAGCGACGCCGCCGACGACAGCGCCGCCGGCACGCAAGCCGCGCTGATCGGCCTGCCCGGCACGCACGCGAAATGGGCCGTGGTGGAAGACGCGCGCATCGCGCGTTTCTACACCTTCATGACGGGCGAGGTCTATGCGGCGCTTTCGGCGCACACGATTCTCGGCCGCACGATGAAGCGTCCGGCCGCGCCCGATACGGCGGCGTTTTTGCGTGGCGTGAGCGTCGCGCGCGAACACGGCAGCGCGGGCCTGCTCGCCACGGCGTTCAGCACGCGCACGCTCGGCCTCACCGAACAACTGGCGCCCGACGAGCAGCCCGATTACCTCTCGGGCCTCGTGATCGGCCATGAACTCGCGGGACTCGAAGCCGTGCTGGCGCGCCGCGACGTCGCGCTGGCCGCCTGCGCGCCGCAACTGATCGGCGCCGATGCGCTGTGCGAGCGCTACAAGCTCGCGCTCGCGCAGTTCGGCTGCACCGGCGCGCATCTTGTGCGCCATGCGACCGAGCGCGGCTTGTGGCGCATCGCGGTGCGCGCGGGCCTCGTGTCCGCGAGCTGATCGACGCGACGCACGACGCCATCGCACGCCGATACGTAAACAGATACGCAAGCAAAGCAACCTCGAGCAACGTCAAGCACCGAACACACGAACAGGACCCGTCATGCAACCCGAACTGAACCTGCCCGCTCCCTACACGCCGCACGCGGGCTTCGTGGCCGCGTTCGCCGCGTGCCGCATGGTCGCGATCGTGCGCGGCATCAAGCCCGCCGAAGCCGCCGAACATGGCCGCGCGATCTATGAAGCGGGTTTCCGGATCATCGAGGTGCCGCTGAATTCGCCGTCGCCGCTGGAGAGCATCGCCGCGCTGCGCGCCACGCTGCCCGCCGATGCGCTGATCGGCGCGGGCACCGTGCTCACGACCGAGCGCGTGCGCGACGTGAAAGCCGCGGGCGGCGAACTGATCGTGATGCCGCACGCCGACACCGACGTGATCCTCGCCGCGAAGCTGCAAGGTCTCGCGTGCGTGCCGGGCGTCGCCACGCCGACCGAAGCGTTCGCCGCGCTCAAGCACGGCGCGGACGGCCTCAAGATGTTCCCCGCCGAGCAGCTCGGCCCCGACGTCACGAAGGCGTGGCGCGCGGTGATTCCGGCGATCGTGCCGCTGCTGCCCGTGGGCGGCGTGAAGCCCGACAACATGGGCCCGCAACTCGCGGCGGGCGCGAGCGGCTTCGGCCTCGGCTCGGCGCTCTACAAGCCGGGCCAGGACGTGGCGGCCACACGCGCCAACGCGCTCGCGTTCATCGCGGGCTGGCGCGAAACCGCCAAGGCGCTGGGAGCAAAGGCATGAATCGTCTCGCGGGCAAGGTTGCGCTCGTGACCGGCGCCGGACGCGGCATTGGCGCGGCGATCGCGCGCGCGTTCGTCGCCGAGGGCGCGGCCGTCGTGCTCGCGGAGGTGGATCTGGACACGGCGCAGGCCACGGCCAAAGACATCGCCGCTGCAGACGCCAACGCTCGCGTGCTCGCCGTGAAAACCGACGTCACGCAATCGGCCTCGGTCCAGTCGGCCGTGAGCGAAGCGGAGCGCACGTTCGGTCCCGTCGACGTGCTCGTGAACAACGCCGGCATCAACGTGTTCGCCGATCCGCTGACGATGACCGACGACGACTGGCGCCGCTGTTTCGCCGTCGACCTCGACGGCGTCTGGAACGGATGCCGCGCCGTGCTGCCAGGCATGGTCGAGCGCCGCGCGGGCAGCATCGTCAACATCGCCTCGACACACGCGTTTCAGATCATTCCGGGCTGCTTCCCGTATCCGGTCGCCAAGCACGGCGTGATCGGCCTCACGCGTGCGCTCGGCATCGAATACGCGCCGAAGAACGTGCGCGTGAACGCGATCGCGCCCGGCTACATCGAGACGCAACTGACGCACGACTGGTGGAACGCGCAGCCCGATCCCGACGCGGCGCGCCGCGCGACGCTCGAACTGCCGCCGATGAAGCGCATCGGCAAGCCCGAGGAAGTGGCGATGACGGCCGTGTTTCTAGCGTCCGACGAAGCGCCGTTCATCAACGCGAGCTGCATCACCATCGACGGCGGGCGCACGGCGCTGCATCACGAATGAATCCGCAGTAACGAATCCGCAGTAACGCAGTAACGACGAACAAAAAAAGCAATAACGAAGAAGAGAAGGCAGCAGTAAAAAAACGCAGCACGAAGGCAAAAAGAAAAACGCAGGACATTCGCCGCAGCGCTGGCCGCGCGCGCGAGCGGACGGACGAAAACAAGCGGCCGCTACCCTTCCCGTGACTGAAGAAGACAGGAGACTGACACCATGCAACGCAGGATTTTCCTCACGCTGATCGCCGCCGCGACCACGGCCGTGCTCGCTCATATGCCCGTCGCGCAAGCCGCCGATCCGGTCAAGATCGGCTTTCTCGTGAAGCAGCCCGAAGAACCCTGGTTCCAGGACGAATGGAAGTTCGCGGAAGCGGCCGCGAAGGAAAAGGGCTTCACGCTGGTGAAGATCGGCGCGCCCTCGGGCGAAAAGGTGATGAGCGCGATCGACAACCTGGCTGCGCAAAAGGCCCAGGGCTTCATCATCTGCACGCCTGACGTGAAGCTCGGACCGGGCATCGTCGCCAAGGCCAAGGCCGACGGCCTCAAGATGATGACGGTCGACGACCGCCTCGTCGACGGCGCGGGCAAGCCGATCGAGTCGGTGCCGCACATGGGCATTTCGGCCTACAACATCGGCAAGCAGGTCGGTGACGGCATCGCCGCCGAAATCAAGAAGCGCGGCTGGGACATGAAGGACGTCGGCGCGATCGACGTGACCTACGAGCAGCTGCCGACGGCGCACGACCGCACGGCCGGCGCGACCGACGCACTGGTGGCCGCGGGCTTCCCGAAGGCGAACATCATCGCTGCGCCGCAAGCCAAGACCGACACGGAAAACGCCTTCAACGCCGCCAACATCGCGCTGACGAAGAACCCGCAGTTCAAGCACTGGGTCGCTTACGGCCTGAACGACGAAGCCGTGCTGGGCGCCGTGCGCGCAGCGGAAGGCCGCGGCTTCAAGGCCGACAACATGATCGGCATCGGCATCGGCGGTTCGGATTCGGCGCTCAACGAGTTCAAGAAGCCGCAGCCGACGGGCTTCTACGGCACCGTCATCATCAGCCCGAAGCGTCACGGCGAGGAAACCTCGGAACTGATGTACGCGTGGATCACGCAAGGCAAGGAACCGCCGAAGCTCACGCTGACGACCGGCATGCTGGCCACGCGCGACAATGTGGAAAGCGTGCGTCAGCAGATGGGTCTCGCGTCGAAGTAAGCGCCTGATCGTAGGGTTTTGAGGTGTTTCCCGCTGCGGGGCGGCGGCCGGTCCGAGGATGGATCCGGCCGCCGTGCCCGCAGCGTATCGAATGAGAGGAAACCGACGTGTCAGCGACACTGCGTTTTGACAATATCGGCAAGGTGTTCCCAGGCGTGCGCGCGCTCGACGGCGTGTCGTTCGAGGTGAACGCCGGCGAAGTGCACGGCCTGATGGGCGAAAACGGAGCGGGCAAGTCCACGCTCCTGAAGATTCTTGGCGGCGAATATCAGCCCGATTCGGGCCGCATTCTCGTCGATGGCAACGAAGTGAAGTTCGCGGATGCCGCGGCCTCGATCGGTTCGGGCATCGCCGTGATTCACCAGGAACTGCAATACGTGCCCGACCTCACGGTCGCGGAGAATCTGCTGCTGGGCGCGCTGCCCAATGCGCTCGGCTGGGTGAAGCGCGGCGAAGCGCGCAAGTTCGTGCGCGAGCGTCTTGCGTCGATGGGCGTGGATCTCGATCCCGCCGCGAAGCTGCGCAAGCTCTCGATCGCGCAGCGCCAGATGGTGGAAATCTGCAAGGCGCTGCTGCGCAATGCGCGCGTGATCGCGCTCGATGAACCCACGAGTTCGCTCTCGCACCGCGAGACCGAAGTGCTGTTCAAGCTCGTGCGTGAACTGCGCGCCGACAATCGCGCGCTCATCTACATCTCGCACCGCATGGACGAGATCTACGAGCTGTGCAACGCCTGCACGATCTTCCGCGACGGCCGCAAGGTCGCCTCGCACGAGAAGCTCGACGAGGTGAAGCGCGAAACGCTCGTGGCGGAAATGGTGGGCCGCGAGATCAGCGACATCTACAACTACACGCCGCGCGAGCACGGCAACGTGCGCCTTGCGGTGCGCGGCATCGAAGGGCATCCGCTCAACGAGGCGGCCAGCTTCGAGGTGAAATCGGGCGAGATTCTCGGCTTCTTCGGTCTGGTGGGCGCGGGCCGCAGCGAACTGATGCAGCTCGTCTACGGCACGCACAAGCGCAAGGCGGGCGAGATCGAACTCGACGGCAAGCGCATCAGCGTGAAGAGCGCGAGCGACGCGATTCGCAACGGCATCGTGCTGTGCCCGGAGGATCGCAAGGAGCAGGGCATTGTCGCGATGGCCACGGTGTCGGAGAACATCAACATCAGTTGCCGCCGCCATTTCCTGCGCGCGGGCATGTTCCTCGACCGCAAGAAAGAGGCCGAAACGGCGGACCGCTTCATCAAGCTGCTGAAGATCAAGACGCCGAGCCGCCGCCAGAAGATCCGTTTTCTCTCGGGCGGCAATCAGCAGAAAGCGATTCTGTCGCGCTGGCTCGCGGAGCCGGATCTGAAGGTCGTGATTCTCGACGAACCCACGCGCGGCATCGACGTGGGCGCGAAGCACGAAATCTACAACGTGATCTATCAGCTTGCGCAGCGCGGCTGCGCGATCGTGATGGTGTCATCGGAATTGCCTGAAGTGCTCGGCGTGTCGGACCGCATCGTGGTGATGCGCGAAGGCCGGATTTCGGGCGAGTTGCCGCGCAGCGCGGCGAGCGAACACGCGGTGCTGGACCTCGCGCTGCCGCAAGGCGCGCAGCGTCGCGCCGCATGATGGGGAAGGAGTGATGCAAATGCAACGAGACAATCTTGCGGCCGAAGCCGCCGACGCAGCGAAGAGCGTGGCGCACAGCGCCGCCGACGCGCTGATCCCGAAGACCAGCGACAAGCAGAAGTGGTGGCAGCAGATCACCGAGTACAGCCTGATCGTGATTTTCGCGGTCATGTTCATCACGATGTCGCTGACCGTCGATCACTTCTTCTCGATCGAGAACATGCTGGGTCTTGCGTTGTCGATCTCGCAGATCGGCATGGTGGCCTGCACGATGATGTTCTGCCTCGCCTCGCGCGACTTCGACCTCTCCGTGGGCTCGACCGTGGCGTTCGCGGGCGTGCTCTGCGCGATGGTGCTCAACGCGACCAACAACACCTTCATCGCGATCGTCGCGGCGGTGGCGGCGGGCGCGGCGATCGGCTTCGTGAACGGCGCGGTCATTGCGTATCTGCGCATCAACGCGCTGATCACCACGCTCGCGACGATGGAAATCGTGCGCGGCCTGGGCTTCATCGTTTCGCACGGTCAGGCTGTGGGTGTGTCGTCGGATACGTTCATCGCGATGGGCACGATGGCCTTCTTCGGCGTGCAACTGCCGATCTGGGTCACGCTGTTCTGCTTCATCGTGTTCGGCGTGATGCTCAATCAGACCGTATACGGACGCAACACGCTCGCCATCGGCGGCAATCCGGAAGCGTCGCGGCTCGCGGGCATCAAGGTCGAGCGCACGCGCGTGTGGATCTTCCTGATTCAGGGCGCGGTGACGGCGCTGGCGGGCGTGATTCTCGCCGCGCGCATCACCTCGGGTCAGCCGAACGCGGCCGAAGGTTTCGAGCTGAACGTGATCTCGGCGTGCGTGCTGGGCGGCGTGTCGCTGCTGGGCGGCCGCGCGACGATCTCGGGCGTGGTGATCGGCGTGCTGATCATGGGCACGGTCGAGAACGTGATGAACCTGCTCAACATCGACGCGTTCTATCAGTACCTCGTGCGCGGCGCGATCCTGCTCGCGGCGGTGCTGCTCGACCAGTTGAAGAACCGCGGCGCGCGCGATTAAGCCCGCGGCCACGACTCAAAAAACCAGGAAGCTCAACGTATGTCTTCACCCGCCAATGCCGTCGCGCGCCACGCGCATGAAAACTTCGCGCGTTATCCGAGCCTTGCGGACCGCGTCGTGTTGATCACGGGCGGCGCGACCGGCATCGGCGCGTCGTTCGTCGAGCACTTCGCGGCCCAGGGCGCGCGCGTGGCGTTCTTCGATATCGACGCGACGGCGGGCGAAGCGCTCGCCGACGAACTCGGCGACTCGCGTCACAAGCCGCTGTTCGCGCGCGTCGATCTGACCGATATCGCCGCGCTGCGCGCCGCCATCGCCGACGTGAAGGCCGCGCTCGGTCCGATCGAGGTGCTCGTGAACAACGCCGCGAACGACAAGCGTCACACGCTCGCGGAGGTCACGCCCGAGTTCTTCGACGCGGGCATCGCCGTGAACGTGCGTCATCAACTGTTCGCGGCGCAGGCCGTCGCCGAGGACATGAAAGCGGCGGGGCGCGGCTCGATCATCAATCTGGGTTCGATCAGCTGGATGCTCAAGAACGCCGACTATCCCGTCTACGTGATGAGCAAGTCGGCGGTGCAGGGACTCACGCGCGGGCTCGCGAAGGATCTCGGCCAGCACGGCATTCGCGTGAATTCGCTGGTGCCGGGCTGGGTGATGACGCAAAAGCAGCGCGACCTGTGGCTCACCGACGAAGGCCGCGAGGCGATCAAGCGTGGCCAGTGCATCGACGCCGAACTGCTGCCCGAAGACCTCGCGCGCATGGCGCTCTTTCTGGCCGCCGACGACAGCCGCATGATCACTTCGCAGGACATCGTGGTGGACGGAGGCTGGGCATGAGCGATCAGCTTCAACCGGCGCGGGGCGACGTCGCCGAACTGCTGGTGCACGCAAAGAACGCGCTCGGCGAAGGCGCAACGTGGTGCTCGCGCAGCGGGCGGCTCTACTGGAACGATATCGAAGGCGCGAGCCTGGCGCGTTACGACGCGGCCGACGGTTCGCATCGCGTCTGGCCGATGCCCGAGCGTCTCGCGTGCTTCGCGCTTTGCGAAGACGCGGACACATTGCTGATCGGGCTCGCCTCGCGGCTTGCGTTCTTCGATCTGCGCACGGGCGAGATCACGCCGATCGTCGACGTGGAACCCGATCTGCCGACGCGTCTGAACGACGGCCGTTGCGACCGTCAGGGCCGCTTCGTGTTCGGCACGAAGTACGAGCGCAAGCCGTTCGAGAAGATCGGCGGCTTTTATCGGCTCAATCACGATCTCACGCTGGAGAAACTGCCGCTGCCGGTGGCGGCGATTTCGAACAGCATCGGCTTCAGTCCCGACGGCGGCACGATGTATTACGCCGATTCGTTCACGCGCGAGATTCGCGCCTGCAATTACGGCGCCGATGGAACGATTGCAAACGATCGGCTCTTTGTGCAGGTGCCGTCGCACGAAGGCGAGCCGGACGGTTCGACGGTCGACAGCGAAGGCGGCCTCTGGAACGCGCAGTGGGCGGGCGAATGTGTCGTGCGCTACGGCCCGGACGGCGTGGAAACCGAGCGCATCCGCGTGCCCACGGTGCAGCCGACCTGCGTGACGCTCGGCGGCGAAGACTATTCGATGCTGTATGTGACGAGCGCGCGCGACGGCCTCGACAGCGACACGCTGGAGCGCGAACCGCACGCGGGCGGCGTGTTCGTGGCGCAGACGCGCCGCACGGGGCTCGCCGAGCCGCGCTTCCTGGGTGGCTTCCAGGGCGGTGTCCAGGGTAAACGGTAAGGAAAGCGAACGATCGTTCGTCGTGTGAGGGCGTGCTCGCCGACGCGTTCGCGTGAGCGACATGAGCGCAGCGCGGAATCGTTTTCGAGCGGGGCCTGCGTTGTAGCGAGACAACAAAAAGGCGCAAAAGAGCGGGGCGGATGCGCGCCGGTGTGGCGCCAAACCGCCGCCGTCTCTAAGGTGCTAGCTGTACAAGGCAGCACCGATCAGCACCAGTCAGCACGATTCAGCAGGACTTGAACAAGAAGCGGCCGTCACACGACGCAGGCAGCGCGCGGCGATCGAAGCGCGCTGAAGGACCGTCGTGGCGATGCGACCGGCAGGCCGCCAATGCGCCGCCATCCTGGGCGGCGATCCATCATGCCTCTCGAGGAGCCGCTCATGAGCGTCGCGAATTCCGCTTTGCGTCCAACAGCTCGTTCCCGTAACGCTTCCCGGTCGCCGCTTGCCGCCGGCACGGCCGACCCCGCCGCATCGCCGCCCGCCGCCGGTTCGCCCGCCGCCGCGCGCCGCGCGCGGCTGGAAGCGACCACGCATCCCGTCATGCCGGGGCCGAGCACGTCCGCCGTGGCCATCGGCGCGGCCGGCACGGGCGACGTGGCCTGCGTCAGCCTCATCAACGCGTATCTCCGTCTGGACGTCGCGCCGCAACTGGGCGGCGGCATCACGCGCTTCGACTGGCGCAGCGAAGGCGCGCTCGAACCCGTGTTCCGCCGCTGCGAGCAGGTGAGCGCGCGCATGGACCCGAACGAACTGGCGTGCTATCCGCTGCTGCCGTATTCCAATCGGATCGCCGCCGGGCGCTTCCAGTTCGGCGGACGCGACGTCGAAATCGCCCGCAATCGCGCGAGCGAGGCGCTGCCGATTCACGGCGACGGCTGGCTGGCGAACTGGAGCGTCGAGAGCGCCGAGCGCGAGCGCGTGCGTCTCGTGCTCGACCGCAGCGAGGGTGAGCCTTACGCGTATCGCGCGGCGCTCACCTACGCGCTGGACGGCCCGACGCTCGCGATGTCGCTCGAAGTGGAGAACGTGGGCCGCGAGGCGCTGCCGTTCGGGCTGGGCGTCCATCCGTTTCTCGCGCGCGACGCGAGCACCGAACTCTCGGCGCCTGCAAGCGGCCTGTGGCTCTCGGGCGCCGACTGGCTGCCGGTGCGCCATGTGCCCGCGCCGCCCGCCTGGCAGTTCGGCGTGGCGTATCCGCTGCCCGAGCAGATGGTGAATCACGCGTTCAGCGGCTGGAGCGGACGCGCGGCCGTGGTCTGGGAGCGCCGCCGCCTGTCGCTGTCGATCTGCGCGAACACGGACTATTACGTGCTCTACACGCCGCCGGGCGAAAACTTCTTCTGCTTCGAGCCCGTCGATCACCCGATCAACGCGGTCAATCTGGCGGGCGGCGGCGGCGCGCACGGCATGACCGTGCTCGCGCCGGGCGAGCGCCTCGCGCGGCGGTTCAGCTTCACGGTCGAGCGGATGGACCTGCGCGCGGCGGCCAGCCCGCATCGCTCGGGCGCGCGGGGCCGGACCGGCGCGCGCGGGCCGAAGGGCGGCCGGGCGCGCACGCAGGCGGCCTGAACGCGGCGGGGTTCGGCGACGCCTACGGCCAATCCGGCGGCGGCGCGCGCGGCCTCGCGGCGTTTCCTCCGATCATTGCGCCGCAGCCCGGAAGCGGCTCGCGGTGGCCAACTGCTCGTTGGCCGGCGTTTCGCCGCTTCGCCGCCGGCGGCTTGCGCCCGGCGCCGCTTCCCGGCGCTTGCCGAAGCCGCGTGCGCCTTGTCGGGAAGCCACCCGGCAAGCCGGTTAAAATACGCGCCGTTTCCCCTGTTTCCCTTTTCCCTGCACCGGGCTCGCCGCCCGATCCATCATGACCTCGTTCACCCAAGACCTCGCCGCCGCCTGGCAGCGCACCGGCTCGCTGCTGTGCGTCGGCCTCGATCCCGAGCCCGCGAAGTTCCCGGCCGCGCTGGCCGGCCGCAGCGACGCGATCTTCGAATTCTGCCGCGATATCGTCGACGCAACCGCGCCCTACGCGTGCTCGTTCAAGCCCCAGATCGCCTATTTCGCCTCGAATCGCGCCGAAGACCAGCTCGAAGCGCTGATCGCGCATATCCACGAGAAGCATCCGGGCCTGCCGGTGATTCTCGACGCCAAGCGCGGCGACATCGGCAGCACGGCGGAGCAGTACGCCCGCGAAGCCTTCGAGCGCTTCAAGGCGGACGCCGTGACGGTCAACCCGTACATGGGCTTCGACTCGATCGAGCCTTACCTCGCCCACGCGGGCAAGGGCGTGATCGTGCTGTGCCGTACCTCGAACCCCGGCGGCTCCGATCTGCAATTCCTCACCGTCGACGGCAAGCCGGTCTACCAGGTCGTGGCCGACCTCGCCGCGAACAAGTGGAACGCGAGCGGCGAACTCGGACTGGTTGTGGGCGCAACGTTCCCGAAGGAAATCGAGATCGTGCGCGGCATCGTCGGCGACATGCCGCTGCTGATTCCGGGTATCGGCGCACAAGGCGGCGACGTGGAAGCGACCGTCAAGGCCGGCCGCAGCGCCAACGGCACCGGCATGCTGATCAACTCGTCGCGCGCGATCATCTTCGCGAGCAAGGGCGAGGACTACGCGCAAGCGGCTGCAACGGCTGCTGAAAAGACGCGCGACGCGATCAACGCCTGCCGTTGATGCGTTCGGGCGAACGGTTCGGTATTCGAATCGTTCGCCTCTCGGTTTTTCGATCTGACACACATAAATATTCAGAAAACGTCAGATCGCTCACTCAGATTTTAAGAACCGTCTGATTCGTCGCACCGCCGTCAGTTCTTAACATGGCATGGTCGATGTGGAATTTGCGATGCCCGGATGTTAAACGCCGCAATTTTCCCGCTGCCTGGGCTTCAGGCGGCGCGCCGTGCAGCTGGCTGCATCGTGCCTCGATCCGCTGGCGTCGTGACGGCAAGCATCGTCGCGACACCTGGTTGGGCCGCCCACGCGGCCCGCTGACCGGGGCGCTCTCGCGCTCGTAGCGATCGGTAGAACCGATCTGCAGGAGTCTGGACGGGTTCTGTCATGAAAATCACCATTTTTCGCGCCGCGAGGATCTCGATTCTCGCGTGCGCGAGCACGTCTGCGTTCGCGGGTAGCGATCCGTCACGGACTCGCTTGAACAATTCCAGGTTGATGCGAGGTGCGCCGTGCGGATGAACCGGTAACGGCGGCTGTGTCGCGGTCGCGCCTTCCGTGACAGGCCAGACGGAAGCAGCAAGCGAGCGGCACAAGCCGAACACGAAATAACGCGCGAACAGGTGGCGCGCTCACGTTCTGACGTGTGCGCGCCGTTGGAACAAAAGCGCTTCGCCAGGCGCATCGACCTGTGTGGTCGCCTGGCGTAGGCCGGAAATGAATTGAGACCGGGGCACGAATGAAAAAGCTCACGGGACTAGGGAATTTATTAAGGATTGCAAAATGAATAAGGCATATCGATCAGTATGGAACGAGTCCGCGGGGACGTGGATGGCGGTGCAGGAGAACGCGAAGGGGCGGGGGAAACGAGCGACTAGCAGCGCGGTCGGCGTGGTGGCGGTGACTGCTTCCGTGATAGCGGGCGTCGGCGGGGTCGCGTCAAACGCTAATGCGGCGATGATCACGGGCTATACCGGAACCACGACGGGCGGTAGCTGCACCACGGGTGGGACGACCCTGAGCGGAATTACGTATGCCGCTGAAACTGATCCGATCGATGGCAGCGGAACTTACTCTTTGATCGCCGGCTGCTCGGCGTCGGGCGGAAATCATGTCGCCGTAACGGCGTTCGGCGCGTACGCTTCGACCACCGGCGACTATGCGGCGGCATTCGGATTCGGCGCCAACGCGGCAGCCAACGCTACCGCGATCGGGTTTCAGGCGTACGCGACCGGCGCGAATTCAACTGCATTAGGCTATAAGGCGACCGGCAGTGCAGCGAACGCTGTTGCTATCGGCGCGAATGCGTCGGCGAGCGCGTCGAATGCGATCGCGTTCGGCAGTGGCTCGATGGGGAGCGGCACCAGTGCGGTCGCGCTGGGCCAAAACGCCGGTGCGCTTGGCCTGAACTCCGTCGCTATCGGCAATGGCGCGACGACGCCCCAGGTCGGCGGCGTGGTGATCGGCGCGGGCGCGGTGAGCGACCCGACCAACGCAGCCGGTAACAATCCCGTCAACGCCAACGTGGTCATCGGGATCGGCGCGACTGCCTCCAACGGGGCCTCGATTGTAATTGGCGCAAGCAGCACCGCCTCGCAGGTTGGCGGGGTCGCGGTAGGCGTGCGTAGTACTGCAAGCGGCGCCCGCTCAACCGCTTTGGGTTTCGTTTCGACGGCCGCCGGTGACTATGCGATCGCGCTCGGTCGCACATCGAACGCGTCGGGAGCGTACGCCATGGCGTTGGGTGATGCTTCGGTTGCCTCGGCGGACAACGCGATTGCAATGGGCCCGAGCGCGAAAAGCTCCGCCGCGGGCGCGATTGCGATTGGCCAGTCGAGCACCTCGCAAGGCACGAACAGCATCGCGCTGGGCCAAAACGCGACGGCGGCAGCCAACAACTCCGTTGCGCTGGGCTACGGCTCGATCGCGGACCGTGCCAATTCGGTCTCAGTCGGCGCGGTGGGCGCGGAGCGTCAGGTCGTCAACGTGGCGGCCGGCGCAGTCACCTCGACGAGCACGGATGCGGTGAACGGTTCGCAGCTGTACGCGACGAACGCGAACGTGTCGAACGTTTCGAACACGGTGAACAACATCGTGAACGGCAGCACGGGCATCAAGTATTTCCACACGAACTCGACGCTGGCCGATTCGTCGGCGACGGGTACGAACGCGACGGCGATCGGGCCGGCGGCCGTCGCCTCGGGCGCGAACAGCATCGCACTCGGCTACAACGCCGCGACCAGTGCCGGCGGTACTGCGGACGGCAATATCGCATTGGGCGCAAGCGCCCGGATCAACAATACCGGTAGTGGTGCTATCGCGATTGGTCGCAACGCGTACATTGAAGGGACCCTGCGGTGACGACGCTTCAGGGCAATGTCACGACGCTGCAAGGCCAGATTACGAACATCAACGGCAAGCTCGCTGATGCGGTGCTGTACGACTCGTCGTCGCACAACTCGGTGACGCTGGGCGGCGTGGGCGCGAGCACGAACGTCAAGCTGACGAACGTGGCGGCAGGCACGCTGTCGTCGACGAGCACGGATGCGGTGAACGGTTCGCAGCTGTACGCGACGAATGCGAATGTCTCGAACGTTTCGAACACGGTGAACAACATCGTGAACGGCGGTGGCGGCATCAAGTACGTCCACACCAACTCGACGCTGGCCGATTCGTCGGCGACGGGTACTAACGCGACGGCGATTGGGCCGGTGGCGTCGGCGAGCGCGTCGAACGCGATCGCGATCGGTAACGGTGCGAATGCTTCGACGGCGAATTCGGTGGCGCTGGGTAACGGCGCGACGACGGCTGCTGCTGTCGGCACGGCCAATGGCGTGATCGGCGGTCAGACGTTCACGTATGCCGGTGCAACGCCGACCGGCGTGGTGAGCGTGGGCGCGGCCGGGGCCGAGCGTCAGGTGTCGAACGTCGCGGCGGGTCGCGTGACGTCGACGAGCACCGATGCGGTGAACGGTTCGCAGCTGTATGCGACCAACACGCAGGTGACGGCGAACACGACGAGCATCAGCAACGTGCAAGGTGCGGTGACGACGCTGCAAGGTACGCAAGGCACCGACGCCGTCAACGTGAGCCAGTTGAACGATGCGGTGGTCAATGCCCAGTCGTACACGACGCAGGCGGTGGCGCAAGGCGTGCAGCAAGCCAACGCGTACACCAACCAGCAGATCGGTCAGGTTCGTCGCGAGATGAACTCGCTGGGTGCGGCGGCCATGGCGGCGTCGTCGCTGATCCCGAACGCGCGGGCGGAAGGCAACTTCCAGATGGCCGTCGCGGCGGGTACGTACGGCGGTGAAAGCGCGCTGGCGCTCGGTGCGAACTGGTACGTCAGCGACCGTCTCCTGCTGAACGCGCACGTCGCGCGTTCGACGGGCGCCGGCGGCAGCACGGGCGCATCGGTCGGTGCAACGTTCGGCTTCTGAGCGGAGCGCTAACCAGGCCCGCCACGGGAAGCCGTGGCGGGCACGGAGATTGAAGTCATGAAGAAACTATTGCTATGTGGCGCGCTGGCCACGGCGTTGTCCGCGTTGTCGAGCGCTCCGGCGTTTGCCGGCGTGGGCAGCGACGCCGAAGCGCTCATGCCCGCCGCGCAACGTCTCGCCGATCCGTATCAGCGCGGTCTGGCCGAAGGCTGGCTGGAAATCGCGGATCGTCAGGACAGCCATGTGCTCGTCTCGAAGGTCTACAACGATGCGGCGGCGCGCGCGCTCAACAACGGGCGCCACTATATCGACGGCAGCGTGCCGTTTCAGCCGGTCTACGGCCAGAAGAACTGGCCGCCCGTCGAGACGCGCGAGAAGTGGGTGAAGGCCTTGCAGGAGATCGAGCGCACCAACCAGCGCGCCGATCAGTCGCCGTGCAAGGGCGAGGACGCGGGCCGTCTGCGCGCGCTCACCGACGAAGCCTGGAAGGAACAGGACGAAACGCATGGCACGCGCTGGGTGCACGGCTGGGACGCCATCGAGCGCGCGCAGAAACTCGCGCAGAAGGTGAACGGCGAGCTTGATCAGTGCGTGCCGCCGCCCGCTCCGGCTGTCGTCGTGCCGGTGGTCGCGCCGGTCGTGAAGCCGGTCTCGCTGTCGGCCGACGCGCTGTTCGATTTCGACAGCGCCGTGCTCAAGCCCGAAGGCCATCGTCAGGTCGCCTTGCTCGCGCAGCAGTGGCGCGAGTCGGGCGCGGTGCTGGGCGTGGTCGGCATCACCGGTTACACGGACCGTTTCGGTTCGGCCGCGCACAACGATCGCCTCTCGAATCAGCGTGCGGCGGCGGTGATGCGCGAGATGCAGGCACAAGGCGTGAAGGCGCAGCGTTTCGAGATCAACGGGCGCGGGGCGTCGAATCCGGTCAAGTCGTGTCCGGGCAAGACGGCGACGCCGGCGGTGGTGGCATGTCTCGCGCCCAACCGGCGCGTGGAGATCTCCGCGAAGTAAGCGTGCGTTCGCACGCGCTGAGCGGGGTGTGAGCCGGGCGGCGCGCGCAGCGCCGCCCGAGGATGTAGGGCGATTTGCGGCGTGTCTTCGGGCACGCCGCTTTTTTTATGCGCTCACGCTTTTTTCGCCGCCGCCGCGGGCTTGCGGAACAGTTCGATGATCGGGCGATGCAGCGGATAGCGCTCGAGCAGCGCATCGACGTCGGCGATTTCTAATTCGCTGAATTCGAAGCCCGGCGCGACCGTGCAGCCCACCAGCGCCCAGCTCGACGGATTCACGCAGCGCGCGGCGAACCAGTGGCCCGCCGGCACCACGGCCTGGAACACCGTGCCCGGATGATCGAGCGCGTGGCCGAGCTTGCGCGTGGACAGCACGCCGCGCTCGTCGATCGAATGGATCTCGATGGGCGTGCCCGCGTAGAAATGCCAGAGTTCGTCGGAACGGATGCGGTGCCAGGCGGAATAGGCGCCGTCGGCGAGCAGGAAATAGATCGCGGTCGATGCCGCGCGCGTGCCGTCCGCGTCGTTGCCGCCGTCGCGCAACACCAGTTTGTCGGAGCGATAGGTCTCGCTGTAGTAACCGCCTTCGGGATGCGGTTCGAGTCCGAAGCGGCGAATCAGTTCTTCGACCGCGCCGCTCGTCGTCGCGGTGGACGGGGTAGTCGGTTGCGTCATGGCATGCGTCTCCTGGTGGGCGAGTCCGGCCACGCGCGGGCGTGGGCATTCGCGCTTCGTCAGCGTTCCTGTTCGTCGATCAGCGCCAGCAGCCCGCGCAGCGCGTGCGCGGCGGCCTGCACGCGAATCTGGTCGCGATCGCCTTTGAAAACCAGCGTCTCGACGTTCGTGTGCAACCGGTTGCTCCAGCCGAACGACACCATGCCGACCGGCTTTTCCGGCGTGCCGCCGCCCGGACCGGCAATGCCGGTGATGGCCAGCGAAACCTGTGCCCGGCTGTTGCGCAGCGCGCCTTCGGCCATCGCGCGCGCGACCGGTTCGCTCACCGCGCCGTGTTTGTCGATCATCTCGGCGGGCACGCCGATCATTTCGGTTTTCGCCTGGTTCGAGTAGGTGACGAAACCGCGCTCGAACCAGCCGCTGCTGCCGGAGATGTCGGTGATGGCGGCGGCGACCATCCCGCCCGTGCAGGACTCGGCGGTGGCGAGCATCAGGCGCGCGTCGCGCAGCTTGTTGCCGGCGCGGATCGCGAGTTGGTGGACGACGGAATCGGTGGGCATGGCGGTGTGTCCGTGGCGGTGGCCGAGGGTGGGGGAGCGACGCGAAAAATCAGACCGACATGCGCCAGAGCGCGATCACGAGCAGCGTGAAAAAGGCGGCCACGAGGTCGTCGATCATGATGCCGAAGCCGCCTTTGAAGCGCCGGTCGAAATAGCGGATGGGCGGCGGCTTCACCATGTCGAAGAAACGGAAGATCACGAAGGCCCAGAGCTTGCCGGTGAATTCGATCGGCGTGACCATCAGCAGCACGAGCCAGAACGCGACGATTTCGTCCCAGACGATCGACGAGGGATCGTCGCTGCGCAGTTTCTTCGCCGTGAAGTCGGTGATCCAGATGCCCGCGAGAAAGCCGCCGATAATGAGCACGCCCCAGTCGAGCACGCTCAGATAGCGGTTGAGCACTTCGAACGCGGCCCACGCGAACAGTGTGCCGGCCGTCCCCGGCGCGAGCCGCGAGAGGCCCGAGCCGAAGCCGAGCGAAACGATGTGCAGCGGATGCGTGAGCATGAAAGGCGCATCGGCGCGGCGCGGGCCTTTCGGCGTGCTTGCGGTTTCGGCCCCGGGCAGCGAGGTCAGCGATGAGGGCGGCTCCGAAGCGCCGCCGGGCGCATCGGCATGCGTCGCACCGTTGCCGGCGGGCGAGGGCGTGGAGTCAGTCTGCATGGAAGTGATCGAAGCCTTGCAACGTCAGGTTGAGCGGCGCGCCGGCGGCGTCGTGCCAGGCGATCGCGGGCCGCGCGTCCTGATTCGCGCCGATCCCGCCTTGAGGCGAAGTTATTGTACCGATGCGCGTCACGCGCACACCGGCCTGTTGCGCCGCCGCCTCGACATCGTCACGCCGGGCTTGCGCGGCGGTGAAACACAGTTCGTAGTCGTCGCCGCCCGCGAGCGCGCATTGCACCTGAAGCTCGCGCGGCAGACGCGCGAGCGCGGGCGAGACCGGCAGCGCGTCCACGTTGATGGCGGCGCCCACCCGCGAGCGTTCGAGGATGTGCCGCAGATCGCCGGCCAGCCCGTCCGACACGTCGAGCGCCGCGCGCGCCACGCCCGCGAGCGCGAGACCGAGCGCCACGCGCGGCTGCGGATATTCGAGCGCGCGCCGGAAATATGCGGCATCGGCGGCGTCGACGGGCATTTGCGGCCAGTCGTTGCGCAACACCGCGAGACCCGCGCGCGCGTCGCCGGGCGTGCCCGAGATCCAGACGTCGTCGCCGGGCTGGGCGGTGTCGCGCCGAAGTGCGACATCCTGCCGCACCGAGCCGAACACGGTGATGCAGAGATTGAGCGGCCCGGCCGTGGTGTCGCCGCCGACCAGCTCGCAGTCGTGCAGATCGGCCAGCTCGAAGAGGCCCGCGCTGAAGGCGGCGAGCCAGTCCTCGCGCGGCTTGGGCAGCGCGAACGCGAGCGTGAAGCCGAGCGGCTTCGCGCCCATCGCCGCGAGGTCGGAGAGATTGACGGCGAGCGTCTTGTGGCCGAGCGCGTGGGGATCGACGTCGGGCAGGAAGTGGCGGCCTTCGACCAGCATGTCGGTGGAGACGGCCAGCATTTCGCCTGGCGCGGGCGCGATCAGCGCGCAATCGTCGCCAATGCCGAGCGCGGCGCGGCGTGTGTGTTCTCGTGCGCGCCGCGCGAAATAATGGTCGATCAGGGTGAACTCGGAAAGCATGACGAAAGGTGTATGACGAATGAATGGCGAGCCCGCTGAGCGGGCCGCCGGCGCGGCTTTGTCTCCATGGCGGTCGCGGCAGCTGCGCCTGAACTGAAAGGAATCCTGCTGGGGAATGGCGCTACAATCGGGCACATTCGCGTTCGAACTGTCATTCTAATCCGCACTCACGCCCTGCCTCCCATGTCGAATTCCGCCACGAACAAGCTTCGCGAAGCCGCCCTCGACTATCACGAGTTTCCCACCCCCGGGAAGATCGCGATCGCGCCGACCAAGCAAATGATCAACCAGCGCGACCTCTCGCTCGCGTACTCGCCGGGCGTTGCGTTCGCGTGCGAGGCGATCGTCGAGAATCCGCTGAACGCCGCGCGCTTTACGGCGCGCAGCAATCTCGTCGGCGTCGTGTCGAACGGCACGGCCGTGCTGGGCCTCGGCAACATCGGGCCGCTCGCCTCGAAGCCCGTGATGGAAGGCAAGGCGGTGCTGTTCAAGAAGTTCGCGGGCATCGACGTATTCGACATCGAGCTGAACGAGTCGGATCCGCACAAGCTCGTGGACGTGATCGCCGCGCTCGAACCCACTTTCGGCGGCATCAATCTGGAAGACATCAAGGCGCCGGAATGCTTCATCGTCGAGCGCGAAGCGCGCAAGCGCATGAAGATTCCGGTCTTCCACGACGACCAGCACGGCACGGCCATCGTGGTGGCGGCGGCGTTCACCAACGGCCTGAAGGTCGTCGGCAAGGACATCAAGCAGGTCAAGCTCGTGGCCTCGGGTGCGGGCGCGGCAGCGCTGGCGTGTCTGGATCTGCTGGTCGACCTCGGCCTGCCGCTCGAAAACATTTTCGTGACCGACCTCGCGGGTGTGGTCTACAAGGGCCGCACCGAGCTGATGGACCCGGACAAGGAGCGTTTCGCCCGTGAAACCGAGGCGCGCACGCTCGCCGAAGTGATCGAAGGCGCCGACATTTTCCTCGGCCTCTCCGCGGGCGGCGTGCTCAAGCAGGACATGGTCAAGCAGATGGCCGCGAAGCCGCTGATTCTCGCGCTCGCGAACCCCACGCCTGAAATCCTGCCGGAACTGGCGCTGGAAGTGCGCCCGGACGCCGTGCTCGCCACGGGCCGCACGGATTATCCGAATCAGGTGAACAACGTCCTGTGCTTCCCGTTCATCTTCCGCGGCGCGCTCGACGTGGGCGCGACCACGATCACGCGCGAGATGGAAATCGCCGCCGTGAACGCCATCGCGGAACTGGCGCGCCAGGAGCAGAGCGACGTCGTCGCCACGGCCTACGGCATTCAGGATCTGCAGTTCGGCCCCGAATACCTGATTCCGAAGCCCTTCGACCCGCGCCTGATCGTGAAGATCGCGCCGGCGGTCGCCCAGGCGGCGATGGACGCGGGCGTCGCCACGCGTCCGATCGAGGACATGGACGCCTACGAACAGCACCTCCAGCAGTTCGTCTACCACAGCGGCACGACCATGAAGCCGATCTTCCAGCTCGCGCGCGCCGTGGAGCCGGAGAAGAAGCGCATCGTGTTCGCCGAGGGCGAAGAGGAGCGCATCCTGCGCGCGGTGCAGATCGTGGTCGACGAAAAGCTCGCGAAGCCCATCCTGATCGGCCGCCCGGCGGTGATCGAGCAGCGCATGGCGCGCTACGGGCTGCGTCTGGTCGCGGGTCAGGACTACACGGTCGTCAATACCGATCACGACGAGCGCTATCGCGACTTCTGGCAGACCTACGCGAAGCTGATGGCGCGCAAGGGCATCACGCCGCAAATGGCCAAGCTCGAAATGCGCCGCCGCACCACGCTGATCGGCGCGATGCTGGTGGAAAAGGGCGAAGCCGACGGCATGATCTGCGGCACGGTCAGCACGACGCACCGCCATCTGCACTTCATCGACCAGGTGATCGGCAAGAAGACGGGCTGCAACGTGTTCGCCGCCATGAACGCGCTGGTGCTGCCGAACCGCCAGATTTTCATCGTCGACACGCACGTGAACGTCGATCCCACGCCCGAGCAGCTCGCCGAAATCACGATCATGGCGGCGGAAGAAGTGCGCCGCTTCGGCATCGAGCCGAAGATCGCGCTGTGCTCGCATTCGAACTTCGGGTCGAGCAACGCGCCTTCCGCGCAGAAAATGCGCGACCTGCTGGAAATTCTCCAGGAGCGCGCGCCCGATCTGCAGGTTGACGGCGAAATGCACGGCGACGTCGCGCTCGACGCGAATCTGCGCCAGGAAATCCTGCCGGAGTCGACGCTCGAAGGCGAGGCGAACCTGCTGATCATGCCGAACATCGATGCGGCCAACATCTCGTACAACCTGCTGAAGACGGCGGCCGGCAACAACATCGCCATCGGGCCGATCCTGCTGGGCGCGGCCAAGCCGGTGCACGTGCTGACGGCGTCGGCCACGGTGCGCCGCATCGTCAACATGACGGCGCTGCTGGTCGCGGATGTGAACGCGGCGCGTTAAGTTTTGCGCGGCGTGTCACGCGCGATGTCACGCGAAGTGTCACGATAGGACCACGGATTGGCCGCCTCGGCGGCAGTCCCGAAACGGCGCGTCCGGGCTTCCGGCGCGCCGTTTTTTTGCACTTTTCAGTGTTGTAATAATTACCGGTTTGCCGCTTGTGCGGGGTCAACGGTGTGGTATCGGCGCCTGGCTGCGATTGCTTCCAGGTCCCATTAGCGATACCCTTACATCTTTCATGGTCGTCGAACGCGTAATCCCCAAGATAAAACTTGGGGCGGAAATCCATAAATGGTGCGCAGATGGCATGCATAGGACTGCCTGACGAAAATCGCGCGCAAGATGGCGTCGCATCGACCAGTCAGGTTCGAGTAAATCCTTGTTCCCCAAGAGCATTTCGCGGTCGCGCCGGCGGCGCTGCCGGTCGGCTTGGGCGCGCGGTTTCGGGCTTTTTTCTGGTGGCGGCGCTGGCGTTCGCGCAAGGCGCGGCGGCGCGCGGTTCGTCGTGGGAGCAATCCGGCGGCAACGCGGCCGACGTGCCGGTCGGAACCGTCAACGTGGGCGAGTTGCCGCGCGAGGCGGTTGCCACGCTGGGTCTGATCGGCGAGGGCGGGCCTTATCCGTACGAGAAGGACGGTGTCGTGTTCGGCAATTTCGAGCGGCAGTTGCCGCATCACCGGCGCGGCTTCTATCACGAGTACACCGTCCCCACGCCGCATGCGCGCAATCGCGGCGCACGGCGCATCGTCTGCGGCGGGCCGCTCAGGCATACCGACAACTGCTATTACTCCGACGACCACTACGCCAGTTTTAAGCGAATTGTTGAATGACACCGGGAAGAGCGGCATGAGCGATAACACTTACGCACACGACCCGCGGGTCGCGAGCGATCTGTTCGCGTCCGGCGAGGGCAACCTGTTCCAGCGCGTCATGCAGATGAAGCAGGACGATCAGCAACGCGAGGATCAGCAGCACGGCAGCGTGCACACGGACGAGGCGCATTCATCGAACGAGGCGGCCATGAGCCTGTTTTCGACCGTCAGGCCGAACATCGTCCAGTCGATCCGCGCGTTCCGCGTGCAGGATCTCGCCGACGAGGCTGAGCGTCTGAAGCAGCATTTCCTGTATGCGTTCTGCGCCAATGCGTTGACCAAGCAGGAAGTGCTGGAGACCATTGCCACGTCGTTTCTGTTTCCGAAGCATTTCGGCAAGAACTACGACGGCCTGTACGACTGCCTGACCGATCTGGTGCAGAAAGCCGGCGAGCAGCCGGGCTTCGTGGTCGTGCTCGACGGTCTGCCGATCGCGCAGAAGTTCGACAAGGACGGCCGCGAGACGCTGCTCGACGTGTTCCGCGAGGCATCCGAATATTGGGCCGAGCGCGGCGTGCCGTTCCGGGTCTTTTATTCGTTCGCCTGAACGGACCGGTTTGGCGCGGTCGCCGCGCATCCATCGTCGCATTCGCGCGACACAAACGCACAGGCCCGCCTTTCGGCGGGCCTTGTCATTTTTACGTGCTCGATCGCCCGTTCAGGCGACGTCTGCGTTATCTGCGCAAGCGGATTACCAGCCGCCCCAGCGCGCCGCAAGCGCCGCGAGCACGGCGATCCCCGCCGTTTCCGTGCGCAGGATGCGCGGCCCGAGGCCGACGGCGATAAAGCCGTGATCGAGCGCGGCGGCTTCTTCCGGCGACGAAAACCCACCTTCCGGCCCCACCAGTACGGTCACTTCGCCGTGCGGCGGCGTGCCCGGCAAGGTGGCAAACGAGACATTCGCGCGCGGCGAAAGCAGCACGCGCAACTCGCCTTCGGCAGGCGTTTTCGACAGCGAGCCGAGCCAGGTGCCCATCTCGCGCGTGGGCGCGACTTCCGGCATGCGGTTGCGCCCGCATTGTTCGCACGACGCCTGCACGATGCGCTGCCAGTGCGCCTGGCGGCGCACGGCGCGATCGCCCGAGAGGCGCACGACGCTGCGCGAGGTGGTGAGCGGCACGAAATTCGTCGCGCCCAGTTCGACCGCCTTTTCGATCAGCCAGTCCATTTTGTCGCTGCCGGCGATGCCTTGCGCGAGCGTGAGCCGGTAGGGCGGCTCGGTTTCGATGTCGCGATACGGGCCGACGCGCACTTGCACCTCGCGCCGCTCCATTTCGACGATTTCGGCGCTGAACTCGCCGCCCATGCCGTTGAACAGCACGACCGTGTCGCCGGGTTGCAGACGCAGCACCTGAACGTGTCGCGTGACTTCGTCGGGGAGGGTAAAGACGTCGCCGGATTCCAGGGAATTGCCGACGAAAAAGCGGGGCATAAGACAGGTTCTCATTGCTTCATGACAAATGGCGGGCAAGCGCCCAGCGGTAACCGTCGAGGTCCTCGACCTGGGCGAAACGGTCGCCCCAGAACTGGTCTTGTGGTTCGCTCAACGATTTGGCGCCGGCTGCGAGCGAGCGCGCATACACCGCGTCGACGTCGTCGACATACAGATAAAAGGATTGGGGAGCGATGGTGTTCGAGCTTTTGGGCGTGTGCGCCGTCGAGCCGAACGCGCCTTCGGGCGCAAACATCACGATCAGCTGATCGTGATAGGTCATTTCCACGTGCATGACCGCGCCGTCGTCCTCGACACTGTCGCGTACCGCAAAGCCGAATGCCGCCACGAAAAAGGCGATCGCGGCGCGCGCATCGCGCACCGTCAGATACGGCGTCAGCCACGGCACACCGGCGGGGCGGGGTGGGGTCATCGAGTCTCTCCAGATTCGGTTCGGGCAAGGACCTGGGTGGGCGGATTTCGGCGGGTACGCAAAAAAGTGTAAGGAACCCAGCGATTCTCCAACGTCACACCTGCTAAAGCTGTAGGAATTGGCCTAGTTTATCGCGCGCCATCCGGGGTGCGACCAGGAGTGCCCCGTGGATCTGCGCGTCGTAGAAGCGCAGTTCCTCGATCTGGCGCGCGGCGAGGCGCGTTTCGATCGCGGCGGCGTCCATCGTCATCGGATCGAGACGGTCGCTTGCCACCGCCATCAGCCAGAACGCGCCGTAAAGCGGCACGTAGGCGCCGAGCGGGCGCACCCGCGCGAACGCGCCACGCAATCCGGCCAGCAGCGCGCCGATGCGCGCGGCGTGATGATACGGCGCGCCCAGATGCAAGGAAACCAGCGCATCGTCGTTCATCACGCGCTTGAGCGCGGCGTAGAACGCGGCAGTGTACAGGCCCGCGGCGGGCGAGTCGGGCGGCGTCAGATCGAACACGACCAGATCGAACCGTTCTGCGGCGCGCGCGACGAAGTCGGCGGCGTCGCCGATCACCAGTTCCACGCGCGGGTCGTCGAAGGCGCCGCCGCGCACGTCCGGCAGATAGTCGCCGGTCAGCCGCACGACGTCCGGATCGAGTTCGGCCACCACGATGCGCTCGATGCCCGGATGGCGCAGCAACTGGCGCGCCGCGCCGCCGTCGCCGCCGCCCAGCACGAGCGCCGCGCGCGGCGCGGGATGCGTGAGCGCGGCCACGTGCGTCATGCACTCGTGATAGATGAATTCGTCGCCGGCCGAGGTCATCGGCCGGCCGTCCAGCGTGAACAGGCAGCCGAGCTGCGGCGTGTCCCAGACCTCGATGTGCTGCCAGACCGAATCGGCGGCGGCGAGCAGGCGCGCGCCGGGGAAGCCGTATTCGGCGTCGGCGGCGGGGCGGAAGACGAGCGGAGCGGTCACGGCGGAGTCGAGGCGATCGGTGCGGATTCGTTTCTAAAAGCGATGCGACCCTATGGAGAGCAGGGCGAGCGTGGTGCGCTGGCCGAACCCGGCAGGCAGGCGCGAATCAGGGCGACATCGGCATCTGTCGCAATTATAAAGGCGGCTGGCGTGTGGCCCGCCGCCGCGTGCTGGGCGCCGCCGTGTGCCGGCAGGCGGGGCCGAGTTGCCGCCGAGTTGCCGCCGAGTTGCCGCCGAGTTGCCGCCGAGTTGCCGCCGATTGCCGCCGAGTTGCCGCGCCGCAACGTCGCCGCGTCATAACGCAACGTCGATCGCGTCATAACAGGGTCCAATCGCCGCGTGCCAGAGTTTGATCCTGCTCCTGCCGATCCGGGAAAATCCCCATGATCTGCTAGAATGTCCGCCTTTGCAGCCCTGTCCGTTTGCTCTGGCCGTTTGCGTCTACCTGGCGCCGCATCGCGCGCCGGAGCGGGCGTTTGCCGAGCTTCCGGAAGTCTCGCTGCTGTGCGCGATCCGCAAACCGTTTCATCGTTTGCCCGCCCACGCCGCTTTTTGCACTCGATCCCCGGACTCGACATGACGACCTCGTCCTCCGCCTCCCCCGCTACCACCTCGTTGATGGCCAACGCGATCCGCGCGCTGTCCATGGACGCCGTTCAGCAAGCGAATTCCGGCCACCCCGGCATGCCCATGGGCATGGCCGAGATCGCCGTCGCGCTGTGGGCGCGCCATCTGCGCCACAACCCGACGAACCCGCACTGGAACGACCGCGACCGCTTCGTGCTGTCGAACGGCCACGGCTCCATGCTGCTGTACTCGTTGCTGCATCTGACCGGCTACGATCTGCCGATCGAAGAGCTGAAGAACTTCCGCCAGATGCACTCGAAGACGCCGGGTCACCCGGAATTCGGCATCACGCCGGGCGTCGAAACCACGACCGGCCCGCTCGGCCAGGGTCTGGCGAACGCGGTCGGCATGGCGCTGGCCGAAGCGCTGCTCGCCGCCGAGTTCAACAAGGCCGACGCGAAGATCGTCGACCACCACACCTATGTGTTCCTCGGCGACGGCTGCCTGATGGAAGGCATCTCGCACGAAGCCTGCTCGCTCGCCGGCACGCTCAAGCTGAACAAGCTGATCGCGCTGTACGACGACAACGGCATCTCGATCGACGGCCACGTCGAGCACTGGTTCCACGACGACACCCCGAAGCGTTTCGAAGCCTACGGCTGGAACGTGATCGCGGACGTGAACGGTCATGACGTCGACGCCGTCGACGCGGCCATCGCCCAGGCGAAGGCATCGGACAAGCCCACGCTGATCTGCTGCAAGACGCAGATCGGTCACGGCGCGCCGACCAAGGCCGGCGGTCACGACGTGCACGGCGCGCCGCTCGGCGCCGAAGAAATCGCCAAGTGGCGCGAAGCGGCGGGCTGGAAGTGGGAGCCCTTCGTCGTGCCGCAGGAAGTCTACGCAGACTGGGATTCGAAGGCCACGGGCGCGAAGCTCGAAGGCGAATGGAACGAATCGTTCGGCGCGTACAAGTCGAAATATCCGCAGGAAGCCGCTGAATTCGAGCGCCGCATGGCCGGCAAGCTGCCCGCCGACTGGGCGCAGAAGGCTGCCGCGATCGTCGCGGGCGCGGACTCGCGCAAGGAAACCGTCGCGACCCGCAAGGCGTCGCAGCAAGCCATCGAAGGTCTCGCCGCAGCGCTGCCCGAACTGCTCGGCGGCTCGGCCGACCTGACCGGCTCGAACCTCACGAACTGGAAGGCTTCGAAGCCCGTGCGCGCCGCCAAGGCAGGCGAAGCCGGCATCGAGTGGGGCAACCACGTCAACTACGGCGTGCGTGAGTTCGGCATGAGCGCCGCGCTCAACGGCATCGTGCTGCACGGCGGCTACAAGGCTTTCGGCGGCACCTTCCTGACGTTCTCGGACTACAGCCGCAACGCGCTGCGCGTCGCCGCGCTGATGAAGTGCCCGTCGATCTTCGTGTTCACGCACGACTCGATCGGCCTCGGCGAAGACGGCCCGACGCACCAGTCGATCGAACAGGTCCCGAGCCTGCGCCTGATCCCGAACATGACGCTCTGGCGTCCGGCCGACACGGTGGAAACGGCCGTGGCCTGGACCGAGTCTATTGCGCATCAAGGCCCGTCGTCGCTGATCTTCAGCCGTCAGAACCTGCAGTTCAACGAACGCACCGATGCGCAGATCGCCAACATCGCCAAGGGCGGTTACGTGCTGAAGGACTGGAACGACGACATCCCGAGCCGCAAGATCATCCTGATCGCCACGGGTTCGGAAGTCGAACTGGCGATGAAGGCCGTCGAAGCGCTGCAGCGCGAAGGCATCGGCGCCCGCGTCGTGTCCATGCCGTCGACCAACGTGTTCGACCGTCAGGACGCCGAGTACAAGGAGCGCGTGCTGCCCAAGGGCGTGCGCCGCGTCGCGATCGAAGCCGCGCAGACCGACTTCTGGCGCAAGTACGTCGGCCTCGAAGGCGGGGTGGTCGGGATCGACACCTTCGGCGAATCGGCCCCGGCTGGCGTGCTGTTCAAGCACTTCGGTTTCACGGTCGAGAACGTCGTCGCGACGGCCAAGGCCGCGCTGGACAACTAAGCATGCTTCACACGGGCTCGCCGCCTACCAGACGGCGGGCCCGTTTGCCGTGTGCGCCCCGCAGCGTCGCGCTCGCACGCGACGGCGAACGGAGCGGCCGCACGGCGTCCGTCTCAGAATTTTTAACCATCAGGAGATGAACCATGACGATTCGCGTCGCTATCAACGGCTATGGCCGTATCGGCCGTAACACGCTTCGCGCGTTCTACGAGAACGGCAAGAAGCACGACATCCAGATCGTGGCGATCAACGACCTGGGTGACGCGAAGACCAACGCGCATCTGACGCAATACGACACGGCTCACGGCAAGTTCCCGGGCGAAGTTAGCGTCGACGGCGACTACCTCGTCGTCAACGGCGACCGTATCCGCGTGCTGGCCAACCGCAACCCGGCAGAACTGCCGTGGGGCGAGCTGGGCGTCGACATCGTGTTCGAATGCACGGGCTTCTTCACGACCAAGGAAAAGGCGAGCGCCCACCTGAAGGGCGGCGCAAAGAAGGTCATCATCTCGGCGCCGGGCGGTAAGGACGTCGACGCGACCATCGTCTACGGCGTGAACCACAACGTGCTGAAGGCTTCGGACACGGTCATCTCGAACGCATCGTGCACGACGAACTGCCTCGCGCCGCTCGTCAAGCCGCTGAACGACAAGATCGGCCTCGAAACCGGTCTGATGACGACGATCCACGCCTACACGAACGACCAGGTTCTGACGGACGTGTACCACGAAGACCTGCGCCGCGCGCGCTCGGCCACGCACAGCCAGATCCCGGCGAAGACGGGCGCGGCATCGGCTGTCGGCCTCGTGCTGCCGGAACTGAACGGCAAGCTGGACGGTTACGCGATCCGCGTCCCGACCATCAACGTGTCGATCGTCGACCTGTCGTTCATCGCCAAGCGCGACACGACCGTCGAAGAAGTCAACGCGATCATGAAGGAAGCCTCGGAAGGCGCGCTCAAGGGCATCCTGGGCTACAACACCGCACCGCTGGTGTCGATCGACTTCAACCACAACCCGGCATCGTCGACGTTCGACTCGACGCTCACGAAGGTCTCGGGCCGCCTGGTCAAGGTGTCGAGCTGGTACGACAACGAGTGGGGCTTCTCGAACCGCATGCTGGACACGGCTGTGGCGCTCGCGAACGCGAAGTAAGTACGCTTGCTGGACGAAAAACCGCCCTTCGGGGCGGTTTTTTTACGCCGTCGCGTGGCGTGCGCGCCACGCAAATCTGGCTAATGATTGCCGCGACCGCGCAAAACATTACCGGATAAAACAAAAACGCCACGGCGAAGCGTGGCGTTTTTCCGCGATAAGCGGTGCATGAGCGGTATGCCGGGCGGGCCCGGGCATACCGTAAGCACGCTCAATGCTTGCGGTGCGGGCAGTTTTCCTTCGTGCACGCGCCGTAAAGCGCAAGCGCGTGCTCCTGCAGCTTGAAGCCGCGCTCGTTGGCGATCATCTGCTGGCGTTTCTCGATTTCGGGGTCGAAGAATTCCTCGACGATGCCGCAATCGAGGCACACCAGGTGGTCGTGGTGGCTGCCTTCGTTGAGTTCGAAGACGGCTTTGCCCGACTCGAAGTTGCTGCGCGTGAGCAGGCCTGCCTGCTCGAACTGCGTGAGCACGCGGTAGACCGTGGCGAGGCCGATGTCGAGCTCCTCGTTCAGCAGGTTGCGGTACACGTCTTCCGCCGTCAGGTGGCGTACCGGGCTGTGCTGAAAAATCTCCAGGATCTTGAGGCGCGGCAGCGTCGCCTTCAGACCGATGTTCTTGAGATCGGTTGGATTGGTCATGACGATAAGTCCCTGGAGTACAATGCTAGGTTCTTATGTTAATGCGTTTTTGCCGTTCCGGGCATTTTCGGCAGAACTTCGAACGAACTTCTACAGAATACGCGCGGCTTCGCGACAAGCCCGCACGGTGAGGGAAATGATTCCAGAATTCACAACGATCGGCCGCCGTCTGAGCGGCAGCCGCGTGGCGTGCACCCTGCTGGCCGCTGCCGCGTTCGCAACCCTCGGGGGCTGCAAGACCTATGACGGCGTGACGCAGCGCATCGCGCAGAGCATTACGCCGTACCGCATCACCATCGTGCAAGGCAACTTCGTTTCGAGCGAAATGGCCGCCCAGATGCATGTGGGCATGTCGCGCGCCGAGGTCAAGCAACTGCTTGGCACGCCGCTGCTCACCGACATGTTCCACGCGAACCGCTGGGACTACGTCTTCTACTTCAAGCGCGGCTCGACCGCCGTTGTCCAGCAGCGCGACTTCGTCGTGATGTTCGAGGGCGACCGCGTGGCCAGCTGGTCGGGCGGCGAAGATCTGCCGTCGAATCTGGAACTGCTCGCCGAAATCGACGGCGACAAATCGGGCAAGAAGGCCAAGGCCGCTGCGGCTGCCGCTGCTTCTGGCGCGTCGGGCGCCACGGCTGCGTCGCTGGCGCCGGCTGCCGGCAGCCCGGGCGCGTCGGCGCCGGCTGTCACCGACACGGCGCGCACGCCGTCGTCGGAACTCGGCACCGCCACCTCGCAACTGCCGCAGGACGCCAACGCGCAGGCCGCCGCCGCCGCGAACCGCGCCACGGAAGCGGTGCAAACGCCGGCCGGCGTGACGCCGTCGGTGCGCTCGGGTACGCCCACGTCGGCGGCGCTGCCGCCGAACGTCGGCACGATGCCCTCGCAGGTCCAGCTGCGCCGTCAGCCGCCGCCGCAGATCCAGGGCGTGCCGCCGTCGAATCCGGTCGGTCCGACCGCGGGCGCACAAGGCACCGGCGACACGAATCCGCCGCCGCCGTCGCAAAACGCGCCGCTGACCGCGCCGCCCACCGTGCCCGCCTCGGGCGCCGCGGCCACGGGCAACTGATCGCGCGGTCCGACGGCGCAGCGCGTCGCGCGGTCCGCCGCGCGGTGCGTCGTATCGGACAATTCGTACGGGCGTAGCGCCTCGCGCTGCGCCTCTCCTCGGCGGCTTCGGCCGCCGCGTTTTTTGGTGGTGGCCGCGCGCGGTGTGTCCCGTGCGCGGACTCGGCCAGTTTCACGTTTGCAGGGACCGTCATGAAAATCGCAATCGCCGGCGCATCGGGCCGCATGGGCCGCATGCTCATCGAAGCCGTTCTCAACTCGCCTGACTGCACGCTCTCGGGCGCGCTCGTCCGCACCGGCTCGGCCGCTCTCGGCCAGGACGCGGGTGCGTTCCTCGGCAAGCAAACCGGCGTGCAGATCACCGATGACATCGAACAGGTCTTCTCGCAGAGCGACTGTCTGATCGACTTCACGCGCCCCGAAGGCACGCTCGTGCACCTCGAAGCCGCGCAGCGCCACGGCGTGAAGATGGTGATCGGCACGACCGGCTTCGACGCGCAGCAGAAGGCGCAGCTCGGCGCCGCCGCGCAGAAGGTCGGCGTGGTGTTCGCCGCGAACATGAGCGTGGGCGTGAACGTCACGCTCAAGCTGCTCGAATACGCCGCGCAGTTCTTCGACAAGGGCTACGACATCGAGATCATCGAGGCGCACCATCGCCACAAGGTCGACGCGCCCTCGGGTACCGCGCTTGCGATGGGCGAAGCCGTGGCGCACGCGCTCGGCCGCAATCTCGACGACTGCGCCGTGTACGGCCGCAACGGCGTGACCGGCGAGCGCGATCCGTCGACCATCGGGTTTTCGGCGATTCGCGGCGGCGACATCGTCGGCGACCATACGGTGCTGTTCGCGGGCATCGGCGAGCGCATCGAGATCACGCACAAGTCGTCGAGCCGCCTGTCGTACGCGCAAGGCAGCGTGCGCGCCGCGCTGTTTCTGCAGGACAAGGCAAGCGGCCTGTACGATATGCAGGACGTGCTCGGCCTGCGCTGAGCGAACCTGACACCAACGCGGCAGTCCCGCCGCGAGACGAGGGCCGATGGCAGCGAGTTCCGGAGTCATCCACTATCTGCAGACGAGCGACGCCGTCACCCACGCGGTCGCGTGGGTGTTGCTGGCCATGTCGATCGCGAGCTGGTGTTTTCTGATCGTCAAAAGCTGGATGCTGGTGCGTGCGAAGCGCCAGGGGCCGCGCGCCGTGGCGCGCTTCTGGCAAGCGCATTCGCTCGCCGAGGGTGTGAATGCGATGCGCGCGGTCGATCGCGAGCGCGTGTTTTTGCCGCTCGCGCAAGCGACGCTCGCAGTCGTCGAATCCGACGCGCCCGGCGCCTTGCTGGCCCGTGTGGATCGCGGCGAGCGTGTGCTGCGCGCGCTGCGGGGCGCGCTTCAGGGCTCGCAACGGCGGCTGGAGTTCGGTCAGGTGCTGCTGGCTTCGGTGGGCAGCACGGCGCCGTTCGTCGGCCTGCTCGGCACCGTCTGGGGCATCTATCACGCGCTCGGCAGCATTGCCGCGAGCGGCCAGGCGATGATCGAAAACGTGGCCGGCCCGGTGGGCGAGGCGCTCATCATGACGGCCTTCGGCCTCGTCGTGGCGATTCCCGCGGTGCTCGCCTATAACGTGCTCGGCCGCCTCGTGCGCCAGATCTCCGACGATCTCGACGGCTTCGCGCACGATCTGCATGCTTACGCCTGCGCGCCGGACGACGGCGCCGCAGCGCGCGATCTCCCGCTGGCCGCTCGCAGCGAAGGCGTCACGCGCGCCGGGGCGCTTTGACGCGCCGCTGACACGGAGGCACGCATGGCATTCGGCGGACTCGAAAAGAAGCGCGATTCGGCACCGATGGCCGAGATCAACATGACGCCGCTCATCGACGTCATGCTCGTGCTGCTCGTCATCTTCATCATCACCGCGCCGCTGTTCACGCACGCGATCCGGCTCGACCTGCCGCAGGTGGCCGCCGAGGCCGCGCGGCAGACGCCGCAGACCGTCACGCTGTCCATCGACGGCGCGGGCAAGCTCTACTGGAACGCCGCGCCCATTTCACTCGACGAGCTGCGCCAGCGTTTCGCCGACGCGGGCAAGGCGCCCGAGGCGCAGCAGCCCGACTTGCAGCTACGCGCCGCGCGCGACACGCGCTACGACATCATCGCCCAGGTGATGGGCGCGGCGCAGGCTGCGGGCCTCGCGCGCATCGGTTTCGTGACCGATCCGGCACCCGCGCAGCATTGATCGTCGCGCGCCGCGGGCACGCCGCGCCCGGCGCCGGCGCGCTCATGTCAAACCGGGCGGAAAGCCCGGCTCAGTCAACGGTATAATCAGCGTTTCCCCGCTTATCACGGGGTCGTTTAGCCAGCGTAGCCCGCCACCCGCCGGCGTCGCAGTCCGGCTGCGAACGACCGGTCCGGTGCATCCGGCACCGACTCCGCCTGAATTTGAACTGAATCGGGCCAGAATCCGCCAGATTCCGCGTTACCCCATCCACACCATGCTCGAAAAATACGTTCCCTCCGACGTCGAATCCGCCGCGCAAGGCGAATGGCGCGACAGCGACGCTTACCGGACGGCCGAAAAGGCCGACAAGCCCAAGTTCTATTGCGTCTCGATGCTGCCGTATCCGTCGGGCAAACTGCACATGGGCCACGTGCGGAACTACACGATCAACGACGTGATGTACCGCTATCTGCGCATGAACGGCTACAACACGCTCATGCCGATGGGCTGGGACGCGTTCGGCATGCCCGCCGAGAACGCCGCGATGGCCAACGGCGTGCCGCCCGCGCAGTGGACGTACAGCAACATCGAGTACATGAAGGGCCAGATGCAGTCGATGGGCCTCGCGATTGACTGGTCGCGCGAAATCGCCACCTGCAAGCCCGACTACTACAAGTGGAACCAGTGGTTCTTCCTGAAGATGCTCGAGAAGGGCATCGCCTACAAGAAGACCGGCACGGTGAACTGGGATCCGGTCGATCAGACCGTGCTCGCCAACGAGCAGGTGATCGACGGCCGCGGCTGGCGCTCGGGCGCGCTGGTGGAAAAGCGCGAAATCCCGATGTACTACCTGCGCATCACGCAGTACGCCGATGAGCTGCTGAACGACCTCGACGGCCTCGGCTGGCCCGAGCGCGTCAAGATCATGCAGCAGAACTGGATCGGCAAGAGCTTCGGCGT
The DNA here is from genome assembly GCF_046535315.1 of Paraburkholderia sp. SIMBA_027. Classification (NCBI taxonomy): domain Bacteria; kingdom Pseudomonadati; phylum Pseudomonadota; class Betaproteobacteria; order Burkholderiales; family Burkholderiaceae; genus Paraburkholderia; species Paraburkholderia sp. SIMBA_027. The sequence goes on from NZ_JAWRWY010000009.1 coordinate 63,150, forward strand.
GAACTTCGGTTTCCCGTACGAACTCGACGGCGAGAAGGCGCTGCTGCGCGTGTTCACCACGCGCGCCGACACGATCATGGGCGTGACGTTCTGCGCGATCGCCGCCGAGCACCCGCTCGCCACGCGCATCGCCCAGGACAAGCCGGAACTGCTGCCTTTCATCGACGAATGCAAGCGCGGCGGCGTCGCCGAAGCCGACATGGCCACGATGGAAAAGAAGGGCGTGGACACGGGCTTCACGGTCACGCATCCGGTCACGGGCGAGCAGGTGCCGGTGTGGATCGGCAACTACGTGCTGATGAGCTATGGCGAAGGCGCGGTAATGGGCGTGCCGGGCCACGACGAGCGCGACTTCGCGTTCGCGAAGAAATACGACCTGCCGATCAAGCAGGTGATCGCGGCGGAAGGCGAGACGTACTCGCTCGACGGCTGGCAGGAGTGGTACGGCGACAAGGATCGTGCCGTCACCGTGAACAGCGGCAAGTACGATGGCCTGAATTACGCGGCGGCGGTCGACGCCGTGGCGGCGGACCTGAAGGCGCACGGTTACGGCGACAAGCAGGTCACGTGGCGTCTGCGCGACTGGGGCATCTCGCGCCAGCGCTACTGGGGCACGCCGATCCCGATCATCCACTGCCCGAGCTGCGGCGACGTGCCGGTGCCCGAGCAGGACCTCCCGGTCGTGCTGCCGGAAGACCTCGTGCCGGACGGCACGGGCAACCCGCTCGCGAAGTCGGAAGCGTTCCTGAACTGCAAGTGCCCGAGCTGTGGCGCCGACGCAAAGCGCGAAACCGACACGATGGACACCTTCGTCGACTCGTCGTGGTACTTCTACCGCTACGCGGCGCCGGACGCAGTGAACATGGTCGACGAGCGCACCGACTACTGGATGCCGATGGACCAGTACATCGGCGGCATCGAGCACGCGATTCTTCACCTGCTGTACTCGCGTTTCTGGGCGAAGGTCTCGCGCGATCTCGGCCTCGTGAAGTTCGGCGAACCGGCGAAGAACCTGCTCACGCAGGGCATGGTGCTCAACGAAACGTTCTATCGCGAAGACGCGTCGGGCAAGAAGACCTGGTATAACCCGGCCGACGTCACGGTCACGCACGACGACAAGGGCCGTCCGACCGGCGCGACGCTCAACAGCGACGGTCAGGCCGTCGTGCTGGGCGGCATCGAGAAGATGTCGAAGTCGAAGAACAACGGCGTCGATCCGCAGGTGCTGATCGACCAGTACGGCGCCGACACCGCGCGTCTCTTCACGATGTTCGCCGCGCCGCCCGAGCAGCAGCTCGAATGGTCGGGCGCGGGCGTGGAAGGCGCGAGCCGTTTCCTGCGCCGCGTCTGGTCGTTCGGCTACACGAACGCGGAAGCGATCCGCTCGCGCGCGACGTTCGACGCCGCCGCGCTCACGGACGCCGAAAAGGCGCTGCGCCGCGAAGTCTATGGCGTGCTCAAGCAGGCCGACTTCGACTATCAGCGTTTGCAATACAACACGGTCGTGTCGGCGGCGATGAAGATGCTCAACGCCATCGACGGTGCGAAGACCGCCGGCGCGGGCGTGCAGCGCGAGACGTTCGGCGTGCTGCTGCGCGTGCTCTATCCGGTCGTTCCGCACCTCACGTTCGAACTGTGGAAGCTGCTCGGTTACGCCGACGAATACGGCACGCTGCTCGACGCGCCCTGGCCGAAGGTCGACGAACAGGCGCTCGAACAGGCCGAGATCGAACTCGTGCTCCAGGTGAACGGCAAGGTGCGTGGCGCCGTGACCGTCGCCAAGGATGCGCCGAAGGACGCGATCGAAGCGGCAGCGCTCGCTCACGAGATGTTCGTCAAGTTCGCGGAAGGCCGCGCACCGAAGAAGATCATCGTCGTGCCGGGCCGTCTCGTGAACGTCGTCGTCTGACGTGCCTCCCAGGCCGGCGCGCGCGTGCCAACGCACCGCGCGCCGGCCGAACTGAATCTGTCGCGAACCCAGGAGTCCACGTGATTCGCAGATCGTTCCTGTTAGTGGCGAGCAGCGCCCTGATGCTCTCGGCGTGCGGTTTTCAGCTGCGCGGCGAGCAGAACTACGCGTTCAAGCGCCTTGCCATCGTCGGCGCGCCCCCGCCCGTGGCGGCGCGCCTCACGCGCATGATCGAAGGCGGCAGCGATTCGGTCGTGGTCGATTCCACGGCCAACGCCGACGCCGTGCTGCGCGTGGGCGAATCGCGCGGCTTCAGCACGCTGACGCTGAGCTCGCTCGGCGCCGTCGAGGAATACCAGGTCAACTATTCGCTCAACTACGCGCTGATGGCGCCGGACGGTTCGCCGCTGATCCGCCCGAGCACGATCGCGCTGAACCGCGCGATGACCTATAGCGACCAGTATTCGACCGCGAAGGTGACCGAGTCGGATCTGCTGTTCGCGGACATGCAGAACGACGCGGTCGATCAGCTCACGCGCCGCCTCGCGGTGCTCAAGACGCTGCATCCGACGCCTGATCAGGTCGTGCCGGGCGTTGCGCCGCGCGCGCCGCTGCCACCGCCGCCGCTCTGATCGCTCAGTCGGTCGCCGGGTCGATTCCTGCACGGATCGGCCCGCGCTGACGCTGTTTTTGTTCTCCTACTAAAGCGCTCTTCATGCAACTGCGACTGGACGCACTCGAGCCGCACCTCGCCAAGGGGATGGCCGGCCTGTACGTCGTCTTCGGCGACGAGCACCTGCTCGCCCAGGAGGCGTGCGACCGCATCCGGGCGAGCGCGCGCGCCGCGGGCTTTACCGACCGCTCGGTGTTCACGGTCGAGCGCGGTTTCGACTGGAGCGCGCTGCTCGGCGCGAGCCAGTCGATGTCGCTGTTCGGCGATCGCCAACTGGTCGAGTTGCGCATTCCGACCGGCAAGCCCGGCAAGGAAGGCGCGGATGCGCTGAAGACGCTCGCGAAGTCGGGCAATCCCGACGTGCTGACGCTCGTCACGCTGCCGCGTCTCGATGCGGCCACGCAGAAGTCCGCGTGGTTCACGGCGCTCGCCGAAGGCGGAGTGGCGATCAAGATCGATCCGGTCGAGCGCGCCGCGCTGCCGAACTGGATCGGCCAGCGTCTGGGCATGCAGGGCCAGCGCGTCGCGCCCGGCGAAGATGGCCGCCGTTCGCTGCAGTTCGTCGCGGAGCGCGTCGAAGGCAACCTGCTGGCGGCGCATCAGGAAATCCAGAAGCTCGGGCTTCTGTATCCGCAAGGCGTCCTGAGCTTCGAGCAGATTCACGACGCCGTGCTCAACGTGGCGCGCTACGACGTCTTCAAGCTCAACGAAGCGATGCTGACCGGCGACGCGGGCCGCCTTGCGCGCATGCTCGACGGGTTGCAGGGCGAGGGTGAAGCCTCGGTGCTGGTGCTGTGGGCCGTCGTCGAGGAAATCCGCACGTTGCTGCGCATCAAGCGCGGTGTGGGCGCGGGCAAACCGCTCGCCATGCTGCTGCGTGAAAACCGCGTCTGGGGACCGCGCGAGCGCCTGATCGGGCCGGCGCTTTCGCGCCTTTCCGAAGCGACGCTGGAGCGCGGTCTCGCGCTCGCGGCGCGGCTCGACCGGCAGGTCAAGGGCCTCTCGGGGCAGGCGCGCGGCGACTGGCGCAATGCGCTGCCGCCCGATGCATGGGATGGCCTGTTCGAACTCGCGATGATGGTGGCCGCGCCGCGCGACACCGCGCCGCCGCCGCGTACCGGCGCGCGCAGCGAGGGCGACGCCCGCCGCGCCGCGCCAGCAAACCCGGCCGCCGCGGCTGCTGCTGCGGCCGCCGCCGCCCGACCGCGCACCGCAGGGCCGGGGCGTCGGACCAGCTAGCGCGATACGCGCGGCGTCCCCGCTCCCGCACCTGCATCCGTTCTGGCGCGATCGCGGCTTGATCACGGCGCCTGGCTGAACCTCGCTGAACGTCGCTGAATCCCGCCGCGCCCAGCAAAGCTGGCCCGTTCCCTTTAAAATTGACCTGATCTGAACCGCGCACCCCGCCGCCTTGCTGCATTCGCGCCGGACGCGCCGCATCACGAAGACATCATGGATATCGACCAGTACATGACCGACCTCGGCCGCCGCGCACGCAAGGCATCGCGCGCGATGGCGCGTGCCTCGACGGCCGCGAAGAACGCCGCGCTCGAAGCGGTGGCCCAGGCCATCGAGCGCGACGTGCAGCAACTGAAGGACGCCAACGCTCGCGACCTCGCGCGCGCGAAGGAGAAGGGCCACGACGCGGCTTTCATCGACCGCCTCACGCTCTCCGACAAAGCGATCGGCACGATGGTCGAAGGGCTGCGCCAGGTCGCGGCGCTGTCCGATCCGATCGGCGAGATCAGCAACATGAAGTTCCGCCCGAGCGGCATCCAGGTCGGCCAGATGCGCGTGCCGCTCGGCGTGATCGGCATCATCTACGAATCGCGTCCGAACGTGACCATCGACGCCGCGGCGCTGTGCCTGAAATCGGGCAACGCCACGATCCTGCGCGGCGGCTCCGAAGCGCTCGAATGCAATACGGCGCTCGCGAAGCTGATCGGCGAAGGGCTGGCGGCGGCGGGTCTGCCGCAAGACGCGGTGCAAGTCGTGGAAACGGCTGACCGCGCGGCGGTGGGCAAGCTCATCACCATGACGGAGTTCGTCGACGTGATCGTGCCGCGCGGCGGCAAGAGCCTGATCGAACGCCTGATCGCCGAAGCGCGCGTGCCGATGATCAAGCACCTCGACGGCATCTGCCACGTCTACGTGGACGACCGCGCCGATCTCGCGAAGGCGCTCACCGTGTGCGACAACGCGAAGACGCATCGCTACGGCACCTGCAACACGATGGAAACGCTGCTGGTCGCACGCGGCATCGCGCACGACGTGCTGCCGCCGCTGGGCCGTCTCTATCGCGACAAGGACGTCGAGCTGCGCGTGGACGCCGCAGCGCGTGCGATCCTCGCGGACGCCAACATCGGCCCGCTCGTGGACGCGACGGAAGAAGACTGGCGCACCGAGTACCTCGCGCCGGTGCTGGCGATCAAGATCGTGGACAACCTCGATCAGGCCGTCGATCACATCAACCTGTACGGCTCGCATCACACCGACGCCATCGTCACCGAAGACCACGACCGCGCGATGCGCTTCCTGCGCGAAGTGGATTCGGCAAGCGTGATGGTGAACGCCTCGACGCGTTTCGCCGACGGCTTCGAGTTCGGTCTGGGCGCAGAAATCGGCATCTCGAACGACAAGCTGCACGCGCGCGGCCCGGTCGGCCTCGAAGGGCTGACGTCGATGAAATACGTGGTGCTCGGCCACGGCGAAGGCCGCCAGTAGAGCGCGGCGCATCCCCAAAAACAACAAGGATTACCGATGCTTTGGGTCAAGACGTTTCATATCGTGCTGATCGCCTCGTGGTTCGCCGGTCTGTTCTATCTGCCGCGAATCTTCGTCAATCTCGCGATGGAAACGGAGCCCGCCGCCATCAACCGCCTGCTGATCATGGCGCGCAAGCTGTACCGCTTCATGACGCTGATCGCCGTGCCCGCACTGCTGTGCGGGCTGTGGCTGTGGCTCGTGGTGGGCATCGGGCGCGGCCAGGGCTGGATCCACGCGAAGGTGGGCGTGGTGGTGCTGCTGATCTTCTATCACGCGTATTGCGGGCGCCTGCTCAAGACCTTCGAGCGCGGCGAAAATACGCGATCGGACAAGTGGTATCGCATGTTCAACGAACTGCCGGTGCTGGGCATGCTGGCGGCCGTGGCGCTTGCTGTGATCAAGCCGTTCTGATTTCCCTTCCTCACGTTTTTCCCGCGACGGGCAGCCTCAGATGCTGCCCGTTTCTTTTCTGCGCATGCGCGACGCGGCCACGCGCCAGCCATCCGCGCGCTTCACGAACACGTCGGTGAAGCGGTATTCGACCGCCTTGTAGCCCGACGCGGGCGTATAGCGGTTGATGCCTGTCGCGACGGCAATATCGCCGAGCACCTGCACGCGCACGTCCCTAAGCACCTGCGAGCCGCCTTGCGGCTGCGCGGCGGCGGCCAGCAGTTCGCGCTTGCTGCGGCGCACGTCGCCGGGAAATACTTCGAAGAACTTATCGTCGAGCAGGTCGTTGAGTACCGGGCGGTCGCCCGTCGATGCGGCTTGCGTCCACTGGTATTCGAGCATCTGAACCTGAAGCGTTTCGGAAAGGGGATTGCTCGTGGGCGCGGCGGCGCTCGCGAGGGCGGCAACCGACAGCGTGAGCGCGCTGGCGGCGACGAGAATCTGCATGCGTTTCATGACGTTTCCTGACGTGAGACCGCGAACCGGCGTGGCTCGCGCGAACGGGGAAACGTTGGGAGATGCGGGGGACTGACCAGCGTGAAGGCGCGTGCCGTTTGCACGTGAATCGCGGGATCGTGACTGCCTGAGTGGCATCGCGAGGCGTTGACCTCGTTCAGCGTTTCCTCTCAAAACCAGTCTATTTATCTGACAGATTTAGCGGAATAGGACAAATCTCAAAAGCGGACGTCCGTGTCTGGCGTGCCGTTGCATCGTGTGATGACGGGTCGATATTGAGGATGTCAAAAAGCGTTGCACGGTAGTCAGCAAGTATTTTGCCCATTTTTTTCAGTGCTGAAACTGGGAGTTGGCGATTGCGGAGCGATATTTTCTTTCGGCTGTTATCCGATTAATAAGAAAATTCTCGGGGATGCCTTTTGCGGTGAATAAGTAAATATTCAGCAGGTTATTTTTTGCCAAAATCTTTGCTACTCGGTGTTTAAGAATTTTCGTATGTTCTGCTTAGTGACTGCTTAATACAGTCGCCAGTGTCATCGCCAGCCAAGGCGTTCCCGTGATCGATGCATGTGATTCGGGTTTCAAGGCTCGGCGAATTCGACGAGAACCGCTGACATTTCAAGTCAGTGCTTTCTTTGCATGGAAAGCAGCGTCGCCAGATTACTTCGTGAATCTGGTCGTGATCTCTGCTGTTTGCGTGCAAGGAGTATTCCGCTAGCTATTCCGTCACGAATCAGGGCACGAAATGAACAAGACATACAGATCAATCTGGAACGAGACCACGGGGACGTGGGTCGCGGTGCAAGAGGACGCGGCGGCGCGCGGCAAGCGTTCCTCGAAGGCTGTGATTGCAGGCGCGAGCGGGATCGTCGGCGTTCTCAATGTCATTGGCGTGATGGGCGGCGCGGCGCTGGCCACGTCCGCGCACGCAGACACCGTCGCCGACAATTCCGCCGCGCGCGTTGTTGCCGTCGGCACCGACTCCGTCGCCTCGCTCGACAACGCGGCGGTCGCTTACGGCACGGGTTCGTATGCGGACAGCGGCCTGGGGCTGCTGCCGGGTGTGGCCGTGGGTAGCCAGGCGGACGGCATGCAAGGCGCCTTTGCGGTGAACCTCGGGCAGGTGGCGCCGGTCGTCGGCGCTGCGCCGGTGGCCAGCGGCAGCGGTGGTGTTCAGATGTTGGCCATGAATAGCGCGCCGTTGCTTGGCGCTTCGCTGGCCTCCTCGGGCATCGACACAGGTGATCTGAACACGTCGTTCAAGACGGCTGCGTGGTACACGCAGATCAAGGGCATCGCCAATGCGGCCGGTTCGGCCGCTCCGACCGACGCGGCGCGCGTGGTCGGGCTGGGCAGTATCGCCATGGGATCGAACACGCAATCCGACGGTAACGGCAGCATGGCGTTGGGCACCCAGTCGTACGCGAAGGCGAACGATTCGGTCGCGCTCGGTACGGGCTCGGTCTCGACTCAGGCGAATACGGTTGCAGCCAATAGCTCCGACGCAGTGAACGGTGCACAGCTCTACACGCTCGCATCGAGTGTGGCCGACGGGTTGGGCGGCGGCTCGACGGTCGACGGCGAAGGCAAGGTCACGGCGCCGACCTACAACATTGGCGGCAATACCTACAACAACGTCGGCGGAGCTCTGACCAACATCGATGCCCGCGTGACGACGCTGGAAACTACCGTTGTCGGCAAGGTGGAAAATGCGGTGCAGTACGACAGCGCCGCGCACGACAAGGTCACGCTCGGCGGCACCGACGCCTCTGCGGCCGTGAAGCTGACGAATCTCGCCGACGGCGACATCTCGTCGGCCTCGAGCACCGACGCGGTCACGGGTGGCCAGTTGTATGCCACGAACGAGAACGTCGCGGCACTGACCCAGGCAGTCCAGAACATCGGCGATACGAGTTCGCCGTATGTTGCGGTCAATTCGACGAGCGGTCCGGCTTCGGCGTCGGGCAGCAACTCGATTGCCATGGGCGGCGGTGCGAACGCATCGGGCGCGAGCTCGACGGCGATCGGCGACAAGGCGTCGGCCACGGGAGAGAACTCGGTCGCGCTGGGTGCGAATTCGGTGGCGGATCAGGCGAACACGGTGTCCGTCGGTTCGGCGGGCAACGAGCGCCGCATCACGAACGTCGCCGATGGCGTAGCGGGCACGGACGCTGTGAACATGCGCCAGTTCCAGTCGGGCATGACGGAGATGCAGCGCAACGCCTACGGCGGTATCGCGGCGGCCACGGCGCTGACGATGATTCCGGACGTCGACCAGGGCAAGACCATTGCGGTGGGCATCGGTACCGCCAACTACAAGGGCTACCAGGCCACGGCGCTCGGCGTGTCGGCGCGCATTACGCAGAACGTCAAGGTCAAGATGGGCGCGGGTTACAGCGCGGGCGGCGACACCACGTGGGGCGGCGGTATGTCCTACCAGTGGTAAGCGCCTGACGGCGAGCGCGGAGGCGGGGCAGCCAGCCCGCTTCTGATCGCGCCGGATTCGGCCGGGGCGTGCGGCAGCGCACCGCTCAGCATGCCCGGCTATAAGGCAAAGCGGACTCCCTTGGGAGTCCGCTTTTTTTTGCTCGATGTTCGCCGCTGCAGCGCGGGGCGTCGAGCGTTCAACCGTTGGCGTCGAGTCTGCGACGATCGATGATGTCTTTCGCGCCGGCGAGCTTTTCCGCGAGCTCCGGGCCGCGCTGGAGCGCAACGCCCACCGCCAGGATGTCGCCGATCGCGAGGTGCGAAGTGCGCGAGGTCATCGGCGAAAAAACATCGGTGTCTTCGTCCACGTTTGCGTGCAAGCCCACACTCGCGAGGCGGGCAAGCGGCGAGGTGCCGTGCGTGATCGCGATGACCTTCGCGCCGCGATCGAGCGCGGTGCGGGCGGCGTCCACCACGTCGCGCGTGCGTCCCGTATTCGAAATGGCCACGACCACGTCGCCGGGACCGAGCAAGGCCGCCGACATCAGGAACGTGTGCGGGTCCGAGTAAGCGACGCTCGGCATGCCGAGGCGGAAGAACTTGTGCTGCATGTCCTGCGCCGCGATGCCCGAACCGCCCGCGCCGTAGAACTCGATGCGCGCCGCTTTCGCGAGCAGATCGATCGCGGCGCCGAGTGCGTCGGTGGAGAGGTTGTTGCGCACCTGGAGCAGCGCGCCGATCGTGCGTTCGAGCACCTTCGCCGCGACGCCTGGCACCGGCTCGTCGGGACTCACATCACGGTAAACGGCCGGCAGGGCGCTCGGCAGATCGCCAGCCACGGCCTGCGCGAGCCGGATCTTGAACTCGCGGAACCCCGAGAAGCCGAGCGCGTGACAAAAACGCGCGATCGTCGGCTGGCTCACGCCGGCGCGCTGGGCAACTTCGGTCATCGAAAGATCGAGCAGCTCGCGGGGCGCGTCGACGATGTAATCGGCGAGCTTGCGCTCCGATGGACGCAATTGCTCGCGGATGGCCTTCACCTGGGACAGCAGCATTGGGAAACTCGCACTATGCTGAAAGATCCGTGGACTATAGCGGATCATGGGTCATGTACAAAAACTACAGAATCCTGACCGATGGTGCAATTGGGGGTTGTGCCGGATCGAATGAAATCAAGCTAAATAGAGGTTTTTGCAGCGCTTGCACCATTCGATCCCAGGGCAAAACCGGGATTGCGACCGTGTAGTTTTTCTACTAACATCGCGCCATCGCTGTTTGGACCGCGTGATGTGTCCCCGAGCGCCTGAGCGAGATAACAAGGAAGGAGATTCGATGGTTTCCCCGCATTCGCAGTTGATGAAGGTCACGCAACGCGTGATCGAGCGCAGCAAGCCGACGCGCGAGGCCTATCTCGCGCGCATCACGGCGGCGCAGGACCGTTTCCCGGCACGCGGTGCGCTCTCGTGCGCGAATCTCGCTCACGGTTTCGCCGGTCTCGAAGGGCGCGACAAGATTGCCATCAAGGCGATCCGCGAACCGAACATCGGCATCGTCTCGTCCTACAACGAGATGCTCTCGGCCCATGCGCCGTACAAAGACTTTCCCGACATCATCAAGAAGGCGGCCCGCGAAGGCGGCGGCGTCGCGCAATTCGCGGGCGGCGTGCCGGCGATGTGCGACGGCGTCACGCAGGGCAATGCCGGCATGGAGCTGTCGCTGTTCTCGCGTGAAGTGATCGCGATGAGCACGGCGGTCGCGCTCACGCACAACATGTTCGACGCGGCGCTGTGCCTCGGCGTGTGCGACAAGATCGTGCCGGGCTTGCTGATCGGCGCGCTGCAGTTCGGCCATCTGCCGACGATCTTCGTGCCCGCTGGCCCGATGACGAGCGGCATCTCGAACGACGACAAGGCCAAGGTCCGCCAGAAGTTCGCGACCGGCCAGTGCGACCGCGACGCGCTGCTCGAATCCGAAGCCGCCGCGTATCACGGCCACGGCACCTGCACGTTCTACGGCACGGCCAACAGCAACCAGATGCTGATGGAAGTGATGGGCCTGCATCTGCCGGGCTCGGCCTTCATCCATCCGCATACGCCGCTGCGCGACGAACTCACCGCCGCTGCCGCGCGCCGCGTGCTCGAACTGACGGTCGAGCGCGGCAACTACACGCCGATCGGCCACGTGGTCGACGAAAAGTCCGTGATCAACGGCATCGTCGCGCTGATGGCGACGGGCGGCTCGACCAACCACACGCTGCACCTCGTGGCGATGGCGCGTGCGGCGGGCATCCTGATCGACTGGAACGATTTCGACGAACTGTCGGCGGCCGTGCCGCTGCTCGCGCGCGTCTATCCGAACGGCAAGGCCGACGTGAACCACTTCCACGCGGCGGGCGGCATCGCTTTCCTCGTGCGCGAACTGCTCGACGGCGGCCTGCTGCACGAAGACGTGAAGACGGTGGCGGGCGAAGGGCTGCGTCACTACACCGAGGAGCCGAAGCTGCTCGACGGCAAGCTCACGTGGGTGCCGGCCGTGGAAAAGAGCGCCGACGACGCCGTGTTGCGTCCGCTCGCCACGCCGTTCCAGCCGGACGGCGGTCTGCGACTGATGCAGGGCAAGCTCGGTCGCGGTGTCATCAAGGTCTCGGCGGTTGCGCCGCAGCATCGCAAGCTGAGCGCGCCCGCAATCGTGTTCGACTCGCAGGAAGCGGTGCAGGAAGCGTTCGATCGCGGCGAGCTGGAGCGCGATTTCGTGGCGGTCGTGCGCTTCCAGGGCGCGCGCGCCAACGGCATGCCGGAGCTGCACCGCCTCACGCCGCTGCTCGGCGTGCTGCAGGACAAGGGCTTCCATGTCGCGCTCGTGACCGACGGGCGGATGTCGGGCGCGTCGGGCAAGGTGCCCGCGGTGATCCACGTGTCGCCGGAAACGCTGCTGCACGGCCCGATCGGCAAGGTGCGCGACGGCGATACGATCGTGATCGATGCGGAACGCGGCGTGCTCGACATCGAAGTCGATCAGGCCGAATGGGACGCGCGCCCGGTCGCGCAACCGGCGCATCAGGAAAGCAATGAAGTGGGCTTCGGCCGCGAGCTGTTCGGCGTGTTTCGCGCCGCCGCGGCGCCGGCCGAGCTGGGCGCGACGGTGTTCGGCCCGCTCGTCGGCGAAGTGCCGGCCAGTGCGTCGGCCACGCAGCACGCGCCGCAGACCGCGAGCGCCTGAACAACTGAGCGCCTGAGCGGCCGACGTCACCGCGACGCGGCAACGCAACGAACAGAATTCATCATCAAGGAGCCTGAACATGGCACAAAGCACGGTGGCCGACATTGTCCGCCTTGGCCCGGTGATTCCGGTGCTGGCCTTCGAAACGCCCGAACAGGGCGAGCACGTTTCGCGCGCGCTGCACGCGGGCGGCGTGAAGGTGCTGGAAATCACGCTGCGCACCAAGGCCGGTCTCGAAGCGATCGAGCGCGCGGCGCAGATCGCGCCGGATATCGCCGTCGGCGTCGGCACGATCACGAAGCCCGAGCATTGCGCGCTGGCGAAGAAGGCGGGCGCGACGTTCGGCGTCTCGCCGGGCCTCACGCGTGAAATCCATCAGGCGTCGCTCGACGCCGGTCTGCCGCTGCTGCCGGGCGTCATGACGCCGACGGACATCATCGTCGCGATGGAACTCGGCTACGAGATCGTCAAGTTCTTCCCGGCCGTTCCCGCGGGCGGCCTGAACATGCTGCAGGCATTCCACGGCCCGTTCCCGACGCTGAAGTTTTGCCCGACCGGCGGCATCAGCGCCGAAACCGCGCCGAATTTCCTCGCGCTGCCCAACGTGGTGTGCGTGGGCGGCTCGTGGCTCACGCCGAAGGCCGCGCTCGCGGCGCAGGACTGGGCCGAAGTCACGCGTCTCGCGCGCGCGGCGAGCGAGCTTTCGCGTCCGGTGCGCTAAGGCGTCCGCTCGATCGACGAGGAAAGGCAACTAACTGAAGTTTGATTCACGATCGACGGACAACGGGCGCAAGCGCGCGCCGCACGAGTCGGCGCTTCGGCACGCTAAATAAGGTGCTGATCGCCGTCGCCGGGCGGGCGATTTCCGGACCGCCCGCACCGCCTGGACCGGCCGTTCAGCCCGGCGGTGCCGACGTGCTTTCCCGCCCGTTTCCGTCGCGTGTTTTCACGAGCCGCGCAGGCTGCGCCCGAGAGGGCGTGCGCCTTGCGCGGCTCGCTCGTCTTTCGAGCAGACAACCCGGAAAGTCGTTATAACCTCTACAATCCCGGCCCGGCGACGGCCGACCCCCTGCGTTTTCCACGTGCGCGTTTTTCAAGATGCCGCAGGCGCGGCGGCGCGGGGATACCGAACAACTACCTGGAGAGGAGCCTCATGGGAGTGGCCCACGGCAGTTCGCTGCTGATTTACGCGCTCGTCGCGATTGCCGCGCTGATCCTGCTGATCACGCGTTTCAAGGTGTATCCGTTTCTGGTCCTGATCATCGTTTCGCTGCTGCTCGGCCTCGCCGTCGGCATGCCGATGGATCAGATCGTCAAATCGTTCGAAACCGGCAACGGCAACACGCTCGGCCACATCGCGATCGTGGTGGGCCTCGGCACGATGCTCGGCAAGATGATGGCCGAATCGGGCGGCGCCGAACGTATCGCCACCACGCTGATACGCTGGTTCGGCGAGAAGAACATCCACTGGGCGATGATGTGCGTGGCCGTGATCGTCGGCCTGCCCGTGTTCTTCGAAGTCGGTTTCGTGCTGCTGATTCCGATCGCGTTCAACGTCGCCAAGCGCACCGGCAAGTCGCTGCTGCTGATCGGTCTGCCGATGGTCGCGGGTCTCTCGGTCGTGCATGGCCTGATTCCGCCGCACCCGGCCGCGCTGCTCGCCGTGCAGGCGTATCACGCCGACATCGGCCGGACCATCGCGTATGGTCTGATCGTCGGTATTCCGACGGCGATCGTCGCCGGACCGCTGTTCGCGCTGTTCATCCACCGCTTCATCAAGCTGCCGGAGAACAATCCGCTCTCCGCGCAGTTCGTGAGCAAGGCCGATCCGAAGCCCGACAGCGAGTTGCCGAGCTTCGGCATCACGCTCTTCACGATTCTGCTGCCGGTGATCCTGATGCTGGTCGGCTCGTGGGCGGACCTCGTGTTCGCGCCGAAGACGCTGCCGAACAATCTGTTGCACTTCATCGGCACCTCGGATGTCGCGCTGCTGATCGCCGTGCTGGTAAGCTTCTGGACCTTCGGCGCGCAACGCGGCTTCAATCGCGAGCAGATCCAGAAGTTCTGCGGCGACTGCCTCGCGCCGATCGCCGGCATCACGCTGATCGTGGGGGCGGGCGGCGGTTTCGGCCGCGTGCTGATGGACAGCGGCGTCTCGAAGCAGATCGTCGAACTCGCACAGACGGCGCATCTGTCACCGCTTTTGCTCGGCTGGCTGGTCGCCGCGCTGATCCGTCTCGCGACGGGCTCGGCCACGGTCGCGATGACCACCGCCTGCGGCATCGTCGCGCCGATCGCCTCGGCGGCCGGCGTCACGGTTCAGCCGGAACTGCTCGTGCTCGCCACGGGTTCGGGCTCGCTGATCTTCTCGCACGTCAACGACGGCGGATTCTGGCTGATCAAGGAATATTTCGGCATGACCGTGGGTCAGACGTTCAAGACCTGGTCGCTGCTGGAGACCATCATTTCGCTGCTGGGCCTCGGACTGACGTTCGCGCTCTCGGCAGTGGTGTAACAGGTAAATTTGCATGAGGCGGCGCGCGGCATTCACGCCGGGCGGCCGCCGACTGAGGAGCAGTAGATGATTCTGATTGCAATGGGCGTGTCGGGCGCCGGCAAGACGCGTATCGGCGAGATGCTGGCCGAGCGCCTCAAGTGTGCCTTCACCGACGGCGACGCTTTCCACAGCGAAGCCAACAAGAAGAAGATGCACGACGGCATTCCGCTCACCGACGACGACCGCTGGCCGTGGCTGCGCACGATTCGCGCCGCCATCGAGGAAAAGCAGCGCGCGCACGAGACGGCCGTGTTCACGTGCTCGTCGCTCAAGCGTTCGTACCGCGACATCCTGCGCGGCGGCGATCACGACGTCGTGTTCGTGTATCTGAAGGGCTCGTACGAAGTGCTGCACGAGCGCCTCGCCACGCGCACCGGCCACTTCTTCGATCCGTCGCTGCTGCAAAGCCAGCTCGACACGCTCGAAGTGCCGGGCGCCGACGAAGCGATCGAGGTGAGTATCGAGCTCACGCCCGAGCAGATCGTCGACGACGTGCTCAAGCAGCTCGAAACGCGCCGCGTGGGTTGATCCGCACGGCGGTTTTGAACGGCTGCAAATAAAAAAGCCCCGGTTTCGCACCGGGGCTTTTTGTTTGGCACCGCCGCCAGGGCGCTTGCCAAAACAGACTTACGAAACGGATTTACGAAATGCGCTTCGCGAGTTCGGCAGCCTTGCCGATGTACGACGCGGGCGTCATGTCCAGCAGACGCTGCTTCGCGTCTTCGGGAATCGCGAGACCCGAAACGAAGGTTTGCAGCGCTTCGCGCGTGATGCCCTTGCCGCGCGTGAGTTCCTTCAACTGCTCGTACGGGTTTTCGATGCCGTAGCGGCGCATCACGGTCTGCACCGGCTCGGCCAGCACTTCCCACGTGGCGTCGAGGTCGTCGTTCAGGCGCTGCGGGTTCACTTCGAGCTTGTCGATGCCGCGGATCAGCGCGTCATAGGCGAGCAGCGAGTAACCGAACGCGACGCCGATATTGCGCAGCACCGTCGAGTCGGTCAGGTCGCGCTGCCAGCGCGACACGGGCAGCTTGTCGGCGAGGTGACGCAGCGTGGCGTTCGCGAGACCGAGGTTGCCTTCCGAGTTTTCGAAGTCGATCGGATTGACCTTGTGCGGCATCGTCGACGAACCGATTTCGCCGGCCTTCAGCTTCTGCTTGAAGTAGCCGAGCGAGATGTAGCCCCACACGTCGCGGTCGAGGTCGAGCAGGATCGTGTTCGCGCGCGCGACGGCGTCGAACAGTTCGGCCATGTAGTCGTGCGGCTCGATCTGGATCGTGTACGGGTTGAACGTGAGTTTCAGGCGCTGTTCGACGACGTTCTTCGAGAACGCTTCCCAGTCGAATTCCGGATACGCCGAGAGGTGCGCGTTGAAGTTGCCGACCGCGCCGTTCATCTTGCCGAGCAGTTCGACCTTCTCGATGCGCGTGATTGCGCGCGCGAGACGGGCGGCGACGTTGGCGACTTCCTTGCCGAGCGTCGTCGGGCTGGCGGGCTGACCGTGCGTGCGCGAGAGCATCGGCTGGTCGGCCTGTGCGTGCGCGAGCGCCACGAGGCGCTGATGCACCGAGCGCAGCGCCGGCAGGATCACGTGCTCACGCGCGCCGGCGAGCATCAGGCCGTGCGACGTGTTGTTGATGTCTTCCGAGGTGCAGGCGAAGTGGATGAACTCGCTGGCGCGCTCCAGTTCCGGCTGACCCTTCACCGATTCCTTGAGCCAGTACTCGACCGCCTTCACGTCGTGGTTCGTCACGCGCTCGATGTCCTTGATGCGCGCGGCGTCGTGCGCCGTGAAGTTCTCGGCGAGCTTGAGCAGGAACTGCTCCGACGCTTCCGAGAAGCGCGGCACTTCCGCGAAACCGGCTTGCGACAGCGCGATCAGCCAGTGGATTTCCACGGTCACGCGATTGCGCATGAAGGCGGCTTCCGAGAGCCAGTCGCGCAGGGCTTCGGTTTTCGAGGCGTAGCGGCCGTCGAGCGGGGAGAGCGCGTTGAGCGCGAAGAGGGTATCGGGACGAGTGTCGGACATGATGGGGACGTAACGTGTGGCGTTACGATCAGAAAGGAACCGGGGGGAGCCGGGTATTTTATCACCACGCTGACAGCGTCCGGTCGGGGATTCGGGGCGGCTTGCAGGCGGGGCCGCCTGGTCGCGTGAGGCGCGCTGCGTCAGAGTTTCGGAACTGTCTGACAGACATAGGGAGGGCGGCGGCATACGGTGATGAGGTCGGCGGCGTTGGCCGCTTCTCGTTTTCCGATCCGCATGAACCGCGATTCCCTTTTTCCTCCGCTCGACGACGCAACTGCACTCGTCGATGCCGCGCTCGCCGAACACCGCGCCGGGCGGCTCGACGCCGCGCAGACGCTGTACGAGCGCGCCCTCGCTCGCGATCCCCGCTGCGCGCGTGCGCTGCACTATCTCGGCGTACTGGCGATGAGCCGCGGCGAGCTTGCCCGCGCCGCCGAACTCATGGATCGCGCGCTGGCGCATACGCCCGCCGATGCCGAGTGCTTGAGCAATCGCGGCGTGGTGGCCGCGCGGCAGAACGATCAAGCGCGCGCAGCGATGTTCCAGCGCAAGGCGCTCGCGTGGTCGCCCGATTTCGCCAACGCGCACAACAATCTCGCCAACGCGTTCATGGCGCTGGGCGACCTCGCGGGTGCCGAGCACCATTACGCGCGCGCCCGCGAGATCGATCCGCAATCGGCGCATTTCGCCTTCAATCTGGGGCGCGCGCTCGAAAAGGCGGGACGCGCGGACGCCGCCATCGCGCAATTTCGCGCGTCGCGCGCGCTCGCGCCGCACGATACGGCGACGCTCGCGCATCTGGGCAAGCTGCTGCGCGCGGCGGGCGAACATGCCGAGGCGGCGGCCTGCTTCGAGGCGATCGTCGCGCGCGAGCCGGACAACGCACACGCGCTCTTCGAACTCGGCTACGCCTACGACGCGATGCATCGCTATGACGAGGCGATCGCGCTCTATCAACGCGCCGCGGCACTGCGGCCCGACGCGGCGGGCGTCGTCAACAATCTCGCGTTTGCCTACACGGCGCTTGCGCGCTATGACGAAGCCGAAACGCACTATCGGCGCGCGCTGGAATTGAATCCGGATCTGCCGGAGTCGCGCTTTCAGCTCGGCATGCTGCTGCTGCGCCGCCAGGAATACGCACAAGGCTGGCCGCTGTTCGAGAACCGCAAGACCACCGCATTCGGCAAGCCGAACTATCGCAAGCTGCCGCCGCCCGAATGGCAGGGCGAGCCGCTTGCGGGCAAGCGTTTTCTGATTGCGCGCGAGCAGGGCGTGGGCGATCAGATCCAGTTCGTGCGTTACGCGCAGTGGCTCGCCGCACAGGGCGCGCAGGTCGATGCGTGGGTCGCGCCCGAACTGGCGCCGCTGGTGGCGACGGTGCCGGGCGTCGCGCGCGTGCTCGACGCCGCGCCCGGCGACGCCGATATGGCGCGCGACTACGACTTCTGCTGCGACGTGATGAGCTTGCCGCTCAAATTTCCCGGCCGGCCGATTTACGCGCCGACTTCCTATATGCACGCCGATCCGGCCCTCGTCGAGATGTGGCGCATGCGCGTGGCGGCCCGCTCGGGCGGTGTGCGGCGGCGCATCGGGCTCGTCTGGGCGGGCAATCCGCGTCATCATTTCGACGCCTTCCGCTCGCTGCCGCTGAAGGCGCTGCTGCCGCTCGCCGCGCTCGGCGGCCACGCCTGGTTCGCGATCCAGAAGGGCGAGGGCGTGCGGCAACTGCCCGACGTGGCGGGCCGCTGGCCGCTGCACGCGGTCGGCGACGATCTGCCCGATTTCGCCGCCACGGCCGCGCTGATCGAGGCGCTCGATCTGGTGATCACCGTCGATACCTCGGTGGCGCATCTGGCCGGCGCGCTCGGCAAGCCGGTGTGGGTGCTGCTCGCCGCGCAGCCCGACTGGCGCTGGGGCATGGGCCGCGCCGATTCGGTCTGGTCTCCGTCCGCGCGGCTGTTCCGGCAGACCACGCTCGGCGACTGGCGCGGCGTGGTGGCGGAACTGGAGGCCGCGCTGCGCTGACAGCGCCCGCGCGCGGGCCTAGAATGCGGACTTCTCATTTGCTCGCCGGTCCCGCATGGAACTCAAATGGCTCGAAGACTTCGTTTCGCTGGCGGAAACGCATAGTTTCAGCCGCTCGGCCGAACTGCGGCACGTGACGCAGCCGGCGTTCTCGCGCCGCATCCAGGCGCTGGAGGCGTGGCTCGGCACCGAACTGATCGACCGTTCGGTTTATCCGACGCGTCTCACGCCGGCGGGGCAGGTGTTCTACGAGCAGGCGCTCGCGATGCTTTCGCAGTTCCACGAAGCGCGCACGCTGCTGCGCGGGCATACGGCCACGCCCGCGGAGACCATCGAATTCGCGGTGCCGCACACGCTGTCGCTCACGTATTTCCCGCGCTGGCTGCAACGCGTCGAGGCCAAGCTCGGGCGCATCCACACGCGGCTGCGCGCGCTCAACGTGCACGACGCTGTGCTCTCGCTCGTGGAAGGCGGCTGCGATCTCGTGATGGGCTATCACCATCCGAGCCATCCGGTCACGCTCGATCCCGCGCGCTACGACACGCTCACGCTCGGCATCGAATCGATCAGCCCGTATTCGGCGCCGCAGCGCGCCGGACGTGCACGCTACACGCTGCCGGGCACGCCGGACGCGCCCGCGCCGTATCTCTCCTACACGCCGAACGCCTATCTCGGACGGATGACCGAAGTGATCGTGGCGAACGCGCCCGCGCGCCTCTATCTGGACCGCGTCTACGAAACCGATATGGCCGAAGGGCTCAAGGCGATGGCGCTGGCGGGCCACGGCATTGCGTTTCTGCCGCACAGCGCGGTGGAAGACGCCGTCGCGCAAGGCAAGCTGATCCGCCTCGACCGCGGCACGCGCGGCGCGCCCGAAGGCCAGTTTACGCTCGATATGGAAATCCGCCTCTATCGCGACAAGCTCGCCGCGCAAGGCAACGACGCGCGCGAAGCGCTCGTGCGCGCGGTCTGGGACGCGGTCAGCGATGAACTCGCGCGCAACGGCGCATAACCGTCACGAAAATCGCTCGATGCAAACGCGGTACCGACTGATGCGCAGTAGCCGCGCGCGTTCGTGCGCATTCGCGTAGAAGGTCTTTTTCGCGCGCAGCAACAATGCGCGCCGCCGCGCCTGCGCAGTCGTAAAACGCCCGTAAATAGCGGATCCAGCGACAAGTTTTTTCGACTTTCATGACGTTATGCAAGAAAAGCATGACGCGATGACCAAACGGCATTGGCATAGATGTGGGCCTTTTCTGACAATGGCACCACTTCTTCGATCGCTGGAGCGTTCATGTCTTCCCAACAGCAGTCTGCAGTGTCTTCGTCGGTTCCTTCGTATCTTCACGCGGACGCACTCGGTCCGTGGGGCAACTATCTTCGTCAGGTCGACCGCGTCGCGCCGTATCTCGGTTCGCTGTCGCGCTGGCTCGAGACGCTCAAGCGTCCGAAGCGTATTCTGATCGTCGATTGCCCGATCGAACTCGACAACGGCACCGTGGCGCACTTCGAAGGCTATCGCGTCCAGCACAACGTTTCGCGCGGTCCCGGCAAGGGCGGCGTGCGTTATCACCAGGACGTTACGTTGTCCGAAGTGATGGCGCTGTCGGCATGGATGTCGGTGAAGAACGCGGCCGTGAACGTGCCGTACGGCGGCGCGAAGGGCGGTATCCGCGTCGATCCGCGCACGCTCTCGCGTGGTGAGCTCGAGCGCCTGACGCGCCGCTACACCAGCGAAATCGGCATCATCATCGGACCGAACACCGACATTCCCGCGCCGGACGTCAACACGAACGAGCAGATCATGGCGTGGATGATGGACACGTACTCGATGAACCAGGGCCAGACGGCCACGGGCGTCGTGACCGGCAAGCCCATCTCGCTCGGCGGCTCGCTGGGCCGCAAGGAAGCGACGGGCCGCGGCGTGTTCGTGGTCGGCTGCGAAGCCGCGCGCCGCAAGGGTCTGTCGATCGAAGGCGCACGCATCGCCGTGCAGGGCTTCGGCAACGTGGGCGGCATCGCTGCCCGCCTGTTCCAGGAAGCCGGCTCGAAGGTCGTCGCCGTGCAGGATCACACCGGCTCGATCTACAAGTCGACGGGTCTCGATGCAGCCGCGCTGCTCGACCACGTCGCGAAGACGGGCGGCGTGGCGGGCTTCGCCGGCGCCGACATGCTCGGCAACGACGAATTCTGGACCATCGAAACCGACATCCTGATTCCGGCAGCGCTGGAAAACCAGATCACCGAGCACAACGCCGGCAAGATCCGCACGAAGATCATCGTGGAAGGCGCGAACGGCCCGACCACGACGGCCGCCGACGACATCCTGCACGACAAGGGCGTGCTGGTGATTCCGGACGTGGTGGCGAACGCGGGCGGCGTGACGGTCTCGTACTTCGAATGGGTGCAGGACTTCTCGAGCTTCTTCTGGACCGAAGGCGAGATCAACGAGCGCCTCGAACGCGTGATGCGCGAAGCGTTCACGGCGGTCTGGCAGGTGTCGAGCGAGCAGGGCGTGTCGATGCGTACCGCGGCGTTCATCGTTGCGTGCAAGCGCATCCTCATGGCGCGCGAAATGCGCGGCCTGTATCCCTGATTGACGAATGTTTACGTTTGCCGCGCGGCGCCCGATTTCCGGGCGGCATGCGCGCGGCATCGGTACAAAATACGTGCGGCCTACCCAGGCCGCGCGTCAAGGCGGACGGTCTCCACAAGGGGCCGTCCGCCTTTTCTTTGGGCTTTTCTTTTGGGCGTTCCAGGCAGGCCGGCAATGTGGCTTCCGTGTGTGCGGCAAGCCTTACACGCGCGCGCGTGCGCGCTTACAACGCCAGGGTCCATCCATATACTTTCAAAATAATTACTTTGCTACACTGGCCGCGATTCTTGCAAAGGAGATCACAGATGAAAATCAAAAAGGCCGCGCTCGTTCTCGCCACTCTCGGACTGGTCGCCGCGAGTGCTCAGGCGCAGGACTCGGGGACGCTGAAAAAAATCAAGGACACCGGCGTCATTTCGCTGGGCCACCGCGAATCGTCGATCCCGTTTTCCTACTATGACGACAAGCAGAACGTGATCGGCTACTCGCAGGACTTCGCGATGAAAATCGTCGAAGCCGTGAAGCAGAAGCTGAATATGCCGAACCTCAAGGTCAAGATGGTTCCGATCACGTCGCAGAACCGCATTCCGCTCGTGCAGAACGGCACGGTCGACATCGAATGCGGCTCGACCACGAACAACGCGGAACGCCAGCAGCAAGCTGCGTTCACGAACACGATTTTCGTGATCGGCACGCGTCTGATGACCAAGAAGGATTCGGGCATCAAGGATTTCGCCGACCTCAAGGGCAAGACCGTCGTGACGACGGCGGGCACGACCTCGGAGCGTCTGCTGCGCAAGATGAACCAGGACAAGAACCTGGGCATGAACATCATCAGCGCGAAGGACCACGGCGAGTCGTTCCTGACGCTCTCCACGGGCCGTGCCGTCGCGTTCATGATGGACGACGCGCTGCTCGCGGGCGAACGCGCGAAGTCGAACAATCCGGGCGATTTCGTGATCGTCGGCACGCCGCAATCGCGTGAAGCGTACGGCTGCATGCTGCGCAAGAACGACCCCGAGTTCAAGAAGGTCGCCGACGACGCGATCGCCAAGGTCGAGACCTCGGGCGACGCCGACGCGATCTACAAGAAGTGGTTCGAGTCGCCGATTCCGCCGAAGGGCCTCAACCTGAACTTCCCGGAAAGCGAAGACATGAAGGCGCTCTTCAAGAGCCCCAACGACAAGGCCATCGACTAAGTCCGGTCGCGGCATTGATCAGCGTTTAGAACGGAACGGAAGAAGCGGCGCTTCTTCCGTTCTTTTTGTTGGAGTCTCTTCATGTCCTATCACTGGAACTGGGCCATTCTGCTCAGCCCGGTCTCGACGGGCGAACCCACGACCTACCTCGGCTGGCTCATTTCGGGTCTCTGGGTGACGGTGTCGGTGTCGCTGTGCGCGTGGGTGATCGCGCTCGTCGTCGGTTCGATCTTCGGCGTGCTGCGCACGGTGCCGAACACATTCCTCGCGGGTCTCGGCACGGTCTACGTGGCGATCTTCCGCAATATTCCGCTGATCGCGCAGTTCTTCATCTGGTACTTCGTGTTGCCGGAAATCCTGCCGCCTTCAATCGGCAACGCCTTCAAGCAACTGCCGCCGGGCGTGCAGTTCTTCTCGGCGTCGGTGATCTGTCTGGGCCTCTTCACGGCCGCGCGCGTGTGCGAGCAGGTGCGCTCGGGCATCAACGCGCTGCCGCGCGGCCAGCGCGCCGCCGGTCTCGCGATGGGCCTCACGCAATGGCAGACCTACCGCTACGTGCTGCTGCCGGTCGCGTACCGCATCATCGTGCCGCCGCTCACGTCCGAGTTTCTCAACATCTTCAAGAACTCGGCGGTCGCGTCGACCATCGGTCTGCTCGATCTTTCGGCGCAGGCGCGTCAGCTCGTCGACTACACGGCGCAGACCTATGAGTCGTTCATCGCGGTCACGCTCGCCTACGTGCTGATCAACCTGATCGTCATGATGCTGATGCGCTGGGTCGAAGCGAAAACCCGGCTGCCCGGCTATATCGGAGGCAAGTGATGCATCATTTCGACTGGAGCGGTATTCCGGGCGCACTGCCTACGTTGTGGACCGGCGCCATCGTCACGTTCAAGATCACGCTCTGCGCGATCGTCGTGGGCGTGCTGTGGGGCACCCTGCTCGCGCTCATGCGGCTTTCGGGCGTCAAGCCGCTCGAGTGGTTCTCGAAGGGCTACGTCACGGTGTTCCGCTCGATTCCGCTCGTGATGGTTCTGCTGTGGTTCTTCCTGATCGTGCCGCAGGTCCTGCAGAATTTGCTGGGCCTCTCGCCCGACATCGACATTCGCCTCGCGTCCGCCATGATCGCGTTCTCGCTGTTCGAGGCCGCGTATTATTCGGAAATCATTCGCGCGGGCATTCAGGCGGTGCCGCGCGGGCAGGTGAACGCGTCGTTCGCACTCGGCATGCGTTACGGCCAGGCCATGCGCTTCGTGGTGCTGCCGCAGGCGTTTCGCGCGATGGTGCCGCTGCTGCTCACGCAGGCCATCGTGCTCTTTCAGGACACCTCGCTCGTCTACGTGATCAGTCTCGCCGACTTCTTCCGCACGGCCGCCAACGTGGGCGACCGTGACGGGACGATGGTCGAGATGGTACTGTTCGCGGGCGCATGCTATTTCGTGATCTGCGTGATCGCGTCGAGCCTTGTGAAAGGTCTTCAGAAAAAGGTCGCAAGATGATTTCAATTAAGAACGTTTCGAAGTGGTACGGCCAGTTCCAGGTGCTGACCGACTGCACGACGGAAGTGAAGAAGGGCGAAGTCGTGGTCGTGTGCGGCCCGTCGGGTTCGGGCAAGTCCACGCTGATCAAGACCGTTAACGGTCTCGAGCCGTTCCAGCAGGGCGAGATCCTCGTGAACGGCGAGTCGGTGGGCGACAAGCGCACCAATCTCTCGAAGCTGCGCTCGAAAGTGGGCATGGTGTTCCAGCATTTCGAGCTGTTCCCGCATCTGTCGATCACCGAAAACCTCACGCTCGCGCAGGTGAAGGTGCTCGGCCGCAGCAAGGACGAAGCCAGCGAGAAGGGCCTCAAGCTGCTCGATCGCGTGGGTCTGCGCGCGCATGCAGACAAATTCCCGGGTCAGCTTTCGGGCGGCCAGCAGCAGCGCGTGGCGATCGCGCGGGCGCTCTCGATGGATCCCATCGCGATGCTGTTCGACGAACCCACCTCGGCGCTCGACCCCGAGATGATCAACGAAGTGCTCGACGTGATGGTCGAACTCGCCCAGGAAGGCATGACCATGATGTGCGTGACGCACGAAATGGGCTTTGCGAAGAAGGTCGCGCACCGCGTGATCTTCATGGACAAGGGCGCCATCGTCGAGGACGACCGCAAGGAAGACTTCTTCGCCAATCCGAAGTCGGATCGCGCGAAGGATTTTCTGGCGAAGATCCTGCACTGACGGGGTGAATTCGCGCCGGTTTTTCCGGCGCGCGTTCTGGTTGGCCGCAGTACGGCGGCCAACAAAAAAGCCGCGCGGCCCTTCGGGCTTGCGCGGCTTTTTTGCGTGTGTGATGTGGCGTGGTGCGGCGTGACGTTGCGCGAAGTTGCGCGGATAAAAAGGCCTTATTCGCCCCAGCTCTGCAACGCCGCCACGGCTTCCGGATCGACGGCGCCGGGCTGCTGCGCGCACGGCGACACGCGCGACGCGCTCGCCGACGCATCGAGCGACGGATTCTTGAGCTTGTCGAGCACCTTCTGCGGCACCGGCACGCTGGTCTGCGCGACGACTTCGCCGTGCTGGAACATCAGCAGGTCGCCGGGCGCGAAACGCGTCCAGACTTCGTTGTCGGTGAGCGGAGCGGTAGCGATCACGGCCACGCGGTCCTCGGGCGTCGTGTACTTCGCGAAGTCGATCGACACGTCGGCATCGACGAGATGCGCCGTGGAGAACGGCCAGCGCCGCACCAGATAGTAGAGATGCGTGGAGCAGTGCGCGAACAGCGCCTGACCGTTCGACATCAGGAAATTGAAGACGCCGAACTGCGTGATCTCGCGCGTGAGCGTTTCGAGCGTGGCGAACAGTTCTTCGAGCGGCGGCTGCGAAGTCGGAAACGCCTTGCGCAGCCCTTGCAGCAGCAGGCAGAACGCGCGTTCGCTGTCGGTGGTGCCCACCGGCTGATAGACGCCCGACATCACCGGATTGAAGTCCTGCAGGTCGCCGTTGTGCGCGAAGATCCAGTGGCGGCCCCACAGTTCGCGCTGGAACGGATGGCTGTTCTCCAGCGCGCAACTGCCCTGGGTGGCCTTGCGGATATGCGCGATGGTGTTGCGCGACTTGATGGGGTAGTTCTTCACCATCTCGGCGATGGGCGAGCGCGCCGACGCCTGATTGTCGATGAAGAGGCGGCAGGCCTTGTCCTCGAAGAACGCGATCCCCCAGCCGTCGGCGTGGTGGTCAGTGGCGCCGCCGCGCGCCGCGAATCCTGTGAAGGAGAACGTGACGTCCGTCGGCGCGGCGCAGTTCATTCCGAGAAGTTGGCACATGGTGCTGGTGTCGTGCTGCGGGCGAAGCTGGGCGCGTGACCCGGTACAATGATGATTTTCCAAGCATATCACCGGCCCGCCGCGCGCCAATACGAAATTTGTCGGATGCTTTCCGCCCGGGCTCACAAGGCCGCCGCGCGGGCATCGGCGAGTCGTGTCAGGTCGCGCGTTGTCGTGCGCACGCGACGCCTTCCGTCGTCGGACGTGCTGGCAGGTGATCAGACGCGCCGCGCGCCGCCCGCGATATGCATGGAATGTACGGAACGCCGCCGCCGGCGCTCCGATCGATCCCTAGCCGCGCCTCACATCACGCCATGAACGCATCTTCCCCCACGACCCTCACGCTTTCCCGCCCCGACGACTGGCACCTTCACGTGCGCGACGGCGCGATGCTGGCGGCGGTCCTGCCGCACACGGCGCGCCAGTTCGGCCGCGCGATCATCATGCCGAACCTCAAGCCGCCGGTCACGACGACCGAGCTGGCTTCCGCGTATCGCGACCGCATCCTCGCGGCGCTGCCCGCGGGCCTGAAGTTCGAGCCGCTGATGACGCTGTACCTGACCGACAACACGCCGCCCGAGGAAATTCGCCGCGCGAAGGCGAGCGGTTTCGTGCATGGCGTGAAGCTGTATCCGGCGGGCGCGACCACAAATTCGGACGCGGGCGTGACCGACATCCGCAAGTGCGCGAAGACGCTCGAAGCGATGCAGGAAGTGGGCATGCCGCTGCTCGTGCACGGTGAGGTGACGAGCGCCGACATCGACCTGTTCGATCGCGAGAAGGTCTTCATCGACCGCGTGATGACGCCGCTGCGCCGCGACTTCCCGGGCTTGAAGGTGGTGTTCGAGCACATCACGACGAAGGACGCCGTCGATTACATCCGCGCCGATAACGCCGCGCCCGGCCTGCTCGGCGCGACGATCACGGCGCACCATCTGCTCTACAACCGCAACGCGATTTTCCAGGGCGGCATCCGTCCGCACTATTACTGTCTGCCGGTCCTCAAGCGCGAGACGCATCGCGTGGCGCTGGTCGAGGCGGCCACGTCGGGCGACGCGCGCTTCTTCCTCGGCACCGACAGCGCGCCGCACGCGAAGGGCCTGAAGGAACACGCCTGCGGCTGCGCGGGTTGCTACACGGCGCTGCACGCGCTCGAGCTCTACGCCGAAGCGTTCGACAACGCGGGCGCGCTCGACAAGCTCGAAGGCTTCGCGAGCTTCTTCGGTGCGGACTTCTACGGCCTGCCGCGCAGCGCCGAGAAGGTCACGCTGCGCCGCGAAGAGTGGACGCTGCCCGCCGAAGTGCTGGCCGGCGACGTGCCCGTCGTGCCGCTGCGCGGCGGCGAGACGATCGGCTGGAAGCTGGTTTGAGTTTGATGTCCGGCGAGACGTCCGGCATGACGCAAGGCGCGGTGTCCGGCGCGGTGCCGCAGGCGCTCGATGCGCACGCATCGAGTGCGGCGCGCGCCGAGCCTGCGGCATCTGCGGCTTCGCTCAAGCGCCGCAGCCTGCCCGAAGGCAGTTTCGCGGACATCGACTGGGCGCGGCCGTGGTTCGCCCAGCACGCGGCGCGCGGGCGGCGCTGGCAGCAGGCGGCGCTCGCGAGCTATGCGCGCTATCTGGATGAACTGAACGCCGATGCGCGCGCGGCCGGTCATCGCACCGGGCGCGGCGAGGCGCTCGGCTTCATCGCTCAGGACGATCTGCCCGAGGGCGCGTCCTACGAAGGGCACATCGCCGCGACAGGCGGCGTGCCCACGCGCCACAACCTCCACGACTTCTTCAACGCGCTGCACTGGTTCGCGTTTCCGCGCATCAAGGCGGCGCTCAACGCGCGTCAGGCGGCGGCGATCGATGTGCTGGGCGTGGGTCCGAGGCGCGGCGACGTGCGCGACGCGCTCACTTTATTCGACGAAAACGCCGTGCTGTTCGCGTGCGCCGATCCGGCGCTCACGCAGGCGCTGCGCGGCTTCGACTGGCGCACGCTGTTCGTGACGGCGCGCACGCACTGGGAATCGGCGATCGGCGAAACGCTGGACGGCGCGGCGCGCTGCGAAGTGCGCGTGTTCGGCCACGCGCTGCTCGAAAAGCTCATCGCGCCCTATGCCGCGTGCACGGCGCATGCGTGGATCGTCGCGGTGCCGCAGGCCTATTTCACGTGGCCGCGCGCCGAACGCAACGCGTATCTCGACGCCACTGTCAGCGCCGAACTCGCCGCGAGCGAGCAGTTGAGCGGACGCAGCTTCGCGCCGCTGCCGGTGCTCGGCATTCCCGGCTGGTGGACGCCCAACAAAAACGGCACATTCTACGACGACGCCACGGTGTTCCGTTCGGGCCGACGCGCGCGCTGAATCGCGCCTGCCTGGTCGCTGCGTAGTCGGCGCATAGTTCAGGCGCGGCGGGCACAGTCCGCGTGACCGTGCTAAGATCGCGCCCGCAAAGCAGGCCAGGCAGTCGCGGCCCCGAGGTTTCGGCCAAGGGGGCGAGGAAAGTCCGGACTCCACAGGGCAGGGTGATGGCTAACGGCCATCCGTGGCGACACGCGGAACAGGGCAACAGAGAACAGACCGCCGATGGCCCGATTTCGGTCGGGATCAGGTAAGGGTGAAACGGTGCGGTAAGAGCGCACCGCGTCTGCGGTGACGTAGACGGCACGGTAACCTCCACCCGGAGCAATTCCAAGTAGGCAGGCGCGCATCTTCGGGATGCAGGATGGGGCCCCCATTTCGTCTGCGGGTAGGAAGCTTGAGCGCGTCAGCAATGGCGCGCCTAGAGGAATGGCTGCCACGCGCGGCGCGTCCTCGGACGCGGCGTGTGCACAGAATCCGGCTTATCGGCCTGCTTTGCCGCCTCATATCGACAAAAAGCCGGCGCGGTTCATTGAGAACCGCGCCGGCTTTTTTCATTTGCTGCCGCCGGAATCGCCGGTGTGCGCGTGTCTTACGCTGCGACGATCTCGAACGAGTGCGTGATCTCGGCGGTTTTGCCGATCATGATCGACGCCGAGCAGTACTTGTCGTGCGACAGATTGATCGCGCGTTCCACGGTCGCCGGGTTCAGGTTCTTGCCCGTCACGGTGAAGTGGAAGTGGATCTTCGTGAACACCTTGGGGTCTTCGCTCGCGCGGTCGGCCTTGAGCGTCACGCTGCAGCCGCTCACTTCCTGACGGCTCTTCTTCAGGATCAGCACCACGTCGTAGGCCGTGCAGCCGCCCGTGCCGAGCAGCACCATTTCCATCGGACGCGGCGCGAGGTTGTGGCCGCCGCCTTCCGGTGCGCCATCCATGTTGACGAGGTGACCGCTGCCCGTTTCGGCGGCGAAGGCCATGCCGTCCTGACCCATCCAGCTAACTTTGCATTCCATGCGCTTGCCTCAGCTCAATATTCTCGATTCAGCCGGCATTGTAGCCCGCGTCTTACAGGTATGTCCGGGGGGACATGGCGCGTGCGGCTTATGCCCGTCGCTTGCATGTTGCGGCGCCACATCCCACGATCAAGAGGGATTTCCCTGACGCAATTAGGGAGATCGCTCTAGTTGTCCTGCACGTGCGCGCTGACGCAATTTCTTAGTTCATTGATTGTTATGGGAAAAATCGCAAGCGCCGCGCGAAATCAAAATTTCACATTATGGTTTCGTCTTTCACAATATAAATTTCCTTGCGTCGCACAAGGCCGATCCGTATAATTCGTCTCATTGGTTGTCGTGCTTCACGACACCTCAGCATGTCTCCTCCACCCTCCTCCAAAAGGTGGATTAAGCCCGAGCCAACACGCTTGGGCTTTTTTTCGTCCGCGTTTTTGTGCCCGATCCTGTGCGCCTGGCGCCTCGCCAGCAGAAAGTCCGCACAAATTTTGACCGCTGCTCAAATTTCCCTTTATAATCCAAGGTTTCCCGCATTCATGCCCGCGGGAGAAACGGGTAACCCGATGAAAACAAAGGGAAGCCCGACCAGGGAGAGCCTGCGCCGGCGCCAACGAGTGCCACTACACAAGCAGGACCGAATCAGGGCACAAGTTATTTTTTGGATCGATCATGAAGACTTTTTCCGCCAAGGCACATGAAGTGCAGCGCGAATGGTACGTGATTGACGCGACGGATAAGGTTCTCGGCCGTGTCGCCAGCGAAGTGGCGCGCCGTCTTCGCGGCAAACACAAGCCTGAGTTCACCCCGCACGTCGACACTGGCGATTTCATCGTCATCATCAACGCCGGCAAGCTGAAGGTCACGGGCAACAAGACCACGGACAAGAAGTACTACCGTCACTCGGGTTACCCGGGCGGTATCTACGAAACGACGTTTGGCAAGATGCAAGAACGCTTCCCGGGCCGCGCGCTCGAGAAG
This sequence comes from Paraburkholderia sp. SIMBA_027, assembly GCF_046535315.1. Taxonomy (NCBI): domain Bacteria; kingdom Pseudomonadati; phylum Pseudomonadota; class Betaproteobacteria; order Burkholderiales; family Burkholderiaceae; genus Paraburkholderia; species Paraburkholderia sp. SIMBA_027. Next base: position 93,102 of record NZ_JAWRWY010000009.1, read on the forward strand.
GCAGTTAAGGGCATGCTGCCGAAGGGCCCCCTGGGCTACGCGATGATCAAGAAGCTCAAGGTCTACGCAGACGCAACGCATCCGCACTCGGCACAACAGCCGAAGGCGCTCGAGATCTAAGGGGAGCCCACATGATCGGTAACTGGAATTACGGTACGGGCCGCCGCAAGAGCGCAGTCGCTCGTGTCTTCATCAAGTCGGGCAAGGGCGACATCATCGTCAACGGTAAGCCCATCGCCGACTACTTCTCGCGCGAAACGTCGCTGATGATCGTGCGTCAACCGCTGGAACTCACGAACCACGGCGCGACGTTCGACATCAAGGTGAACGTGAACGGCGGCGGCGAAACCGGCCAGGCCGGCGCAGTTCGCCACGGCATCACGCGCGCGCTGATGGACTACGACGCAACGCTCAAGCCGGCACTGTCGCAAGCTGGCTTCGTGACGCGTGACGCACGTGAAGTGGAACGTAAGAAGGTCGGTTTCCACAAGGCACGTCGCCGCAAGCAGTTCTCGAAGCGTTAATCGCGCTTTGGCGTGCGCTCCTCGCGGAGGCGCACGTTACTGCAAAAACCGCCTCGCGCAGGAATGCGCCTGGCGGTTTTTTCGTTTACGGGACACGCCCCTATTCGAGATATGAGTCAAGAATGTGGCGAGAAACCCTTGATTTCCTGGGCTTAAGCACGATCTCAGGAACAGCCCTACAATAGCGGCTAGAAGCTTTTTTGGAGAGTTCGAATGAACGCTGTCACCGAGACCCCCGTGACTGAAATGCCCGGTCCCTTCGTTTTTACCGACGCAGCGGCTGACAAGGTCAAGCAACTGATCGACGAGGAAGGCAACCCGGAGCTGAAGCTGCGCGTGTTCGTGCAAGGCGGCGGCTGCTCGGGCTTCCAGTACGGATTCACGTTCGACGAGACCGTCAACGAAGACGACACCGTGATGAACAAGAACGGCGTCCAGTTGCTGATCGACTCGATGAGCTATCAGTACCTCGTCGGCGCCGAGATCGACTACAAGGACGATCTGAACGGCGCGCAATTCGTCATCAAGAACCCGAACGCCTCGACCACCTGTGGTTGCGGCTCGTCGTTCTCGGTCTGAACGAAGCGCAGCAGTCGTAAAAAACGGGGCGTCATGCCCCGTTTTCTCGTTTACATCGCCGATCTCGCGCCGCGGTCTTCAACGTGGATAAATCGCCCCCAGCACGCGCTCGCCCGCCGCGCCCGTGACCGCCGGCAGATTGCCCGGCTCGCGCGCCACGCAGCGCATCGCCAGCCACGCGAACGCGAGCGGCTCCACCTGCTGCGGCGGCACGCCGAGCGCTTCGGTCGTCATGACCGGCACGCCGGCCACGCCGCCCGTCTCCAGCGCCTTCTGCAGCGCGTCCATCAGCACCGGATTGCGCGCCCCGCCGCCGCACACGTACACGGCGCGGCAATCGCCCGCATGACGCTCGATCTCGCGCGCGACGCTCACGGCCGTCAGCGCGACGAGCGTCGCCTGCACGTCGGCGGGCGCGAGCGTGCCGAAATCCTTCAGCTTGGCGTCGAGCCACTGCGCATTGAACAGATCGCGTCCGGTGCTCTTGGGCGGCTGCTGCTCGAAAAACGCCTCGTCGAGCAGGGCGTTCAGCAAAGGCTGCTGCAAGGTGCCGCTGGCGGCGAACTGGCCGTTCTCGTCGTAAGGCTTGCCCAGATGGCGCTCCGACCAGAGGTCGAGCAGCGCATTGGCCGGGCCGCAGTCGAAGCCGCGCACCGAGCCCGTGGCGTCCAGAATCGTGATGTTGCTGATGCCGCCCAGATTGCAGACGACGCGCGTTTCTTCCTGCGAGCCGAACAGCGTCGCGTGGAATGCGGGCACGAGCGGCGCGCCCTGGCCGCCCGAGGCGACGTCGCGGCTGCGGAAGTCGGCGATCACGTCGATATGCGCGAGTTCGGCGAGCAGCGCCGGATTCTGGATCTGCACCGTGAAGCCTTTTTCGGGCCGATGCCGGATGGTCTGGCCGTGCGCGCCGATCGCACGCACCTCGCCGGCGTTCACGTTGCCCGCGCGCAGCAGTTCGTGACAGCAGACCGCGTAACGGGCCGCGAGCGCGTTGCCCGCAAGCGCGGCGCGCTCGATCTCGTTTTCGCCCGGCTGCTGCAGCGAAAAGAGCGCCTCGCGCAGCCCCTGCGCGAAACCGACGAATGCCTCGGCCAGCACGACCGGCCGCTGGCCCTGCTCGAAGCGCACGGCGATGCCGTCCACGCCGTCCATGCTGGTGCCCGACATCAGGCCGAAATACACGCCGTCGGCGGGATGTGCGCTGTCTTTTCGTGCTTCGCGTGGCGCCACGTTCTGCTCCTCTCGGAAAGGCTAAGAAGGGAATCTGACGATGATTATCGGGGCAATAGCCGTTCGGCGTAAGCCGTTCGGACGAATGGAGCGGATCGGCGGATTGTGCGACCCTGTGTGCTGGTTCCCGGACGCGTCCGCGAGCGCGATTCGCCGTGAAAAACGGCGCATGCCGCCGCAATCCTCGGCCCTGTCAGTCGAATCACGTAAAATCCCGGGTTAGTCCCAGACCTAACGCACTCCAATCGATCGAAGCATGAGCACCGATTCCGCATCTTCCAATGGCGCCAACAGCGGCGCCAAACCCGCCTTTCCGGTCACCGACGAAGTTCGTCACGCGCTCGCCGTCACGAAGCGCGGTGTCGACGAACTGCTGATCGAAGAAGAATTCGAGCAGAAGCTCGCGAAAAGCGCGGCCACCGGCAAGCCGCTGCGCATCAAGCTCGGCCTCGATCCGACCGCGCCCGACATCCACATCGGCCACACGGTCGTGCTCAACAAGATGCGCCAGTTGCAGGATCTCGGCCATACCGTGATCTTCCTGATCGGCGACTTCACCTCGCTGATCGGCGACCCGTCGGGCCGCAACGCCACGCGTCCGCCGCTCACGCGCGAGCAGATCGAGTCGAACGCCAAGACGTATTTCGAGCAGGCCGCGCTCGTGCTCGACCGCGAAAAGACCGAAATCCGCTACAACAGCGAATGGTCGATGCCGCTCGGCGCCGACGGCATGATCAAGCTCGCGTCGCGCTACACGGTCGCGCGCATTCTGGAGCGCGAGGACTTCACCAAGCGCTTCCAGAGCGGCGTGCCCATCTCGATCCACGAGTTCCTTTACCCGCTGATGCAGGGTTACGACTCGGTCGCGCTCAACGCCGACCTCGAACTCGGCGGCACGGACCAGAAGTTCAATCTGCTGGTCGGCCGCGAACTGCAAAAGCAGTACGGCCAGGAACAGCAGTGCATCTTGACGATGCCGCTGCTCGAAGGTCTCGACGGCGTCGAAAAGATGTCGAAGTCGAAGCACAACTACGTCGGTATCAGCGAAAAGCCGAACGACATGTTCGGCAAGCTGATGTCGATTTCCGACACGCTGATGTGGCGTTACTTCACGCTGCTCTCGTTCCGTCCGATGGACGAGATCGAAGGCTACAAGCGTGAAATCGAAGCGGGCCGCAATCCGCGCGATTTCAAGGTGCTGCTCGCGCAGGAAATCGTCGCGCGCTTCCACTCGCAAGGCGACGCCGAGCGCGCGCTCGAAGACTTCAACCACCGCGCGAAGGGCGGCGTGCCGGACGATATTCCGTCGGTCACGCTCGCGGGCGCGCCGCTGGCGATCGGCCAGTTGCTCAAGCAGGCGGGCCTCGTGCCGTCGACCAGCGAAGCGCTGCGCAACATCGAGCAGGGCGGCGTGAAGATCGACGGCGCCACCGTGTCCGACAAGGGCCTGAAGGTCGAAGCGGGCGAGTTCGTCGTGCAGGTCGGCAAGCGCCGCTTCGCGCGCGTGACGCTGACCGCGTGATGGCGCGTTCGGGCTTGAACGGCGCGCGCGCGTCGAAGGCGCGCGCACGATGATCGCGCTGATTCAACGCGTGCGCCGCGCGCAGGTGGATGTCGAAGGACGCGTGACCGGTGCGATCGGCCAGGGGCTGCTCGCGCTCGTCTGCGCGGAGCGCGGCGACACCGAGGCGAACGCCGACAAACTGCTCGCGAAGCTGCTGGGCTACCGCGTGTTCAGCGACGCGGCGGGCAAGATGAATCTGCCGGTGCAGAACATCGACGGCAACGGGGCGGCGGGCGGACTGCTGCTGGTGTCGCAGTTCACACTCGCCGCCGACACGAACAGCGGCCTGCGCCCGAGCTTCACGCCGGCCGCGCCGCCCGACGAGGGCCGCCGTCTGTTCGACTATTTCGTCGCTGCGGCGCGCGCGAAGCATCCCGTCGTGGAAACCGGCGAATTCGGCGCCGACATGCAGGTGTCGCTCGTCAACGACGGTCCCGTGACGTTCTGGCTTCAGGTGCGCAACGACGCATCCGCTGGCGCACGCAACTAACCGCGGTTTCCGTTCCGCTCTTTCATCGCCGACTCATGACCACGCAGATTCTTTTCATCCGTCACGGTGAAACCGCCTGGAACCGCATCAAGCGCATCCAGGGCCATATCGACATTCCGCTCGCCGAGAGCGGCGTCGAGCAGGCACAGCGGCTCGCTGCGAAGATCGCGCAGGCCGCGCATGCGGGGACGCGACTCGATGCGGTATGGTCCAGCGACCTGATGCGCGCGCAACAAACGGCGCAGCCGATTGCCGACGCGCTCGGCTTGCCGCTGCAACTGACCGAAGGCGTGCGCGAGCGCAACTACGGCGCGTTCCAGGGCCACGACAGCAACGAGATCGCCGAGCGTTTTCCCGATGAATACGCGCACTGGCAAACGCGCGATCCCGGTTTCGAGCCGCCCGAGGGCGAGTCGCAGCGCACGTTTTATCACCGCGTTCTGCACGCGCTGGAACCGATCCTCGCAAAACATTCGGGAGGCCGCATCGCGGTCGTCGCGCATGGCGGCGTGCTCGATTGCATCTACCGTTTCGCCAACGGCGTCGAACTGGCCGCGCCGCGCGCGTGGCCGTTGCTGAACACGAGCGTCAATGTCGTCGATTTCACGCGCGACGGCAGTGTGACGCAGGCGAGCGTCGTCAACTGGGGCGATGTCTCGCATCTGCCCACGGCCAGCGACGACGACGGCCTCAAGCGCGCGACCTGAGCGTGCGCGTGCGTGCGTCACTTGAGCGCTGGATAAGCGTCATCTGAGCGCCAACTGAGCGCATCCCACCGCCTCGGGCCATCCGGCCCGGGCATCCCCTCCGCATTGCCGTCAAATCGGCTTACCCGTCACTTACGACGCCTTTCCAAAGGCCAACCGCGATGCGGGGGCGCCTGATACCATTCATCCGACCTTTGTGCTTTGCCGCATCGGTGGGGCCTCGCCGCGATTTCCCGTGTTCCGGGCGATGGCCGCGGGCGCCGGCCGCGCGTTGAAGAGGCGTGCGCGCGCACCACGGGCAGGCGGTGCCGACGAAGCCGAGGTTGCATACGAAAGGCAGTTTCCAGAACAAATCGCAGGAGATTTTCAATGACGTTCAAGCTTCACACGCTGTTGCCGGTCAGCGCCGCCGTGCTCGCGTTCGGCGCGATGTGCGCGAATGCATCCGCGGATCAGGTGGTCAAGATCGGTCACGTCGGCCCGCTCACGGGCGGCTCGGCCCACCTCGGCAAAGACAACGAAAACGGCGCGCGTCTCGCGATCGAAGAGATCAACGCCAAGGGTCTGACGATCGGCGGCCAGAAGATCACGCTCGCGCTCGACGGTCAGGACGACGGTGCCGACCCGCGCCAGGCCACCCAGGTCGCGCAGAAGCTCGTCGACGACAAGGTCGTCGCCGTGATCGGCCATCTGAATTCGGGCGCATCGATTCCCGCCTCGAAGATCTATAGCGACGCCGGCATCGTGCAGATCTCGCCGTCGTCGACGAATCCGTCCTATACGCAGCAGGGCTTCAAGACCACGTACCGCGTGGTCGCCACCGACGCGCAGCAAGGTCCGGCGCTCGCCGACTACGCGCTCAAGAGCCTGAACGTGAAGAGCGTTGCCGTGGTCGACGACTCGACCGCCTACGGCCAGGGCCTCGCGAACGAGTTCGAAAAGACCGCGAAATCGCTCGGCATGAAGGTCGTTTCGCACGACGCGACCAACGACAAGGCCGTCGATTTCCGCGCGATTCTCACCAAGATCAAGGGCGAGAATCCGGACGCGATCATGTACGGCGGCATGGATTCCACCGGCGGTCCGTTCGCCAAGCAGGCGCGCCAGCTCGGCCTGCGCGCGAAGGTGCTGGCGGGCGACGGCGTCTGCACGGAAAGCCTCGCGCAGCTCGCGGGCGCGGCGGCGGACAACATCGTCTGCTCGCAGGCCGGCATGGCGCTCGAGCGCATGGACGGCGGCGCGGCGTTCTCGGCGAAGTATCAGAAGCGCTTCGGCCATCCGGTCGAATACGATGCGCCGTTCACCTATGACGCGGTGTATATCGTCGTCGATGCGATGAAGCGCGCGAACTCGACCGACCACGCGAAGATCCTCGCGGAAATCCCGAGCACGAACTACAAGGGCGTGATTGGCGAGACCGCGTTCGATTCGAAGGGCGATTTGAAGCACGGCGTGATCTCGCTCTACAACTACAAGGCGGGCAAGAAGACGCTGCTCGACGTGGTGAAGATGTAAGTGCGCGCGCCGCGTCACGTTGTGTTGCGCTGATTCACGCCGGGTTACGCGGCAAGCGTGATGCGGCGCCGGTGCGAAAGCGATGCAAGGCGGCCAGTCTGCGCGAGCGGGCTGGCCGTTTTCTTTTACGTGGACGATGCCGGCGGGGCGGCCGCGCGTCGGCGCGCACGTTTCGAGACGCCGTTGACGAGCGCCCAGCGCAGCACCGGCGCCACGGCGCGCATGCCGGGCTGCACGACGGCGCGGCGCGCCAGGGCGAAGCGCTCGAAGCCCAGCAGCCGCAGCGCGAACGGCGGCAGCAGGTCGATGCCCGCTTGACGCATCAGCGCGCCGGCCGGCCGCATCGCGGGGCGCGGCGTGGGCGCGTCCATCAGCACGCGCACGACTTCGCTCGTGCGCTCGCTCGCAACCAGTTCGGCTTGCATCGCTTCGAGGTAGGCGGCGATTTCCGCGCGCGACGTGGGCACCTCGGTCGCGCCCAGCAACTGCGCGATGCGCGCGACTTCGGCGTAGTACTGATCCTGCTGCGCGCCCGGCAGCGCGGGATTCACATAGCGCAGATACGCCGCGAGAAAACTCGACACCTCGGCCACATGCACCCACGTGAGCAGCGCGGGGTCGCTGGCGCGATACGGGCGTCCGTCGGGCGCGAAACCGGTCACGCTTTCGTGGATGGTTTTGACGCGTGCGATCAGCGCGAGCGCGTCGGCGCGGCTGCCGTAGGTCGTGCCCGCGATGAAGGTCGCGGTGCGGCGCAGGCGGCCGAGGATATCGGTGCGAAAGGTGGAGTGGTCCCAGACGCCCGCGAGCGCGAGAGGATGAAGCGCCTGCAACAGCAGCGCGCTGATGCCGCCCGCCATCATGCCCGCGAAGTCGGCGTGCACTTTCCAGCAGATGGCGTCGGGGCCGAACAGGCCGGGATCGCCCGGCGGATTCGAATAATCGAGCTTCGGACCGCTGCCCGTGGTGAGATGCGTGACGCTCTCGGCGAGCGCCATGCGCAGGCGATGCGAGAGCTGGCCGACGAAGCCGCTCGGCTCGGGAGCGTCGTGGCGGCGGCCGGCGTGCTCGGACATCGTGGACTCGCTCGCGGGACGGCGCGCCTTACGACGCGTCCGGCTCCCAGTCGGTGCCGCGCGCGTCGCGGGCGTCGTCGGGCACCGTCAGGCCGAAGTGGCGATAGGTGAGCTGCGTGGCCACGCGTCCGCGCGGCGTGCGCTGCAAAAAGCCCTGCTGGATCAGATACGGCTCAAGCACGTCCTCGATCGTGTCGCGCTCCTCGCCGATCGCGGCGGCGAGGTTGTCCACGCCCACCGGGCCGCCGTCGAACTTGTAGAGAATCGCTTCGAGCAGCTTGCGGTCCATCAGGTCGAAGCCCACGGGATCGACGTCGAGCATGCGCAGCGCGGCGTCGGCGACCTGCGCGGTGATCGAGCCGTCGGCCTTCACTTCGGCGTAGTCGCGCACGCGACGCAGCAGGCGGTTGGCGATACGCGGCGTGCCGCGCGAGCGGCGTGCGATTTCGAGCGCGCCGTCGGGATGAATCTGCGCGCCGAGCAGCGCGGCCGAGCGCTGCACGATGCGCGAGAGTTCGCCCGCGTTGTAGAACTCGAGCCGCGAGACGATGCCGAAGCGGTCGCGCAGCGGGTTCGTGAGCATGCCCGCGCGCGTGGTCGCGCCGACGAGCGTGAACGGCTGGAGATCGAGCTTCACGCTGCGCGCGGCCGGACCTTCGCCGATCATGATGTCGATCTGATAGTCCTCGAGCGCCGGATACAGGATTTCCTCGACGACCGGCGAGAGCCGGTGAATTTCGTCGATGAACAGCACGTCGTGCGCTTCGAGATTGGTGAGCAGTGCGGCGAGGTCGCCCGCGCGTTCGAGCACCGGTCCCGACGTCTGCCGCAGATTGACCCCCATTTCGCGCGCGATGATGTGCGCGAGCGTGGTCTTGCCCAGACCGGGCGGCCCGAACAGCAGCACGTGGTCGAGCGGCTCGGAGCGGCGCTTGGCGGCTTCGATGAAGATTTCGAGCTGGCCGCGCACCTTTTCCTGGCCGACGTATTCCTCGAGCTGACGCGGGCGCAGCGCGCGCTCGAACGCCTCTTCGCCGGACGAGGCGGGCGAGGCGGAAATCACGCGCTCGGGCGCGGCGCTGACGCGGTTGGCGGCGAGTTTGTCGGTTTCGATCATGCAGCGATTGTACCGCGCGACCTGGGCGCGGGCAGGGCGCTTTCAGGCCGCGCGTCGCGTTGTGCGCGCGGCGAGCGAGGCGATGTTCCGCTTCGAAATTTCTTCGCAACTAACAGCCGACGCTAGATCGCGTGCGGCGCTTCACGCAGCGTGCGACGTCCTGCGCCCCACGCGAGCGCGGCGGACGCTCAACCCTTCGACAGCGCCTTGAGCGCGAGCTTGATGCCTTCGGACACGCCCGTGCCGGCCGGCACGTTCTTGACGGCCGCGACGCCTTCCTTTTCGGAATAGCCGAGCGCGAGCAGCGCGTTGAGGATGTCGCCGGCGTGATCGGACGGCGACGCCGCAGCGGCCATCGCGCCCAGGTCGGCGCCGAGCTTGCCCTTGAGTTCGAGCAGCAGACGTTCGGCCGTTTTCTTGCCGATGCCGGGCACGCGCGTGAGGCGCGCGGAGTCCTGCATGGAGACCGCCTGCGCGAGGTCGTTGACGCTCATGCCCGAGAGCACCGCGAGCGCCATGCGCGCGCCGATGCCGCTGATCTTGAGCAATTCGCGAAACGTGGCGCGTTCTTCGATCGTGCCGAAGCCGTAGAGCAGATGCGCGTCTTCGCGCACGATCATCTGCGTGAGCAGCACGACTTTTTCGCCATTGCTGGGCAGGTTGTAGAACGTGCTCATCGGCACGTCGACTTCGTAGCCGACGCCGTTGCAGTCGATGAGCAGGTGCGGCGGGTTCTTTTCCAGCAGTACGCCGGCAATGCGACCGATCATGGCGGATTCAGTGATGAGGGAAAGCGCAGAGTGTAGCGGAGCGCGGCGCGCGCGCGGTCAACGTTAGCCGTCCGGCCAGGATTTTGCGGCGCGATCAGCCGGTCAGCCAATCAACCAATCAACCAATCAACCAATCAATCGCCCGCGCCGCACGCGCACGCCTTTTTTCGCGAGCGCGGGCGCAATGCCGCCGAGCGTCGCGAGCGTGTCGCCGCCGTGAGCGTGGCAGATCGCCATGCCGAGCGCGTCGGCGGCGTCGGTGCCCGGCGTGCCGGCGAGGTTCAGCAGGCGCACGACCATCTGCTGCATCTGCTCCTTGGTCGCGCGGCCGTAGCCGACCACGGCCTGCTTGAGCTGCAGCGCGGTGTATTCGGCCACCGGCACGCCGCCGGAAACCAGCCCGCAGATGGCCGCGCCGCGCGCCTGGCCGAGCAGCAGCGTCGACTGCGGATTGACGTTGACGAAGACCTTTTCGATCGCGGCCTGATCGGGCGCGTGCTGGCGGATCAGCGTCGATACGCCTTCGAAGATCGTGCCCAGGCGCGTCGGCAGATCGGCATCGGCGGTGCGGATGACGCCGCTCGCGACGTAGGAAAGCGTGTGGCCGTGACGTTCGATCACGCCGAAGCCCGTGACGCGCAAGCCGGGGTCGATGCCGAGAATTCTCATGAAATGCGGGAAAAACGAGTGTGTTTCGGATGGTACAACGAATGCCGGCGATGCCGCGAGCCATGCGCGGCGCGGCGTGGCCTCATGCACGTGCGGCGCGCCGCAAAGAAAAAGCCCGCTGGACGCGTGGTCCAGCGGGCTTTCGCCTGTTAAGGCGTGCCGATCAGCTGCGGATCAGCGATGAATCAATGACGGAAGTGGCGGATGCCCGTCATGACCATGGCGATGTTGTGCTCGTCGGCGGCGGCGATCACTTCGTCGTCGCGCATCGAGCCGCCCGGCTGGATCACGCAGGTCGCACCCGCGTTGACCACCACGTCGAGGCCGTCACGGAACGGGAAGAACGCGTCCGACGCCACAGCCGAACCCGCGAGCTTCAGGCCCGCGTTTTCCGCCTTGATGCTGGCGATGCGCGCCGAGTCCACGCGGCTCATCTGGCCCGCGCCCACGCCCATCGTCATGCCGTTCGCGCAGAACACGATGGCGTTCGACTTCACGAACTTCGCGACGCGCCAGGCGAACAGCAGATCGTCCATTTCCTTCGGCGTCGGGTGACGCTTCGTCACGACGCGCAGTTCGTGCGGCTGCACGTTCTTCGAATCGAGCGACTGCACCAGCAGGCCGCCGCCCACGCGCTTCAGATCGAACGCGTTATGGCCTTCGCCCAGCGCGATTTCGAGCAGACGCACGTTCTGCTTCGCCGCGAACACGGCCTTGGCCGCGTCCGAGAACGACGGCGCGATCAGCACTTCGACGAACTGCTTCGACACGGCTTGCGCCGCGGCTTCGTCCACTTCGCGGTTGAAAGCGATGATGCCGCCGAACGCCGAGGTAGGATCGGTCTGGAACGCCTTCGAATACGATTCGAGCGCGTCCGTGCCCACCGCCACGCCGCACGGATTCGCATGCTTGACGATCACGCAGGCCGGCACGTCGAAGGTCTTGACGCATTCCCACGCCGCGTCGGAGTCGGCGATGTTGTTGTACGAGAGTTCCTTGCCCTGGAGCTGCTTGTAGTTCGCGAGCGCGCCGGCGGGCGAGGCCAGATCGCGGTAGAACGCGGCGCTCTGGTGCGGGTTCTCGCCGTAACGCAGGTCCTGGACCTTGTCGAACGCGAGGTTCAGCGTGGCCGGGTAGGCGTTGCGCGACTTGTGCTCCAGCGCTTCGGTCAGGCTCGTCAGATAGTTCGTGATCGCGCCGTCGTACTGCGCCGTGTGCGCGAACACCTTGGTCGCGAGGCGGAAGTTCGTGGCGTAGCCGACGTTGTTGCCGTTCGCGCGCATCTCTTCGAGCACCGTGGCGTAGTCGGTCGGGTCGACCACCACCGTGACGTCGCGATGGTTCTTCGCCGCCGAGCGCAGCATGGTCGGGCCGCCGATGTCGATGTTCTCGATCGCGTCTTCCAGCGAGCACTCTTCCTTCGAGATCGTCTGGACGAACGGGTAGAGGTTCACGACCAGCAGGTCGATCGTCGGGATGTCGTGCTTTTCGAGCGCGGCCATGTGTTCCGGCAGGTCGCGGCGCGCGAGGATGCCGCCGTGGACCTTCGGATGCAGCGTCTTCACGCGCCCATCGAGCATTTCCGGAAAGCCGGTGTAGTCGGCGACTTCGGTCACGGGCAGGCCCGCGTCCGCGAGCAGTTTCGCGGTGCCGCCGGTCGAAAGGATCTTGACGCCGAGGTCCGACAGCGATTTCGCGAAGTCGACGATGCCTGACTTGTCGGAAACGGAGATGAGCGCTTGCTTGATCATGATGGGGGAGAGTTGCCGGGAGATCGAGGGGTGAGCGCCGGAAGCGGCAGGCGGGCGACGGCCGTTACAGCAGGCCGTGCTGCTGGAGCTTCTTGCGCAGCGTATTGCGGTTGATGCCGAGGTACTCGGCGGCCAGCGACTGGTTGCCGCCGGCCTGCTCGAGCACCACCTCGAGCATCGGTTTTTCGACGCACGCCATCACCATTTCATAGACGTCGTGCGGATTGGAGCCGTCGAGGTCCTGGAAATACATGCCCAGACTCTCGCGGACGGATTGTTCGATGTTGTGCTTGCTCATGCTGCCAGTCGATCGGTTGGTTCGCGCCCGCCGTTTTGCTCGCCTTCCGCGCCGCTTTCTTCGTCGACATAGACGAGACGGTCGGATACGGCCTTCTGCTCGTCGAAGAACTGGTTGACGGCGGCGAGCTGTTCGCGCGTGGTGTCCAGCGTATTCATGCGGTGCCGGAAGGTATTGGCGCCGCAAAGGCCGCGAGTGTACCAGCCGATATGCTTGCGCGCAGTACGCACGCCCGTAAACTCGCCATAAAACGCGTAGTGGTCCTCCAGATGCTCATTCATGATGGTCTGGATTTCGTCCACGCGCGGCGACGGCAGCAACTCGCCGGTGACGAGGAAATGCTCGATTTCGCGGAACAGCCACGGACGCCCCTGCGCCGCGCGGCCAATCATGATCGCGTCGGCGCCGGTGACGGCGAGCACGTGCTGCGCCTTCTGCGGCGTGCGGATGTCGCCGTTGGCGACGACCGGAATGCGCGCGGCGGCCTTCACGGCGGCAATCGTTTCGTACTCCGCGTCGCCGTGATAGAGGTCGGCGCGCGTGCGGCCGTGCACGGTGAGCATGGCGATGCCGCTTTCCTCGGCGATGCGCGCGATGGTCAGCGCGTTGCGGTTGTCGCGGTCCCAGCCGGTGCGGATCTTGAGCGTGACGGGCACGGCGTCCGGCCCCACGCCCACGGCGTCCACCACGGCCTTGACGATGCGTGCGACGAGCGGCTCGTTTTGCAGCAGCGCGGAACCGGCGGCCACGTTACAGACCTTTTTTGCCGGGCAGCCCATGTTGATGTCGATGATCTGCGCGCCGTTTGCGACGTTATACCGCGCCGCTTCGGCCATCATCTGCGGGTCGGCGCCCGCGATCTGCACGGAAATGGGTTCCACTTCGCCCGCGTGATTGGCGCGGCGCATGGTCTTTTCGCTCTTCCAGAGCTGCGCGTTCGACGCGACCATTTCCGACACGGCGTAACCCGCGCCGAGACGCTTGCACAACTGGCGGAACGGCCGGTCGGTGACGCCCGCCATCGGGGCGACGAACAGGTTGTTACGCAGGCTGTGACGGCCGATGGTAAGGCCGAGGGGGGACCCGGATGTGGACATGACGCGCGAAAAATGCAGCGGCGCGCCCGGTTGGCTCCGACAGAGGTCGAAGCAGGCGGCGCGGCGGCTCAAAAGGGGAAACGTCTATTTTAGCGTTAACAAGATGCGGGGGCTCGGGTCGCGGACCCTGGTGTGGCGGGGCGTTGATGGAATCGAGGCTGCGCGGGCCGGGCGGGGACGCCCCGGCGCGCTGCTTTTAAATACGATTCGACCCTGAGCGCAATTTCAACCGCGGACGCTGTGCCGCCTCAACTGCGCTGCCCGAACATCATCTGCCGCGCGAGCGCCGCCTTTACGGGCGGCACGAATTCGAGCGCAGTCAGTGCGAGGCCGCGCAGCGTCGCGAGCGGCGGGAAATCGATGGTGAACAGACGCGCGAGCGTGTCGGTGGCGCCGATCGTCAGGCGGCGGTCGAGGGCGCGGCGGCCCGCGAAATCGGCGAGCGCGAGCGGCGTGGCGCCGTGTTGCGCGAGCGCGTCGGCGAGCGCGTGGGCGTCGCGCAGACCGAGATTGAGACCTTGTCCCGCGACCGGATGCAGGGTTTGCGCCGCGTTGCCGACCGCCGCGATGCGGCTTTGGCCCGACACCAGCGTGTCGAGCGCCGTGAGGCCGAGCGGAAACGATGCGCGTCCGTGGATCTGCGTGAAGCGGCCCATGCGTGCGCCGAACGCCGCGCCGAGTTCGGCGAGGAAATCGGTGTCGGAAAGGGCCGCGCGGCGTTCGGCTTCGTCCGGCGCGCTGCACCAGACGAGCGCGTAATCGGCGCCGCGCACGCCGCCCATCGGCAGCAGCGCGATCGGGCCTTCCTCGGTGAAGCGTTCCCACGCCACGTGCGGCTGCGGCGCCGAGACCGTCACCACGCCGACGAGCGCCGTCTGGCCGTAATCGCGCGTGCGCTTTTGCGCCGGCGATTCGGGCGCGGAGTCGGCTTCATCGATATCGATATCAACATCGGCTTCAGCGCGCGATTCCTCAGAAGCTTCCTGCTTCTTTTTCCGTTCCGATTGCGCGCGATACAGCCCGCCTTCCGCGTTCACGAGAATGCGCGCACGCAGCGAGCGCACGACGCCCGCGCTTTCCACGGGCAGCGTCACGCCGTCGTGATCGACGGTGGGTTCGTGCGCCTGCGTGTGATGCAGCCAGTGCACGCGCGTGCCGGGCAGCGCCGCCTTGAGCGCGTGCGCGAGCGACTGCACGATCGCACCGTAGCGCGCGACGTAACCGAGCGCGGGCAACGCGTAATCGTGACGGTCGATCAGCGTGCGGCCGAAGTGACCGCGCTGCGAGACGTGGATGCGCTCGATGGGCGTCGCGTCCTGCGGCCACGCGAGCGCTTGCAGCAGCGTGCGGCTGCCTTGCGAGACGGCGATCGCGCGCGGGTCGCCCGCGCAGTCTTCGGGTTCGCGTGCGTCGATCAGCGCGACCGACAGTTGCGCCGTCGCGCTGCGTCCGGCCAGCCAGCCCGCGAGCGCGAGCCCCACCGGCCCCGCGCCGACGATCAGCACGTCGTAGTCGTAGGGCGCGCGGTCGGCGTGCGTCGAAGGGTCGGTCGCTGCGTTCATAGTGGTTCTGTCGGTTCTCGTCGTGCTCACGCGCCGCGGCGCGCGTCCTGCATCAGGGCTTCGATTTCGTCGGCATGGACGGGCACGCCGCGCGTGATCAGCTCGCAGCCGGTTTCGGTGACGATCGCGTCGTCCTCGATACGGATGCCGATGTCCCAATAGCGCTCGGGCACGTCTTCGGCCGCGCGCACGTAAAGGCCCGGCTCGATCGTCAGCGTCATGCCGGCGCGCAGCGTGCGCCACGGCGGCGGGGCGTCGGCTTGCGCGCCGGGTTGCACGCCGCGCTCGCGATAATCGCCGACGTCGTGCACATCCATGCCGAGCCAGTGTCCCGTGCGATGCATGTAGAAGCGCGCGTAGGCGCGTTCGGCGATCACGTCGTCGACCGAGGCGAAGCGGGTTTTGTCGATGATGCCGGTGTCCAGCAGCCCTTGCGCGAGCACGCGCACGGCGGCGTCGTGCGGCGCCTCGAAGTTCACGCCCGCGCGCGTGGCGTCGATGGCGGCCTGCTGCGCGGCCAGCACGATGTCGTACAGCTCGCGCTGCGCGCTCGTGAAGCGTCCGCTCGCGGGAAACGTGCGCGTGATGTCGGCAGCATAGCCGTTCAGCTCGCACGCGGCGTCGATCAGGATCAGGTCGCCGTCGCGCGCCACGGCGTTGCCCGCCGGATAGTGCAGCACGCAGGCGTTCGCGCCCGCGGCGACGATCGAGCCGTAGGCGGGCGACTGCGCGCCGTGCTTGCGGAACGTGTAGAGCAGTTCGGCTTCGATCTCGTACTCGTGCATGCCGGGGCGGCAGGCCTGCATCGCGCGCACATGCGCGAGCGCGGAAATGTGGCCGGCGCGGCGCATGGTGTCGAGTTCGTGCGCGTCCTTGATGAGCCGCATGTCGTCGAGCAGCGGAATCAGGTCGTACGCGGCGGCGGGCGCGCTCGTGCCGCCGCGCGCCTGCGCCCGCACGGCGTCGATCCAGCGCTTCACCTGGGCGTCGAAACGCTCCGACGCCGCGAGCGCGTAATGCAGCGCGGGCCGGTTCGCGATCAGACGCGGGATCTGCGCGTCGAGGTCGTCGAATGGCAGCGCGGCGTCGAAGCCGAACGCCTCGCGCGCGCCGTCGGGCCCGAAGCGGAAGCCTTCCCACGTTTCGCGCTCGACGTTCTTCGCGCGGCAAAAGAGGACCGACGACGGCTGGTTCTCGCCCGCGTTCGCGTCGAGCACGAGCAGCGCCTCCGGCTCCGTGAAGCCGGTCAGGTAGTAGAAATAGCTGTCGTGCCGGTAGGGATAATCGGCGTCGCGGTTGCGCAGCACTTCGGGCGCGGTCGGCACCAGCGCCACGCCGCCGCCCTGGGCGCGCAGCGCGGCGAGTACGCGTTCGCGGCGCGCGCGGTAAAGCTCTGCGCCGCCGTCGGGGCCGCGCGGCGCATCGGCAGCGGCGCGCGAAGCGGCCGAGGCGCTTTCCGTGAGGGTCGTGTCCATCATGCGATTGTAGCGTGCGATCGCAGCGTCTGATTGTCGGGTCCGACAGGTGTCCCGATGCTGCGGCGCGGGGCGTCCAGGCTGTCGTCTTCCTGACGCATCTGTCGGCAAAATCCTGCGTGACCGAAGTCAACCCGTCAGAATTTGGCGAATCCAACGTATACTTCGGCCGGATTACAGAAAAGGCAGGTGCGATGAAACTTATCGGTTCGCTCGGCAGCCCGTATGTCCGCAAGGCGCGGATCATGCTCGCTGAAAAGAAAATCGACTACAAGCTGGTGCTTGAGAACGTGTGGGGCGAGGAAACCGCCATCCACGATTTCAACCCGCTGGGCAAGGTGCCGTGTCTCGTGATGGAGGACGGCGAGGCGGTGTTCGATTCGCGCGTGATCTGCGAATACGTGGACATGCGCTCGCCGGTCGGCAAGCTGATTCCGCAGAACGGGCGTGAGCGCGTCGAAGTGCGGTGCTGGGAAGCGCTCGCCGACGGCATGCTCGACGCCGCCGTCCTGATCCGCTCGGAATACACGCAGCGCACGCCCGAGCAGCGCAGCGAAGCGTGGATCGAGCGTCAGCAGCGCAAGATTCAGGAAGGTCTGAAGGCGATGGCCAAGGGTCTCGACGCCAACGCGTGGTGCGCGGGCAACCGCTACACGCTCGCGGATATCGCCGTGGGCTGCGCGCTCGGCTATCTCGACTTCCGCCAGCCGGAACTCGACTGGCGCGAGCCGTATCCGAATCTCGCGAAGCACTTCGAGAAGCTGATGCAGCGCGCGTCGTTCGCGGACACCGTGCCGCAAGGCTGAGGTCCGCCGCCCGCGAGGCTCGGTCTCGCGGACATAAAAAAAGCGCGCAGATTCGCTCTGCGCGCTTTTTTTTGCCATGCGTGCGCTACGCCGATGACGTTGCGCATGCATCGATCGCTGCGTCAATGACTCCGTCGTCAGACGATCTTTTCCACTTCCGGCGCGAACGAATCGCTGCGCGCGACCGGCCACCACTTCTCGTACAACTGATAGCGATAGCGGCCTTCGAGCAGATCGCCGGGCTTCAGATACTTGAGCAGCTCCGACATCAGCTTGACTTCATACGACGACACGCGCCGCACGATGTGATGCGCGCGCAGATCGGCGGGGCTGGCGAGACCGGCGGCCTGGATCAGTTCCTGCAGCGCGTGCAGCGTGTTGCGATGGAAGTTGTAGACGCGCTCGCCCTTGTCGGGCACGTTGAGCGCGCGCTGGCGCACCGGGTCCTGCGTGGCGACGCCGGTCGGGCAGCGGTCCGAGTGGCACTTCTGCGCCTGGATGCAGCCGACCGCGAACATGAAGCCGCGCGCCGAGTTGACCCAGTCCGCGCCGATTGCGAGCGTGCGCGCCACGTCGAACGCGGTGATGATCTTGCCGCTCGCGCCGATCTTGATCTTGTCGCGCAGGCCGATGCCGACGAGCGTGTTGTGCACCAGCAGCAGCCCTTCCTGGAGCGGCGTGCCGATGTGATCGGTGAACTCGATCGGCGCCGCGCCCGTGCCGCCTTCCGCGCCGTCCACGACGATGAAGTCGGGCAGGATGCCGGTTTCGAGCATGGCCTTGGCGATGCCGAAGAATTCCCACGGATGGCCGATGCAGAGCTTGAAGCCGGTCGGCTTGCCGCCCGAGAGCTTGCGCAGGCGCTCGACGAATTCGAGCAGGCCGCGCGGCGTGGAGAACTCCGAATGGCGCGACGGCGACACGCAGTCCTGCCCCATCGGAATACCGCGCGTTTCGGCGATTTCGGGCGTGACCTTCGCGGCCAGCAGCATGCCGCCGTGGCCCGGCTTCGCGCCTTGCGAAAGCTTCACCTCTATCATCTTCACTTGCGGCTCGTGCGCGAGGCGCTGGAATTTTTCGGCGCTGAAGGTGCCGTCGTCGTTGCGGCAGCCGAAGTAGCCCGAGGCGATTTCCCAGATGATGTCGCCGCCGTGTTCGCGGTGATACTTCGAGAGCGAGCCTTCGCCCGTGTCGTGCGCGAAGCCGCCTTTTTTCGCGCCGAGGTTGAGCGCGCGGATCGCATTCGCGGAAAGCGCG
Organism: Paraburkholderia sp. SIMBA_027; assembly: GCF_046535315.1. Classification (NCBI taxonomy): domain Bacteria; kingdom Pseudomonadati; phylum Pseudomonadota; class Betaproteobacteria; order Burkholderiales; family Burkholderiaceae; genus Paraburkholderia; species Paraburkholderia sp. SIMBA_027. The sequence goes on from NZ_JAWRWY010000009.1 coordinate 111,592, forward strand.
CCGAAGCTCATCGCCGAGACGTTGAAGAGCGACATCGAGTACGGCTGTTCGCGGGTCGCGCCGACCAGTATGCGGAAGTCGCTGCTGTCGAGTTTCGTCGGCGCGAGCGAGTGGCTGATCCACTCGTGGCCGACGGCCTTCACGTCGAGTTCGGTGCCGTACGGGCGGCTGTCGACGACGTTCTTCGAGCGCTGATAAACCACGCTGCGCTGCACGAGCGAGAACGGTTTTTCGTCGGTGTCGTCTTCGACGAAATACTGGCGGATCTCGGGCCGCACGAATTCGAACAGGAAGCGCAGGTGGCCCCAGAGCGGGTAATTGCGCAGGATCGCGTGGCGCTGCTGGGTCATGTCCCAGAGGCCGAGCGCGACGATCAGCGCGGGCACTGCGGCACACAGCCACGACAGGTGATGGAGCGCCGCTGCGATCACGCAGGCTGCGAGCAGCAGCACCGCGCACCACATGGCGAGGTAACGTCGGGAAAACATTCGGGGACTCCTCGATCTCTTGTGTCGTCGCGCCAGCCGGTCGGGCGGCGCGCGTTCGCCGCGCCCGGGTAACGGCGGCGGCGTGCCCGAATGATGCCGCAAGTTCGTGAAACTAGCCGGGAGGCGGGCAAATTTGCCGCATTGACAAATGCGCGAGGAAAGCTGCGCGCAAGATTTGCGCAGCGATTCGCCAAGCGAGGGAGGAGGAGGGAGCGCGCGGCGCAGGGTGCGCCGCGCGTGTCGAGCCTGAGCCTGAAATTGAGCTTGAGTCTGCTCAGGCCTGGCCGGCCGTCGCGGCGCCGGTTTTCGCACCGGCGGCAAATTGTGCCGGTTTCTTGCGCGGCGAGCGCTTCTTCTTCGGCGCGACCGGTGGCAGCACGGCGGGCACGTGCGGTTCGAGCGTCGTGACCGCTTCGATGATGCCGCCGCCGAGGCACACCTCGCCGTCATAGAGCACGGCGGACTGGCCGGGCGTCACGGCCCATTGCGCGTCCGGGAAATGCAGCGAGAACTGGCCGTCGCCGAACTCAGCCGCATTCGCGAACGAGCAGGGCGCATCGGCCTGGCGATAGCGCGTCTTCGCGCCGCACGCGTGGCCGTCGGCCGGCGGCTCGCCCGCGACCCAGCTCACGTTGCCCGCGCGCAGATCGTGCGCGAGCAGCCACGGGTGATCGTGGCCCTGCACGACATAAAGCGTGTTCGACGCGATGTCCTTGCCCGCCACGAACCACGGATCGCCGCTGCCGTCCTTGCTGCCGCCGAGGCCAATGCCCTTGCGCTGCCCGAAGGTGTAGAACGCGAGGCCGATATGCTCGCCGACCGTCTTGCCGTCGGGCGTCATCATCGGGCCCGGTTTGGTCGGCAGATAGCGGTTCAGGAAGTCGCGGAAGGGCCGCTCGCCGATGAAGCAGATGCCGGTCGAATCCTTCTTCTTCGCGTTCGGCAGGCCGATCTGCTCGGCGATCTCGCGCACCTTCGTCTTGGGAATCTCGCCGAGCGGGAACATCGTCTTCGAGAGCTGCGCCTGGTTCAGACGATGCAGGAAGTACGACTGATCCTTGGTGTGATCGAGCGCCTTGAGCAGTTCGAAGCGGCCGTTGCTTTCGTTCTGGCGCACGCGCGCGTAATGGCCGGTCGCGATGGTTTCCGCGCCCAGCGTCATCGCGTGGTCGAGGAAGGCCTTGAACTTGATCTCGGCGTTGCAGAGCACGTCGGGGTTCGGCGTGCGGCCCGCGGAATACTCGCGCAGGAACTCCGCGAACACGCGGTCCTTGTACTCGGCGGCGAAGTTCACCGCTTCGACGTCGATGCCGATCAGGTCGGCGACCGACACCACGTCGATCCAGTCCTGACGCGTCGAGCAGTACTCGCCGTCGTCGTCGTCTTCCCAGTTCTTCATGAACAGACCGACGACGTCGTAACCCTGCTCCTTGAGCAGCCATGCGGTCACCGACGAATCCACGCCGCCCGACATGCCTACCACCACTCTACGTTTGCTCATCTTCTGCTGCCTTGTTGCGCCGGATCGCGGCGCTTAGCCTTTGGGTGCCACTTTGGGTCCCACTGTGCCTGCCGTGCCGCTCGCCTTCGGCCCGACCGCGTGCGTCTGCACGAAATCGAGCGGCGCGCGCTTGCCCGCGAGGTAATCGTCGACGCATTGCATCACGAGCGGCGTGCGATGGCGCTCGCTCGCGGCGCGCAGCTCGTCGACGCTCATCCACAACGTGCGGACGATGTCCGGATCGAGCGCGCGATCTTCCGGCTCGGCCGCGACGCTGCCGCAGTACGTGAAGCGCAGATAGGTCGTGCCGGACTCGCCCGGCTTGCCGAAGTGCGTCATGTACATGCCGACGAGCGCCTCGGGCGCGAATGCGTAGGCGGTTTCCTCGAGCGTTTCGCGTACGACGGCTTCGTGCAGCGTCTCGCCGGCCTCCAGATGGCCGGCGGGCTGGTTCAGGCGCAGGCCGTTCGCCGTGTGCTCCTCGACGAGCAGAAAACGCCCGTCGCGCTCGACGACGGCGGCCACGGTGACGTGGGGTGCCCAGGTTTCATCGTTCATGGGCCGCTATTTTACCGGGACGCGCCAAACGCTGCCCGGGGCCGGATCGTCGGCGCGACGCGCGGACGGCGATGCCTGGGATGCCTTGCCAATCTGCCGGGCGGCTCGCCAGGCGCGCCGCCAACCGTCCGGTCGGACGACATGCCGCGTTGTAGGCGATGCGAAAAAAGGGGATAAATCCCGCTTCAAAGGCCGCGCCCCTTTCGGTTAAAGTGGTGCGTCGTTTGCCGTTGCCTTGCCCGTTTGAGAATGTCGAGAACGTTGCAATAAGAGCCGGCGCGCCTCGTCGGCCTTACTCCGCTCGATTCGAGCCAGATCAGAAAGAGAAGCAGGCCGAGGAGGAAACAACGATGCATATCGGAGTGCCCGCAGAAACCCGGGCGAACGAAAGCCGTGTGGCCGCGACGCCCGAGACCGTCAAGAAATACGTCGCGCAGGGCCATACGGTCACCATCCAGGCAGGCGCCGGTGTCGGCGCGAGCTTTCCGGACGAAACCTATACGGCCGTCGGCGCGCAGATCGCCGACGCGGCTGCCGCATTCGGCGCCGATCTCGTGCTCAAGGTCCAGTCGCCGAGCGTCAGCGAACTGGCCTTCATGAAGCGCGGCGCGGTGCTGGCCGGCATGCTCGATCCCTTTAATGCGGACAATGCGCAACGGCTCGCCGATGCGGGCCTGACCGCGTTCGCGCTCGAAGCCGCGCCGCGCACCACGCGCGCGCAAAGCCTCGACGTGCTGTCGTCGCAGGCCAATATCGCCGGCTACAAGGCGGTGCTGGTGGCGTCGAACCTGTATCCGCGCTTCATGCCCATGCTGATGACCGCCGCCGGCACCGTGAAGGCCGCGCGCGTGCTGATCCTCGGCGCGGGCGTGGCGGGCCTGCAGGCGATCGCCACGGCGCGGCGGCTGGGCGCGGTGATCGAGGCGTCGGACGTGCGTCCGGCGGTGAAGGAGCAGATCGAATCGCTCGGCGCGAAATTCCTCGACGTGCCCTACGAAACCGACGAGGAGCGCGACGCTGCGCAAGGCGTGGGCGGCTACGCGCGGCCCATGCCGCCGTCGTGGCTCGCGCGCCAGGCGGCGCTGGTGCACGAGCGCGCGCGTCAGGCCGACATCGTCATTTCGACCGCGCTGATTCCGGGCCGCGACGCGCCCACGCTGCTGCCGTCGGAAACCGTGCAGGCGATGAAGCCGGGTTCGGTCGTGATCGACCTCGCGGCCGGCCGCGGACCGATCGCCGACGCGGCCGCCGGGCGGCGCGGCGGCAATTGCCCGCTGACCGTCGCGGACCAGGTGGTGACGGCGCACGGCGTGCAGATCTGCGGCTACACGAATCTCGCGTCGATGGTGGCCGCCGACGCCTCGGCGCTCTACGCGCGCAATCTGCTCGACTTCCTCAAGCTGATCGTCACGAAGGAAGGCACGCTCAACATCGACCTCGCGGACGACATCGTCGCGGCCACGCTGCTGGCTCGCGACGGCGCCGTCACGCGCAAGGCATGACGAGGAGACCGAGATGGAACTCATCAACCATACCGTCATCAATCTGATCATCTTCGTGCTGGCCGTGTACGTGGGCTATCACGTGGTCTGGAACGTCACGCCCGCGCTGCACACGCCGCTCATGGCCGTGACCAATGCGATCTCCGCGATCGTGATCGTGGGCGCGATGCTCGCCACCGGCCTGACCGTGGGCTTCGCGGGCAAGTTCTTCGGCACGCTGGCCGTGCTGCTCGCGGCCGTGAACGTGTTCGGCGGCTTTCTGGTCACGCGGCGCATGCTGGAGATGTTCCGCAAGAAAGAGCCGAAGAAGCTCCCGGCGGCCGGCAAGGAGGGCGCGTGATGAGCATGAACGTCGTTACGCTGCTTTATCTGGTGGCGTCGGTTTGCTTCATTCAGGCGCTCAAGGGGCTGTCGAATCCGCGCAGCGCGCGCGCCGGCAATCTGTTCGGCATGGTCGGCATGGCCATCGCGATCCTCACGACGATTGCGCTGATCGTCAAGGAATCCGCGCAATTCGGCTCGAATCTCGGGCTGGGCCTCGGGCTGCTGTTCGCGGCGCTGATCGTCGGCGGCGGGCTGGGCGCGTTCGTGGCCGCGCGCGTCGAAATGACGAAGATGCCCGAACTCGTCGCGGCCATGCACTCGCTGATCGGTCTCGCGGCGGTGTGCATCGCGTATGCGGTGGTGTCGGAGCCGGCGGCCTTCGGACTCGTCGCGGAAGACGCGCCGTATCCGGGCTTCCTTCCGTACGGCAACCGCATCGAACTGTTTATCGGCACCTTCGTGGGCGCGATTACGTTCAGCGGCTCGGTGATCGCCTTCGGCAAGCTCTCGGGCAAGTACAAGTTCCGGCTGTTTCAGGGCGCGCCCGTGGTGTATCCGGGCCAGCATCTGATCAACCTGATGCTCGCGCTCGGCATGATCGGCTTCGGCATTCTGTTCTTCGTCACGCAGTCGTGGCTGCCGTTCATCATCATGACGCTGATCGCGTTCGCGCTGGGCGTGCTCATCATCATTCCGATCGGCGGCGCGGACATGCCCGTGGTGGTCTCGATGCTCAACTCGTACTCGGGCTGGGCGGCGGCGGGCATCGGCTTCTCGTTGAACAACGCGATGCTGATCATCGCCGGTTCGCTGGTGGGTTCGTCGGGCGCGATCCTCTCGTACATCATGTGCCACGCGATGAACCGCTCGTTCTTCAACGTGCTGCTCGGCGGCTTCGGCGCGGAAGCGGGCGCGGCGGCGGTGGGCGGCGCGCAGGAGCAGCGTCCGGTGAAGTCGGGTTCCGCCGACGACGCCGCGTTCATGCTCGGCAACGCCGAAAGCGTGGTGATCGTGCCGGGTTACGGCCTCGCCGTGGCGCGCGCGCAGCATGCGCTCAAGGAACTCACCGACAAGCTCGTCGAAAAAGGCGTGGACGTGCGTTACGCGATTCACCCGGTCGCGGGCCGCATGCCGGGCCATATGAACGTGCTGCTCGCCGAAGCCGAAGTGCCCTACGACATGGTGTTCGAGATGGAGGACATCAACAACGAGTTCGGCCAGACCGATGTGGTGCTGGTGCTCGGCGCAAACGACGTGGTGAATCCGGCCGCGAAGAACGATCCGAAGTCGCCGATCGCGGGCATGCCGATCATCGAGGCGTACAAGGCGCGCACGATCATCGTCAACAAGCGGTCGATGGCGGCCGGTTACGCGGGGCTCGACAACGAACTCTTCTACATGGATAAAACCATGATGGTGTTCGGCGACGCGAAGAAGGTGATCGAGGATATGGTGAAGGCAGTGGAGTAAGCGCTGCGTTCATCGGCGGCCTGGCCGGTGGACCATGCAGAAGAAAAAGCGCGCAGCGATGCGCGCTTTTTTATTGGCGCGGTGCTTCACGCACATTCATCGTGCAAGAGGCAAGCCTCAGCGCGACGGCGCATTCACGTGCCGCAGATAATCGGCGAGCCGGCGTCCACTCACGTCGGGAAACGGTTCGAGCACTTCCACGCTTTCCATGCGCTCGATGTTGAAGTTGCGAAAGCCCTCGCGCATTTCGCACCACGCGCCGACCGTCCACTGCGCGCCCCAATAGACCAGCCCGAGCGGCCAGACGCGCCGCAGCGTCTGCGCGCCGATGCGGTCGCAATACGCGAAGCGCACGACGAGCCGCGAATCGACGGCGCGGTGCAGCGCATCCACTTTCTCCGAATACGCGCGATCGACGTGATACGACGGCGCGAACACGGCGATGCGTTCGAGCACCGCGCGTTTTTCGGCGGGCATGGCGGCGGCGATCTTCGCGAGCGCGCCGCGCGCGCCCGTGCCGAGCGCCGCGCCGCCCCACGACTCGGCCATGCGCGCGCCGACGGCGAGCGCGGTGAGTTCGTCGGCGGTAAAGGTCAGCGGCGGCAGGCTGGCGGTGCGCGCGAGCCGGTAGCCGATGCCCGCTTCGCCTTCGATCGGCACGCCCGACAGTTGCAGGTCGCGCACGTCGCGATAGACGGTGCGCGGCGAGACTTCGAGCCATTCGGCAAGCTGCTGCGCCGTGGTGAGACGGCGTCCGCGCAGCAGTTCGGCGATGCGGAAAAGACGGTCGGCGCGGCGGGTCATGGCGGTCGGGCGCGGGAGCCTCGATGGGCGGGAACGGCGCGTTTTGCGGGCTGGGCCGCGGCGCGGGGCGTCTGCATAAATTGCGTTGTGCGGATTGCGTTGCGCAGATGATAGCGCCGCGCGCGCACCGCGCCTTGCCGCGTGCCGTCGCTAATGCGCTGCTGACATGCCGCCGATACGCCTCCGATACGCCGCCGCCGCGCCTCCGCCGCGCCGCGTTCAGCCCAGCTTGGCCGCGTGCAGCCCGACGCGATTGCCTTCCGTATCGATGAAAAAGCCGATGTAGCCGTAATTGTTCGGCAGTTCCAGCGCCGGGCCTTCCTTGCGGCCGCCCGCCTTTTCGACGCGATCGAGCACGGCCGTGACCGACGGCTGCGCGTTCAGATACACGAGCACGCCCTTGGTGTCGGGGCGGGCGTCGCGCGGATTGAACACGATGCAGCCGCCGGTTTCGTTGTCGGTATGCGCGAACAGGGCCATCGGCACGCCGCCCATGACTTCGCGCTGCAAGGACGTATCGAAGGCGGTTTCGTAGAACCGGGCGGCGCGCTCCAGATCGTGCGCGGGGATTTCGAACCAGGAAATGACGCGGGTGGCTTCAACGGTCGACATGATGCGCTCCTCGAATGAGCAGGTTGGACGAGATGGATGAAAACTGGCAGCAGATCACGGCACGTGGCGCGCGCCGCGCGTGCCGCGTTTTGTGCCGAGTTTCGCCGGGCGTGGTGGTGTTCGGACGGCGTGGAGAGGAGTGTGCGGCCCGCCTGCTGACAGCGTCCTGTCAGTAGGCTGCGCTCAACGTCTTTATCTTCGCGCGACGCGTTTTCGAGTTTTTCTGAGAGAGGCGCGGACGCGACTCTGCTGTAATCGTTTCCATCGCCTCCTTCATCCGCGGCCGCTTGCCGCCGCGCTCACCGCATCGCTCATGTCTCCAAACGTTTCCATCATCACGCCCACGGCGAACCGCGCCGCGTTTTTGCCCGCCATCGCGCGCTGCGTGGCGCGCCAGCAGGCCGACTGGGAGTGGCTCGTGCTCGACGACAGCCCCGAGCCGAACGCGTTCATGCGCGATCTCGCGCAGCGCGACGCCCGCGTGCGCTACCTCTGGTCGAGCGAGCCGATGACGATCGGCGCCAAGCGCAACCGGCTCGTGAGCGAGGCGCGCGGCGAACTGATCGCCCATTTCGATGACGACGACCACTACGCCTCGCACTATCTCGCGGATATGACCGCGTTGCTGCGCCAGAACGACGCCGCGCTGATCAAGCTCTCGACGTTCTGGATGTACGCGCCGCACACGCGTTTTCTCGGCTACATGGATCTGAACGCGCGCGTCGGGCTGCACTATGTGCTGAAGGGGCAGGAGGTGAGCACGGTGACGTTCCACGAGAAGATGCAGATCGGCGCGGACTTCATCCTCTTTTACGGTTTCGCCTACGTGTATCGCAAGTCGCTGTTCGAGATCGCGCGCTTCGACGATGTGAATCTCGGCGAGGACGAAAGCTTTATCCGGCGTGTGGTGAGCGCGGGCAAGAACGTGCTCGCCGCCGAGGATGCGCGCGGGAGTTGCTTGCATCTGATCCATCCGGCTTCGACGTCGCGCTGTTTTTCGCGCCACAGCTTGCCGGACTTCTTGTTGCCGAAGCTCTTTCCGGAGTACGAAGGGTATCCGCTGCCGGTCGATGCTGGCGGAGCGAAAGTGGGGCCGTCGCGCGTGTGAGCGCGAGGTGGGCGGAGTGAAGTCGTGGATACCGGCGCGGCGGGGAGCCGCGCCGGTCGAGGCGCAGTTTAGTCGCGCGATTTAGTCGCGCGAGTCGGCGGGCTAGCTGCCCGCGTCGGCGTTACCCGCCGCCGGACGCTGACGCACGCTGCCCGCGATCAGGTCGAAGCGGAACAGACGGCATTCGAGCGCGCCGTTGAACAGCGGCGTCTTGGCCGATTCGCGCAGGCGCAACTGGCCCGGCAGCTTGCGGTCCGAGGTCAGGATGAACGCGCGCCAGCCCGTGAAGCGCTGCTTGAGCGCGTCGCCGAGCGCCTGGAAGAACTCGGCGTCGGGCGCGTCGGTGTGGGCGCGTCGGAAGGCGTCCGGTGCATCGTAGTCGTCTTCGTTACGCGGATTGCGCTCGCGCAGCTCGCCGCGCGCGTTGCGCCCGCGCACCTCGATACGCTCGCCGTACGGCGGATTCGCCACCAGAATGCCTTCGCCCTCGGCGGGCGGCGTCATGTTGCGGGCGTCGAGCTGCTTGAGCGGCACCTTGCCGAGCCCGGCGCGCGCGAAGTTGGCGCGCGCCTTGTCGAGCATCACGTCCGAAATGTCGCTGCCGAAGATCCGCAGATCCTGCGCGCGGCTCAGCGCCGTATTGCGCGCCGTGTTGGCCTCGCTCTTGAGGTGACGCCAGGCGGCCGAATCGGCCTGCTTGAGGCGTTCGAAGCCGAAGCTGCGCTCCAGACCCGGCGCGATGTCGAGGCCGACTTGCCACGCTTCCGCGAGGAAGGTGCCGGAGCCGCACATCGGATCGTAGAGCGGCTGCTCGGGCGTCCAGCCCGTCAGGCGCAGGATGCCGGCCGCGAGATTCTCGCGCAGCGGCGCCGCGCCCTTGTCGAGACGCCAGCCGCGCTTGAACAGCGGCTCGCCGGACGTGTCGAGATAGAGCGTGCACTCGGTGGCGGTCAGGAAGGCGAAGATGCGCACGTCGGGATAAGCGGTATCGACGCTCGGACGCGAACCGGCCTTGTCGCGCATGCGGTCGCAGATCGCGTCCTTCACGCGCAGCGTGGCGAATTCGAGGCTGCGCAGCGGTGACTTGATCGCGGTGATGTCGATGCGGATCGTCTCGTTCGGCGAGAACCACTTTTCCCACTGTTGCTCGCGGGCGAGCGCGTAGATGTCCTGCTCGCCGCGATACGGACGCTGGGCGATCTTGAGGAGCACGCGGCTCGCGATGCGCGAATGCAGGTTCGCGGCCATGCCGCCGGCCCAGTTGCCGCGGAAATGTACGCCGCCGGGCACTTCGGCGCCGACCTGGAGCGCGCCGGGCGGCAGGCGCCGTTGCGCGGTTTCCGCGAGTTCGGCGGCGAGCGCGGCTTCGAGGCCACGCGGGCAGGGGGCGAAGAAATCGAAAGACATGAGAAAAGAGAGGTGACGCTGCGGGGGAAGGCGCTATTGTACGCGGGTTGTGGGGGCGGGCCGGAGCGCGTGTCCGCCAGGGCGCCGGAAGTCGGGCGCTTGCTGCCCGCATGGGCATGCAAAGGCGCGCGCCAGAGGGCGTGGGACCGCGTCAGGCGGCCCTCAGCGCGCCGCCACGACGGCTTGCGCGGCCGCACGCGCAAGCGGCCGGATGCGCGGACGCGGCTGCCGGCGCGCTTGCCAGAGATCCCACTGCGTCTGCAGCCCGAGCCAGTGTTCGGGCGTGGTGCCGAGCCACGCCGACAGCCGCAGCGCGAGATTCGCCGTCATGCCCGCCTTGCCGTTGAGCAGGTTCGACAGCGTGACGCGGTTGATATGCAGATCGTGCGCCGCCTGGGTCACGGTGATCTCCGGCGGAATCCATTCGCGCAGGACTTCGCCGGGATGCGGCGGATTGTGCATTCTGCTCATACGTGTGCCCTTAGGGGTAATCCTCAGTGGTAATCCTGATAGTCGACGAGGATGGCGTCGGCGCCTTCGAACAGGAAAGTGAGACGCCAGTTGCCGTTGACCCACACCGCCCAATGCCCGGCGAGACTGCCTTGCAGCGCGTGCAGGCGCCACGGCGGCGCGTTCATGTCCTGCGGCCCGCGCGCCTGATCCAGCGCGCCGAGCAGCAGGCGCAGACGCGACGCGTGGTGCGCCTGGATGCCCGCCTTGCTGCCTTCCAGAAAAAACGATGCAAGACCTTTGTGCCGAAAGGTTCGAATCATGAGGACTGTAGCCCAGGTGACTACACGCGGCAACGGCCTCCGGTGGCGTGCCGCGACGTAGATCAAACGTGAGGAACGCCTCGCAGACGGAAAAATGCATGCACACAAAGTGCAAACAGCGTGCGAGGCGGATGCGTCCCTCAGCGTCGCGCCGGCGCGGTGAGGACGCGATGGCCGGCGTCAACCTGGGCGGTAACGTTGGCCGAACGGCAGATCAAAACGCGCGTTTCACTCGTTGTCTTCACGCAACTGGCCGCGGCGCATCGGCCACACCAGGTCGGCAGGATGCCGCGTCACGCGCCGCCAGAACGCGCGCATAAGCGGGCGCACATCCTTGCGCGCGAGGTCGCGCGAGCGCAGCGCCATCTGCAAGGCGAGCGCGAAGCTCACCGTCACGTTGAGCACCGCCATGCTCGCGACGCCCGCCACGGCCCACCACAGCTCGCCGCTCTTGAGCGTCGCCGGGCCGAGCACGCCCATCGCCACGCCGATCGAACCGGCCGAGAGCGTGACGTGGCGCACCTCGAAGTGAAACGCGACCGCCGAGACGATCGCCGGCACGAGGCCGAGCATCATGCCGAGCACGAGATTGCCCCACACGCCCGCCGCGTTCAGGCGGCAAAAACGCGCGAGCCGCGCAGCGCCCGAGGTGCCGAGCGTCATGCGCAGACGGCGGTTCCACGCCAGCGCGTCCTCGACGCGATGGAGCACGAACCAGTTGTCGGCCCAACCGGCGAACAGGCTCGACGCCCACAGCAGCACGCCCGTGAGCGCGGCGTAGAACGGCGTCGGGCCGATCAGCGAGAAGGATTGCAGCGTTGCGTGCGCCTTGGCGGGCGAGATCAGATCGGCGTGAAACAGCCAGCCGCACACGAGCTGGATCGCGAGGCAGGCCGGAAACACGAGCAGCACGTTGCCGAGCACGGCCGCCGCCTGGGTGCGGATCAGCGCCACCACCGACGAGACGAAGCGCACGCGTCCCGGCGCTTCGTTCGCGCCGTCGAGTTCGCGCGCGAGCGTGGGCGCGGTCATCGCGGGCTGCTTGGTCGCGAGCGAGAAGTGGCAGAAGTGCATCACGAGGAAGCTCAGCGCGTAGTTGATGCCCGCGAACAGCCCTTCGATCATCGACGGCAGATGCGCGCCCGTGATGCCGAATTTCACGTACACCGTCACCGCCGTGACGAGGCCGCCGCCCGCCGCCATGCGCAACATCGTCAGATATTCGGCGCGGTCGCGTGCGATGTAGTGCTCGCCGGTGTCGGCGGACAGCTCGACGACCTTGCGCGAGAGCAGCGCGAAATTGCTGCGCACGAGGTGCGAGACGCTCTGGCTCGCCTGGTTCGCCCGGACGAGATCGGCGGCGAGGCGCGCCTGCGTGCGGGCGTCGTCGCTGGACATCCAGGCGTCGAGCAGATGCTCGGCGCGCACGATGCGCATGCGCATGCGTTCGACCTGGAACACGGTGTCGACGCGCACGCCGTGGCGGTAGAGATGGGCGAAGACGTCGTCGGTGGCTTTGCGGCATTCGTCGAGCAGCAGGCGCAGCCACGTCACTTCCTGGCGCAGCCGCGCGGCGTCGCCCGAGTCGCGCGCGTTTTCGACGGCGAGCATCGCGCGCGTGAGGCGGAAGAACGGCAGCTTTTCGACGGCGACGTGCGATTCGTCGCGCGACAGGCGGCTGCGCACGGTCGGCGAGAGGCCCGTCGAGCTGATCTGGCAACTGAGGTTGTGCAGCGCGGTCAACAGGTCGAGCGTGAATTCGGTGCCTTGCGGGGCGCGGCTGGCGCGGATGTCGTCGGGCGAAGCGGATGCGGTTTGCGCAAGCGCTTGCGGCTCGGCGATCAACGCGCGCAGGCGTGCGAGCACGTCGGGCGGCAGCGTCGCGATCCACTCGGGATCGTGCGTGGCGGGGAACATCAGCGTGACGAGCGCGGCCAGATCGCGGCGGTTCGGTGCGGGCGGTATCAGTTGCGCCTGGACGCGGCCGACCAGCGCGCCGAACAGGCCCGAGTGCACCGGCATGCCGGCGTCGCACAGCAGCGAGATGCTGTCGCTTTCGCGCAGCAGCTTGCGCACGATGGCGCCGACGTTCGCCTTCCAGCCCGGATTGCGGTCGAGCACGTGCAGCAGGTAGCGCAGGCGCGCGTGTTCGGGCGGCGGCGGGGCGTCGGCGTCGGCGTCGGTTGCAGTGGCGTAGGCGTGAGCGGAGTCGGCGAACGTGTCAGGCGCGGACGGCACCACCCGGCCGGCGCCGTCGAGCTTGCCGCGCCGGTGGATCCAGTGGGCGAGTTCGATCAGCCAGTCGCTGCGTTCGGCGTAGGGCGCGTCGGCGTCGGCGGTGGCGAGCAGGGCGTCGAGCTGCTGGCCGGCGCTGCGCGAGGCGCGCCATTTTTTCCAGAGCGTGGGGAAGGAGCGAAACATAGGCAAACGGTCAAAGCGACAAGGCAACGCGACATTATCGCGGGCGGCGTGCGTTTGACCGTTTGAGATGGGCCGGCGCGGCATGAGCGCGGCGCCGACTGGCGAGACGCGGGTGGGAGCGCGCGCCGCGTTCCGTCGAGGAAGCGGCGCGCGATGAGCGAGCCTTTACCCCCCCGATCCCGCCGATTCAGCGACCGGCGCGACTTGCGGGCAGGCGATGCTGACGGGCTTCGTTTTGACGACGGCGGCCTTGGCGCCGCCTTTCGACACCGCCGCCGCCACCGCTGCCGCGGCGCCCGTCACCCGCGGCGTGGCCGCGAGCGCGCGCACGCCGCTCGAAATGGCCTGCGAGAGCGATGCGACGGCGCGCCGGTGGCCGACCACGAGCGCGTCGTAGCCGTCGCCGACCGGTTCGTTGAGCACGCTGCGGCAAGTCATGACGGTCTGGGAGTCGAGCGAGCGCACGCTCCAGACCGCGTCGATCAGCGCATGCGAGCCCGGCCACGATTCGAAGCGCTGCACGTTCACGCTCACGCGATAGACCGGCACGCCTTCGGGATGCGGCGAGCCGTACACGTCGATCGTGTTCAACTGCTGCGTGAGGTCGCCCGACAGCGCGCGGCGGATCTCGTCGCCGGGCATCGACGCCCAGCGTTCCTGTTCGAGCACGCGCACCTGGGTGGCGTCGGTCTGCACCACGAACTGCGCCTTCGCGACCTGCGGCGGCACGTCGACGGGCGCGAGTTCGATCAGCCACGCCGGATTGCCGTTCGTCGCGGCGGCGGGCTGGGTCCGCGCCGCGTCGTCGGTCGGACTCAGCGTGTAGAAGTGGCTGCTGGGCGAGGCGCAGCCCGCCAGCGCCGTCAGCGCGGCGAGGGCAGCAAGGGCGGCAAGGCGCCGGAGCGGGCGCCGGCGATACGTCATGGCTTGTCTCCTGATTTGCCGCGCAGCAGCGATTCGGGATGGCGCTCGAGGTAATCCGAGAGCGCGTTGAGCGATTGCAGCGTGCGCGTCAGTTCCTGCAGCGCCTGATGCACGTCCGATTGCAGCGGCGAATCCTGCTGCAAGGTGGACTGGGCGGCGCTGAAGGTCTTCTGCGCCTCGTCCAGCGTGCCGCGCATCTGCGGCAGAAGCTGGTCGTTGACCTGACCGAACAGCTGGTTCGCGCTCTTGAGCGATTCGTTCAGGTTGTTGCCGATCTTGTCGAACGGAATCTGATCGAGCTTCTTGGCGATGTCGGCCACCTGAAGCTGCAGCTCTTCGAGCGAGTTCGGCACCGTCGGCAGCTCCATCGGGTCGCGGTCGAGATCCGCCTTGGCCGGACCGGCCTTCGGGAAGATGTCGAGCGCGATGTAGAGCTGGCCGGTGATCAGGTTGCCGGTGCGCAACTGGCCGCGCAGGCCGCGCGAGACGAGCCGCTTGATCAGTTCGTGGCTCTGCGGCGTATGCGGCGCGGGCGCTTCGCCGCGCGTGCGGCGCGACAGACGCAGCGGATACAGATCCATCGTCACCGGCATGGTGAAGTTGTGCTCCTTGGGATCGTATTCGATGCCGATATCGGTTACCTGGCCGAGCACGATGCCGCGGAAGTCCACGGTCGCGCCCACGGCGAGGCCGCGCAGCGACTGGTTGAAGTACATGACCACGCGCACCGGCGCGCCGTCCGGCTCGCGCATCGCTTCGCTTTCGTCGGAGGCGAGCGTGAAGGTCGCGGCGTCGGGCGCCTGCGGACCCATCGCCTGACCCGGCGGCGCCTGGAAGGCGAGACCGCCCGTCACGACCGTCGCGAGCGACTGCGTGTTGACCTTGAAGCCGCTCGAATCGAGCTGTACGTTTACGCCGCTCGCATGCCACCAGCGCGTATTGGTGCCGACGTACTGGTCGTACGGGGCGCTGACGAACACCTGCACGGTCACGCCCGTGCCGTCCTTGTCGAGCGAATAGCCCGTGACCTGGCCGACCTGGATGCGGCGATAGAAGATCGGCGTGCCGATATCGAGCGAGCCGAGGTTTTCGCTGTGCAGCGTGTAGCGGTGGCCTTTTTCGTCGATGGTGACGGCGGGCGGCGTTTCCAGTCCGGTGAAGTCGCTGGCGGTTTCTTCCGAACGGCCCGCGTCGGCGCCGATGTACGAGCCCGAGAGCAGCGTGCCGAGGCCCGAGACGCCGCTCGCGCCCACGCGCGGACGCACCACCCAGAAGCGGCTGTCCTTCTTGGCGAAGTCTTCGGCATCCTTGGTGAGTTCGACGGTCACGAGCACGCGCGAGAGGTTCGGCGAGAGCTTGATGGCGCGCACCGAACCGATATCGACGTCCTTGTACTTGACCTTGGTCTTGCCGGGTTCGAGGCCTTCGGCGCTCATGAAGCTGATGGTGATGGTGGGCCCGCGGGTGGCCACCGACTTCACCACGAGCGCCACGCCGATCAGCGCCGCGATGAGCGGCACGATCCAGACGAGCGAGGGCAGCCAGCGCCGGGGTTTGACGATGTCCGGTTCGGGCAGGTCGGGCGGCAAGCCGCCGCCGCCGGAACCCGCCCCGCCGGGGGCCGGGGTCGGTCCTTTCGGACTATTCATGTGGGTGATCCTGAGAGTGTTGCGTGGGTTGTTGCTTGTCTTCGTCCACCGGATCCCAGATGAGGCGCGGATCGAACTGCATCGACGCGATCATCGTCAGGATCACGACCGAGCCGAACGCGATGGCGCCTGGGCCCGCCGTGATCACCGCAAGTGACTGGAAGCGTACCAGCGCCACGGTCAGGGTGACAACGAAGACGTCCAGCATCGACCAGCGGCCGATGAATTCGACCAGCCGGTAGAGTTTGGTGCGCTCGGCGGGACGCCACGTGGAGCGGCGCTGCGAGGTGAAGCAGAGCAGCCCGAGCACCGACAGCTTGAGCATGGGCACCAGAATACTGGCGATGAACACGATTACGGCGAGCGGCGCGTCGCCCGAGGTCCAGAAGTAGACGACGCCGCTCATGATGGTGTCGTCCTCGTCGCCGACGAGCGAGGCCGTGTGCATGACCGGCAGGATGTTGGCCGGAATGTAGAGCAACGCGGCGGCGATCAGCAGCGCCCAGGTGCGCATCAGGCTGTCCGGGTGGCGCGTGTGCAGCGGCGAGTGGCAGCGCAGGCAGCGCGGATGCGCGATGCCGCGCTGCAACGGCTGGACGTGACCGCAGGCGTGGCAGGAGATCAGGCCGGCGTCGGCGGCGGTGAGGTATTTTTTCATCGCGAACCCTCGGGACGGGCGGGCGGGGTGTCGGGTGGCGCGTCTTGCCCGGCGTCGCGCGCGGTGCCGCGAATTTCCGGATCGGCGAGCGCGTCGGATCCGGCGACATGCGCGAGCACCGAGGGCACGCCCGGATCGAGCAGCCCGCGCGGGTCGATGTCGTGGCCGTCGGCCGTGTGCGGGGTGGCGGGCGTGTCCAGCCCGTCGTTGCCGCCGTGGCCGCCGTTCCCTCCGTTACCGCCAGGCAGGCCCGGACCGCCGTTCGCGCCGCCCTCCGCCGCCGGACCCGAGCGGCCGCGGCGCGCGGCGAGCGCGCTTTCGCGCAGGGCGTCGGCGATATCCCAGAGCGTGCGCGAATCGAACGTCACGACCACGGTGAACATCAGCGTGAGCGCGCCGAACGCGAACAGCGCCGTCTCCGGAATCACGCGCGCGAGGCTGACCATCTTCACGATCGTGATCAGCACGCCGAGCATGAACACTTCGAGCATGCCCCAGGGCCGCACGAACTGGATCGCGCGCAGCACGAGATCGAAGCCGGGCGGGATGAAGCCGCGCCGGATCGGCAGCAGCACGTAGAGCAGCGCCACCATTTCGGTGAGCGGGAAAAGGATGGTTGCGCAAAAGACCATCACCGCGACGATCTGCATGTCCTCGTTCCACAGCACCACGAGCGCGCCGAACAGGCTCGATTCCGTGGTGATGCCGTTGGCGTCGAGTTCGATGATCGGAAACGACTGCGCGATGATGAAGGTGAGCAGCGCGGCGATCGTGATCGCGCAGATGCGGTCGAGCTGCGACGAGGCGCTGTGATAGAGCGTGGCGCCGCAGCGCGTGCAGCGCGCGGTTTCACGCCCGAGCAGGCGAGGTTTGCGGTAGAGCGCGTCGCATTCGTGACACGCGATCAGTTTTTCCTGGGCCATGCGGGCAGGTGGCGCAAAACGACGTGAACGGGACATGCAGCGCGGGCCGAACGGCAGCATGGCAACGCGACACGCGCGGCGCGCCTGGCCATGTTACCAAAGGGCACCTGACGCGCGCGTTTGCTTGCGCGGCGTGCGCGGGTAGCGTCTGGACAGCGGGCAACAGCACGTAGGCGGCCTTTCGGCGCGAGCATCGGCAAGCTGTAGCAATTTGCGGGCCGGGCCCTTGCGGCCATTCCGGCGACCCGCTCGACCGCCCCGGCGATCCGGGCTGCATGACGGGCGAGGAGTGTGCCACGTTTGCGCCGCCGATGCGCGCGAGCCAGCATGGCCGCGCATGCCGGCTGCGCGGCGCCGGGCGATGCCACGCCGGGCGCGAGTGCGCGGCTAGCCGCGCTATTCTCTATCCGCAGATGTTTGCAGTCACGCGCATAGGCTATCTTTGCAGCTGAGAGGCCGATTCGACGGCCCTCCCTCCTCGGGGCTCGCGCGGGCGGCGGGCGTCGTTGTCGGAGGAGACCGGCGCCCGCATCGGGGAAGATCATGGAAGGATTGTCCGGGCTGGCGCGTTTAGTCAGCGGGAGGCGGCGACTGGGCCCGCTGGCGGGCAGGGCGAGGGCGGTTCGGGTGCCGGTCGCGCCGGTCGCGCGGTGGGGCACGGTGCTGATTGGCATGGTCTGCACGCTATTGACGGCGCTCGTGCCCGGCGGCGCGGCGTTCGCGCAGATCGACGCCGACAGGAGCACACTCGTGGCGATCTCGCGGCAAATGAACGTGCCGGTCGAAGGGCGCTTCATGAAGTTCGACGCGCAGATCGCCTTCGATCCGGCGAAGCCCGCGGGCGGCACGGCGCGCATCACCGTCGATACCGGCAGCTACGACCTCGGCAGCCCGACGTACAACGATTCGGTGCGCGGTCCCGAGTGGTTCGACGCGAAGGCGTATCCGCAGGCCACTTTTGTGTCCACGTCGATCACCTCGACCGGGCCGAACCAGTACAGCGTGAGCGGCAACCTGACCATCAAGGGCCGCACGCAGCCCGTGACGGCGCCCGTCGTGCTCACGCAGCAGGGCGGCACGCAGACGTTCGACGGCACCTTGCCGATCCACCGTCTGGCGTTCGGCATCGGCACGGGCCAGTGGAAGGACACGTCGACCGTCGCGGACGAAGTGCTGATCAAGTTTCATATCGTCGTCGCGCACCGGTAGGGGGCAACGCACGCGGCGGCGCGTTTCTTTTCCATGACGTTGCCGACTCAGGAGACGCACTTGAACAAGAACGCCTTGCACAACGCAAAGTACGCCGCGAAGTATGTAGCGAAGCACGCCACGAAGCACGCCACTAAGCACGCCTTGCCGAAAGCGGCCGCCGCCGTCGCGCTGGTCCTCACCGCCTCGCTCGCGCACGCCGCCGACGTGTATCAGCTCGATCCGAACCACACCTACCCGAGCTTCGAGTCCGACCACTTCGGCGGCCTCTCGGTGTGGCGCGGCAAGTTCACGAAGACCACGGGCACGGTCACGCTCGACCGCTCGGGCAAGACCGGCACGGTCGACGTGACGATCGACCCGGCTTCGGTGCAGACGGGCAACACGGAACTCGACAAGCATCTGCGCGGCGAGGAGTTCTTCGACGTCGCGAAATATCCCACCGCCACCTACAAGGGCACGCAGATCGTGTTCGACGGCGACACGCCCAAGGAAGTGATCGGCACGCTCACGCTGCACGGCGTGACGAAGCCGCTCAAGCTCGAGATCGAATCGTTCAAGTGCATGCAGCACCCGATGCTCAAGCGCGAAGTGTGCGGCGTGGAAGCCGAAGCCGAGTTCGACCGCGACGCGTTCGGCATGGACATGGGCAAGAAATACGGCTTCAAGATGGAGACGAAGCTGCACATCCAGGCCGAAGGCATCAAGCAGTAAGCGCCGCGCTTTACGCTTCACGGGCGCAAAAAGAAGCGCAAAAAGAAAAAAGCCCCGCGAGATTCGCGGGGCTTTTTTTGTCCGTCTGCGTTCGAGGGAACGCGGCGCAGGTGTGACTTAAACCTGCGCGCCGGCGTTCGGATCGTTCGGATCGAACTTGTCCTTCTTTTCCTTGATGAGGTCCTCGCGCTTCACGCCGAGCCACATCGAAAGCGAAGCGGCCACGAACACCGACGAGTAGATACCGAACAGAATACCCACCGTCAGCGCCAGCGCGAAGTAATGCAGCGTCGGACCGCCGAAGAAGAACATCGACAGCACCATCATTTCCGTACAGCCGTGGGTGATGATGGTTCGCGACATCGTGCTCGTGATCGCGTGGTTGATGACCTGCACCACGCTCATCTTGCGTTCGCGGCGGAAGGTCTCGCGAATCCGGTCGAAGATAACGACCGATTCGTTGACCGAATAACCGAGCACCGCCAGCACCGCCGCGAGCACCGAGAGCGAGAACTCCCACTGGAAGAACGCGAAGAAGCCGAGAATGATCACCACGTCGTGCAGGTTGGCGATCACGCCGGCCACGGCGTATTTCCACTCGAAGCGGAACGACAGATAGATGATGATGCCGACGACCACGCACGCGAGCGCGAGCAGACCGTCGGTGGCGAGTTCCTTGCCCACCTGCGGACCGACGAACTCCACGCGCTGCAGCAGCACTTGCGGATTGTCGGCCTTGAGCGTGTTCATCACCTGGTCGCTTTGCTGCGCCGAGGAGAGGCCCTGCTTGATCGGCAGGCGGATCAGCACGTCGCGCGAGGTGCCGAAGTTCTGCACCTGGGCGTCGCCGTAACCGATCTTGCCGAGCGAGTCACGCACCGGTTCGAGCGGCACCGCCTGCGGGTACTGCACTTCGATGACCGTGCCGCCCGTGAATTCGATCGACAGATGCAGGCCGCGGTGGAACAGGAAGAACACCGCCGCGATGAACGTAATGAAGGAGATCGCGTTGAAGATCAACGCGTGCTTCATGAACGGGATGTCTTTGCGGATGCGGAAAAATTCCATTTTCTAGTCTCCGTATCAGCGGGACGAGCCGGTGTTGTCCGGGCCGCTCGCATTGCGGCGGCGCACGGTGGGCTTGCCGCGTGCGGCGCCCTTCGCGCCGGCCTTGGCCGATTCGCGCTTGGCTGCGCTGGCGGTGTTGCTGGCGAGCGCACGGCCCGTGTCGGTGTCGGTGTCCGCGTCGGAGAGTGCGGGCGCGCCCGCCGCTTCCGGTTCCGGACGCCACACCTGACCGACGGCCAGCGACTTGAGCTTCTTCTTGCCGCCGTACCAGAGATTCACGAGACCGCGCGAGAAGAACACGGCCGAGAACATCGAGGTCAGGATGCCGATACAGTGCACGATCGCGAAGCCGCGCACCGGGCCCGAGCCGAACGCGAGCAGCGCGAGACCGGCGATCAGCGTGGTGACGTTCGAGTCGAGAATCGTCGCCCAGGCGTGCGCGTAGCCGTTCTGGATGGCCAGTTGCGGCGGCGCGCCGTTGCGCAGTTCTTCACGCACGCGCTCGTTGATCAGCACGTTCGCGTCGATCGCCATACCGAGCGCGAGCGCGATAGCGGCAATGCCCGGCAGCGTGAGCGTGGCCTGCATCATCGAGAGCACGGCCACCAGCAGCAGCAGGTTCACCGACAGGCCGATCATGGAGATCATGCCGAACAGCATGTAGTACGCGATCATGAACACGGCGATCGCGGCGAAGCCGTAGACCACCGAGTCGAAGCCCTTGCGGATGTTGTCCGCGCCAAGGCTCGGACCGACCGTGCGTTCTTCGATGATGTCCATCGGCGCCGCGAGCGAACCGGCGCGCAGCAGCAGCGCGAGGTCGGCGGCGGCTTGCGGCGTGGGCTGGCCCGTGATCTGGAAGCGGTCGCCCAGTTCCGACTGGATCGTGGCCACCGTCAGCACTTCGCCCTTGCCCTTTTCGAACAGCACCATCGCCATCGGCTTGCCGATGTTGTCGCGCGAGACGCTGCGCACCGCGCGGCCGCCCGCCGAGTCGAGACGGATGTTGACCGACGGACGCTGATGCTCGTCGAAGCCCGCCGACGCGTCGATGATGCGGTCGCCCGTGAAGATCACGGCCTTGCGCAGCAGCACCGGCGCGGCGTTGCCTTGCGTGAACAGCTCGTCGCCCGGCGGCACGGGGTCGCCCGGATTCGGATGCAGACCGTTCGGGTCGGCGAGGCGCGCTTCGAGCGTCGCCGTGCGGCCGATGATGTCCTTCGCCTTCGCGGTGTCCTGCACGCCCGGCAGTTCGACCACGATGCGGTCGTCGCCTTGCTGCTGGATCACGGGCTCGGACACGCCCAGTTCGTTCACGCGGTTATGCAGCGTCTGGATGTTCTGCTTGAGCGCGGCGTCCTGCACGGCCTTCTTGACCGCCGGCGTGAAGGTGCCGACGAGCTGCACGCCGCCTTCCGGCGCGTTCTGCGTGGCCCACACGAGTTCGCTGATGCCGCCGGTGCCCGACAGCAGCTTGCTCGCCTGGTCGGCGACGGCCGGATCGGCGAAATTGATCACGACGCTCTGGCCGACGCGGTTCACGCCGCCGTCGCGGATATTCTTGTCGCGCAGAAGCGTGCGGGCGTCCGAAGCGTCGGAGTCGAGCTTCTTGTTGAGCGCGCCGTTCATGTCGACCTGGAGCAGGAAGTGCACGCCGCCGCGCAGGTCCAGACCGAGGTACATCGGCAGCGCGTGCAGCGCGGTCAGCCAGCGCGGCGAGGCGCTCTGCAGGTTCAGCGCGACGATGTACTGCGGATCGCTCGGGTCGGCGTTCAGCGCCTTGTTCAGCGCGTCCTTGAGGCGTAGCTGGGTGTCGGTGTCGGCCACGCGCACGCGAATGTTCGCGTTCATCGACGAGTTGTCGAAGGTGACGTCGTCGGCCTTGATGTTGGCCGCCGCCACTGCGGCTTCGACCTGCGCGAGCGTGCCGGAGTCGAGCTTCACGGTGGCTTTACCGCTCGACACCTGGACCGCGGGCGCTTCGCCGAAGAAATTGGGCAATGTGTACACGAGGCCGATGACTAGCGCCACCAGCATCACGACATATTTCCAGAGGGGATAACGGTTCATTGGTTGGCCCAACGGGGGAGGGGGATGGCCATCTCGATGCGAGCGCGTCCGGCAAGGCCCGCTTGCCGCCCCGCGCGAGGCGCTTCAGCGCGCCTCAGGGTGATGCAGGGGGCCGGGCCGGACGCACCAGACCGCGGACTCAGCCACGGCCTGAAGTGATCGACGGGGTGATCGATCGTCTGGCGCTTACAGCGACTTGATCGTGCCCTTCGGCAGGATGGTCGTAACCGACGACTTTTGCACGGTGACTTCCGTGCCGTCGGAGATTTCGACGCCCACATAGGCTTCGCTGACTTTGGTGACCTTGCCGACGATACCGCCGCTGATGATGACTTCGTCGCCCTTGGCCATGGCGGCGAGCATGTTGCGGTGTTCCTTCTGGCGCTTCATCTGCGGACGGATCATGATGAAGTACAGCACGGCGAACATCAGAATCAGCGGCAGGAAGCTCATCAGGCTGGATTCTGCGCCGCCGGCTGCGGAGCCTTGGGCGAAGGCATTGGAAATGAACGACACGTTGGTCTCTCCGTTTATACGATCACTACGATCAAAGGTACGATCAAAAAGCGAGCCGATTATTCTACCACCGGCTTAATACGCGACGACGACGCCAAATGGGCTTTCCGATCAAGCTGTTAACACCTGGTTGCCCCGCTGCGCGAAGCATGGGTTGCGCGGGTGCGACCGGTGCAGGGCGGCCCGAACGGCGATTTGCCCGCCTGGGCGGCGCTGTCGCGAAAGGTAATTGTAAAGTCTGGCGGCACTCGCCGTCGCGCGCGATCGGAAACCTTCGAAAGCGCGCGCCGGCGCTGCGATCGGGACCCGATCGGGGCTCGATCAGAGTCGGTCCGGCTCAGTCCACCCCGCGCGCGCGGTTTTCGGCGAAACGCTGACGGAAGGCCTCGAAGGTCTTCGTCTCGATTGCCGCGCGCATC
Organism: Paraburkholderia sp. SIMBA_027; assembly: GCF_046535315.1. NCBI lineage: Bacteria > Pseudomonadati > Pseudomonadota > Betaproteobacteria > Burkholderiales > Burkholderiaceae > Paraburkholderia > Paraburkholderia sp. SIMBA_027. The sequence goes on from NZ_JAWRWY010000009.1 coordinate 134,710, forward strand.
TCGCTCATCAGTTCCAGGTAGTAATGCAGGTTGTGGATCGTGTTGAGCTGCGCGCCGAGAATCTCGCCCACGCGGTGCAGGTGATGCAGATAACCGCGCGTGAAGTGGCGGCAGGTGTAGCAGCCGCACTGCTCGTCGAGCGGACGCAGCGAGTTCTTGTGCGTGGCGTTGCGGATCTTGATGTCGCCGAAACGCGTGAAGATCCAGCCGTTGCGCGCGTTGCGGGTCGGCATCACGCAGTCGAACATGTCGACGCCCGCGGCCACGCCCGCCACCAGATCTTCCGGCGTGCCCACGCCCATCAGGTAATGCGGCTTGTCGGCGGGCAGCTTCGGCGCGACGTGCTGGAGCACGCGCATCATGTCTTCCTTCGGCTCGCCCACCGAGAGCCCGCCGATCGCGTAGCCGTGGAACGGCATCTGCGACAGACCGGCGAGCGATTCGTCGCGCAGATCCTCGAACATGCCGCCCTGCACGATGCCGAACAGCGCGTTCGGGTTGCCGAGGCGGTTGAACTCGTCGATCGAGCGCTGCGCCCAGCGCATCGACATGCGCATGGAGTCGGCGGCTTCCTTGTGCGTGGTCGGCACGCCGTTGGTCGCGTAGGGCGTGCATTCGTCGAACTGCATGACGATGTCCGAGTTCAGCACCTTCTGGATCTGCATCGACACTTCGGGCGAGAGGAACAGCTTGTCGCCGTTCACGGGCGAGGCGAAGCGCACGCCGTCTTCGGAAATCTTGCGCAGGTCGCCGAGCGAGAACACCTGGAAGCCGCCCGAATCGGTGAGGATCGGCCGGTTCCAGCCCATGAAGCGGTGCAGGCCGCCGTGCGCTTCGATGGTTTCCAGACCCGGACGCAGCCAGAGGTGGAAGGTGTTGCCGAGGATGATCTGTGCCTTCATCTCCTCCAGCTCGCGCGGCTGGGTCGCCTTGACGGTGCCGTAGGTGCCCACGGGCATGAAGATCGGCGTTTCGACCACGCCGTGATTGAGCGTGACGCGGCCGCGGCGCGCGAGGCCGTCGGTGCCGAGCAGTTCGAATTTCAGGCCGTTTTGCGGGCGTTCGCCCAGATAGGCGCCGTGTTCGGCGCGTGCGTTGCTTTGCTGACCGTCGGTCATGCGTTTGACTCCTGTGCAACCGGAAAACAGTCCGGCGCGGATGGTGATGCGCCGCCGCGCGACGTTTGACGCGCGCGGCGGCGGGGAACGGTGGCGGCTTTAATGCCTGGCTTTATGCCTTGAGCGCGTCTGCGGTGCGCGTGAGCAGCATGGCGTCGCCGTAGCTGAAGAAGCGATAACGCTCGGCGATGGCGTGACGATACGCCGCACGAATCGTTTCGATGCCCGCGAACGCGGACACCAGCATCAGCAGCGTCGATTTCGGCAGGTGGAAGTTCGTCACGAGCCGGTCCACCACGCGGAACTGATAGCCCGGCGTGATGAAGATGTCGGTTTCGGCCTGGGTGGCCGCGAGCGGGTGGCCTTCGCGCTCGGCGTCGCGCGCGGCGGCTTCGAGCGCGCGCATCGAGGTGGTGCCCACGGCGATCACGCGGCCACCGCGCGCGCGCGTGGCGGCGATCTTGTCGACGAGCGATTGCGGCAGTTGATACCACTCGCTGTGCATCGTGTGATCGGCGATGTTTTCCACGCGCACCGGCTGGAACGTGCCCGCGCCGACGTGCAGCGTGAGCGTTGCGCGCTCCACGCCCTGGGCGTCGAGCTTCGCGAACAGCGCGTCGTCGAAGTGCAGGCCCGCCGTGGGCGCGGCCACCGCGCCCGGATTCTGCGCGAACACGGTCTGGTAGCGGGTTTCGTCGCCGGCGTCGGCGTCGTGCGTGATGTACGGCGGCAGCGGCAGACGGCCGAACTGCTCGATCAGCGTGAGGCAGTCGTCGGGGAAGTGCAGCGTGTAGAACGGCTCGACGCGCTCGCCCACCGTCACGTCGAAGGCGTCGGCCAGACGCAGCGTGGTGCCGGGCGCCGGGCTCTTGCTCGCGCGGATCTGCGCGAGCGCCGTGCGCGCGCCGGTCAGGCGCTCGACGAGCACCTCGATCTTGCCGCCGCTGGCCTTCTGGCCGAAGAAACGCGCCTTCAGCACCTTGGTATCGTTGAACACCAGCAGATCGCCGGGCGCGATGCACGCGGGCAGATCCGCGACGGTGCGGTCGGTCAGCCGCGCGGGCTGGACGGAATTGTCCACTTCCAGAAGGCGGCTCGCGCTGCGCTCGGGCAGGGCGATCTGCGCGATCAGTGCTTCGGGAAGATCGAAATCGAAATCGGAAAGCTTGAACATGCGGCCTGATGAAACGGAAATGCGCCAAACGGCACTACGCCGACGGTGCGGCGCGCGGCGGTGAAAAGCGGTTGTTGCGGCGGTCTGTGCCGCGCCCGGAGTGCGCCGGGAACACGTTCGGAACGCACCTGGAACGTACCCGGAACTCGCCCGGGCGGCCCGCTCGCGCCCCAAAAAAGCGCCCGGACTGTCTGCCCGCGCGCCCTGAAACGCTATGATTGCGGGGGTACGCACGACGAGGCGGCCTGCACGGCAGGCAGTCGCGCCGATGCGCCGCGCCTGACCGGAAAGCCGATATTGTACTTGCGAAGCCGCCCATGCCCTCGTCCGTTAGTCGAATGATGTCCGAAGCCGATCCCGCGAGCGTCCCGCACGACGACCCGCGTGCGGACGCGCGCGACGAAACGGCGGACGCGCCCGCGCCGCGCAAGCGCGCGGCCGCGAAGAAAAGCGCCGCGAAACCGGCGGAAGACGACGCGAAAGCGAAGGCGAAGGAAAGCGCGAAAGAAAGCGCAAAAGAGAAGGACAAACCCAAGCTCGCCAAAACCGCCGACAAGCTCGCCAAGCTCGGCCTGCGCAGCGACATCGACCTCGTGCTGCATCTGCCCATGCGCTACGAGGACGAAACCACGCTCACGCCCATCGGCGAGCTGCTGCCCGGCGGCGTCTCGCAGACCGAAGGCGTGGTGTTCGACAACGAAGTCGCGTATCGGCCGCGCCGCCAGCTCGTCGTCAAACTGCGCGACCACAACGGCGACGAACTGCATCTGCGCTTCCTGAACTTCTACGGCTCGCAGGTCACGCAGATGGCCGTCGGCAAACGCCTGCGCGTGCGCGGCGACGTGCGCGGCGGCTTCTTCGGCATGGAGATGGTGCATCCGGCCGTGAAGGTCGTGGAAGGCGACGCGCCGCTGCCGCAGGCGCTCACGCCGGTCTATCCGTCGACGGCGGGCGTGAGCCAGGCGTATCTGCGCAAGGCCATCGACAACGCGCTGTCGCGCGCGCATCTGCCCGAACTGCTGCCGGAATCCGTCGCGCGCGAGTTCATGGCGCCGCTCGATCTGCCCGGCCTGATGGACGCGGTGCGCACGCTGCACCATCCGCCCATCAACGCCGACGAGCACGCGCTGATCGACGGCACGCACCCCGCCTGGACGCGCATCAAGTTCGACGAACTGCTCGCGCAGCAGCTCTCGCTCAAGCGCGCGCACGAGGAACGCCGCACGCGCGCCGCGCCCGCCATGCCGCGCCACGTCGCGGGCCGCAAGAGCGAGACCACGCTGCTCGCGCGTCTGCGCGAACAACTGCCGTTTACGCTGACGAACGCGCAGGAACGCGTGGTGGGCGAAATCGCGCACGATCTCGAACAGCCGCATCCGATGCAGCGCCTGCTGCAAGGCGACGTGGGCGCGGGCAAGACCGTGGTCGCGGCGCTCGCGGCGGCTCAGGCCATCGACGCCGGTTATCAGGCCGCGCTCATGGCGCCCACCGAAATCCTCGCGGAGCAGCACGCGCGCAAGCTGCGCGGCTGGCTCGAACCGCTCGGCGTGCAGGTGGCGTGGCTCTCGGGCAGCCTCAAGGCGAAGGAAAAGCGCGCCGCGCTCGAAGCCGCCGCGCTCGGCACCGCGCAGCTCGTGATCGGCACGCACGCGATCATTCAGGACGCCGTGGAATTCGCGCGCCTCGGTCTCGTGATCGTCGACGAACAGCATCGCTTCGGCGTGGAGCAGCGCCTTGCCTTGCGCGCGAAGGCGCAGAACGCGAAGTCGCCGGACGACGCGAAACGCGAGTTCCAGCCGCATCAGTTGATGATGACCGCGACGCCGATCCCGCGCACGCTGGCGATGACCTATTACGCCGACCTCGACGTGTCGACCATCGACGAACTGCCGCCTGGCCGCACGCCGATTCTGACCAAGCTCGTCTCCGACGCGCGCCGCGAGGAAGTGATCGCGCGCGTGCGCGCGGCGGCGCTCACGGGGCGTCAGGTGTACTGGGTGTGTCCGCTGATCGAGGAAAGCGAAACGCTGCAGTTGCAGACGGCGGTGGAGACCTATGAAACGCTCGTGGCCGCGCTGCCCGAACTGACCGTCGGGCTCGTGCACGGGCGCCTCGCGTCGGCGGACAAGGCGGCCGTGATGGACGGCTTCTCGCGCAACGAAGTGCAGTTGCTGGTGGCGACGACGGTGATCGAAGTGGGCGTGGACGTGCCCAATGCGTCGCTGATGGTGATCGAGCACGCCGAGCGCTTCGGTCTCGCCCAGCTTCACCAGTTGCGCGGGCGGGTGGGGCGCGGCACGGCAGCGTCGGTCTGCGTGCTGCTCTACACCGGGCCGCTGTCGCCCACGGGCCGCGCGCGTCTGCAAACCATGCGCGAAACCACCGACGGTTTCGAGATCGCGCGCCGCGACCTCGAAATTCGCGGCCCCGGCGAGTTTCTCGGCGCGCGCCAGTCGGGCGCGGCCATGCTGCGCTTCGCCAATCTCGAAACCGACACCTGGCTGATCGACCCGGCCCGCGACGCGGCCGAACGCCTGCTGCACGAGTATCCGCACGTGGTCACGCAGCATCTGAACCGCTGGCTGGGTGCGCGCGAGCAGTACCTGAAGGCGTAATCTGAAGGCGTAAACAGATCATTTCTCATGCTGACGGCACGCGCGCGGAACCTGCGCGCGTTCTCGCCGTCTGACCCTGTTCGTGATCCCGCCCCGCATAGGGGCGTTGATTATTGGCGAATCGCCGCCATAGGTGTATAAGTACAAACTATTGATTCACCCTTTTTGATTGGTCCCTAGAAATGACGCTCACTGAATTGAAATACATCGTCGCGGTTGCTCGCGAGCGCCACTTCGGACGGGCCGCGGAAGCCTGCTTCGTGAGCCAGCCGACGCTGTCGGTGGCGATCAAGAAGCTCGAAGACGAACTCAACGTGCAGATTTTCGAGCGTGGCACGAGCGAGGTGAGCGTCACGCCAATCGGCGAGCAGATCGTCACGCAGGCGCAGCGCGTGCTGGAGCAGACGCTCGCCATCAAGGAAATCGCCAAGCAGGGCAAGGACCCGCTGATCGGGCCGCTGCGCCTCGGCGTGATCTACACCATCGGGCCGTATCTGTTGCCCACGCTCGTCAAGCAGATGATCAAGCGCGTCCCGCAGATGCCGCTGATGCTGCAGGAGAACTACACGCTCAAGCTGATCGAGTTGCTCAAGCAGGGCGAGATCGACGTGGCCATCATGGCGCTGCCGTTCCCGGAAACGGGCCTCACGCTGCGTCCGCTCTACGACGAACCGTTCGTGGTCGCGCTGCCTTCGGGCCATGCGTGGGAAAAGCGCCCGAAGATCGATCCGGACGATCTCAAGCAGGAAACCATGCTGCTGCTCGGCAGCGGTCATTGCTTCCGCGACCACGTGCTCGGCGTGTGTCCGGAACTGATGCGCTTCTCGCAGAACGCGGACGGCATCCAGAAAACCTTCGAGGGCTCGTCGCTGGAAACCATCCGTCACATGGTCGCGAGCGGCGTGGGCATTACGGTGCTGCCGCGTATGTCGGTGACCGAGGTCAAGCCGCATGCGGGCGGCGTCGATTCGGGCCTGCTTTCGTACGTGCCGTTCGACGAACCCGTGCCCGATCGCCGCGTCGTGCTGGCATGGCGCAAGAGCTTCACGCGCATGCCCGCGATCGAAGCGATCGTCGATGCGATTCACGCCTGCGAATTGCCCGGCGTGAAGAAGATCGAAGCGCCGGTCGAGGCGGTCTAACGCTTTCCTTCCGTTGTCGCGCCGCGCCCTGACATAGGGCGCGGCGTTTTCCTCCCTCCGCGCAGGCATTCGTCCGCGCTCCCATTCCTCAATTCCGACACGCCTTGCGACCCCAATAAACTCAGTCTATTCGATAGATTAAATAAATCAACTTATCACTATCAATAGCGTTTGATACAGTTTCCTCAACCGATCCCCAACACGATCAACCGGAGGAAGCGATGCAAAACCAGGCCAACACGTCCGCTGTCAACCACGCACCGTCGCGCGTTGCGTCGAGTTTGCGCACCGTCGCGTTTTCGCTGCTCGTCGACCGCGCGCTGTCGGCCTGAATCGGCCTGAATATCCGCCGCATCGAATTCCGCGCCGCATCGAATCCCCGCAATTGGCTGTACGCCTCAATCCCCACGAAACCCAGGAGTCCAGGATGACCGAACGCACTCTCACCTCGGCCGCAGGCGCCCCCGTCGTCGATAACCAGAATTCGCAGACCGCCGGCCCGCGCGGCCCCGTGATGCTCCAGGACGTCTGGCTGCTCGAAAAGCTCGCGCACTTCGACCGCGAAGTGATTCCCGAGCGTCGCGTGCATGCCAAGGGCTCGGGCGCGTTCGGCACGCTCAAGGTCACGCACGACATTTCGCACTTCACGAAGGCGAAGGTGTTCGGCGAAGTCGGCAAGGAAACGCCGCTCTTCATCCGCTTCTCGACGGTTGCAGGCGAGCGCGGCGCCGCCGACGCCGAGCGCGACGTGCGCGGTTTCTCGATCAAGTTCTACACGGAAGAGGGCAACTGGGACATCGTCGGCAATAACACGCCGGTATTCTTTATCCGCGATCCGCTCAAGTTCCCCGACTTCATCCACACGCAAAAACGCGATCCGCGCACCAACATGCGCAGCAACGTGGCGGCGTGGGACTTCTGGTCGCGTCATCCGGAATCGCTGCATCAGGTGACGATCCTTATGAGCGATCGCGGCATTCCGAAGAACTATCGCCAGCAGCACGGCTTCGGTTCGCACACGTTCTCGTTCATCAACGCGAACAACGAGCGCTTCTACGTGAAGTTCCACTTCAAGTCGGCGCAGGGCGTGGAGAACTACACCGACGCCGAAGCCGCGCAAGTGGTGGCGCAGGACCGCGAATCGGCGCAGCGCGATCTGTTCAACGAGATCGAGAAGGGCAATTTCCCGAAGTGGCATTTCCGCGTGCAGGTGATGCCGGAAGCCGATGCCGCGAAGGTGCCGTACAACCCGTTCGACATCACGAAGGTGTGGCCGCACAAGGATTACCCGCTGATCGACGTGGGCACGATCGAACTGAACCGCAATCCGGAGAACTATTTCGCCGACGTCGAGCAGGCTGCGTTCACGCCTGCGAACGTGGTGCCGGGCATCAGCTTCTCGCCGGATCGTCTGTTGCAGGGCCGGCTGTTCTCGTACGGCGACACGCAGCGTTACCGCCTCGGCGTGAACCATCACCAGATTCCCGTGAACGCGCCGCGCTGCCCGTTCCACTCGTATCACCGTGATGGCGCGATGCGCACCGACGGCAATCTCGGCGGCAACGTGAATTACGAGCCGAACCGTTTCGGCGACTTCGCGCAGCGTCCCGGCGCAGGCGAGCCGCCGCTCGCGGCCGGTGCGGTCGATCACTACGATCATCGCGAGGACGGCGATTACTACAGCCAGCCGGGCGCGCTGTTCCGCCTGTTCGACGCCGGTCAGCGCGAGCGTCTCTTCGCGAACATCGCGCGGCATATCGCCGGCGTGCCGTCGGAAATCGTACAGGTGCAACTCGAACATTTCCGCCGTGCCGATCCGGCTTACGCGGAAGGCGTGATCGCCGCGATGGCGGCGCTCGCGGAAACGAAGTCGAAGTAAAGCGATAAAAGGCAGGTAAATCAGGGAGTAGTGCACGGAGTGGTGCTGAAAGCAGCGGCGGGGCGTATCGACGTCCCGCCGCGCCCATCATCCGCGCCCATCATCCGCGCCGCAGGAACCGAGGACGAGGCCGCGAGCCTCAAGCAAAGGAGCAGGATCATGACCAGAACGATGACGATGACGCTCAAGACCGTCGGCGCGGGACGCGGCGCCGAGATGGCGCGCACGCGCGCGCAGGGCACGCAGTTCGTGCGCCGCGTGGTGAGCTACGGCATCTTGACGAGCACGCTCGTGGCGATCGCCGCACAGGCTCTGGCGCATTTCGTCGCGCGCTGACGACGCCGGGAACACGCGCTGCTTGTGCCTTGTCCGACCTTGGGGCCGGATGCCCTTGGGTTTTACGCTACACTGACGCCCGATCGAGCGTTTGCGGGGCGCCTGCGGTATCGAGGCGAACGCGACGCCAGCGACCGGAAGTCTCACTGCTATAAATAGGAGTCATCATGGCCAAGAAATCTGCTGTGCAGCACGTGAATATCGGCATCAGCGACAAGGATCGCAAGAAGATCGCGGACGGTCTTTCGCGCCTGCTCGCGGACACCTACACGCTGTATCTGAAGACGCACAACTTCCACTGGAACGTCACGGGTCCGATGTTCAATACGCTGCACCTGATGTTCGAAGGGCAGTACAACGAACTGGCGCTGGCCGTCGACGCGATCGCCGAGCGCATCCGCGCGCTGGGCGTGCACGCGCCGGGCAGCTACAAGGACTTCGCGAAGCTCTCGTCGATTCCGGAAGCCGACGGAGTGCCGGCCGCCGAAGACATGATCCGCCAGCTCGTGGAAGGCCAGGAAGCCGTGGTGCGCACCGCGCGCGCGATCTTCCCGGCAACGGAAGCCGCCAACGACGAGCCGACCGCCGACCTGCTCACGCAGCGCATGCAGACGCATGAAAAGACCGCGTGGATGCTGCGTTCGCTGCTGGCTTGATACACGGTTGATGTGCATGATCCCCGGTTAAAGCGCCACGCGCCGATGCCGGGACACAAAGCCCGCTGGTTGATCCGGCGGGCTTTTTCATTGACGGTGCGTGTTCGAGGGCGTGCGAGCGCGGCTTCGCGGACGCATCGTGCCCGATTTCCCGCGCGCGCCGATGATGAACTCGCGGCGAAGCGCCGCCGCCGTGGCCTACAATAGCGGCATCGTTTTTCGCGCTCCCATCATGTTCGCCCGACTCCCGCTCTATCTGCGGCTCGTCCGCATGGACAAGCCGATCGGCAGCCTGTTGCTGCTGTGGCCGACGCTCAACGCGCTGTGGATCGCCTCGAACGGCCATCCGTCGCTCTCGCTGCTCGTGATCTTCACGGTGGGCACGGTGCTGATGCGCTCGGCGGGCTGCGCGATCAACGATTACGCCGACCGCGATTTCGACCGTCACGTCAAACGCACCGCCGAACGGCCGATCACCTCGGGCCGCATCCGCGCGTGGGAAGCGGTGGCAATCGCCGCCGGTCTCGCGATCGTCTCGTTTCTGCTGATCCTGCCGCTCAACGGGCTCACGAAGCAGTTGTCGGTGGTGGCGCTGTTCGTGGCCGCGTCCTATCCGTTCACCAAGCGCTTTTTCGCGATTCCACAGGCGTATCTGGGCATTGCGTTCGGTTTCGGCATTCCGATGGCCTTCGCCGCGATTCAGGACCACGTGCCTGCGCTCGCATGGATCATGCTGATCGCGAACGTGTTCTGGTCGGTGGCCTACGACACCGAGTACGCGATGGTCGACCGCGACGACGACATCAAGATCGGCATTCGCACCTCGGCGCTCACGTTCGGCCGCTACGACGTGTTCGCAATCATGCTCTGCTATGCGGTCACGCTCGGCATCTACGTGTGGGTGGGCATGACGCTGCAATTCGGCTGGCTTTACTGGCTCGGCTGGGCGGCGGCCGTGGGCTGCGCGATCTATCACTACACGCTTATCCAGCACCGCGAGCGCATGGCGTGCTTCGCCGCGTTCCGTCACAACAACTGGCTCGGCGGCGTGCTGTTCGTGGGCATCGCCGCGCATTACCTCGTGGCCGGTTCGTAAGCGCGACGCACGTTGCGAGTGTAAAAAAAGCGCCTCGAAATTCGAGGCGCTTTTTCTTTGCGCTGCCGGTTGGCGCAGCGAATCACGCATGACGCGCGATGCGCGACGTGGTGAACACGTGGCAAACACCGCGCGACCACATGGCAAACACCGCGACGCACGGTGAGACGCCGCGTGACAGCGACTCCCTACCGCCGCGCCTGCGGCTCGTGCGGCTTACTGCTTGCCGAACTCTTCGCCCATTTCCTTCGCACGCGCGTCGGCGGCCAGTGCGCCGCGCACGATGGCGTCCTTCACGGCCGAGGCGTCGAACGACGCGAGCGCCGCCGCCGTGGTGCCGCCCTTGGACGTGACACGCTCGCGCAGCACCGCGGGCGTTTCATCCGACTGCAGCGCGAGTTGCGCCGCGCCCGCGAACGTGGCGATGGCGAGCGCGCGGCCTTGCTGCTCGTCCATGCCGAGCTGGCGGGCGGCTTCCTCGAGCGCTTCGATGAAATAGAACACGTAGGCCGGACCGCTGCCCGAGATGGCCGTGACGGCGTCGATCTTGCTCTCGTCGTCGAACCAGACGGTCTGGCCGACCGCGCCCAGCACGTTCGAGGCGAGTTCGCGGCCCGCCGCGTCCACGCCGCCGCTCGCGACGAGACCGGTCGCGCCCATGCCGATCAGCGCGGGCGTGTTGGGCATCGTGCGCACGATGCGCGTGTGGCCCTTGAGCCAGCGCGACAGATCTTCGATGCGGATGCCCGCGAGAATGCTGATGACGACCTGATGCGCGCCCAGATGCGGGGCGAGCGATTCGGCGACGACCTTGGCGATCTGCGGCTTCACCGCGAGCAGGATGGCGTCGTAGTCGGCCAGCGCCGCGTCGGCGCCCGCGCCGGTGCGCACGCCGAACTGTTCCTCGCTGCGCTTGCGGGCGTCCTCGTTCGGATCGATCGCATACAGGTTGGCGGCGGGAACGCCCTTGCGGATCAGACCGCCGATGAGTGCGGCGGCCATGTTGCCGCCGCCGATGAAGGCAATTTTCATGGTGTGGAGTGCGTACTTGAATCAGTGAGAATAATCGCGCCCGCCAAAGATCGCGGTGCCGACGCGCACGATCGTGGCGCCTTCGAGCACGGCCGCTTCGAGGTCGGCCGACATGCCCATGGAGAGCGTGTCGAGCGCGAGGCCGTCGGCGCGCAGCGCGTCGAACAGCTCGCGCAGCTGCCGGTGCGGCGCACGTTGCGCCTCGGGCGTTTCAGCCGGCTCGGGAATGGACATCAACCCGCGCAGGCGCAGGTTGGGCAACGCGGCGATGGCGTGTGCGATTTGTACGGCTTCCTCCGGCGCGGTACCGCTCTTGGAAGCTTCGCCGCTCACGTTGACCTGCAGGCACACGTTGAGCGGCGGCATGCCCGCGGGTCGCTGTTCCGACAGGCGCTGGGCGATCTTCAGTCGATCGATCGAATGGACCCAGTCGAAACGCTCGGCCACGGGCCGCGTCTTGTTCGATTGCAGCGGCCCGATGAAATGCCATTCGAGGCTCGCGCGCAGGTCCGCGAGCGCCTCGATCTTGTCCACCGCTTCCTGCACGTAGTTCTCGCCGAACGCACGCTGACCGGCGGCATGCGCGGCGCGCACGTCGTCGGCGGGGAAGGTTTTCGACACCGCGAGCAGCGCAACGGATTCCGGCGCGCGCCCCGCACTGCGGGCGGCGGCGGCGATGCGCTCATGGACGGCTTCGAGGTTGTGGACGAGATCGGTCATCGGATTGGAGGCCGGCCGCGCAGCGCTGCCCGCGGCCGTTACGGCGCACATGAAACGAACGAAGGCAATTATACGGACTGCGCCGGGCCGCGAAACCTCCGCCGAAAGACGTAGGGCTTTTCGGCGTCATGCGGGGGGCAATTTCTGACGGTGCGCATCGGCGTCGCGAGCCCTGACGGATTGGCTCCTACGCCATCCGGCCGACTGTTGGCGCGATCGGCGAATCGCTACGCTGGGACGTGTTTTTTCGACGTCCGGCGCCTTGCCGGCCTCAATTCGCCGCCAGCATATGTTCGATCAACTCAATCCAGTGCGTGACCGGAATCGCCGTGCCGCTTTGCAGGTGTGCGATACAGCCAATGTTGGCCGAGACGATCAGTTGCGGCTCCAGCGCCTTGAGCCGATCCACCTTCTGATTGCGCAGTGTGTACGAGAGGCGCGGCTGCGTGATCGAATAGGTGCCCGCGGAGCCGCAGCACAGGTGACTGTCCACGGGCAGACGCACGTCGAGCCCGAGCGCGCGCAGCACGTGCTCCACGCCGCCGCGCAACTGCTGGCCGTGTTGCAGCGTGCAGGGCGGGTGGTACGCCACGGTATGAATGCCGCGCCGCCGCGTGGCCGCGAGCAACTGGTCCTCGAATGGCGGCAGGATCTCGGCCAGGTCGCGCGTGAGTTCCGCAACCCGCCGCGCCTTCTCCGCGTAGACGGGGTCGTGGCGCATCAGGTGCGCGTATTCCTTGACCGTCGTGCCGCAGCCGGAGGCGTTCATCACGATCGCCTCCACGCCTTGCTCGATATGCGGCCACCAGGCGTCGATGTTCGCGCGCACGTCGTTCAGGGCGTCGTCGGCGTAACCCATGTGCAGACGGATCGCGCCGCAGCAGCCCGCCTGCGGGGCCACCACGGTTTCGATGCCCAGCGCGTCGAGCACGCGCGCCGTGGCCACGTTGATGTTGGGCATCATCGAAGGCTGCACGCAACCGGCGAGCATCAGCATCTTGCGGGCGTGTTTCGCGGTCGGCCAGGCGAGCGGGCGCTGGCGCACCGGCACCTTGTCGCGCAGCCGTCGCGGCAGCAGGGCGCGCACTTGCTGGGCGAAGCGCATGGCCGGCGAAAACAGCATGCGGCGCGGCAGGAAGCCCGCCAGAAAACGCCGGGTCAGACGCTGGCGCAGCGGGCGCGGCACGCGCTCTTCGGCGAGCTTGCGGCCGATTTCCACGAGCCGGCCGTACTGCACGCCCGAGGGGCAGGTCGTCTCGCAACTGCGGCAGGTGAGGCAGCGGTCGAGGTGCGTGAGCGTGCTTTTCGAGACCGTCGCGCCTTCCACCATCTGTTTCATCAGATAGATGCGCCCGCGCGGGCCGTCGAGTTCGTCGCCGAGCAACTGGTACGTCGGGCAGGTCGCGGTGCAGAAGCCGCAATGCACGCACTTGCGCAGGATCGCGTCGGCTTCGTCGCCGTCGGGGGTGTTGCGAATGAAGTCCGCGAGGTTCGTCTGCATCGCCGCGTGATGGTCAGGTCAGAAGTCGGAATACAGGCGGCCGCGATTGAAGATGCGGGCCGGGTCGAACGCGGCTTTCAGGCCGCGATGGATCTTCATCAGTGGCGCGGGCAGGGGCGTGAACACGCCCGCGCTGCGGTCGTACTCGTGCCCGGTGCGGAACATCGTGGCGTGGCCGCCCGCCTGCTTGGCGGTGATGCGCACCGTCTGCGCGTCGGTTTCGGTAATCCACCAGCGCTGCGCGCCGCCCCATTCCATCAACTGCGCGCCGGGCAATTGCAGCGGCTCGGCGATCGAGGGCAGTGCGAGACGCCAGAGCGCGGCATTGGGCGCGATGGAGGCGAAAAACGGGTCGGTTTGCTCGCGCAGGCCCGCCCAGAAGCGTTCGGCTTCCACGGCGTCCACCACCTCGCCGCCGAGCGCGGTGCGCGCGGACTTCACGGCGGCTTCGGCGCCCGCCAGACGCACGGCCAGCGTGCCGTTGCGCCAGGCGCTGGCCGTCATCGGCAGCGGGCGGCCGCCCCATTCGTTGAGCTTGCGCACGGCGTCGGTGCCGTTCATGTCGAAGCGCAGCGTGGTTTCGGCCTGCGGCACCGGCAGTACCTTGACCGAGAGTTCGAGCATGAGGCCGAGCGTGCCGAGCGACCCCGCCATGAGCCGCGCCACGTCGTAGCCCGCCACGTTCTTCACGACCTGGCCGCCGAAGTGCAGCACCTCGCCGTGGCCGTTCATGACCACGGCGCCCAGCACGAAGTCGCGCGCCGCGCCTGCCGCCGCACGCCGGGGCCCGGCGAGGCCCGCGGCAACGCAGCCGCCGAGCGTGGCCTGGGTGCCGAAGTGGGGCGGCTCGAACGCCAGCATCTGGCCGCGCGCCGCCAGTGTCTGCTCGATCTCCAGCAGCGGCGTGCCCGCGCGCGCCGTGACCAACAGTTCGGCGGGATCGTAGGCGACGATCCCGCGGTGCGCGCGCGTGTCGAGCACCTCGCCTTCGAGCGCCTGGCCATACCAGTCTTTCGTGCCGCCGCCGCGAATACGCAGCGGCTGGCCGTCGGCGGTCGCCGCGCGAATGCGCTCGGACCAGCTCGCGACGATGTCCTCTTCTTCCATGTCGTCCATGGCGCGTTTGTCGTTGTGGTGCGTTCGATTGTACTGACGCGCCCCGTGCTGACAACCCGGGGCAGGCCCGCATGGCGCGCGTTCGCAAGGGTGGTTGACCGAGGGCGCGACCCGGCGCGCATGACACCCCGCAAAGCGCATGCGCTGCGCATGCCGAGCGGGCCGATTCGGCGTGCGCAGCCGCGTGCCTCCTCGCATCGTCCCGTGTGGCTGCCGCCGCGCAGGCTCGATGAAGCCGCCGCAGCGCGGCGCGCGCCCGCGTCGGCGCGTGGCTCAGAAACGCGGCAGATCGGGATGCGGCAGCAGATTGCCGCGCACGTGCATGCGGCCGTATTCGGCGCAGCGCGCGCGCGTGGGGATGCCTTTATCGGGATTGAGCAGGCCCGCCGGGTCGAACGCGTGCTTTACGGCATGGAACGCATCACGCTCCTGGGGCGAGAACTGCACACACATCGAATTGATCTTTTCGATCCCCACGCCGTGCTCGCCCGTGACCGTGCCGCCCAGTTCGACGCAGGTTTCGAGGATATCGGCGCCAAAGGCCTCGGCGCGGTGCCATTCGTCGAGATCGTTGCCGTTGAAGAGAATCAGCGGGTGCATGTTGCCGTCGCCCGCGTGGAACACGTTGATGCAGCGCAGCCGGTACTGCGCCTCCATTTCGTGGATGCGCGCGAGCAGCGGCCCAATCGCGCGGCGCGGCACCGTGCCGTCCATGCAGTAATAGTCGGGCGAGATGCGCCCGGCGGCGGGGAAGGCGTTTTTGCGGCCCGACCAGAAGCGCAGGCGTTCTTCCTCGGTGCGCGAGATCTGGATACGCGTCGCGCCATGTTCGCGCAACACGACGGTCGTGCGCGCGATTTCGTCGGCGACTTCCTCGGGCGTGCCGTCGGCCTCGCACAGCAGGATCGCGGCTGCGTCGAGGTCGTAGCCCGCCTTCACGAATTCCTCCACGGCGCGCGTGGCGGGTTTGTCCATCATTTCGAGACCGGCGGGAATGATGCCGGACGCGATGATGCCGGCCACGGCGTCGCCGCCTTTCACCACGTCGTCGAAGCTCGCCATGATGACCTGCGCGGTCTGCGGACGCGGGATCAGCTTGACCGTCACTTCGGTCACGATGGCGAACATGCCTTCGCTGCCGATCATGACTGCGAGCAGATCGAGCCCCGGCGCGTCGAGCGCGAGCGAGCCGAACTCCACGATCTCGCCGTCCATCGTGACCGCGCGCACGCGCAGCACGTTATGCACGGTGAGGCCGTACTTGAGGCAGTGCACGCCGCCCGAGTTTTCGGAAACATTGCCGCCGATCGTGCAGGCGATCTGCGACGACGGATCGGGCGCGTAATAGAGACCGTAAGGCGCGGCCGCCTCGGAAACGGCCAGATTGCGCACGCCCGGCTGTACGGTGGCCGTGCGTGCGTAAGGATCGACTTCGAGAATGCGCTTGAAGCGCGCGAGCGAAAGCACGATGCCGTGGCGGATCGGCATGGCGCCGCCGGACAGGCCCGTGCCCGCGCCGCGCGGCACGATCGGCACGTCGAGGCGTCGGCAGATCTGCACGATGCGCTGGACCTGCGACTCGGTTTCCGGCAATGCCACCGCGAGCGGCAGGCGCCGGTAGGCCGCGAGGCCGTCGCACTCGTAGGCCACGGTGTCTTCTTCCCGGTGCAGCAGGCAATGCGCGGGCAGCACCGCCATCAGTGCCTGAACCACCTCGCGCTGCCGCTGCGCGAGGGCTTCGGGCGAGAGTTCGGGCATCTTCGCCTCGGGTGCGTTCATGTCTCCTCCTGCTCGTGGGGTTCGCCGCGTGCGGCGGCGGTAGCTGCCGATGCTACTGCGCTGGCCGCAGCCGTGTCAGTCGTCTCTGTCGTGTCAGCCGCTGCAGACTTGGCGGGCGCGCGTCTCGCGGCGCGCCTCGCATTGCGACGCTTGCAACGCGTGCACCAACCAGCCAGCTTACGCCGCCCAGCTGAAAATCTTGCCGGGATTCATCAGATTATGCGGATCGAGCGCATGCTTGATGGCGCGCATGGTGTCGACGGTATCGGCGCCGTGCTCTTCCACGAGGAAGTCCATCTTGTGCAGCCCCACGCCGTGCTCGCCCGTGCAGGTGCCGTCCATGCGGATCGCGCGCTGCACGATGCGATGGTTCAGGCGTTCGGCCTCGTCGATTTCGTCGGGCTTGTCGGGGTCGATCAGGATCGCCACGTGGAAGTTGCCGTCGCCCACGTGGCCCACGATCGGGCAGGGCAGCGCCGAGGCCTTCAGGTCGACTTCGGTTTCCGCCACGCATTCGGCGAGGCGCGAGATTGGCACGCAGACGTCGGTGGTCACGGCGCGGCAGCCGGGTTTGAGTTGCAGCATCGCGAAGTAGGCGCTGTGACGCGCGTTCCACAAGCGGCTGCGGTCTTCGGGGCGCGTGGCCCATTCGAACCCTTCGCCGCCGTTTTGCGCCGCCAGTTCCTGCACGGTTTGCGCCTGTTCGGCCACGCCCGCTTCGGTGCCGTGAAACTCGAAGAACAACGTGTGCTTCTCGCGCAGGCCGAGGTTCGAATGCTTGTTGATTGCGCGCACCGCGAGCGCGTCGATGAATTCCACGCGTGCGATCGGCACGCCCATCTGAATCGTTTCGATCACGGCGCGCACGGCTTCGGCCATCGAGGGAAACGCGCATACCGCCGCCGACACCGCTTCCGGCTGCGGATACAGGCGCACGGTGATTTCGGTGATCACGCCCAGCGTACCTTCGGAGCCCACGAACAGGCGCGTGAGGTCGTAGCCCGCCGACGACTTGCGCGCGCGCGTGCCGGTCTTGATCACTCGGCCGTCCGCGAGGACGGCGGTCAGGCCCAGTACGTTCTCGCGCATCGTGCCGTAGCGCACGGCGTTGGTGCCCGAGGCCCGCGTCGCCGACATGCCGCCGATGCTCGCATCCGCGCCCGGGTCGATCGGGAAGAACAGGCCGGTGTCGCGCAGCGCTTCATTGAGCTGCTTGCGCGAGATGCCGGGCTCGACGGTGACGGTGAGGTCTTCGGCGTTGATCGAGAGCACGCGGTTCATTTGCGAGAGGTCGATCGATACGCCGCCTTGCACGGCCAGCAGATGGCCTTCGAGCGAGGAGCCGTTGCCGTACGGAATGATCGGCACCTGGTGGCGCGCGCACAGCTTGACGATGGTTTGCACGTCTTCGGTGCTCTGCGCGAACACCACGGCGTCGGGCAGTTGCGGGTCGAAACGCGACTCGTCGCGGCCATGATGGGCGCGCACGGCTTCGGCGGTCGAGACGCGCTCGCCGAAAGCGCTGCGCAAGGCGTCGAGGAGTTCGGCGGGGAACGGGCGGCGTGCGAGAGCCGGCGGCGCGGGATGATTCACGCGGGTGTCTCCTTCGTTGGCGTGGCCGATCGCGCAGACCGGCCTCTATGCGTGTGGGTCGTGCTAACTGGTGCGTTTCATTTTACGCTGAACGTTCGCGTACGCGTTTGCGCCTCGGTCGGCGCGCGCGGGCGCATGCTGCGCTGCACGACGGGCAGCGGCGGGTCGCACAGCCCTATCTATAATGAGCCGCGCACATGCTGCCGCAATCCGGTCGATGCACGACGGGTTCGCGCATCGACGGCATCTACGGAATCTACGTTTTGGGAGAAACACGATGGGCAATCGCCTGAGCAAGATCGCCACGCGCACCGGCGACGACGGCACGACGGGACTCGGCGACGGCAGCCGCGTCAGCAAGGACGACGCGCGTATTGCGGCGATCGGCGACGTCGACGAACTCAATTCGCAGATTGGCGTGCTGCTGTGCGAGCCGCTGCCCGACGACGTGCGCGCCGCGCTCGTCGCGATCCAGCACGACCTGTTCGATCTGGGCGGCGAACTCTGCATGCCCGGCCACACGATGGTGACCGACACGCATCTGGCTCGCCTCGACGACTGGCTCGCGGCCTGGAACGCCACGCTGCCGCCGCTCAAGGAATTCATTCTGCCAGGCGGCTCGCGTCCCGCCGCGCTCGCGCACGTGTGCCGCACGGCCTGCCGCCGCGCGGAACGGGCAATCGTGGCGCTCGGCGAGTCGGGCGCGGCGATCGAGGCGGCGCCGCGTCGCTACGTGAACCGGCTTTCGGATCTGATGTTCGTGCTTTCACGCGTGCTCAACCGCGCGGCGGGAGGCGACGATGTGTACTGGCGTCACGACCGCGGCGCAGCACGCGGCGCCGAATTCTCGAACGAATAGGCTGAGTCGGCGAGCAAGCGCGGACGTCCTGAACAGCGGCACACGATCGCCGCGCACTGCATCAGTCCACGTTATGGTCGCACCCTTAATTTCGTGGATGCGTCGGATTATCTGTCGCAGGGTGCGACAAAATGCCTGGGTTAGCGCGTCCTCGTTAAAGATGTATTGTACGTACATCTTTAACGAGGAGAAGCCGCACATGACTGCGCTCACCGCCGACCAGATTGCCCGAGTCAAGGCCACCGCGCCCGTTTTCGCCGAGCACGGCACGACGATCACGAAGCACTTCTACCAGCGCATGTTCAACGCGCATCCGGAACTGAAGAACATCTTCAACCAGACGCACCAGAAGAGCGGCAGCCAGCCCGAAACGCTCGCGCGCGCCGTCTATGCGTACGCGGCCAATATCGACAATCTGGGCGCGCTCGGCGGCGCGGTCACGCACATCGCGCACAAGCACGCGAGCCTGAACATCCGTCCTGAGCACTATCCGATCGTCGGTCGCCATTTGCTGGGGGCGGTCGTCGACGTGCTCGGCGAGGCGGTCGATCAGCCGACGCTCGACGCCTGGGCCGTGGCCTACGAGCAGCTTGCGAACATCATGATCGGCGCCGAGGCGAAGCTCTATGAAGCCGCGTCGTGGAGCGGTTTCCGTCCGTTCAAGGTGATGCGCAAGCAGGTCGAGAGCGACGAAATCACCTCGTTCTATCTGGCGCCGGCCGACGGCGCGAGCGCGGGCGGCTTCGAACCGGGCCAGTACGTGAGCGTGACGCGCTACGTCGACCAGCTGGGCGTCGATCAGCCGCGCCAGTACAGCCTCTCCGATGCGCCGCACGGCCGCTGGCTGCGCATTTCGGTCAAGCGCGAGGATGGCCGCGCCGACACGCAACCGGGCCACGTCTCGAACATCCTGCACGCCGATGTCGAAGAGGGCACGATCGTGCACGTGAGTGCGCCGATGGGCGAATTCACGCTCGACCGCAAGAAGAGCACGCCGGTCGTGCTGATGAGCGGCGGCGTCGGCATCACGCCAATGACGTCGATGCTCGCCACGCTGCTGGCGGAACGCAGCGAGCGCAAGATCGCGTTCGTGCACGCCTGCCGCAACGGCCGCGTGCACGCGTTCAAGGACTGGCTGCGCCGCAGCGCCGCCGAGCATCCGAACCTCAAGCGCGTGGTGTTCTACGAAGCGGTCGGCGCTGACGATCGCGCGGGCGTCGACTACGACTTCGAGGGCCGATTGGACATCGGCCGCGTCGAAGCCGACGTGATGTTGCCGGATGCCGACTACTACCTCTGCGGCCCGGTCGCGTTCATGCGCGCACAGCGCGAAGCGCTCGTGGCGCGCGGTGTCGATCCGGCGCGCATCCACACCGAGATCTTCGGTTCGGGCATGCTGTAACCAGGTTCACGCGAAGGCGCTTTCAGGGCGCCATGGCGACACAAAAAACGCCGCGCGGTCTGCACGACCTCGCGGCGTTTTGCATGGCGTTTGTCGCTCACTCGTTCGACGCGCGCCGGTTCACCGCGCGATAGCCCGAGGGCGATATCGACAGGCGGCGTCGAAAGATCCGCGCAAGCCGCTCGCCGCGCGGCACGCCGCAGCGTTGCGCGATTTCGTCGATCGGCAGATTGGTCTGCGCGAGCAGCAGACAACTCGCGTCGAGCCGCGCGCGCAGCAGATATTCGGACGGCGTGAGCCCGGTCTGCGTCTTGAAGTGGCGCAGGAAGTTGCGCATGCTCATTTGCGCGACGCGCGCGGCGTCGGCGACCGAAATGGGCTGATGGTAGTTCTCGCGCAGCCAGTGCGCGGCCGAGCTGATCTTGCCGTTCGGGCTGTCCGATTCGCCATCGTCGAGCATCGGGCCGAGACGTTCCCACGCGCCCGGCATCGTATCGTCCGAAACGCGCTGCGCGAGCGCCACGCCGTGATTGCGCTTGAGCACCTTGAGCGCGGCGATCAGCGCCTCGGGCGGCGTGACCACCGAGGCGCACGCGTGATGCGCTTCGAGCGCGCGCCGCAGCCGTTGCGCCGACGCCGCCGCGATCAGGCCGCTGCGCAGAAACGAGACATCGGCGGCCGCGAGCACGGTGCGTCCTTCGCCGAGCGCGCGAATGATGCGCACCTTTGGCGCGAGCGCCTGCAACCGCGCAAGCAGCCGCTCGTTTTCGCGCGCCTCCTCGGCGCCGGGACCGCCCGCGATGAAGAGCGTATCGAAGCCGTTGCGCAGCGGGCCGTGCACGCTATCGGTCCAGATTCGCAGACCGCATCCGCTCGCGACGCTGCCGCCGTCCTCCGAGAGCACGGCGAGCGAATAGACCGGCAGCGGCCCGACGCCCGCATCGTTCGCGATACGAAATACGTCGGCGAGCAGGCTCACGTCGCCGAGCGGAAAGCCCTCGAAAACCAGGATGCCGATACGTTTGGCCATGGTCGCCAGCTTAAGGTGGGGGCGCGTCCGTAAGGCGGCTTGCCGGCAGATCACCCGATCGATGTGCATGGCCGGTTCCTCGCGCAAGGATGGATTCGCAGGAGTACGTTGCATTGTTCGGGGCGCTCGCGCGCCACGTTTGACTGGGGTTCATGATAGGCGCGGTGTCGCGTGCGCCGCTCGCCGCAGTCGGAAAACGCCGAGAGATTGGCAGAATGGCTCGATATGCGCTGGTTAAGCTGGCCTCGCATCCTTCGTGACCGGGCGCGGCGCGAGCCGCTGCAATATCGATACCCGGCAAGCGTCGCGCGGCGATCGCGCGAGGCTCACGACGAAGCGGCAAACCCCACGGCAACTCCCGCGCCCGGCGTTTGCGGCGGCGCGATCCACCGAACGGCGAGGCGAACATGATCAAGCTGCGCAAGGCGGTATTTCCGGTTGCCGGTCTCGGCACGCGATTTCTCCCGGCCACCAAGGCGAGTCCCAAGGAAATGCTGCCGGTGGTCGACAAGCCGCTGATCCAGTACGCCGTCGAGGAAGCGGTGGCCGCCGGCATCACCGAACTGATTTTCGTGACCGGTCGCGGCAAGCGCGCGATCGAGGATCACTTCGACAAGTCCTATGAGATCGAGCGCGAGCTGGAAGCGCGCGGCAAGGCGGAGCTGCTCGCGACCGTGCGCAGCATCAAGCCGTCGCACGTCGAGTGCATTTTCGTGCGCCAGCCGGAGCCGCTCGGGCTCGGCCACGCGGTGCTGTGCGCGCAGAAGATCATCGGCGACGAACCGTTCGCCGTGCTGCTCGCCGACGATCTGATCGACGCACAGCCGCCCGTGCTCACGCAGATGGCGCGGCGCTTCGATCACTATCACTGCTCGCTCGTCGCGGTCGAGGAGATCGCGCGCGCGGATGCGGGCGCGTACGGCGTCGTCAAAGGGCGCGCGTGGGACGAGCACGTGTTCCGCATGTGCGGCATCGTCGAAAAGCCCGCTCCCGACGAGGCGCCTTCGACGCTCGGCGTGGTCGGCCGCTATGTGCTGATGCCGGGCATCTTCGATCATCTGCGCCGCTTGCGTCCCGCGCCGGGCGAGGAAGTGGAGTTGAGCGACGCGATCCAATCGATGCTCGCCGACGAGCAGGTGCTCGCGCATCGCTTCACGGGGCGGCGCTTCGATTGCGGCAGCAAGCTCGGCTACTTGCAGGCGACCGTCGAGTACGCGCTGCGTCACGCCGAAGTGGGCGAGGCATTCGGCGCGTGGCTGCAGGCGCGCGAGCGCAGCGACGGCAACGAGGGTGACACGGCGCAGGCCGCGCGCGAGCCGCGCAAGCCGCACACGCCGCACACGCCGCACGATGGGCCGGATCTGCATCTCGTGCGCGATGTACCCGACGCCGACGCAGCCGACGACTTCGCCACGCCGCTCACGGCGACCTGAAGACGCGATCGCGCAAACGCATTCACGCAAACGCCATCCCACGAACGCGCGCCTGGCGCTCGCGCGCGTTCGCCTTCACCGGCAACATCGCCACATCGCCACAACAATCGCTCAGGAAAAATAAGCCTTCGTATTCGGATGCACGTCGTCGCGCACGAGCAGTTCTTCGGGCGCGAGCCACGCGTACTGACTGTGCTGATCGAAGCGCCCGACCGGCACCGTGCTGTCGAGCGTGAACGCGTAGGCGAGCACGACATAGTGCGTGCCGATGCCGTTCTCCGCCGCGAAATTATCCGGATACAGGTGTTCGTACACGCCGCCGAAGCGCGCCGCCGCGCGTTGCATGCCCGCGATGCCGAGCTCCGTTTCGACGATGCGCGTGAACGCCGCGTCGAGCCGTTCCTCCTTGCGGATGCGTCCGCCCGGCACGAACCATGTGCCGCGCGCGGGACGATTGCGCCGCTGGCCGACCAGCACGCGGCCTTGCGCGTCCACGACGATCAGGTCGATCGCGACGAGCGGCGCGAGACGCACCACGTCGAGAAATTCGGTTGGCGACAGCATGAGCGAGCGGTCCAGTGGGAGTGGAGAGGGCACAACCCGACGCGCGCTCGCCTCGTATGCGTGGCGGACGACTGGACGAAACCGGCGAAGCAGGCCGCAGCGCGTTCAACAGCAGTCTAGGCGTGTCAATTTCGTGGCGCACTGTCGTTTGCCGCCGAAGTTTCGCTATCGCGGGCCAAGTTGCGCATTCGCGCTTGCCTTGCCGGTTCGATCGGCGTCACGATCCCAGCTATTGGAATGGCGCGAAATGAAGGCGGAGGCCGCGCGGCCTCCGCAAGCGCTACCGCGTGACGTAACCCGCCGGCGTGATCGCGTTCGCTTTTGCGATGGCCGCGTTGCCCGACACCACGTAGACCGGCGATTCGGTCAGGCTCAGCGGCAGCATGCCGTCCTTGTAGCTCATCGTGCTCGCGTTGCCCATCATGTCGAACACGCTCACGTTGCCCGCGCTGCCGCGCGCGTCCACCTGCAACGTCCAGTTGGTCGCGCGCTTCGCGTCGAAGCCGGCGCTCGCGCTCCAGCGCGCGTCGTCGTGGCTCCAGAGCGCCGTGATCACCTTGCCGTCGGGCCGCGCGAACGCGTAGGCATAGACGCCCGGCGGCGTGTTGCGCAGCGGGCCGAGCGTGATCGTGCCGTCGACCAGACGCGTCATCGCCGCAACCGCGAGCGCGGCGGGCTTCGGACTGATGTTGCCCGCGCCGTACGCGCCTTGCGCGTGATCGAGTTCGAAGAACACGCCATAGCCCGCCGACGTTTGCGGCATGTCCTGCGAATAGAACACGTAGGTCACGTCCGCGCCTTCGCCGAGCATGATCAGATGCGTGCGCGCGACCACCGCGCCTTGCGCGTAGAGCGTTTGCGCATCCGGATAGTGCGGGCCGTAGGTCTTGCCGATGTCGTAGCTGATGCCGGTTTCGGTGACGAACAACGGCGCGCCGGGCTTGAGCAGATCGCGCATGGTCGCGCGCAGATCGCGCATCGCGGTGGGCAGCGCGGGCCCTTTTCCGACGCCTGTATCGATCACGCGTTCGGGCGGATGCGAGGGACTCGTGCCGAAATCGTAATAGCCGTGGATCGTCATGCCGTCGAGATAGCGCGCAATACCCAGTTGTGCGAAGTGTTTGAGCCACTTCGCGTTGTCGCCGACGCCCGAGTACGTGAGCCCCATCACGACGCCGTTCGGGTCCGTCGCGTGAATGCCCTGATACACCGACGCATAGGTCGCGACGAAATTCGCATCGGTGTCGCGCCAGGGCAGGCCGCCATCGGGGTCGGGCTCCCACGTCACCTGATAGTAATTGCGCGACTGGCGCGGAAAGGTCTTCGCGCGCACGCGCGCCGACTCGGTGCCCACGCGCGTCATGAAATCGCGCAGCGCGGCCTGCGAGGCGGGCGCGTAGCTGTGCGTGAATGTGTCGGTGATCTGCGCGGCCTTGTCGGGCGGCGCGGCCCATTTCGGAATGCCGTCGAGCAGGATCAGCCGCATGATGTCGCCGCGCTCGAACCAGCTTGCGAGTTGCGGCTTCGAAGGATCGAAGGTGTTCGGCCCGTTCGGCTCCATCGTGTACCACTTGCGCTCGTCGTTGGCCCACGAGAGGCCGAGATCGGTATAGAGCGGACGATAGCCGTCGCCGCCACAGCAATGCTGGCCGGGCGCGATGAACGCGGTGCCCTGGCCGCCGAAGCGATGCAGGTCCTGCCGCGCGTAACGCGGCGCGGGCAGCACGGCGTTCACGTCGGGCAACACGCCGAAGCTCGTGATGCCGGCCGGCCGCGTGCCGCGTTGAGGCAAGCTGCCGGTGGGGTCCGAAGCCATCGACGCGAGCGTCGCCGAAAATGCGAAATAACCCGCTTGCGGCAGCGTGCAGGTGAGCGTCGTCACGCGCGTGCCGCCGGTCACGGCGAAACTGCCGCTGGCCTGCGTGCGGCTCCATGTATCGTCGATCCGCCATTGCACCTTGTCGTCGCCTTTCGCGCGCGTCACCACGTCGATGCGCACGCTCTTGCCGCGCGCAAAGAGACGCGTGCCGTCGCTGCCCGGGGTATCGGCCGTGATCGGTTCGTCGCCCGCGGGCGCGGCGGCGTTGCCCGGCGCGCTGCGGCACGAGGCGGCTTCGTCGGCGCGGCAGCTTGCTGAAGCCAGCACGCCGAACACCAGTGTCATGGCGAAGAATGCGAACTTGAAGCGCGCGAGCTTGAAGCACGCCAATGTGCAGCATGCGTCGCGTTGCGCATTGCTATCGTGCTGATGTTTCGAACGCTCTCGTTGTGCCGACGCATGCGCGATGCGCCGCGAGAGGGTTGTTCGGAAGCTGCTCGTCAGCCGCGCGTCAGGGACCGATGAGCTCGATACGTCTGTCGATGGCGCTGCAACTACGTCTCGTGCGATGAATGCAGTCGTGTGCGTCGCAACAGCCGCTACGCGTATCGATCGCCTGTCGCCCGATTTGTGTGTCGGCCACGCATCACTCGAACACGCGAATGCGGACATCGTAAGAAAGCGCATGGCATTCATCGGCGGATTCCTCGCCCGGTTTCGCGGGTTAAAAAAGCATCAAAAGGCAAGCCTAAAGGCTGCCGATGAGCGTGCGCCGCCAGGCTCCAGTCATTTCGCGCAATTCTGTGCGTTGCCCAACATAATTCACACCAATATGGCAATGCGTATCGATAAAACAACTGTAATGGTTATCTGATATTGTGCGCTGCAACCTGATTTAAAAACGTCTAATATCCTCTCAGTGCGCAGAGAAATGGCGTTTTCAGCCTGGTTTCACGTCTTTAAATCAGACGAATCAGCGCACTGTCTTTGAGTTCCCGCCTCATTCCATCCTGCGCCTGGCGTAAAGATCGGAAAACTTCGCAGTATTCGTCGTATCAATGGTGCGTTTGTCGAAGCTTTAATCTGAGCCATTCCGCGGACCACCGGCTTTCGTTCATCACATTGAGCGATTTCCCGCCGGGGCGGATTGTTTCCGATAAAAGCCGTAATGTGCATGCTTCAAATCGGTCCGCGACCGGACTAAATGCGCCAATGTCTCGCCACTTTCGGTCAGTCGTCGTTGCGCGATTTTTTATCTGCCTATGATGCACTGCACACGGAATGCTATTACCAGGACTTTTCACTAGGACGGGGGCTGTTTAGGGGAAAAGCATGGCATACGCAAGTCTGGATTTGCCGTCGTTTGCTCATCCGCATTTCGTTACCGCGGGTGTGAGTCGTGAAGTGCGTCATATCGCAATACTGCTTTTCGATGGCTGTTCGTTGCTTGGTGCCGGTATCGTGGCGGAAGTGTTTCATGTCGCCAATGAATTGTCGTCCGATACCGCCAGGCGCTCGCCTTACGATGTCAGCATTCTTTCCGCAGATGGCGGCAACGTCACCTGCTCGTCGTCGGTACGCGTCTGGACGGATGGTCTCGATGCGCGCCACTACGTCGGCTTCGACGCGCTGTTCGTTGCGGGCGGGAAGGGCGCGTTCGCCGCGGCCAACGATGAACGCCTGATTGCGTGGCTGCGTCACGTGCATGCGAACACCGCCACCATCCGGCCGATCGGTGAAGGGCGTTCGTTGCTCGAAGCCGCGAATCTGTGTGGTCAGCGCACGCAGCGCGAGTTCGGCTCTTACGCGATGCAGAACACGCGTGAGGACGCAGGCGGCGACGCCGGCGACCGGCTCGAGTCGATGAAGAGTGCGCTGACGCTCGTCAAACGCGATCTCGGCGTGGATGTCGCGCGCGCCGTGACGGAGCGCCTGATCCCCGATTCGGGCGGCAACCTCTTGCCGTTTCTCGGCGATGCGCTCGGCAGCGCGCCCGCCGACAAGGTGAGGGCGGCCGCGCGCTGGTTGCAGGAAAACTGCCAGCGGACCATTTCGATCGCCGACGCCGCGCAGGTTGCGGCGATGAGCGAGCGTAATTTTCTGCGCCGTTTCAAGCTGGAGATGGGCATCACGCCATCGGACTATCTATTGCATGCGCGGCTGGCGATCACCTGCAGTCTGCTCACCGATTCGGAGTTGCCGGTCGACAAGATCGCGCGCCGTACCGGCATGGGCAACGGCGACCGTCTCGCGAAAATCTTCCGCAAACGCATGATGATTTCACCTTCCGAATATCGCGAGCAGAGCCGCCGGGAAGCCGGCGGATGAACCTCGCGGCCGCTCGACGGCATGCCGCGCGAGGTTGCGCGGTATGGCGCGGCGGCGCATGAGCCGGCCGCCCGGCGGCCGAGCCACAAGCCAGAGGTCCGATAGCCGCCTGCCCGCACGCCGACGCGGCCGTCCATCGCCTATATCGTTTTGCCGCCGCTTGTTCGCGGTTTCGGGTCGCTTGTCGCGAGACACGGCGATCCCGCCCGATATGCAGGAGTCCGAACATGATGCAAAGATCAGGGATTCAGCAGGCCACGGTTCAAGCTCCCTTGCCGCCGATGCAGCCGATGTCGTCGCCGCCGGTTTCGTCGACGGCCGATACGCCGATGTCGCAAGCGTCGCGCTCGGAGGACACCGCGTGCACGCGCATCGTGCCCGTCGTGCTGGCCGGCGGTTCGGGCACGCGCTTGTGGCCGATGTCGCGCGAACACTTTCCGAAACAGTTGATCGGCGTGGTCGGCAGCGACACGCTGCTGCAGGCCACCGTGCATCGTCTCGACGGCTTCGCGCCCGAATGGCAGGTCGCGGGCGCACCGATCGTGGTGTGCGGCGAGGCGCATCGATTCGTGATCTCCGATCAGTTGCACGCGTGCGGCATGGATGCGCGGCTCGTCGTCGAGCCCGCGCGTCGCGACACTGCGCCCGCGCTCACGCTCGGCGCCGCGCTCGCGAGCGCCAACGGCGACGATGCGATTCTCGTCGTGATGCCGTCCGATCACGCGATCGCCGACGTCAAGGCCTTGCAGCGCGCGCTCGAATGCGCCGCGCGCCACGCGCAGCGCGGCGCCATCGTCACGCTCGGCGTGCCGCCGCGTTCGCCGGAAACGGGCTTCGGCTACATCCGCATCGGCGAGGCGCTCGAAGCGGGCGCGCATCGAATCGACGGCTTCGTCGAAAAGCCCGCGCCGGAACTCGCCACGCAATACGTGGCGCAAGGCGGCTACTGGTGGAACAGCGGCATCTTCGTGATGCGCGCGAGCGTGTGGCTCGAAGCGCTGCGCGCGTTGCAGCCTGACATGCACGCGGCGTGTCTCGCGTCCTTCGTCGGCGGCCAGCAGGACGGCGACGTGTTCCGTCCGTCCGCGCAAGCCTTCGCGGGCACGCCCGCCGACTCGATCGACTATGCGGTGATGGAGCGTCTGTCCGGCAGCAACGGCTGGGCGCCCGAAGGCGTGGTGGTCGCGCTCGACGCGGGCTGGTCCGACCTCGGCTCGTGGGACGCAGTGTGGGCCGCGATGGACAAGGACGAAGCGGGCAACGTGGGCCGCGGGCGCGTGATCTTCGAAGGCGCCGTGGCGAGCTACGCGCATTCGGAAGGGCGGCTCGTGGCGTGCGTGGGCACGACCAATCTCGTGGTGGTCGAAACCGCCGACGCGGTGCTCGTGGTCGACCGCTCGAAAGTGCAGGACGTGAAGGGGCTCGTCGCGCGCATCAAGGCGCAGCACGCGCCCGAAGCCGACGCGCACCGCAAGGTGCAGCGCCCGTGGGGCTTCTACGACTCGATCGATCATGGCGAGCGCTTTCAGGTCAAGCGCATCGTCGTGACGCCGGGCGCGCGGCTCTCGCTGCAACTGCATCATCATCGCGCCGAACACTGGACGGTCGTGCGCGGCACCGCGCTCGTCACGCGTGGTGAGGAATCCTTCCTGTTGAGCGAAAACGAATCGACCTACATTCCGCTGGGCACGCGCCATCGGCTCGAGAATCCCGGCAAGGTGCCGCTCGAGATCATCGAGGTGCAGTCCGGCGCGTATCTGGGCGAAGACGACATCGTCCGTTTCGACGACACTTACGGACGCTGCAATTGAGCGGCCCGGCACGATCGGCAAGGTGACCGACATGCGCGAGCTTCAAAATCTGATGGCGAGAGTGCTGGACGTGACGGCGGTATTCGTCGGCGCGAGCGTGGCGGCGCAGATCCGTTTCGACGATCTCGCGCCGCGCGGCATGAACGAGGCTTTTGTGTTGCTGGCGGCGGCGTTCGTGCTCGTGATCTTTCCGGCGTTCGAACTGTATCAGTCGTGGCGCGGCCGCTCGAAGGCGCTGATGGCGGGCCAGGTGGCGCTCGCGTGGATCGTCGTGCAGGGCTGCGCGCTGATCGCCATGTACTCGACCATGCATCACGTCGATGCGGTGTCGCGGCTGTGGTTCGCGTACTGGACCGCGGTGGCGGCCGGGCTGCTGATCGCGTGGCGCGTGATCGCGCATGGCGTGCTCTCGCACGTGCGGCGCGCGGGCATGAATCTGCATCAGGTGGCGATTGCGGGATCGGCGGCGCAATGCGACGAGATCGTGCGGCGCATCGATTCGGAACCCGGCTCGGGCTTTCGCGCCACGGCGCTCTACAACACCGTGCCCGACACGCCGCCGCGCAACGGCACCGGCGCCGCCTTGTGCGACACCATCGAGGGCTTCGCGCAGTTCATCCGCGAGCACGATGTGCATGAATTGTGGCTCGCACTCTCGCTCGCCGAGGAGCGCACGGTGGTGCGTCTCGTCACCGAGTTTCGCAACGATCTCGTGAACATCCGCTTCATTCCGGATGTGCGTTCGCTCGCGCTGTTCGACACCAGCAGCGTGATCGAACTGCTCGGCGTGCCCGCGATCAATCTGGTGGCCTCGCCGCTGCCCGCGAGCGCGCAGTTCAAGAAGGCCGTGTTCGACCGCGTGTTCGCAACGTGCGCGCTCGTGAGCCTGATGCCGGTGCTGTTCGGCATTGCGCTGGCGGTGAAGATTTCGTCGCCGGGACCGGTGCTGTTCAAGCAGCGGCGCAAAGGCGCGGACGGGCGCGTGTTCACGATCTACAAGTTCCGCACGATGCGCGTGCACAGCGAGGCGGCCGGCACGCTCAGCCAGGCCACGCGCGGCGACCGCCGCGTGACGCGCGTGGGTGCGTTCCTGCGCCGCACGAGTCTCGACGAACTGCCGCAGTTCTACAACGTGCTGCGCGGCGACATGTCGGTGGTCGGCCCGCGTCCGCACGCGCTCGAACACGACGATCTCTACCAGCGCGTGGTGACGGGCTACATCCACCGTTACCGCATCAAGCCCGGCATCACCGGCTGGGCGCAGGTCAACGGCTTTCGCGGCGAAACCGACCGGCTCGAAAAAATGGAGCTGCGCGTGGCGCACGATCTCTACTACCTGGGCCACTGGTCGTTCTGGCTCGACATGCGCATCATCGCGGCGACGATTGCGCACGGACTGTTCAGCCCGAACGCGTATTGAGCGCTCGGGCCCTGGAGCCGCGCGGTCCGGTCCCCGCGCGGCTCCCGCATGCAACGCACGCGGACGACGTGCGGCGCATGGGCTTCACCGGATCTCGGGAGACGGAAGATGGCGATGAACTATGTTGACGGCGGCTACGCCGTGAGCACCGAAGAGCGGTATCTGGGCGACTACCTGCAAACGATCGTCGCGAACTGGCGCACCATCGTGGTCGTGACGTTCGCCGTCACGCTGCTGGGCGCGGCTTACGCGTTTCTCGCGACGCCCACGTATCGCGCCGACGTGATGTTCCATCTCGTCGACAAGACGGACAGCAGCAAGAAAGATCCGGGCCTGCCGCCGATCAACGGCATGTTCGACGAAAAGACTTCGGCCAACGGCGAGATCGAGATGCTGAAGTCGCGGCTCGTCACGCAGGAAACCGTGAACCGGCTGCACCTCGACATCGCGGCGCGGCCGCGCGAAATGCCCGTGCTCGGCGGCATGCTGGCGGGCTTGGAGAACGGCAGTTGGGGCATCCGGCTGCCGTCGTTCCTGCGCTCGAATAATTACGCGTGGGGACGCGGCGCGATCGCGGTGTCGCGCTTCGACACGCCCGACGCGCTCTACGATCAGGACTTCACGCTGATCGCGGGCGAGGACGGCGCGTACGTGCTGCGCGACGCCGAAGGCGCGGCGCTGCTGCAGGGCCGCGTGGGCGAGGACGTGACGGCCAACACGGCCGACGGTCCGATCTCGCTGCACGTCGACAGCCTGAGCGGCCCCGCGGGCACGCCGTTCACGCTCACGCGCGCCTCCACGCTCACCACCGTCGAGCGCCTGCAACGCGCGCTCGACGTGTCCGAAGTGGGGCTGCAGTCGGGCGTGATCCGCGCGAGCCTCGAAGGCCACAACAGCAAGCTCACGGCCGACATCCTCAACAACATGGCGCGCGAGTTCATCCGCCAGGACGTGCAGAGCCGCTCGGCCGAAGCCGAGCATATGCTCGCGTTCCTCGACGAACAGTTGCCGCAACTGCGCAAGCAGCTCGACGACGCCGAGCAGAAGTACAACAACTTCCGCAACCAGCACGGCACCGTCGATCTCGGCGAGGAAAGCCGTCTGCTGCTTCAGCAGGTCGTGGACAACAAGACACGCCTCGAAGATCTGCAACAGCAACGCGCCGAACTCGCGCAGCGCTTCACCGAGCATCATCCGGCCGTGGCCGCGCTCGATGCGCAGATCGCCGCGCTCGCCAGCTCGCAGGCCACGCTGCAAGGCAAGGTGAAGAGTCTGCCCGATACCGAACAGGCGGCCGTGCGTCTGCTGCGCGACGTGCACGTGAATACCGAGCTCTACACGAACCTGCTGAACAGCGCGCAGCAATTGCGCGTGGCGAAGGCGGGTCAGGTCGGCGACGTGCGCGTGGTCGACTTCGCGGAAGCGCCCGACGATCCCGTGCGTCCGAAGCGTCTGCTCGTGATCGTGCTGTCGATCGGCGCGGGCATCGTGCTGGGCATCCTGATCGCCTTCATGCGCAAGTCGCTGTACGGCGGCGTGGAGCGCCCCGACGAACTCGAAGCGGCGCTTGGCGTGCCGGTCTTCGCGGTGGTGCCGCGCAGCCACAAGCAGCTGCGTCTGCAACATCACGTCGCGACGCGCCGGCGCGGCCTGCACGTGCTCGCGCAGCAGTCGCCGCAGGACATCGCGGTCGAAGGCGTGCGCAGCCTGCGCACCACGCTGCAACTGTCGCTGAACGAGGCGAGCAACAACATCGTGATGCTCACCGGCTCGCGGCCCGACATCGGCAAATCGTTCCTCTCGGTCAATCTCGCGGCGCTGGTCGCGTCGGTGAACAAGCGCGTGTTGATCGTCGACGGCGACATGCGGCGCGGCGACGTGCACTCGCACTTCGGCATCGCGCATCAGCCCGGCCTTTCCGATGTGCTGCTCGGCGCCGACCTGAACGCGGCGATCCAGCGCGAAGTGCTGCCGGGTCTCGACGTGCTCGCAAAAGGCTCGCTGCACGCGCATCCGTCCGAGCTGCTGATGAGCGCGCGTTTCGAAAGGCTGCTCGAAGAACTGAAGTCGAAGTACGACCTCGTGATCGTCGATACGCCGCCGGTGCTCGCGGTGACCGACTCGACAGTGATCGGGCGTTATGCGGGCACGACGCTCCTCGCGATCCGGCACGGCCGCCATCCGCTCTCCGAACTGGAAGAGACGGCCAAGCGGCTGCGCAACGGCGGCGTGAATCTGTGCGGCGTGCTGCTCACGGACGTGCCGCAGACGGGCGCATTCGTCGGCGGCGGCTATCGCGGCGGCTACTACGGTTACGAAAGCATCGCAGGGTAAGTGAGCGGCGCCTCGGCCCGCATGCGGGCGGCCGGCGCGCCGAACAATCCATTTCGCTTTGACGCGAGGAGAGAACGATGGCTCGGAAGGTTGCGTTGATCACCGGCATCACCGGTCAGGACGGGTCGTATCTGGCAGAACTGCTGTTGAGCAAGGGCTACGAGGTGCACGGCATCAAGCGCCGCTCGTCGCTGTTCAACACCGATCGGATCGATCATCTGTATCGCGACGTGCACGACCCGGAGCAGGGCATTCAACTGCATCACGGCGAACTCACCGATTCGACGGCGCTCTTGCGCGTGATCCAGCGCGTCGCGCCCGACGAGATCTACAACCTCGCGGCGCAAAGCCATGTGGCGGTGTCGTTCGAGGAACCCGAGTACACGGCGAACGCCGACGGCCTCGGCACGCTGCGCATTCTCGAAGCGATCCGCATTCTCGGCCTCACGCAGAAGACGCGTTTCTATCAGGCCTCGACCTCGGAACTCTACGGGCTCGTGCAGGAAGTGCCGCAGCGCGAGACCACGCCGTTCTATCCGCGCAGCCCGTATGCGGTTGCGAAGCTGTTCGCATACTGGACCACGGTGAACTATCGCGAAGCGCACGGCATCTACGCGTGCAACGGCATTCTGTTCAACCACGAGTCGCCGCAGCGCGGCGAGACGTTCGTCACGCGCAAGATCACGCGTGCGATCGCGCGTATCGCGGTCGGGCTGCAAAAAGAGCTGTATCTGGGCAATCTGTCGGCGATGCGCGACTGGGGCCATGCGCGCGATTACGTCGATATGCAATGGCGCATGCTCCAGCAGGATCATCCGGAAGATTTCGTGATCGCGACCGGCGTGCAGTACAGCGTGCGCGACTTCGTGCGCACGGCGGCGGAAGAACTCGGCGTGACGGTGCGTTTCGAAGGCAATGGCGTCGATGAAGTGGGCATCGTCGAGCACGTGGAAGGACGCGAGACGCGCCTCGAACCGGGCAATGTGATCGTGCGCGTCGATCCGCGTTATTTCCGGCCGACCGAAGTGGAGACGCTGCTCGGCGACGCCACCAAGGCGCAGGAAAAGCTCGGCTGGCGTCCAACCACGTCGTTCCATTCGCTCGTCAAGGAAATGGTGCGCTCCGACTACCAGATCGCGCGGCGCGACGCGCTCGTCACGCTCGCGGGCTTCCGCGCGCTCGAACATCACGAGTGACGGGCATGGACACGAACTCCCGCATCTTCGTGGCCGGCCATCGCGGCATGGTGGGTTCGGCGCTGGTGCGCGCGTTGCAGGCGCGCGGCTACCGCAACCTCGTTACGCGCACGCGCGCGGAACTCGACCTCACCGATCAGTCGGCCGTCGACGCGTTCTTCGACACCGCGCAGATCGACGCGGTGCTGCTCGCGGCCGCGAAAGTCGGCGGCATTCTCGCGAACTCGACGCAGCCCGCGCAATTCGCCTACGACAATCTCGCGATTGAAACCAACGTGATTCGCGCGGCGTATCAAACGGGCGTGGAGCGGCTGGTGTTCTTCGGCTCGTCGTGCATCTATCCGCGCGAATGCCCGCAGCCGATCCGCGAAACCTATCTGCTCACGTCGCCGCTCGAACCGACCAACGAGGCCTACGCGATCGCGAAGATCGCGGGCCTCAAGCTTTGCGAGGCGTATAACCGCCAGTACGGCACGCACTATGTCTCGCTGATGCCGACCAATCTGTACGGCCCCAACGACAACTACGACCTCGGCAGCAGCCACGTGCTGCCCGCGCTGATCCGCAAGGCGCACGAGGCGCGCGCATCCGGCGCGGCGTCGCTGACCGTGTGGGGCTCGGGCACGCCGCGGCGCGAGTTCCTGCACGTCGACGACCTCGCGGACGCGACGATCTTCGTGCTCGAACACGAGACCGGCGACGGCGTCTACAACGTGGGCGTCGGCGAGGATCTGTCGATTCGCGAACTGGCCGAGCGCGTCTGCGAGACGGTGGGCTTCGAGGGCGAACTGGTGTTCGACACCAGCAAGCCCGACGGCACGCCGCGCAAGCTGCTCGACGTGTCGCGCCTCGGCGGACTCGGTTGGCGCGCGCATATCGGGCTCGAAGAAGGGCTCGCGCGCACCTACGGCGATTTTCTGCATACGCACGGCGCGCCGGTGCTCGAAGCGCACGCGCAAGCCTGACCGGGATTCGGTTGTTGTTGGCGGCGGGCGTCCTGTGCGGACCGGCGAATGGCGCCCGCTTTTTTTTCCGGTCCGTCCTCGCGCCGCGCGGGTGCGCCGGCGCGCGCTGTTTGCAATCGATACATCGCGACGCAACGCGCAACATCGCGAACATCGCGACAGAACACGAACCAGGCACGAGCCGATGAGAATCCTGATCTACGGACTGAACTTCGCGCCCGAAGTCGCGGGCGTGGGCAAGTACACGGCCGAGATGGTCGACCAGCTCGTGGCGCGCGGCCACGACGTGCGCGTGGTCTGCGCGCCGCCGTATTACCCGCAATGGCGCGTGCAGGACGGCTATCGCGCGTGGCGCTACCGGCGCGAAAGCTGGCACGGCGTGCCGGTGTCGCGCGCGCCGCTGTGGGTGCCGTCGAAGCCGGGCGGACTCAAGCGCATCGTGCATCTGGCGAGCTTCGCGCTGATGTCGCTGCCGGTGCTCGTGCGCGAGGCGCGCTGGCGTCCGCAGGCGGCGATGCTGATCGCGCCGACGCTCTTTTGCGCGCCCGGTCTGCTCACGGTGGCGCGCTTGATCGGCGCGAAAACCTGGCTGCATATTCAGGATTTCGAAGTCGATGCCGCGTTCGATCTCGGGCTGCTGCAAGGCGGCGCGGGCTCGCGCGTCGCCAATCTCGCGCGCGCGTTCGAGCGCGCGGTGCTGCGCCGCTTCGACGTGGTGTCGTCGATTTCGCCGCGCATGGTCGAGCGCGCCGTCGACAAGGGCGTGGAGCCCGCGCGCGCCGTGTCGCTGCCGAACTGGGTCGACACGCACGCGATCTTTCCGCTGCCGCAGCCGAGCGTCTATCGCGCGAAGCTCGGCATTCCGCTCGATCACACGGTCGTGCTGTACTCGGGCAGCATGGGCGCGAAGCAGGGCATCGAGATTCTCGCGGATGTCGCGGCGGCGCTCGCGGCGCGGCCCGACATCAGCTTCGTGTTCTGCGGCGACGGCGCGGGCAAAGCCGATCTCGAAGCGCGTTGTGCGCCGCTGCCGAACTGCCACGTGCTGCCCTTGCAGCCGACGGCGATGCTCAACGAACTGCTCAACGTCGCCGACATTCACGTGCTGCCGCAGCGTAACGATGCCGCCGATCTCGTGATGCCGTCGAAGCTGACCGGCATGCTCGCGAGCGGGCGCGCGGTGGTGGCGATGGCGCGGCCCGGCACGAGTCTCGCGGATGTGGTGGCGGAAACGGGCATCGTCGTGCCGCCGGAAGACGGCGCGGCGCTCGCATCGGCCATCGTCGCGCTGGCCGCCGATCCGGCGCGGCGCGCGACGCTCGGGCAGGCCGCGCGGCATTACGCGCAGCGCATGCTGTCGCCGCACGCGATCATCGGCGCGCTGGAAGCGCGGCTGGCGGGACTCGTCGGCGCGATCGTGGGCGAGGAAGCGGTGGTGGCGGCGCAGGCGTCGGCACAGGCCTCGGCGCAGGAGCGGGCCGAGGCGAAGGGCGCGGCGCTGAGCGAGGTCGAGCATCGCGACGCGTGAGTGTGCAGTGGCGTTTGCGCCGATTAAGCAGGATGCCGCTGCCATTCAGAAGCGGGTTCGAAGTATCGCGACGCCGCGCCTCACCACGGCGAGCGATAGAGCTGCGCGGCGGCCGCGCGCTGCGATCCGTACGGATTGCCGTAGATCTTCGCGCTCGGCGAAGTCGTGCTCGCGCCCCAGTCGTAGGCGCCCCACGCGCCGCCTTGGGCGCTCGATGCCGCGTCGGGCGACGCGGCGCGCGCGAGGCGGCTGTGCGTGCTGCTGCGGCTGCCGCTTGCGCTGTTCAGCGCGCTCGCGCCGCGTGCGCGGCTCGATGCGCCCGCGCGCGTTCCGCCGCTGCCGCCTGCTGCCGGACTGCCCGTCGTATAGAAGTCGGTCGGGCTCACGATGCGCATGCGCGACTCGCTCATCAAGGCTTTCTCCTGCGCGCCGGGCGACGAACCGTCGCTGCTATACGCGCCGCCGCCGCTGTACGGATTGTGCGAGGCGGTCGGGCTGCCGAGCAGACGTTGCGCGTCGGCGCGCGTGCGGCGCGCGGCGGAGGTCAGGGTGTCGTCGGAGTCGCTGTGCCGGCCGTTCGCCGATGCCGATGCCCCGGACGCGGCATCGTCCTGTGCACGCGTCGGCGACGGCCAGGCGGCGAGCGCCGCGCAGAGGGCGAGCAGCGTCGTTGTCCGGGCGGCGAACGCCACCGGCGAACGCACCGCGCCGCGCCTCGCCGACGCGGCATGCGATGAAATCGGCGGAATCGGTGGGCCCGGTCGGCGAAGCGTGGTCATGAGCATGGTTCCCGCGCGCCGCGAACGGTGCGGCGCCATGCTTGCATGGTGCCTGCGCGGCTTCGCGTCGCTGCGCCAAAACCCCGGCCATCTCGGCCACGCGTGCGAGGCGCGCCGGTCGTCGCCGGATAATGGAGCCGTCACCCGCACAGACCCGAACGGGCGAGGAGCGCTCATGGCTGATCTGGTCGAAGGACTCGCCGCGCGGCACGATGCGGGCGGCGCGACGCACGCAGCAGGCGGTGCGGCGCCGCCGTTGCGCGCGCAGGAAGCGTCCGCCACGTCCACCACGTTTGCCACGCCCGCCGATCTGCCCGTGATCGACCTGAGCCGCGCGGGCAAGGGCAACTATGTCGCGCGGCGCGGCAAGCTCGTGCAGGCCGCGTGGTACGTCGTGGAGACCTGCGTGCTCGACAACCGGCTGCTGCCGTTCTCGGCGCTGCGCGTGGGTCTGCTGCGGCTGTTCGGCGCGAAGATCGGACAGGGCTGCCGGCTCGTGCATCCGATGCGCGTGAAGGCGCCGTGGAATCTCGAACTGGGCGACAACTGCTGGATCGGCGTCGACGTCTGGCTCTATAACCAGGCGCCGATCCGCGTCGGCTCGAACGTGTGTCTCTCGCAGGGCGCGTTTCTGAGCGCGGGCTCGCACGACATGCGCACGAACATGGACCTGCGCGTCGCGCCCATCGTGATCGAGGACGGCGTGTGGGTGTCGTCGAAATGCGTCGTGCAGATGGGCGTGACCATCGGGCGCTCGGCGGTCGTCACGCCGCTGTCGGTCGTGCACCGCTCGCTGGAGGCGGGCGGCGTGTACGGCGGCAATCCGTGCCGGTTTATCCGCCGGCGGTTCGAGTGATCGAGTGATCGTGAAATACAGAACGGGCCCTTGAAACAGGGCCCGTTTTACATGCAGCGCGCGGTGCTACGCGCGCTCGCTCAACACCACGCGCCGATCAATACCCGTACCCGACCGCGCGTCCCGCCGAGGCCGCCTGCGTGCTCGGCAGGATCAGGTTGACCACGCGGCTCCACTTCACGAGCGAAGAGGCGTCGACGAAGATCACGTCGCTCGGGTTCAGTTCGAACTCGTCGGCGGTGGCCATGGATTCGGGCGATGAAGCATCGAGGTGATACACGGTGCGATGGCCTTCCTTCTGCCCGCGCACGACGTAGACCTGCGAGGCGTCGCCGGAACCCTGGCTGATGCCGCCCGCGTTACCGAGCGCTTCGTTCAGCGTGAGGCGGCCGTTGTCGAGCGGAATGCTGCCCGGATGCCCGACTTCGCCCAGCACGTACACCTTGCTGTCGTTCTCCGAAAACACGCGGATCAGGTCGCCGTTCTGCAGGATGATGTTGTCGGGATTCACGCCCTTCTTGATCATGTCGGGAATGTTCACGAGCACCGTCTTCTTGCCGCGCGTCACGCTCACGCGCGAGCGGTCGCCCGCCGCCGTGAAGCCGCCCGCGCGGTTGATCGCCTCGGGCAGCGACATCGTCATGTCGTTGAGCACCATCAGGCCCGGCGTGCGCACTTCGCCGTCCACGTAGACGCGGCGGCTGCGATACGCCTCGATGCGCAGCGTCACCTGCGGATTGTGCAGATAGTACGAGAGCTTGCTGGCCACGAGATTGCGCGCGTCGAGTTCGGTCAGCCCGGCCACGTGGATCGGCCCGACGTACGCGACCTGGATCGTGCCCGACGAATCGACCGTATAGCCTGACACCACCTGGCTCGTGCTCTGATCCTGTTGCCCGTTGCTGCTGGACGAGGTGGTCGGCAGATTCATTTCGGGGTGATCCCAGACGACGATGGAGAGCACATCGCCGGGACCGAGCGTGTAGGGCTTGGGCGTGCCGAACAGCGACTCGACGTCGTTGGGCACGACGGTGGGCCGCGCGGCGTGTTCCTTCGCGATCAGCGCGGGGTTGATCTCGACGAGCGCGTTAGGCGGCGGCGCGTCGTTGTTCGCGCCGCCCGATTGCGCCGCCTGGGTGGCGGCCTTTGCCTGCGTGACGCTCGACGGCGCCGTCATGCCCGGCGAGAACGCGCAGCCCGCGACCAGCGAAACGAGTGCCGCGAGTGCCGCGAGTGCCGCCGCCGCGCCCAGCGCGCCGCGCGATCCACGTGTTGCGCGCCGCCCGGCGCGTGCTTGTTGTTCTGTGTGTGCG
This sequence comes from Paraburkholderia sp. SIMBA_027, assembly GCF_046535315.1. Taxonomy (NCBI): domain Bacteria; kingdom Pseudomonadati; phylum Pseudomonadota; class Betaproteobacteria; order Burkholderiales; family Burkholderiaceae; genus Paraburkholderia; species Paraburkholderia sp. SIMBA_027. The sequence continues at coordinate 174,104 of NZ_JAWRWY010000009.1, forward strand.
TCTGCTTGTGCGTTCATGTTGGCGTTGATGTGTGTGTCTGCGAGTGCCGCTGCGTCGGCGCTCGTCACGCTCGAACCACCCGGTATGCTGTGTGACATGGCTTGTCCCCTCAGTTCAGGAATCGCTCACCCCCGGCCGGCGCGCAACGCCATCGCGTGCTGCGCCGCTCCGTCGCCATGCGGCCTGACTGCGCCGCGTGTGATTGTTCAATCGTTATCTGTGTGATCTGCCGTGTTGTACCCGGCCTGTTTGCCATACGGACTCAGTTGCGCAACGTGGCCGTCGCTTCCGGCTGCTCGGCGGCATCGACGTGCAGCGCGCGCGGCGTGCGCGCACGCGCGGCGGCATGCGACGGATGCTCGTGCAGCAGCGCGAGCAGCGAGCGCACCATGCCGCTCATCGCATAGCGCGTCTCGAAGGTGCGCTGCGCCTGCGCGCGCATCACGCCGCGCTGTTGCTCGTCGAGACCGCGCCAGGCCGACAGCAGTCCGGCCGTGCCCGCGACCGTATCGGGCGCGACGAAGCCCGCGCCGTCCGATTCGATGTCGCGCCACACGTTGACCTTGTCCGACACCAGCACGGGCAGCCCGCACGCGAGCGCCTCGGCCACTGACACGCCGAAATTCTCCTGATGCGAGGGCAGCACGAACACATCGCTCGCATGGAACGCGCCCCACTTGAGATTGCCTTGCAGCATGCCGGGCCAGCTGATGCGATGCGCGATGCCGTGGGTCTGCGCGATCGCCTGCAACGCGGGCTGCCAGTCGTTCTTGTCGGGGCCGGCCATCAGCAGATGGGCGTCGGGCGTCGCGCGCGCGTGTTCGGCGAACGCGTGCACCAGCAGATCGCAACCTTTCTTCGGATGCAGACGGCCGAGAAACAGCACGATGCGCTTGTTCTGCAGATGCGGGTGCGCGCGCAGGAATTCCTCGCGCAGCGTGCCGGCGTCGAGCGCGGGCGGATGGGTGCCGAACGGCACGACGCGCTCGTTGGCGCGATACAGCCAGAACGATTCGCGCGCGAGCAGGCGCTCTTCCTCGGTCGTGAAGATCACGGCGGCGGCGTCGCGCAGCACACGGTATTCGGCCCACGGCCAATAGGCCCATTTCTTCAGATGCTTGAGCGGATAGGTGATGCGGAACCACGGATCGAGCATGCCGTGCGCGTAGACGTAGTAGGGCAGACGCGTCGAACGCAGCGCGCGCCACGCGCCGTAGCCGTGGTATTGCCAGAGACCGTGAACGATCGCGGCGTCGAAGCGCGTGGCGTTCTCGCGCAGCCAGGACGCGTAAGCCGGGCAGTAACCATAATGGCCGCGCGCCGGACCGAGCGCGTGAAGCGGCAGCGGAAAATCGCGCACATAGGGCGCGTCGATCGGATCGAGCGAGGCGACTTCGATGCGATGACCGAGGGCCGCCATCGCAAGGCCGCTCTGGCGCACGCCTTCGATGGGACCGCCCGAACGTGGATCGACGGTGGACACGAGGTGCAGGATTTTCATCGGGGCTCCGGAGTCGCGTAGGGAGTGAGCGGCGCCGGCGCGGGCGCCGGGGGACGAAAGGCGGGCTCGGTGCGTTCGTGCCTGCGCGGGCGTTGCGGGGGATGCGAGTACGGGTCGGCCTGTGCGCGGCGGCGCTGCACGTCGATGCGGTAATGAAGCTGCGAATACAGCGCGACGACGAGACCGAGCGCGACGCCATACATCAGGCCCGAGAAACGCGGCCCGAGCGGATTGCCGCCGATCGACGCGCCCGGCAGCGCGGCCAGCATCAGGATCGCCATGCTGAACGGCATCAGCAGCGGCTCGCGCGGCGCGATGCGATGCCAGCGCCGGAACGCGAAACCGGCCGCGACGAGCGCGGCGAGCACCGCGATCGGCATGCACGCGCCGAACACGACGCCTTCCGCGTAGAGCTGATAGACCCAGAAGTTGTGGCCCGCGACCCAGTCGCTGGTGTCGAAGTAGTCGGCCTTGCTGAAGGTCTCGCGCACGTAGGGGAAATAGATCGGCGAGTAGCGGTAGACGTGGCCGTAGCCCTTGCCGAACAGCAGCGTTTCCGCCGACGCCGTCACCTGATCGTACTGATCGCGGATTTCGGCGATGCGCGTGATGGTGGTCGGGTCGCGGTCCGAGTCGGAGTTCTGCGCCGCGAAGATGCGCTGCGACCAGTGATTCGTGATCGACGGGAACAGCCACGCGGTGCCCACCGCGATCGCCACCACGCACAGCAGCGCCGCGCCGGTGCGCACGGCCGATTTGATCAGATGACCGATCGACGGCGCGGCGAGCCACGCGGCGAACATGGTGAGCAGCACGGTCGCGAGCAGCAGGCTGCGCGTGACGCTCAGCAGCTCGACCACGAGCGTGGCGAGGAACACGAGCACCATCCACACCGAGAAGCGCCGCGCGACGATGAACTGATGCAGCAGCATCGCCTGCAACGCGAGCATGGTCGGCGAGACGATGCGAAAGCGGATATCGGACAGCGGCCCGCCCACGGCGAACATGCCGAACAGGAACGTGAAGACGAGGCCCAGCACGTTCGCGTAGTAGAGCGCGTTCTGTATCTGCGCGATGCGCACCGGATGCCATGGGCGGCACATCGCGAAGTAGCCGAGCGCGAACAGCAGGAACGGCAGGATCACGCGCAGATAGTTGCCGACCGGATTGTGCTGGAGCAGTTGCGCGACGAGACTGCCGCCGAGACTCAGTGCGAGCATGACTGTCACGAACGAGCGCAGGCGCGACTCGCGCGTGAAGCGCGGGCCGATCATCATCAGGATGGCGGCGGCGGCCAGCGCGGGAAACACCGCCAGCCATTGCGCGCCGTGGCCGAACTGCGAGTCGGGCGCCTTGTAGTCGAAGGCGAGCGGCACGAAGCACAGCCAGATCCAGAGGACCGCATGTTTGTTGCGCATCGGCGTTCCTCCCGGTGCGGTGCGTGGTTGCGCAGGCGGCCGACGCCGCATGCGGAGTTTCGCCCCAATATAAAACGCAGCGAACGCGTTGCCATGACGCTGGCGCGAAGGGACAGAATTGTGGCGGCTGAAAAAAAATGATCGATCTGTCACCGTGCGTCTGGCCGAGAACGCCGGGAAGTTGGCGCACGCCGACAGGCGGGCTTGCGCAAGATGGGGTCGGCGAGCATGCCGCGCCGGATGACTGGGCGCGGGTCGGTTGGCGCGTCGTTGGCTAACGAAAGCGAAGCAGCGAAGCAAAGCAACGAATCAACCCCGCATCGGGGATCGCCATTGCGAGGAGGCGTCATGAATCTGTTGCGCGGCACGCCGCCCGCGGTGCGCGGACGATCGATCGAACTCGACTTCGTGCGCGGCATCGCGATCCTCGCGGTGATGGGCTTTCACTTTCATACGGTCCACACCGGCTACGCGTGGGTCGACATCCTCGAATATCCGCTCAAGAGCTTCGGTCACGAAGGCGTCAATCTGTTCTTTACGCTCTCGGGCTTTCTGGTCGGCGGCCTGTTGCTGCGGCAGTACGCGCAGAACGGACGCATCGCCGCGCGCCGCTTCGTCGTGCGCCGCATCTTCAAGATCTGGCCCGCGTACTACGCGCTGATTCTCTTTCACGTGGTGTCCGGGCGGCATCCGCGCGACACCTTCCTGTGGCAGAACCTCACGCATCTGCAGAACTACTTCGGCACCTCGATTGCGCAGACGTGGAGCCTCGCCGTCGAGGAGCATTTCTATCTGTTCCTGCCCGCGCTGCTGATCGTGCTCGCGCATTTCCGGCTGCGCGCCAACGCGCTGATCGGCGTGATGGCCGTGCTGTGCACGCTCGTGCTCGGCGCGCGCAGCATCGCCGTGGCGAGCGGCAATCTCGACGCCGCGTTCAATTACACGCAGTACCGCATCGACAGTCTGCTGTTCGGCGTGATGCTCGCGACCGTCTACTGGATGAAGCCCGAGGTCTGGCGCGGGATCGCCGCGCGCAAGGGCTGGCTCGTGGGCGCGGTGCTGCTGCTCGTCGCGTGGCTCACGCTGGCGACGCGTCATGTGGCGCTCGACGAAAGCATCGGCTTCACGCTGCAGGCCGCGGGCTTCTGCGCGCTGCTCGTGCTCGTGCTCGAACATTCGGGCGGCTTGCGCGCGTCATGGCTGTATCGCGCAATCGCGTGGCTCGGCGTGTATTCGTATGGGATTTACCTCTGGCATTCGCTCGCGCTCGCGCCCGGCGACTTTCTGATCCGCAAGCTCGCGGCGCTGCACGTGCCCGCGCTGGCCGCGTGGCCGGTCGTGCTCGGCGCGCAGTTCTTCGTCGCGATCGTGCTCGGTTATGTGACGACGCGCGCAATCGAGTTTCCGTTCCTGCGTCTGCGCGATGCGGTGTTTCCCGACCGCCGTCCGGCCCGCGCGAGCGCGGCCTCCGCGCCGACTGCGCCGGGACCGGTCACGACCGCGCCGGCTTCCGGCACGCCCGATGTCGACGGCAAGATAGGCGGCGTGGCGTGATGAATGCGCTCCCCTGAACGCGTTCGCTCCGCCCGCCTGAAAGCGCTCACACCATCGCGTCCTGCAACGTGTGCTTGAACTGATCGAGCGTGTTGCGCGCGAGCAGATGCGCGTCCATGCGCGCGATGCCCGCACCGGGCGCGCGCGCGTTCCAGCCCTGCGCGAGCGTGTCGATCGCGTGGGCGATGGTGGCGGGTTCGAGATCGTCGAGCAGCGGACCGAGCGCGCCGTCGCGGCAGAACCAGCCGATCAGGCCGTCGGCGCTCGCGAGCACCGGCTTGCCGAAGCGATACGCCTGCACCAGCACGCCGCTCATGCCGTAGTGCTTGTGGTAGCCGAGCCAGACGGCGTCGCAGGCGGAGAACAGATCGCGTTCCATGTCGTCGGGCACGAAGCGGTCGAAGATCACCGGCGCGGGCGTCAGATGCGGCGCGTGCGCGTTGATGAAGGCGCGCGTTTCGTCGTCCTGCTGACCGGCGATCACGAGGCAGGGCGCGTCGCCCTTGTGCATCAGCGCCTGCATCAGTTCGCGGATGCCCTTGCGCTCGCCGATCGCGCCATACACGAGCAGATAGCGCGTACGCGCATCGAGCCCGAGACGCGCGCGCGCGATCTGCGGATCGACGGCGTCGATCTCCGGAAACGGATCGGCGACGTAGGCGAGGCGAGTCGGGCGCGAATTCGCGTGCGACGTCGATTCGGGCGACGCAGCCGTGCGCGTCATGCGCGCGAGCCAGTCCGGCAGCGTCGGGTCGATGGTGAGCAGCGTGCGCAGACCGCGTGCGCGCAGACCGCGCCGGAACAGCATCGACTTCACGAGATCGACGAACGGACGGCGCGGCGTGCGCAGCCCGGCCTGCGCGTGATGGAAGGTCATGCCCATCACGATGGCGATCCACGGCGTCTTGCCGAAGGGCGTGTCGAGCGCCGCGAGCGTGTAGAAAAAGTAATCGGCGTAGGGCACGACCACGAGTTTCACGCGCGTCGTGCGGCTGATGTCGGCGAGCGCGCGCGCGTAGAAGTCGCGAAAGCGCATGTACACGCTGCACGCGTATTGCAGGCCGCGCGGCACCGTATGCAGATCGAGCAGCACGACGCGCAGATCGGGCCGCGCCTCGCGCAGGATGCGCTGGACGAGCGGATGCTCGGCATACGCCGTGTCCGTGACGACGAGGCAGCGATGGCCGCCTTCCACGCAGGCCTGCGCGACCCATTCGACGTAGCGCCAGCGGTGGCCCGTGAAGTTGGGTTCGATGATCGCGATCCACTCGCCGTCGGCCGTCGTGCCGTCGCTGGCGGTGCCGCTCGTGGCGGCATCGGCTGAATCGACGTCATCGGCATCGTCACGGCGGTATCTGGCGATCGACACGGTTTCCATGTGGTCGGCCTGTCTGAGGATTGTGCGTTTCACCATAGCAGCGACGCGCGTGCGCCACGCGCCAAAATGCGGGCCGGGTTGGCCGAAAATGCCTGGCAGCCAGCGGTGGGTGCGCGGGCGGGTGCGCTATGCGGTACGCGCCACACGCCGCAACATCGCGCGTCCGATTCCGCCTGGCAGATGGCGTCTGGTGACATTTGCGCCGCGGTAACGTCCAGAGGTCGGCCCCGCGAGACCCAGGGCCGGCGCTGCGCGCCGTTCACGCGCGCATTGCACGAGCGAGTACGGCATCAGTACCGGATAAGGAGAAGCGGATTGCGCGCGATGCGGGTGCCGGCGTGGCCGGTCAAGGCGGGGTTCGGTCCCGGCGCGGCGACGTGGGTGTTGCTGCAGCAGGTCGTTGTGCGCGGCCTCGTGGCCGTCAAATTTCTGGTGATCGGGCGCATTCTCGGGCCGTCCGCGATCGGTCTCGCGAGCGTGGCGCTGCTCGCGGTCGCGATCGCCGAAGCGCTCTCCGACACCGGGCTTGCGCAGGCCGTGATCCAGGGGCCGACGCCGCCCACGCGCGATCAGACCGGTAGCGTCTGGACCACGCTCGCCACGCGCGGCCTGCTGATCGCGCTGCTGCTGGTCGCCTGCGCGCCGCTGATGGACGCGCAATTCCATCTCGGCGGCGCGCTCGGCCTCGTGCAGCTCGCGGCGCTGCTGCCGCTGTTGCGCGGCCTCGCGTCGCCGGCCTATTTCATTGCGCAGCGCGAGCGGCGCTTCCAGCATATCGCGGGCATCGAGATCGCCGCCGCGTGCGTCGATTGCACGGTCGGCGTGGGTCTCGCGCTCACGGGCATGGGGCCGTACGCGCTGTTGCTCGGCATGATGGTCGGCGAGGCCTTCAAGAGCGTGCTGACGTGGACCACGCTCGCGCCGCGTCCGCCGATCCGGCTGCGCTGGTCGGGCATCGGCCATTACGTGGGGTTCTCGCGCTGGATCTGGGCGAGCAGCGTGATCATCCTCATCACCAACCAGTTCGACAAAGTGGTGGTCGGCAAGCTGCTCGGGCCGGCGCAACTGGGCGCATGGCAGATGTCGTCGAAGCTCGCGCAGATGCTGCTCGCCGATGCCGCCATCGCCATGTCGCAATACCTCTTTCCGACCTTCGCCGCGCATCATCGCGGCGGCGCGCAGGCGGCCGCGCGGCTGTTCCGCATCTACCTCGGCGTGACGGCGCTCGGTCTCGCCGTCGTGGTGATCGTGCTGCGATTCGCGGCCGAGCCGCTGTTCTCGCTCGTGCTCGGCGCGGCGTGGCTGTCGGCGGTGCCGCTGTTTCGCATCTTCGTCATCAACATGGCGATCAGCGCGCTGAATTCGGTGCTCGCGTCGTATGTGCGCGCGGTCGGCGATGCGCGCGCCGTCACGGTGGCCTCGCTGATCCAGGTCGCGACGCTCGCGGTGAGCGTGCCGATCGCCACGCAGCATTGGGGCGTGATGGGCATCGCGTGGTCGATGACGCTGGGCCTCGCGTCGGGCGCGGGGTGGATGCTGTATCGCGTGTGGCGCAAGCGCTGACGCTTGTGCACTGAGTGTCGATGCGCGTCGATGCGCGTCGATGTCGGGCGCGGCGTGCGGCGTGCGTCAAATGCGACTCAGACGCACTCAAGCCCGCAGCGACGCCTCGACGATTTCCGCAAGCTGATGCCCGAGCGTCGGCGTGTTGAGCCGGCAATAGGCCGCGTGCGCGGCCGTGGCCATCTCGCGCATCGTATCGGGCGGCAGCGCCCACGCGCGGCGCAGCGTGGCGGCGAGCGCGGCGACGCCGCCGTCGCGCCGGAACAGAAAACCGGTGTGGCCGTCTTCGACGTAGCCCGGCTCCGGTCCCATGTGCTGGCGCAGCCGGTTGTGCACGACGGGCGGCAGACTGAGCGCGAACATGTGCACGACCGACAGCCCCGCCGAGCCCGGATAGCAGCCCACGCGGCAGCGGCGGCTGATGGCGGCGATGGTGTCGTCGTCGTAGAGCGCGCCGTACCAGATCACGTCGCTGCGGTCGCGATAGCGGCGCTGCAGACTCGCGGCATGCTCGCCGCCGCCGACCACATGCAGCGCGATATCGCAGCCTTCGCGATGCAATTGCGCGATCACCTCGATCAAGCCCTCGATCTGCGAATTCTCGCGCAGCCGTCCGATGAAGAGCACGCCGTTTTCCGTGCCGGTTTTCGCGCTCGGCTCGACCGTCGACGAAACCTGGAGCGAGTTGTTGGCGACCACGAGCTTGCGCGCCGGGCAGCCGATGCGCACGAGCGAGCGCCGCGACGCCTCGGTATAGCAGACGTAACGCTGCGCGAGCGCGACCGCGATCCGGTAACAGAGCGTGCGCACGAATCCCGCATGCGTGTGGCGATACAGCCCCTGACCGTGGATCAGCACCGGCACGCGCATGGCGCGGCCCGCGATGAGCGCGAGCCAGAGCGAGAGATAGCGGACGTCGGCGAAAATCAGCACGGCGTCGGGACGTTCGAGAACGATGCGCGTGAGCACGCGGCTTTGCATGCGGATGCGCCGCGAGGACAGGCCCGCAATGCGCGTCTCGACGAATTCCTCGCAATCGGGCCGCTCGCGCGAAAAACCGTTCGCCTCCATGCCTTCCGAGCACGCGAACACCTTCACGCAGAACAGGCGGTTCAGCGATTCGATCACCTCGACGCGATAGCGCGCGATCAACGGCTGCACGTAGAAGACGACCGGCCGGTCGCGCACGGCGCTGCGCGCCTCGTGGTCCTGTGCGTAGAGGCTCGTCCCGGAAGAAACGATCTTGTTTTCCACAGCCTGGCTCCAGCGTGCAGACGCGGTCAAAAGGGGACGAGTGTCTCGGGTAAGCGGAATTCAGCCGGTCAAATTTTCATATCCTCAGAATGTTGTAGGCGAGCCGTAGCAAAAGTGGAACCCGAAAATTTCTATTGAATCCGTGCCGCTCACGAGGCCGCGCTATGGGCGATGCGGCATCGATAAACGCACGGAAAAAGTGCGAAAAATGGCGTAAACCGACCGGCAGATTGGCGGGATGGGCGCGTGCGAACGCGTGTGTCGCTTTGTGTTCGACAACGTTTCGTTGAATTCAGCCGATGAATAGAATGTTTCGGACAACTTCGTTCTGGCGACTCGGCGACGACCGCGACCTCGGGTAATCTCGGAGCAAGCGGAAGAACGTGCGCGCGATGTGCGTGGCGCAGACGACACGCGCAGCGACCGTCGTGTGCCCGGCGAATGCGGAGAAACCGATGACGATAATCACAGGCGATGCATCCCCACCTTCGTTCGTGGACGGCGCAACCACGCAGCACGCGCGTGCGTCCGCTGCGACGGGCGCGCGCGTCGCCGCCGTGATCGCCACCAAGGGCCGCCCGGCCGCCACCGCGTGGGCCGTGCGCCTGCTCGCGCGGCAAACGGTGCCGCCCGCGCAGATCATTCTTTCCGCGAGCTGCGAAGACGATCTCGGTCCCTACGACGCCGAAGGTCTGCGCGTCGATGTGCTGATCGGCAGCGCGGGGTCGAGCGTGCAGCGCAATCGCGCGCTCGACGCGCTCGCGCCCGATATCGACATCGTGATTTTTCTCGACGACGACTTCGCGCCCGAGCGTCACTGGATCGCGCAATGCATCGAGGCGTTCGAGGCCGATAGCGGGCTTGTCGGCGTGTCGGGGCGCACGTTGCGCGACGGCGCACAAGGTCAGCCGGCGACGTGGGACGAAGCGCTCGCGCTCATCGACGGCGCGCACGACGAGGCGCGCCAGCGGCCGCCCTTGCGTGCGTGCGACGAGCTTTACGGCTGCAACATGGCGTGCCGCGCGCACGCGATCGCCGATCTGCGTTTCGACGAACGGCTCGTGCTGTACGGCTGGCTGGAGGACAAGGATTTTTCGCGACGCCTCGCGCGCAGCGGGCGGCTCGCGTACTGCGACTATCTGCTCGGCGTGCATCTGGGCCTGCGCGGCGGGCGCGTCTCGGGACGCCGCTACGGCTATTCGCAGGTGGTCAACGCGATGTATCTGTGCCGCAAGGGCGTGATGTCGCGCAAGGAAACGGCGAGCAACATCGTGCGCGCGCTCGGTATGAACTGCCTGAAGTCGATGCGGCCCGAGGCGCATCTCGACCGGCGCGGACGCCTGATCGGCAACGTGATCGGCATTGCCGATCTGTGCATCGGCGCCGTGCGTCCGGAGCGCGCGGCGCGGCTTTGAAGCCTGCGCCGCGCGCGGTTTGCCGATGAAGGCGTTGCCGCTTAATTGCCGCTGCCGCGCGCGACGCGGCGCTGCTTGACGCTTTCCGCGAGACCTTCGAGCACGTTCACGCTGTCTTCCCAGCCGATGCACGCGTCCGTGATGCTCTGGCCATAGGTGAGCTCGCAACCTTCCTTGAGGTCCTGGCGGCCCGCCACGAGGTGCGATTCCACCATCACGCCGACGATGCGCTCGTCGCCCGCCGCGATCTGGCGGCCGATGTCGGCGCACACGGGAATCTGGTTCTCGTGCTTCTTCGAGCTGTTGGCGTGGCTCGCGTCGATCATCAGACGCGCGGCCAGACCCGCCTTGCCGATGTCGGCGCACGCGGCGTTCACGCTTTCCGCATCGTAGTTCGGCGTCTTGCCGCCGCGCAGGATCACGTGGCAGTCCTCGTTACCTGCCGTCGAGACGATGGCCGAGTGGCCGCCCTTCGTCACCGAGAGGAAATGGTGCGGCTGCGACGCGGCCTTGATCGCGTCGACGGCGATCTTCACGTTGCCGTCCGTGCCGTTCTTGAAGCCGACCGGGCAGGAGAGGCCCGACGCCAGTTCGCGGTGCACCTGCGACTCGGTCGTGCGCGCGCCGATCGCGCCCCACGAGATCAGGTCGGCGATGTACTGCGGGCTGATCATGTCGAGGTATTCGGTGCCCGCGGGCAGGCCCAGTTCGTTGATCGAGACGAGCAGTTCGCGCGCCGTGCGCAGGCCGTCGTTGATCTTGAAGCTGTTGTCCATGAACGGGTCGTTGATGAGACCCTTCCAGCCCACCGTCGTGCGCGGCTTTTCGAAGTACACGCGCATGACGATCTCGAGTTCGTTCTTGAAGCGCTTGCGTTCCTCGACGAGGCGCTTCGCGTACTCGACCGCCGCCTTCGTGTCGTGAATCGAGCACGGTCCGACGATCACGATCAGCCGGTCATCCATGCCGTGCAGGATGCGGTGCATCGCGCGGCGCGATTCGTAGATCAGCGTCGAAGCGGCTTCCGAGCACGGGAATTCGCGGATCAGGTGCGCGGGCGGCGTCAGCTCCTTCAGTTCGCGGATACGGACATCGTCGGTGTTGTGCGGGGGCATGTTGTTTTCTCCTGATCCTGGGTGCGTAGCGTGCGTCGGTCGGACGGTGCTTCAAAAATCGGTTAGATGAAAATGCGGCTCTGAGGCAATGCACGAAAAGTGCGGGACGAAAAAAAACCGCCAGGCTTTGCTGGCGGTTTCTCGTGTGTTCGGGGTCCTGCGCGTACTATCAACCCTCTCGATCCGCCAGCGGTCTGAGATACCAAAAGAAGTAAAAATAAAACTTCGTGGCGAACATGGCGGATTGGGTGTCTTTAAAACGGTTTCGCTGAAAAAGCGTTCGTTACGTCGAAAAGGTTGATTGCCTTTATACCCCGGCGCTCTCGCGGCTGGCAAGCGGGTTTGCGCGAAAAAGCGGATTATCCGCGCGATTGTGCGGTGCGGTGCAGAAAATCCGCGTGGCGGTGCGGAATTTCCGCATCGCCACGCATCGCGCGCCTGGACTGACCTGCGCGCGCCCCGGCCTTAAACCGTGCCGCCGACCGTCATGCGGTCGATGCGCAGCGTCGGCTGGCCGACGCCCACCGGCACGCTCTGGCCCTCCTTGCCGCACACGCCCACGCCCGAGTCGAGGCGCATGTCGTTGCCGATCATGCTCACGTACTTGAGCGATTCCGGGCCGCTGCCGATCAGCGTTGCGCCCTTCACGGGGTAGGTGATCTTGCCGTTCTCGATCATGTACGCCTCGGACGCCGAGAACACGAACTTGCCGTTCGTGATGTCGACCTGGCCGCCGCCGAAGTTCACGGCGTAGAGGCCGTTCTTCACCGAGGCGAGGATTTCCTGCGGGTCCTTGTCGCCGTTCAGCATGTAGGTGTTGGTCATGCGCGGCATCGGCAGCGCGGCGTACGACTCGCGGCGCGCGTTGCCGGTCACCGGCATCTTCATCAGGCGCGCGTTGAGCGAATCCTGAATGTAGCCCTTGAGAATGCCGTCCTCGATCAGCGTCGTGCACTGCGTCGGGTTGCCTTCGTCGTCGATGTTGAGCGAGCCGCGGCGATTCGGAATCGTGCCGTCGTCGACCACGGTGACGCCCTTGGCCGCCACGCGCTGGCCGATCTGGCCCGCGAACGCCGACGAACCCTTGCGGTTGAAGTCGCCTTCGAGACCATGGCCGATGGCTTCGTGCAGCAGCACGCCGGGCCAGCCCGGCCCGAGCACGACGGTCATCGCGCCCGCGGGCGCCGGACGTGCTTCGAGGTTCACGAGCGCCGCGTGCACGGCGTCGTCGACGTATTTGCTGAGCACGTCGTCGGTGAAATAGCCGTAGTCGTAACGGCCGCCGCCGCCGCCGCTGCCCACTTCGCGGCGGCCGTTCTGTTCGGCGATCACCGTGACCGAGACGCGCACGAGCGGACGGATGTCGGCGGCGAGCGCGCCGTCGCTGCGCGCGACCAGCACCACGTCGTATTCGCCCGCGAGACCCGCCATCACCTGGGTGATGCGCGGATCGCGCCCGCGCGCCATCTGCTCGATGCGTTCGAGCAGCTTGACCTTTTCGGTGGCTTCGAGCGAGCCGAGCGGGTCGGAGGGCAGATACAGATCGCGGCCCGCGATGCCCTTGAGCGAGGTGGCCACCTTGATCTTCTGCTTGCCGCCGCCGGCCTGGGCGATCGAACGCGTGGCGATGGCCGCCTGGCGGATCGCTTCGGGCGAAAGGTCGTCGGAGTAGGCGAACGCGGTGCGCTCGCCCGAGACCGCGCGCACGCCCACGCCCTGGTCGATGCTGAAGCTGCCCGACTTCACGATGCCTTCTTCCAGGCTCCACGCTTCGCTGCGGGTGGTCTGGAAGTAGAGGTCGGCGTAGTCGATGCGGTGCGTGAAGATCTCGCCGAGCGTGCGCGTGAGCACTGCCTCGTCGAGGCCGTAGGGCGTGAGGAGCAAGTCCTTCGCGGTCGCCAGATTGCGGATGCCGGGTTCGATGATGTTCATGCGCTCAGTGGGATCAATCGATGAGTCTGTGAAGGAAGATTCGGGCGCGGTGCGCTCAATTCAAGTGGCGCGCCCGGGTTCGTCAGGCACGGTCGAGCACGCGATGCCGCCACGCAGGCAGGCTCGCGCGCACGGCGGCGATACGGTCGAGGTCGAGGTTGCCGATCACCACGCCGGGGTTTTCGTCGAGCACGTCGACGACTTCGCCCCACGGGTCGATCAGCATGCTGTGGCCCCAGGTGCGGCGGCCGTTCTCGTGCGTGCCGCCCTGCGCCGCGGCGAGCACGTAGCACTGGTTCTCGGTCGCGCGGGCGCGCAGCAGGATCTCCCAGTGCGCGCGGCCCGTGGTGTACGTGAACGCCGACGGCACGACCATCAGCGCGCAGCCGTCCGGGCCGCCCATGCGGCGGTACAGCTCGGGAAAGCGCAGATCGTAGCAGACCGACAGGCCCACGCGGCCGAACGGCGCATCGAAGGTCTGCACCTCGGTGCCGGGGCGGATGGTGCGCGCCTCGTCGAACGATTCGGCGCCTTTCTCGAAGTTGAACAGGTGAATCTTGTCGTAACGCGCGCGCTCCGCGCCGCTCGGGTCGAACACGAGCGTGGTGTTGAGCACGCGGGTTTCCTCGGGCGCTTTCAGCGGCAGCGTGCCGCCGATGATCCATACGCCGTGGCGCTGCGCGGCATCGGCGAGAAAGCGCTGGATCGGGCCGTCGCCGTAGGCTTCGCGGATCGCGAGCTTGTCGGTGTCCTTGTGGCCCATGAAGCAGAAGTACTCCGGCAGCAGCACGAGCTGCGCGCCCTGCGCGGCGGCGTCGGCGATCAGGCGTTCGGCTTCGGCGAGGTTGCGCGCCGGATCGGGCGTGCTGACCATCTGCAGCGCCGCGACGCGGAACGGGGTGATCGGTGGGGTGGACGGGGCGGCGTGGGAGGGAGATTCGCTCATCGGCGGCTCGTGAGTGGACGGTGTTCGTTGCCGGCCCGTTCGGGCGGCCGCGCCAGCAAGGAGGAGTTCCGTGATCCGGACCTCAATGCGCCGCCGCCGGGACCTGCGTGTCCATCTTACCCTGATCGCCGCGCAGACGCTCGACGTGGGGTTTGGCCCAGGAGCCCGTGATCGCGTAGTCGCGCGCGAACGCCGACTCGACCGTGTGCGAGAGCGCGATGTCGCCGGCCAGCGCCGCGAGACCGAGCAGCGGATTGATGATCGCGGCGACCACCACGCCCGCGCCCGCGCTCACCGTGGGCACGACATGCACGCGCAGGTCCTGGGTTTCGTGCGCGAGATCGACGGTGCCCTGCATCTGCGCGCGGCCCGGCGCGGTGACGAGCCGAAAGTCGCTGGTGCGGCCGATGCCGTTCTCGATCTGCCCCGTGCCCGTGATGCTCGTGAAGGGCAGGCCCTGGCCGATCACGTCGCGGAAGTCCATGGTCGCGAAGCGCGCGAGGCTTTGCAGGCTCAGCACGCCGAGCAGCGTGGCCACGCCCTGATCGATCTTGAGGATCTGGCCGTGGCGCAGGTCGAGCGCGAGATTGCCGTTGAGCGTCGGGAAGTCGATCTTCGAGGGGCCGCCGCGCCAGACCAGATTGCCGCTCAGCGTGCCTTCGCCGTTCTTGACGGCGTGCGCCACGCCCGCGCGTTCGAGCAGCTTGCCCGCGTCCTTGATATCGACGTGGAAATCGAGCGCGGTGCGGCGCGGCGTCTGCGAGGCGCCGCCGGCCGTGTCGGCAGGCGCGGTTTCGTCGCCGATCGCGCGCCAGTTTTCGGTGGCCGTGAAGTGCGCGTCCGGGTTCAGGATGTCGAGCTTGTCGAGCTGCCAGACCGGCACGCCGTTCTCGTCGTAGTTGTGCGCGTTGATCTGCAGGCGGCCGAGGTCGCGGCCGCGCACGATCAGCTGGTTCACCACGAGGTCGATCGACGGCATGTTCTGCGCGGGCTGCGAAACGGCCTGGCCGAGCAGGTCGTTTTCGGTCGCGGCGGGCACGACCAGACGCGCGAGGCGCGCTTCGAGCGTGCCCGGCGATCCCGGCACGGCGCCCGGTTTCCACGAGACGTGGCCCGAGACCTGGTTCGAGGCGAGATTGGCCTGCCATTCGTTGCCGTGCTCGCCGCTGCGCGAGGCGCCGACGATCACGTTTTCCCAGTGGCGCTTGAGCAGCGTCAGCATGCCGACGTGGACCGCGAAGCGCGACGGCAGGTACTGCGCGAACGCGCCGCCGGGGGCGAGCGGGGCGGCGGCAACGTTTGCCGCGCTGGCCGCCGTGTTGGCCGACGCCGTGTTCGGCGCATTGACCGACGCGCCGCTCGCCGGATTCGCCACGGCGTTGGCCGCGCTCGTCGCGGCGGGGCTGGAGGCGCCGTTCGTCATGGCCGTCGCGGCCGCGTTCGCCGGTGCGCCGGTGCTGGCGGCTTCGCGGTGATCGGCTCGATCAGCATGTTCCGCCGCAGCGGTTGTGTTGCTCGCTGCCGCCTTGCCGCGCAGTTGCTGGACTACGAGGCGCCAGGCGTCGGCGTCGAAGGCGGGCAGGTCGACGGCCGCCGTCACGCCTTCGGCGGGCAGGTCGGCGGGCTTGTTCATGCCGATCGCGCCGCGCACCACGTCCGGCACATGGCCCGGATTGCGCCGCAGCACGTAACGCGCCGCGAGCGGGCCGAGCGCGAGTTCCGCGTGCTGATAATTCGCGTCGTCGGTGGCGCCGGCGACCGTGCCCGCGTCGCCGGTGCCCGGTTGCAGATCGAAGCGCAGCGGCATCTGCGCGCCCGCGGCCTTGCCGAACGGCGCGGGCAGGTCGATCGCGAGATCGGTGAGATCGGAACTCGCCTTCACGTCGGGCAGATGGCCGCGCGCGCCGTCGACCGAAAGCGAGTAGGGCGCCGTGCCCGAGAAGCGGTCGAGCACCGCCGCCGCCGTGCCGTGCAGGTTGAGCCCGCGCGCCGCATCGACGGCCACGTTGCCCGCCACGTCCAGCTTGTAGCGGCCGTCCTCGCGCAGCCCGCCGTTCGCGCGCAGGTCGCCGCCGAGGAAGCGGCCCGTGAGGCGCTCGACCTGGGCGCTGCGGTTCGTGAAGCGCACCTTGCCGTTGAGCGCGGAGAGCGGCGGCACGTTGTCGGCGGCCAGCGTGTTGTTCTCGAAGCCGATCGCGCCGGCCACCAGCACCTTCGGCATCGGCTTGCGCGGGATCGTGAGCTTGAGCGCGAGCGTGGCCGGCCCTTGCGCGCGCACCTTTGCGGGCGCGTGCTTCGAGAGCGCGCCGATCGAGCTGTTGTCGGCATAGGCGAGCAGGTCGGCGAGCGGCCCGCGGCCCGCGCCCTGGATCACGAGGTCCGAGCCCTTGACGCCCAGTTCGTCGATGCGGCCGTTCACGTCGCGCAGCACGAAGTCGCGGTAATGGCCGCGCGCCACGTCGAAGCGCAACTGCTTTTCCTTGAGCGTGAACACGCCGTCGATGCCGTCGAACGCGGGCCACACATTGGGCACGCCGTTGCGCATGGTCTTGGGCGGATACGGCGACGGATCGAAACGGCCGTTCTGGAACGGCGCGACGATGCGGAACTGGCCCGCGTCCGGATCGCGCGAATAGGGGAATTTGGCGAGGTCGCCGTGAATCTCGATGGTCGCACCTTTCGAGATGCCCGCCTGCAGCCCGTGGCCAAGATAGATGCGCGTTTTCTCGCTGATGCTGGTGGGCAGATAGCGCGCGATGGCGTTGACCTTGGCCTCGTCGAAATGCGCGACGAGGTCGAGCGCGCCGCGACCGTGGCCCGGATTCGTGTAGTGCGCGGTCATCCTGGCGCTCGCGTCCGGGTTCTGCACGCCCAGCTCGGTCACGTCGACGGCGAAGGCCTTGAGCTTGTCGCCCGGATTGCGCTGCGCGGCCACGGTCCACTTTGCCGTGCCGTACAGACGGTCGAAGGTCAGGCGCGGGTCGTCGAACACGCCCGGCAGCGTGACTGCCGACTTCGAGGCGTCGAGGCGGATCGTGCCGTGCGACTCGTCGGCGTCGATATGCCCCCAGAGATTTTCGAAGCCCGGCAGGCCCGCGCGCGGGTGATTGCGCGGCGTGAGGCCCGGCCCCGGTTCCTGCGCCGCCACGCTGATGCCCTGCAGGTCGCCCTTGAAGCGGTAGTGCAGGATCGGCTCCGCCGCCGTCGAGCGCTGCTCGGTGGCCGCTTCGCCCGCTTCGGGCGCGGCGCGTTCGAGCGCGAGTTCGTAATCGGCGACGAGCCCTTGCGGATTGAAGCGCACCAGCGCGTTCAGCACGCGGCTGGGCAGCGGCAGCGCGCGCATGAATTCGGCGAGGATGCCGAGGTCGATGCGGTCGCCGCGCACGCTCACGAGCTGGCCCGCCTGCAGCGTCTGCTGGCGAAAGCGCGCGTCGAGCGTGGTGAGCGCGAGGGTGCGCACGAGCGGCGTGCCGTCTTCGAGCGGCGGCTGGCCGAGTTCGGCGTGGAAGTCGCGCAGTTGCAGCGTGAAGTCGCCGGGCGCGAGACCCATGCGCCAGTTGAAGCCGGCGACCGGCAGATCGAGGAGAGGCTGCGTGGGCTTCACGCGCAGCGCGATCGTGTTGCCGCTCAGCACGCCGTCGGCGGACTGGATGCGGCCGTTCTCGAAATGCGCCCAGATGGTGTTGTCGATGCGTCCCGCATAGGTCGTGATCGGCAGCGGAACGTAGCGCGCGAGCGTGGGCAGATCGACGGGGCCGGTCGACACATAGGCGTTGCCGCTCCAGGTGTTCGGCTTGCCGGCGGGCGCGAGGCGCGAGTGCTTGAACTGCGCGCGGAAATCGAGCGGACCGTGCAGCACCGTGCCCTCGGCGGGCGCCTGCAGCGCGATGCGGTGATCGTAACCGTCGTTGAGAATCGCGAGGCGGATGTCGGACAGCTTCAGCTCGGGCGCGTCGCGCGTGGCGTCGGCCCAGCGCAGCGTGCCGCCGCGCAGCACGATGGCTTCCTGGCGCATCAGCCAGGTCGTGAACGTGGCGTTGCCGGTATGCGCGGTGGGTACGGGCACGCCCGCGACTGTGAGCGTGCCGTCGTCTTCGCGCGTGATCAGCACGTCGGGCCGCTCGACGATCATGCTCGACAGCAACGGCTCGAACAGCACGAGCGAGCGCCACGACACCGAGGCGGTCGCGTGCGGCACGTTCAGCGCGAGCTGGCCCTGGCGATTGCGGATCGTGAGGTCGGCCACGTCGATGCCGGGCTGGAAGCCGGACCAGTGCGGCGAGAGTTTGCCGATGCGGAAATCGGCGTGGATCTTGTCGGAAACGAGCTTTTCGATGCGCGGACGGAAGTCGTCCACATGCGGCAGCACGACGTAGCGCAGACCGAGCAGCAGCACCGAAACGATGAAATACAGGACGAGCGCGATGCACGCCAGCACGCGCGCCGTGTGACGGAGTACCGGGTGGTGATGCTGGGAGCCCGCGTCTGCACTTTCCCGGCTGGCGTGTCCGGTGGGGTGCGGGCCGGCGGGGTCGTTACGCTCGGACATGCTGCGGCGGGTGGGGTATGGTAGCGTTGCGATCTGACGACGAAATGTATCACACAGGGCCGTATACAAGGCCATCCGGGGAAGCCGGGATGGCCGGTGGCGCGCGGCGTTTTACATGACGGGCAGGGCGGGTGGCGCGCACTTCGGTGTCCGGCGCCACGTTGCGGGCGAGGCGCCTGCGCACAGGCTCGGGGCCTCGCATTTGCAAGCCTTGCAACGGAACGTCACAGCAAAACTTCATGGCGGATCCTCGTGCGCGTCATCTTCGTCGCTTCGCGGTTCGCGCGTGTTTTGCGTGCGTCCCACGTGCGTCCCGTGTATTTTCCCTTTCCCGTGCATCTTTCATCCGCGCGATCATCGACGTTTATCTCCGCTTATTCCGCCGGGCCAGGCTTTCATGACTGACATTCCCCTTCTGAGTTCCAGTTATTCGCGCTATGCGGCGCGCGCTTATGCGGCCCGTCCCGGCCTCGAAGCCCAGGTCGAAGCGCTCGCCGCCGCGCCGCTCACGCGCGAGCGCATCGTCGCGCGGCTCGACGCGCTGTGCGCGCAGGCGAGCGGCCAGACGCGTGACGCAGCAAGCGGCGCACCTGCTCAGGCAGACGCTCAAGCAGCACCGGCCGCACCGATCGCACCGACCGCACCGACCGCACCGATCGCACCGATCGCACCGACCGCCCTCACCGACGAACAGTTGAAAACCGCGCTGCGCCAGTTGCGCGTGGAAGTAATCTGCGCGGTGATGGAGCGCGATCTCGGCGGTGTCGCCGACGTCGCCGAAGTCACCGGCACGATGACCGATTTCGCGGAAGTCACGATCCAGCGCGCGCTGGCGGTCGTGAGCGCCGATCTCGAAACCGTGTTCGGCGAGCCGCGCGGCCCGAACGGCGAAAAGCTCACGCTCGGCGTGGTCGGCATGGGCAAGCTCGGTGGGCGCGAGCTCAATGTGTCGTCGGATATCGACCTGATCTTCGTCTACGAAGACGACGGCGAAACCACCGGCGGCCAGCGCTCGCCGATCGCCACTCAGGATTACTTCACGCGCGTGGGCAAGCGGCTGATCGGCGCGCTCTCGGACGTGACCGCGGACGGCTTCGTGTTCCGCGTCGACATGCGGCTGCGGCCGAACGGCGACTCGGGCCCGCTCGTGTGCAGCCTCGGCATGCTGGAGGAATATTTCTACGTGCAGGGCCGCGAGTGGGAGCGCTACGCGTGGATCAAGGGGCGGCTGGTGTCGGAGCGCGAAAGCGACAGCGCGCAGCGCCTCGCCACGCAACTCGATTCGCTCGTGAAGCCCTTCGTGTACCGGCGTTACCTGGATTTCGGCGTGATCAGCGCGATCCGCTCGCTGCATCTGCAGATCCGTCAGGAAGCGCAGCGCCGCGCCATGATGCGCCCCGACAAGGCCGACGACATCAAGCTCGGGCGCGGCGGCATCCGCGAAATCGAATTCAGCGCGCAGGTGTTCCAGCTGATTCGCGGCGGCCAGGACGCGGGCTTTCGCGTGCGCCCGACGCTCGCCGTGCTCGGCTACGCGGCGGCGCGCGGCTTGATCGCGCCCGAGGTCTGCCACGACCTCACGCTCGCCTATAACTTTTTGCGCGAGCTGGAGCACCGCCTGCAATACCGCGACGACGCGCAGACGCACGCGATGCCCGTCGACGACGCCGAACGCGCGGCGCTCGCGAAGTCGATGGGATTCGCCGACTACGCCACGCTGATGAGCGTGCTCGACGCGCACCGCGAAAAGGTCGAGCACCAGTTCGACCAGATTTTCTCCGACAAGGTGGCCGGCGAAAGCGGCTGCGGCGCGCCTGAGGACGGCGCGGCGGCGTGGGTGTGGAGCGGCGCGCTCGCCGAGGAAAGCGCGGACGGCGCCCTGCTCGAACGTCTCGCGGAACTCGGTATCGACGATCCGGCGCCGCTGCTTGCGCGCCTGCGCGGGCTGTGGACCTCGGCGCGCTACACGGGCCTGCCCGAGAAGAGCCGCGAGCGCTTCGACGTCGTCGCGCAGCGCGCGCTCGACGCGGCGCGCACGCTGGAGCCGCGCGCGCGGCGCGGCGTCACGCTTGCGCGCATGTTCGACCTGCTCGAAACGGTGATCCGGCGCGGCGCCTATCTCGCGCTGCTGACCGAATACCCGGATGCGCTCGACCGCGTGCTCAAGGTGCTCGGCGCGTCGCGCTGGGCGTCGGGCTATCTGATTCGCCATCCGCAACTGCTCGATGAACTGCTCGACGACGAGGCGATTTCCTCGCCGTTCGACTGGCCCGAGTTTTCGCGCCTGCTGCGCGCGCGCCTCGCGGCCGCCGCCGATGTCGAGCAGCAAATGGACTTGCTGCGCCACGCGCACCAGGCCGAAGTGTTCCGCATCCTGCTCAACGACCTGGCCGGACGGCTCTCGGTCGAGCACGTGAGCGACCGCCTCTCGGAACTCGCCGACGCGGTGCTCGACGCGACCATCGAAACCGTCTGGAAGCAGTTCGCGAAACGCCACCGCGAGGTGCCGCGCTTCGCGGCGATCGCGTACGGCAAGCTGGGCGGCAAGGAACTGGGCTACGCGTCGGACCTCGACATCATCTTTCTCTACGACGACGAGGACGAGCGCGCCGCCGAAATCTACGCGACTTTCGCGCGCCGCCTGATCACCTGGCTCACGACCGCGACGGGCGCGGGGACGCTGTTCGACGTCGATCTGCGGCTGCGGCCGAACGGCGAATCGGGGCTGCTCGTCACCGATCTCGACGCCTTCCGCCGCTATCAGCTACGCGAAGGCGACGCCGCGAATACGGCGTGGGTGTGGGAGCACCAGGCGCTGACGCGCGCGCGTTTTTCGGCGGGCGACGCGGGCATCGGCCATGCGTTCGAGGCGATCCGCGTGCAGGTGCTCACCACGCCGCGCGACGCCGCGCCGCTCGCGCAGGAGATCGTGCAGATGCGTCAGCGCGTCGAGGACGGCCATCCGAACCGCACCGAGCTGTTCGATCTGAAGCACGATCGCGGCGGCATGGTGGATATCGAATTTCTCGTGCAGTACTGGGTGCTGCTGCACGCGGCGCAGGACCCGGAGCTGATCCGCAATACCGGCAATATCGCGCTGCTGCGCGAGGTGTCGCGCTTCGGGCTGATGAGCGAGGAGGAGGCGGACACGATCGGCGCGGCGTACCGGCTGTATCGCAAGCTTCAGCATCAGCTGCGGCTCGACGGCATGGAGACGGCGCGCGTCGATCCGGCGCGCGTCGAGCGCGAGCGCGAGACCGTGCTCGCGTTGTGGAAGCGGGTGTTTGGGGAAGGGTGAGGGGAGGCGTCAGGCTTTCAGCAGACGCCGCGCCAGCACGTCTTTCAGATCCCGCCGTGTATCGACGATCAAGTGGACGACGATGTCCGGATCGTCGATCTGATACACGATCCGGTTCATGCCTGCGATCACCTGATGAAAGCCGGGGAGACCCAGTTCGGCCAGTTCGGGCGGGATCGCGCCAGATTGCGGAAACTTCGTGAGCAGGGTGACGGCGTCTTCGATGCTCGCGAAGGTCGCGAGCCAGGTTTCATTGCCGAATTTCGTGCGCAGATAGCGCCGCAAGTCCTGCAGGTCGTCCCGCGCGGAGCGCAGAAAAACGACGTTCATACGACGCCGTCGTCCTTGTCCATTTGCTTGAGTTCGGCGAACACATCCTTCGCTGCGACGACTTCTCCCGCTTCGATTTCCTTGCGGCCCAAGGCGAGAATCTTGAGCAGCGCGAGCGTCTGCTGCATGTCGTCGTACGATTGCGCGTCCTGCACGATGACCTTCGGCTCGCCGTCTTCGGTGATGAGCAGCGGCTCGCGGCTTTGCGCGACGTCGCGGACAATCTCGGCCGCGTGATTTTCCAGGTAGCTGACGGGTTTGATCTGCGCAGGCTTCATATCCACCTCGTTGCCCTCATTCGTAACGGATCACCGGACAGACTATAGGCCGGTTCGCGCGCATCCGCGTTGCGGTATCCGGGATGCCGTGTTTTGTGCGCCCGAAGCTGCCAACCGAGGTTGCCAAACTAAGCCACCAACCTAAGCCACCAACCTAAGCCACCAACCTAAGCCACCAACCTAAGCCACCAACCTAAGCCGCCAACATCTCCTTCGCATGCCGCCGCGTGGTCGCGGTGATCTCCAGCCCGCCGAGCATGCGCGCGACTTCTTCCACGCGGCCCGGCTTGTCGAGCGGCGTGACGACCGAGACCGTGCCGCCGTTGCCGTCGCCGGACTTCGACACCTGGAAATGGTGATCGCCGCGCGCGGCCACTTGCGGCAGGTGCGTGACGCACAGCACCTGGCGCGCTTGCCCGAGCTGATGCAGCAGACGGCCGACCACTTCGGCCACGCCGCCGCCGATGCCCGTGTCCACTTCGTCGAAGATCAGCGTGGGCGTGGGGCTCGCGGCGCTGGCGATCACGGCGAGCGCGAGGCTGATACGCGCGAGTTCGCCGCCCGAAGCGATCTTCGCGAGCGGGCGCAGCGGCACGCCCGCGTGGCCCGCGACGCGGAACTCGATCTGCTCAAGCCCGTGCTGGCCGCCGATCGGCTCGCCATTCGAGCCGTTGCCGAGCGGCACGAGCGCCACTTCGAAACTGCCGCCCGCCATCGACAATTCCTGCATGCCTTGCGTGACCGCCGCGCCGAGCGTCTGCGCGGCCTTGGCGCGCGCTTTCGACAGCCGGCGCGCTTCGGCGAGGTAGGCGTTCTGTGCTTTGTCCGCGGCGGCGCGCAGGCCGTCGAGATCGGAGGCGGCGTCGAGCGCGGCGAGTTGCTGGCGGCGCGCCGCGTGTTCGTCGGGCAGCGACTCGGCCGGCAGACGGAATTTGCGCGACGCCGAATGCAGCGCATCCAGACGGTGTTCCACCTGCGCGAGCCGGTGCGGATCGAGGTCGAGACGCTGCGCGTAATGCGAGAGCGAATAGGACGCTTCCTGAAGCTGGATGGCGGCCGGTTCGAGCGCGGCGAGCGCGTCGTTGAGTTCGTTGTCGACTTCTGCGAGGTCGCGCAGCTTCGAGACGATCGAGTTCAGATGCGAAATCATCGCGTCGTCGGATTCGGAGAGCGCCGCGAGCGCGCCTTGCACGCCGTCGATCAGATTCGCGGAATTCGAGAGCCGCGTGTGCTCCGCGTTCACTTCTTCCCATTCGCCCGGCTGCGGCGCGAGCTTGTCGAGTTCGGCGAGCTGCCACGCGAGACGCTCGCGCTCCAGTTGCAGCTCGCGGTCGCGCGACATGGCGGTCTGCACGGCCAGACGCGCGTCGCGCGCATCGCGCCACGTGCGCGTGACGGCGGCGGCGAGGTCGGTGATGCCCGCGTGCGTGTCGAACAGCTCGCGCTGCGCGTCGGGGCGCATCAGCAGTTGATGCGCGTGCTGACCGTGAATGTCGACGAGCCGTTCGCCCACATCGCGCAACTGCGCGAGCGTGGCGGGCGTGCCGTTGATGAAGGCGCGCGAGCGGCCGTTGCTGTCCACGACGCGGCGCAGCATGACGACGCGCTCGCCGTCGGGCAGCGCGAGCGCCTGCTCGTCGAGCCATTGCTGAATGTGCGGCGGCGTGTCGAATTCGGCGGTGATGTCGGCGCGGCTTTCGCCCGTGCGCACGACGCCCGCGTCGGCGCGCGCGCCGAGCGTGAGCGCGAGGGCGTCGATGAGAATCGACTTGCCGGCGCCCGTCTCGCCGGAGAACACGGAAAAACCGCTGTCGAATTCGAGGTCGAGCGCGGCGACGATCACGAAGTCGCGTATCGAAAGGTGGCGGAGCATGGCGTCTTGGGTCGGGCTGGCGTGCCGTTTATACAGGGTTGTGGCGGGTTTGGGCGCGCTTAGTCCTGCGGGTCGTCCTGCAGCGACGGATGCTCGTTCCAGTGCAGCTTCTTGCGCAGCGTACGGTAGTAGCTATAGCCGACCGGATGCAGGAAGGGCACGGTATGGCGCGAGCGGCGCACCTCGATGACGTCGTTCAGTTCGACGGCCGTGAACGACTGCATGTCGAAATTCACGTTGACGTCGCGGCCCGCGACGATCTGGATGCTCACCTTGCAGTCGTCGGGCAGCACGATCGGGCGGTTCGAGAGCGCGTGCGGCGCGATCGGCACGAGCACGATGCCCTGTAGCTGCGGATGCAGAATCGGCCCTTGCGACGAGAGCGCGTAAGCCGTGGAGCCCGTGGGCGTGGCGACGATCAGGCCGTCCGAGCGCTGGTTGTACATGAAGCGGCCGTCCACGTGCACGCGCAGCTCGGCCATGCCGGAGAAGCCGCTGCGGTTCACCACCACGTCGTTGAACGCGAGCGCCTGATAGATTGGAGCGCCGTCGCGCGTGATGCGCGATTCGAGCAGCGAGCGCTCCTCGCGCTCGAAGCTGCCCGCGAGCAGTTGCGGCACGATCTCCTGCATGTCGGAGAACGGAATGTCGGTGATAAAGCCGAGCCGCCCATGGTTGATGCCGATGAGCGGCGTGCGGTAGGGCGCGAGCTGGCGGCCGATGCCGAGCATCGTGCCGTCGCCGCCGAGCACCACGGCCACGTCCGCGCGCGCGCCGATTTCGGCGGGCTGGAGCGACGGATAGCCGGTGGCGCCGATTTCCTGGGCGGTCTGCGCTTCGAACACGACGTCGAAGCCGCGTTGCGAAATGGTCTGGGCGAGCGCCATCAGCGGCTCGCCGATGCCTTGGGTGTTGCTGCGCCCGACGAGCGCAACCGTCTTGAACTGGCTCTCAATCTTCTGGATCTGCATGCCGCAATTACACCATAGTCAGGTCCCGAAAAGGAACCTGTGAGCCAATACGGGCGGGGCGGCGGCCGAAAAAACGCCGCCTCGCGGGCGATGCGCCCGCGGGTGCTTTTCCCGCGCAACGCGGCGCCTTTCTCCCAAAAGCCGGTGACGCGCCGATGACAGCGACCCATTTCGGGGGCTACGCCGCGTAGCGGGTTCCGCCAGCCGGCGGCCCGCTGCCGGCTCGGCCCGCCGCCCGCGCGCCCGCGTGCGTACTCGCCCCGAACCCGGCATTAGGCTAAAATTTTCAGTCATGTTAGATCCCCGCGCACAAACCCTCCTCAAGACGCTGATCGAGCGCTACATCGCCGAAGGTCAGCCGGTTGGCTCGCGCACGCTGTCGCGATTCTCCGGGCTGGAGCTGAGCCCGGCGACCATCCGCAACGTGATGTCGGACCTGGAGGAGCTGGGGCTCGTGTCCAGTCCGCACACCTCGGCGGGGCGCGTGCCCACGCCGCGCGGCTACCGCCTGTTCGTCGACACCATGCTCACCGTCGAGCCGTCCGGCGACGAGGACGCGCTCACGCGCGCGGTGAAAACCACGCTGCGCCCCGGCGAGCCGCAGAAGGTGGTGGCGGCCGCGGCCAGCGTGCTCTCGAATCTCTCGCAGTTCGCCGGCGTGGTGCTCACGCCGCGCCGCAGCCACGTGTTCAAGCAGATCGAGTTCATGCGCCTGTCGGACAAGCGCATCCTGCTGATTATCGTGACGCCCGAAGGCGACGTGCAGAACCGCATCATGGCGACGCAGCGCGACTTCGCGCCTTCCGAGCTGATCGAAGCCTCCAATTACATCAACGCGCATTTCGCGGGCCTCTCGTTCGACGAGGTGCGCCGCCGCCTGCGCGAGGAAATCGACGCGCTGCGCGGCGACATGACCACGCTCATGCACGCCGCCGTGACCGCGAGCACCGAGGAGTCGGACACCGGCGAGACCGTGCTGATCTCGGGCGAGCGCAACCTGCTCGAAGTGGCCGACCTGTCCTCGGACATGGCGCGCCTGCGCAAGCTGTTCGACGTGTTCGACCAGAAGACCAGCCTGCTGCAACTGCTGGACGTCTCCAGCCACGCGCAGGGCGTGCAGATCTTCATTGGCGGCGAGTCGCAACTCGTGCCGATCGAGGAAATGAGCGTGGTGACCGCGCCGTACGAAGTGAACGGCAAGATCGTGGGCACGCTGGGCGTGATTGGCCCGACGCGCATGGCCTACAACCGCGTGATTCCGATCGTGGACATCACCGCGCGGCTGCTCTCGCTCACGCTCAGCCAGAACTGAGCGGCTTGCCGGCCATGATCGGCGAAAGCGGCGCGCCGCGCCATTAGCCGAATGGCTAACGTTGCGGCGCAAACTGCGCTGCGTTGCCTGACGTACGCCGCCGCACACGCGCGGCCCGCCCGCCGCCTGGCTGACCCGAAGCCGCCCGCTATAATGATCCCTTGTGCAACCGTTGCTGCGCTGCTCGCGCGGCGTCCCTGATCGCCTATGCGTTTCGACCTCGAGCGGCCCCTGCAATCCGCTGTCGCGCATCGTGTTGCGGTGCTGCTGATCAATCTCGGCACGCCCGACGCGCCCACGCCGCGCGCCGTGCGCCGCTATCTCGCGCAGTTTCTCTCCGACCCGCGCGTGGTCGAGATTCCCGCGCCCATCTGGCAGGTCATTCTGCGCGCGCTGATTTTGCCGCTGCGCGGGCGCTCGTCGGCGAAAAAGTACGCCGCCGTGTGGACGCCCGAGGGCTCGCCGCTGCGCGTGCACACGCAAAAGCAGACCGACGCGCTGCGCCATCTGCTGCAAATCAACGACTACACGGTGCTGGTCGATTACGCGATGCGCTACGGCACGCCCGACATCCCGGCGATGCTCAATCAGCTCAAGCTCGCGGGCGCCGAACGCATCCTGCTCGTGCCAATGTATCCGCAGTATTCGGCCTCGACCACGGCCACGGCCTTCGACGCCGCGTTTGCTGCACTGCGGCGCATGCGCAATCAGCCCGAGATCCGCACGCTGCGCGGCTATCACGACCATCCGGCTTATATCGCCGCGCTGGCCGCGCAGGTGCATCAATACTGGAACGCGCACGGCAAACCCGATTTCGCGGCCGGGGATCGTCTCGTGCTGAGCTTTCATGGCGTGCCGAGCCGCACGCTCGATCTCGGCGACCCGTACCACGAGCAGTGTCAGCAGACGGCGTCGCTGCTCATGCACGCGCTGGAACTCACGTCGGTCGAGTGCCGCGTCACGTTCCAGTCGCGCTTCGGGCGCGCGCAGTGGCTGCAGCCGTACACGGCGCCCACGCTCAAGGAGCTGGGGCAGGCGGGCGTGCGGCGTGCGGACGTATTCTGTCCGGGTTTCACGGCCGATTGCCTGGAAACCATCGAGGAAATCGGCATGGAAGTCCGCGACGAATTCCTGCACGGCGGCGGCAAGGAGTTCCACCGTATTCCGTGCCTGAACGACTCGCGCGCGTGGATCGCGGCGCTCGGCGAGATCGTGGCGCAAAACCTGCAAGGCTGGCCTGTGCAGGCGGCGAGCGCCGGCGTGCACGCTGCGGGCGCGGTGGCGTGAAGCTGCTGCGCCGAGCGCGTTTCGCTTAATCAGGACGCAACGTATGAACTACAAAATTTCGACGGAGCCGGGCGCGCGACTGCGCATCGACAAGTGGCTCTGGTCCGCGCGCTTTTTCAAGACGCGCTCGCTGGCTACCGATGCGGTCGGCAAAGGCCGCGTGCGCATTGGCGGCGAAGCGGTGAAGGCGTCGAAGGAAGTGCGCGTGGGCGATCGCGTGGAATTCGAAATCGATCACGTGGTCTGGGAAGTGGATGTGCTGGGAATCTGCGAGGTGCGCGGCCCGGCCAGCGTGGCGCAGACGCTTTACGCGGAAACCGAAGCCGGGCGCGCCCGGCGCGCGGCCGAGCAGGAACGGCGCCGGCTCTTTCGCGAACCGGCGGCCGTATTGCAGGGCAGACCGACCAAGCGGGACCGCCGCACTATCGACAAACTTTCGCGTGAGGATTGAAGAGGGCTTCCATCGTGGCGTGGACGCCGCCGTATTCGGTGGTGTTCTCGTTCACGACGCCGGACATGCAGATGGTGGTGGTTCCGGCGATGAGTACCAGAGCGACCACCGATATGGCAAAGGTCAGTTTCACGGTACTCCCCAAGGGATCGCGCCAAAACGGCCAGGTGAACCCGGTTTCGGGTTCAATCGGTGCGGTGCCGCGCTCAGGGTATACGTGTGATTGAGCAGCACCTGTTCCTGAGTGTAGGTCAGGTGGGCGGCGCACTCAATTTCAATCTTTCCGCACTGCGGTAATGATTGTAACGGGCAGTTTCGGCGGTTTGACCGTTGTATAAAAAACCGCTGGAAAGCCCTTGAAACAAGCGATCCGGCACCCATGTGCTGTCGCAATGTACGAAGCATCTGTCGCGCCGGCACAACGGCTGCCGGGGCGGCGGAACAGACGGTCCGCACGGGCCGGTGCTTCGTGTCCCTTTTTACTATTCAACGACGTTCAGCGACATGGAAAACACGCAAGAGAACCCGACGAGCCAGAACCCCACGCCCGCGGACGACGCGTCCCAGGCCGCCGCACAGCCGCAGGCCGACGCCGGCCAGGTGGAGCAAGGCGGCGCGGACGCCGCGCTTGCCGAGGCGCAAGCGAAGGTGGCCGAGCTGCAGGACGCCTTCATCCGCGCCAAGGCTGAGACGGAAAACGTCCGCCGCCGTGCGCAGGAAGACGTCGCCAAGGCTCACAAGTTCGCCATCGAAAACTTCGCCGAGCACCTGCTGCCGGTGGTCGACAGCCTCGAAGCCGCGCTCGCGCACGGCTCGGATGACCTCGCGAAGGTCAACGAAGGCGTCGAGCTCACGCTCAAGCAGCTGAGCGGCGCGCTGGAAAAGGGCAAGGTCCTCGCGATCAACCCGGTCGGCGAGAAGTTCGATCCGCACCGCCATCAGGCTATCTCGATGGTGCCGTCGGAGCAGGAAGCCAACACCGTCGTCAGCGTGCTGCAAAAGGGCTATGTGATCGCCGACCGCGTGCTGCGTCCGGCGCTCGTCACGGTGTCGCAGCCGAAGTAAGCGGTGTAAATGGCGCGCACCGCCGGGCGTCGGCAGTCAGACTGAAGACGCAGCGTCGCGCTGCCGTCATCCGCTGTAGCGCAGTCGTGCTTTCCGGCGGCCTCACGGTCGTTTCGTAAGGCTTTAGAAAGCGAAGGTGGCGCTTTTTCCAAAACATCGCGAAAATGCGTCGCCGATTGAAAAAAATTAACGGACGCATAGCCCAAACCCCTTGAAAAGCGCCAACGCGGCACTTATTTGGGCAGCAGTTCCGAATTGAAGTGGACGCCAGCCGCGATCACGCGGATTGCAACCTTGTTGAAACCGCGTCGAAAACCGCGCAAAGCGGCGTCCGCGCAGCGATCAAAATTGGAGATTTGACAAAAATGGGCAAAATTATTGGTATTGACCTCGGCACCACGAACTCGTGCGTGGCGCTGATGGAAGGCAATCAGGTCAAGGTGATCGAGAACTCCGAAGGCGCCCGTACGACGCCGTCGATCATCGCCTACATGGACGACAACGAAGTCCTGGTCGGCGCGCCGGCCAAGCGCCAGTCGGTCACGAACCCGCGCAACACGCTTTACGCGGTCAAGCGCCTGATCGGCCGCCGCTTCGACGAGAAGGAAGTGCAGAAGGACATCAACCTGATGCCCTACAAGATCGTCAAGCACGACAACGGCGACGCCTGGGTCGAAGCGCATGGTCAGAACCTCGCGCCGTCGCAGGTTTCCGCAGAAGTGCTGCGCAAGATGAAGAAGACCGCTGAAGACTACCTCGGCGAGCCGGTCACCGAAGCCGTGATCACGGTTCCCGCGTACTTCAACGACAGCCAGCGTCAAGCCACCAAGGACGCGGGCCGCATCGCCGGTCTGGAAGTCAAGCGCATCATCAACGAACCGACCGCAGCCGCGCTCGCGTTCGGTCTGGACAAGGCCGAAAAGGGCGACCGCAAGATCGCCGTGTTCGACCTCGGCGGCGGCACGTTCGACATCTCGATCATCGAAATCGCGGACGTCGACGGCGAAATGCAGTTCGAAGTGCTCTCGACCAACGGCGACACGTTCCTCGGCGGCGAAGACTTCGACCAGCGCATCATCGATTACATCATCGGCGAGTTCAAGAAGGAGCAGGGCGTCGACCTCTCGAAGGACGTGCTCGCGCTGCAACGCCTGAAGGAAGCCGCTGAAAAGGCCAAGATCGAACTCTCGTCGGGCCAGCAGACCGAAATCAACCTGCCGTACATTACGGCGGACGCATCGGGTCCGAAGCACTTGAACCTGAAGATCACGCGCGCCAAGCTGGAAGCGCTGGTCGAAGACCTGATCGAGCGCACCATCGAGCCGTGCCGCGTCGCGATCAAGGACGCAGGCGTGAAGGTCGGCGACATCGACGACGTGATTCTCGTCGGCGGCCAGACGCGTATGCCGAAGGTGCAGGAAAAGGTGAAGGAGTTCTTCGGCAAGGATCCGCGCCGTGACGTGAACCCGGACGAAGCCGTTGCAGTCGGCGCCGCGATTCAAGGTCAGGTTCTGTCGGGCGACCGCAAGGACGTGCTGCTCCTCGACGTGACCCCGCTGTCGCTCGGTATCGAGACGCTCGGCGGCGTGATGACGAAGATGATCAACAAGAACACCACGATCCCGACCAAGCACTCGCAGGTCTACTCGACGGCGGACGACAGCCAGTCGGCCGTGACGATCAAGGTGTTCCAGGGCGAACGCGAAATGGCGGCGGGCAACAAGCTGCTGGGCGAGTTCAACCTCGAAGGCATTCCGCCCGCACCGCGCGGCGTGCCGCAGATCGAAGTGAGCTTCGACATCGACGCGAACGGCATTCTGCACGTCGGCGCGAAGGACAAGGCGACCGGCAAGGAAAACCGCATCACCATCAAGGCGAACTCGGGCCTGTCGGAAGCCGAAATCGAAAAGATGGTGAAGGACGCCGAAGCGAACGCGGAAGAAGATCACCGTCTGCGTGAGCTGGCCGACGCGCGCAACCAGGGCGATGCGCTGGTTCACAGCACGAAGAAGGCCGTGGCCGAGTACGGCGACAAGATCGACGCTTCCGAAAAGGAAAAGATCGAAGCTTCGCTGAAGGAACTCGAAGACACGCTGAAGGATTCGTCGGCTGACAAGGCGACGATCGAGGCGAAGGTCGAGGCGCTGTCGGCGGCATCGCAGAAGCTCGGCGAAAAGATGTACGCCGACATGCAGGCGCAGCAGGCCGGCGCCGCAGCGGGCGCGGGTGCCGAAGCCGGCGCCGAGCAGGCCGCGAAGAACGATGCCGACGACGTGGTCGACGCCGAGTTCAAGGAAGTCAAGAAGGACTAAGCCGGTGCGAACGGGCCGCCGCCCACGGGTGGCGGCTCGAACGAATGGACCGGAGCACGGCCGCATCGGTTACGATGCGCGTCAGCATTGCAGCGCCTGGCGAGCCTTCCGGCTCTCCGGGCACATTTGTTTTATGGAGGCCGTTCTGTAACAGGGGCCGCAAGGGCGCGAAAAGTGCCCGCGCGGGGCGTGAAAGGAACGGCGAACGGGTCACGAGATCCAGCATTCAAGAGGAGCCGGCGTGCGCTGCAAAGCGTCAGGCCGGCGTTGAACCGATATGGCGAAACGGGATTACTACGAGGTTCTGGGCGTCGCGAAGAACGCGAGCGACGACGAAATCAAGAAGGCGTATCGCAAGCTGGCGATGAAGTATCACCCCGACCGCAATCCGGACAACAAGGATGCGGAAGAGCATTTCAAGGAGGTCAAAGAGGCCTACGAAATGCTGTCGGACTCGCAAAAGCGCGCGGCATACGACCAGTACGGCCATGCGGGCGTCGATCCCAACATGGGCGGCGCGGGCGCGCAGGGCTTCGGCGGTTTCGCCGACGCCTTCGGCGACATTTTCGGCGACATCTTCGGCCAGGCGGCCGGTGCGCGCGGCGGCCGTAGCGGCCCGCAGGTGTACCGCGGCGCGGACCTGCGCTACAGCATGGAAATCACGCTGGAGCAGGCGGCGCACGGCTACGAGACGCAAATCCGCGTGCCGGGCTGGAGCGGCTGCGAAGTCTGCCACGGCTCGGGCGCGAAGCCCGGCACCAAGCCGGAAACCTGCCCGACCTGCCACGGCTCCGGCCAGGTGCGCATGTCGCAGGGCTTCTTTAGCATCCAGCAGACCTGTCCGAAGTGCCACGGCACGGGTTCCTACATCCCCGAACCGTGCACGGCCTGTCACGGCGCGGGCAAGGTGAAGGAAACCAAGACGCTCGAAGTGAAGATTCCGGCGGGTATCGACGACGGCATGCGCATCCGCTCGGCCGGCAACGGCGAGCCGGGCATCAACGGCGGTCCGTCGGGCGACCTGTATGTGGAAATCCACATCAAGCAGCACGCGGTCTTCGAGCGTGACGGCGACGACCTCCATTGCCAGATGCCGATTCCGTTCACCACGGCGGCGCTCGGCGGCGAGATCGAAGTGCCTACGCTGGCGGGCCGCGCGACCTTCACGGTTCCGGAAGGCACGCAGTCGGGCAAGACGTTCCGTCTGCGCGGCAAGGGCATCAAGGGTTTGCGTTCGAGCATCGCGGGCGATCTGTACGTGCACGTGCAGGTCGAAACGCCGGTCAAGCTCACCGACAACCAGCGCGATCTGCTCCAGCAGTTCGAGAAGTCGCTCGTGGAAGGCGGTTCGCGCCACAGCCCGCAGAGCAAGAGTTGGTTCGACCGCGTGAAGAGCTTCTTCGACTGATGCGCGCTCCCACGCGCGTCGGGTTGCATCGATGCAGTAGCAGGTAGCAAGTCCATGGCAGTCAATCCTGGCGGCGCGGTGTTCGCGCTGCTCGACGACGGCGACTCGACGGCCACGCGCCGCTCGAGCCGCCTCTACACGGGGTTCGTGCGCGAAGTCGCGTGCGAACGCGCGGCGGATCTCGACGCGGCCTGCGCCCAGGTGCAGGCCGAACAGCGCGCGGGGCGCCACGCGCTCGTGATCGGCGATTACGAATTCGGGCGCGCGCTTGAATTCGCGAAGCACGATGCGGCGTCATCGGCGCCATCGTCAACGTCCCCCGCCAGTCAGCCAACGCAGCACGGCCACGCCGCGCTGCGTTTTTTATTGTTCGCGCACTGCGAAAAGCTCTCGCGCGAGGAAGCCGACGCGTGGCTCGCCGCGCGCGAAGGCCGTGAATCGCCCGCGCCCGCGGGCATCGCGGCGGTGACGATGGGTGTCGATCGCGAGCGTTTCGAGCACGACATCCACGCCGTGCAGGACGCCCTGCGCATCGGCGACTCGTATCAGATCAACT
This sequence comes from Paraburkholderia sp. SIMBA_027, assembly GCF_046535315.1. NCBI lineage: Bacteria > Pseudomonadati > Pseudomonadota > Betaproteobacteria > Burkholderiales > Burkholderiaceae > Paraburkholderia > Paraburkholderia sp. SIMBA_027. Next base: position 207,870 of record NZ_JAWRWY010000009.1, read on the forward strand.
ACACGTACCGGCTCGATTTCGAGACGTTCGGCACGCCCGTCGCGCTGTACCGGCGTCTGCGCGAGCGTCAGCGCGTGCGTTATGGCGCGCTGATCGCATTGCCGGGCGACCGCTGGGTGCTGTCGTGCTCGCCGGAACTGTTCGTCGAGAAGCACGGCGAAACGTTGCGCGCGAAACCGATGAAGGGCACCGCCGCGCGCGACCCCGATGCGGCGCGCGATGCCGCCGCCGCGCAATTCCTCGCGAACGATCCCAAGAATCGCGCTGAAAACGTGATGATCGTCGATCTCCTGCGCAACGATCTGTCGCGCGTGGCGCAGACGGGCTCGGTGCGCGTGCCGGCGCTGTTCAGCGTCGAGCCGTATGCGTCGGTCTGGCAGATGACGTCGACGGTCGAGGCCATCGTGCGCCAAGGCACCACGTTCGCCGACGCGATGCGCGCGCTGTTCCCGTGCGGTTCGATCACGGGCGCGCCCAAGCATCGCACGATGGAGTTGATCGAGGCGCTGGAGCAAGGGCCGCGCGGGCTGTACACGGGCACGATCGGCTGGCTCGACGCCGCGCCGGACGGCGAGGCCTGCGGCGACTTTTGCCTCTCGGTCGTGATCCGCACGCTAACGCTCGACGCCGCACAATCCGGCGACGCGGTCATGCGCCGCGGCCAGATGGGCGTGGGCGCGGGCATCGTGCTCGACAGCGTGGCCGCCGACGAATACGAGGAGTGCCGTTTGAAAGCACGTTTTCTGACTCAGGCCGACCCCGGCATCGAACTGTTCGAGACGATGTACGCGACGCGCGCGCAAGGCGTGCGTCACCTCGACCGTCATCTCGCGCGGCTCGCGGCGAGTGCGGCGTGGCTCGATTTTCCGTGCGACGTCGAGGCGTTGCGGGCGCGCTTGAGCGAGACCTGCGCGAGCTTTGTCGACGAGGACGCGCCGCATCGCGTGCGCGTGGCGCTCGCCAAGCACGGCGAGTTCGTGCTCACGAGCGCGCCGCTCGCGCCGCTGGCGTCGGAAACCGTGGGCGTGTTACTGGCTTCGGATCACGGCTATGCGCCGGTTGCATCCGCCGATGCGCTGCTGCTGCGCAAATCCACGCGCCGTGTCGACTTCGACCACGCGTGGCGCGAAGCGGAGACGCAGGGCGGCTTCGACATGCTGTTCTTCAACGAACGCGGCGAGCTGACCGAAGGCGGGCGCTCGAACGTGTTCGTGAAACTCGACGGCCAGTGGTTCACGCCGCCGCTCGCATCGGGGCTGCTGCCGGGCGTGATGCGCGGCGTGCTGCTCGACGACGAGGCGTTCGGCGCGCAGGAGCGCGTGCTCACGCGCGACGACGTGCTCGACGCCGAAGCGCTGCTGCTGACCAACGCGCTGCGCGGCGCGCTGCCCGCGCGCTTGCTGCTGATCTGAACGACCGGACAGGCGCGCGACAGATTTCGCGCGCCTCGGTTAGCCTGCTAGCTGCCTGGCCCCGGCAGGGCCGCGGAGAGCGGCGGCATGGCACGACCTTCCTTCTTGAACATGCGGGACGAGAGCGCCGTGCTGCGCCTCTCGATCGCCACCACGCTGCTGATCGCCACGGGCGGCGTGCTGTTCGGCCTCTTTTCCGGCTCTTTCTCGATCATTTTCGACGGCGTCTACTCGCTCGTCGACGCCAGCATGAGCGCGCTCGCGCTCGCCGTCGTCCGCCTGATCACCTCGCATGCCGTCGACGTCGATTTGCCGCGCAAATGGCGCGAGCGTTTCACGATGGGTTTCTGGCATCTCGAACCGATGGTGCTCGCGCTGAACGGCACGCTGCTCGTCGCGGTCACCGTCTATGCGCTGATCAACGCGATCACCAGCCTGCTGGGCGGCGGCCACGCGCTGCATTTCGGCCCGGCGCTGGTCTACGCGGTGATGACGGTGAGCGTCTGCGCGGCGATGGCCCTGCTCGAAGTGCGCGCGAACCGGCGCATCCGCTCGGACTTCCTGCGGCTCGACATCAAGTCGTGGATCATGTCGGCGGGCATCACGGCGGCGCTGTTGATCGCGTTCGGCGCGGGCTACGCGATCGAAGGCACGGCGTGGGCAAGCTACACGCCGTATATCGACCCTGCGGCGCTGGCCTTCGTCTGCGTGGTCATCATGCCGATTCCGCTCGCGGAGATCCGCCAGGCGCTGCTCGACATGCTGCTCGTGGCGCCCGCCGACCTCAAGGCGCAGGTCGATGCGATCGCCGTGAAATTCGTCGAGCGTTACGCGTTCCAGTATCACCGCGCCTACGTGGCGAAAGTGGGGCGGTCGCGCGAAATCGAGCTGTATTTCGTGGTGCCGCCCGAGATGCCGGCGAAGCGGCTCGCCGAATGGGACGCGATCCGCGACGAGATCGGCCGGGCCATCGGCGGCGACGAAGCGCACCGCTGGCTCACGATCATGTTCACGTGCGACCCGGAATGGGCGGAATGAGAGGGGAGGGAACGGGCGCGGGCGTGTGCGGCCCGCGCGTGCATCGGCTGAATCAGAACGCGTCAGCAGAACGCGTCAGAACACGTGTTCGGGACCGGGGAAGCTGCCTTCCTTGACGGCCTGCACATAGGCGCGCACGGCCGATTCGATGTCGGGCTGACCGGCCATGAAGTCCTTCACGAAACGTGGACGCTTGCCGGGGAAAATGCCCAGCATGTCGTGCAGCACCAGCACCTGTCCCGAGCACTCGACGCCCGCACCGATGCCGATGGTCGGAATGCGCAGCTGCTTCGTGACTTCCGTGCCGAGCGCCGCCGGCACCGCTTCGATCACCACGAGTTGCGCACCGGCGTCCTGCAGCGCGAGCGCGTCGCGGATCAGTTGCGTCGCGCCCGCATCGCTCTTGCCCTGCACCTTGAAGCCGCCGAACGCATGCACCGACTGCGGCGTAAGACCGATGTGCGCGCACACGGGCACCGCGCGCTCGACCAGCATCTTGACGGTGGGCGCGAGCCATTCGCCGCCCTCGATCTTCACCATCTGCGCGCCCGCGCGCATCAGCTTGACCGAGTTCGCGAAGGCGTCTTCGGGCGTGCCGAAGGTGCCGAACGGCAGATCGGCGACGATCAGCGCCTTGGGCTGCGCGCGCGCCACCGACGCCGTGTGATAGGCGATGTCGTCGATGGTGACGGGCAGCGTGGTCGTGTGGCCCTGGAGCACGTTGCCGAGCGAGTCGCCGATCAGCACGGAATCGACGCCCGCACGGTCGCACAGCGCCGAAAAGCTCGCGTCGTAGCAGGTCAGCATGGCGATGCGCTCGCCCGCGTCGCGCATTGCCTGGAGTTTGGGCACGGTGACCGCGCTGCGGCTCGTTTCCTGCAGGTAAGTCATGGGGAATCCGTTTGGAAAAGAGAGAAACCGGAGAGGAGCGCGCCGCTTAGAGCGACGTGCCCTTGACGAAGGATTCCTTGCGGCCGCGCATGGTTTCGATACGTTCGGCGATCAGCGCAAGGTCCGCATCGGAATCGAGCGGGTGCAGATTTTCCACGCCGACGGTCAGCACCGGCGCATGGTCGTAATGATAGAAAAATTCGTTGTAGCTGTCGCAGAGGCTACGCAGAAAGGCATCGGAAATGTGCTGCTCCGCAGCCACCGCGCGCTTCTGGATGCGCGCGTAGAGCGCTTCCGGGCTCGCCTGCAGATAGACGACGAGGTCGGGCGCGCTCGTCTGCGCGGGCAGCCGTTCGGCCAGCGCGCGATAGAGCGGCAGTTCGTCTTCCGGGAGCGTGAGGCGCGCGAACACGTCGTTGCGCTCGGCGAGGAAATTGGTCACGAGCGGCACACCGGCGGCGCGGCGCGCGGCCACTTCGTGCGAGAGGCGCTCGCGCTGCAGGGCCACCGAGAGCTGCGCGGCCAGCGCGTGCCGCGAGGCGTCGCGCCAGAAGCGTTCGAGAAAGGGATTGTCGGCGTGCGACTCGAACAGGGTCTGCATCGACCAGCGTTCGGCCAGACGCGTGGCGAGCGCGGTCTTGCCCGCGCCGATCGGCCCTTCGATCGCGATGTACTGATACGCCGGACGGGCCGCGCGCGCGGTGACGACGGGTAGCGGCGTGCTCATCCGCAACGGCCCGTGGGCGTGCCCGGCGTCGCGGCCGTCGCGTCCGTCGTGCTGGCGGAGGCGCTGTTAGACGATGCGTCGGCCGGCGCCTGCGACGCCATGCCCAGACACTGGCACAGCGGCTTCATCTTCTCGATGCGCTGGTCGGCCACGCCGGGCAGGAAGTCGCTCACGCGGCCCTTGCCGGGAATCTCCAGTTCGGGATCGACCTCGGCGAGCGGCGCGAGCACGAACGCGCGCACGGTCATGCGCGGGTGCGGCACCATGAGATCGGGTTCGTCGATGATCTCGCCGCCGTACAGCAGGATGTCGATGTCGAGCGTGCGCGGCGCGTTGCGAAAGGGGCGTTCGCGGCCGAAATGATGCTCGACGCGGTGACACAGGCCGAGCAGCTCGCGCACGGCGAGCCGCGTGTCGAGCTTCACGACGCAGTTGAAATAGTCGTCGCCGCCCGCGTCGATCGGCGCGGTGCGGTACAGACTCGATTTCGCGAGCACGGTGATGGAGTGCTGTTGCGCGAGGCACACCACCGTGTCTTTGAGGGTCTGGCGCGCATCCCCCAGATTCGCGCCGATTCCCAGCCAGGCAACCGTCATGGCTTCACTTCCGACTATCGTTGCGGTTGACGATGGACCTTACCGCACTTTGCCGCGCCTTGCATGGCGTCAGTCCTCGTGCGGGTTGCCGTCGTCGCCGAACGAGCCATCCGCGCCGGCGCTTTCGGCGCCCACCGCGGCTTCGCCCGTTTTGCGTTTCGCTCCGCCGCGACGGCGGCGCTTGCGCGGCGAACGCTCTTTCGTGCCGCCCTGCGTGAGCAGGGTTTCGCGCGCGGTCGGGTCGCCGCTGATGAAATCGGTCCACCATTGGCCGATTTCGGCGTCGAGCTCGCCCGATTCGCAGCGCAGCAGCAGGAAATCATAGCCCGCGCGGAAACGCGGATGCTCCAGCAGCTTGATGGCGCTGCGGCCGCGCTTTTCGAGGCGCAGTTGCAGGCCCCAGATTTCGCGCATGTCCGACGAGAAGCGGCGATGGATCGCCAGTTTCTCCGTTTGCGCGTCGATCACGTCGTCCATCGCGCGGTGCAGCGCCGGCACCGGGAATTCGCCCTCGGCCGTGTATTGCTGCAGACGCTGCTGCACGTCGTGCCAGAGCAGCGTGGCGAACAGGAAGCCCGGCGAAACCGGCTTGCCCGCACGCACGCGCGCGTCGGTGCTGGACAGCGCGAGCGAGATGAAGCGCTCGCCCTGCGGCTGTTCGAGGACCACGTCGAGCAGCGGCAGCAGGCCGTGATGCAGGCCTTCCTTGCGCAGCCACTTGAGGCATTCGAGCGCGTGACCCGAGAGCAGCAGCTTGAGCATCTCGTCGAACAGACGCGCCGCAGGCACGTTGTTGATGAGGTCGGCGAGATCCTGAATCGGACCGCGGGTGTTTTCTTCGATGTCGAAACCGAGCTTGGCCGCGAAACGCACCACGCGCAGCATGCGCACCGGATCTTCGCGATAACGCGTGGCCGGGTCGCCGATCATGCGCAGCAGGCGCGCGCGCATGTCGGCCATGCCGTTGTGGTAATCCAGCACGGTTTGCGTGGCCGGATCGTAGTACATCGCGTTGATCGTGAAGTCGCGGCGCGTGGCGTCCTCGTGCTGCTCGCCCCAGACGTTGTCGCGCAGCACGCGGCCGCTCGCGTCGACGTGGTGCGTCTTGCGGTCGAGTTCGTCGCGGCGCATGCGCTTGGCCGGCGGAGCCGATTCGGCGGGCGGCGGCGGTGCATCGACGAGCGCGCGGAAAGTCGAGACTTCGATGATTTCCTGGCCGAACTGCACGTGCACGATCTGGAAGCGGCGGCCGATGATGCGCGCGCGGCGGAACAGCTTCTGCACCTGGTCGGGCGTGGCGTCCGTGGCCACGTCGAAGTCCTTGGGCGCGACGCCGAGCAGCAGGTCGCGCACCGCGCCGCCGACGATGAACGCGCGAAAACCCGCTTGCTGCAGGCCTTCGGTCACGCGCACGGCGTTGCGGGAGATCAGCGACGGGTTGATGCCGTGCACGTCGGCCGAGAGGATCACGGGCGAGATCGGCTCGCTCGCGCCCATGGCGGCGCGCGGCTTGGTGAGCGTGGCGCGCGTGCCGGACTTTGCAGCGGGCTTGCGGCGCGTGCGGGGCGCGGCTTCGTCGTCGGATGCGGAGTGGGAGGCTGCGGCTTGCGCGCCTGCGTCGTCGTGCGCGGCGGCGCTGTCGTCCTGGCCGAACAGCTTGCGGATGAATTTCTTGATCACGATGCCTGGAACAAATCGAGGATGCGCCAGCCCTTTTGTTGCGCGTGGGCGCGCAGGGTGTCGTCGGGGTTGGTCGCGATCGGGTCGGTGACCTTTTCGAGCAGCGGAATGTCGTTGTGCGAGTCGCTATAGAAGTAGCTGTGCTCGAAGTCCGACCACGTTTTGCCGAGCGAGGCGAGCCACGCTTCGACGCGCACGATCTTGCCTTCACGGTAGCTCGGCGTGCCCGTCGGGCGGCCCGTGAAGCCCGAGGCCGGATGGCCGTCGACGGTTTCGACCTCGCAGCCGATCAGCTTGTCCACCGCGAACGCCTCGGCGATGGGCGCCGTGATGAACTCGTTGGTGGCCGTGACCACGCAGCACACATCGCCCGCTTCCTTGTGCTCGCGCACCAGTTCCAGCGCGGCCGGCAGGATGGCCGGACGGATGACTTCGTGCATGAACTGGTCGTGCCACGTCTTGAGCTGCGCGCGCGAATACTTCGCGAGCGGCGTGAGCATGGCGACGAGGTAAGCGTGGATGTCGAGCTTGCCGGCCTTGTAGTCGGCGTAGAAGCGGTCGTTCTGCTCGGCGAAGCTGGTGGCGTCCACGATGCCGAGCTTCACCATGAAGCGGCCCCATTCGTGGTCGCTGTCGGTGGGGATCAGCGTGTGATCGAGATCGAAAAGTGCGAGATTAGCCATGGGCGCTCATTTTACTTGAAGCGGGTGAAGCCGTTGCCCGCGCCCGCGTCGGGCGGCGAGCCGGGGCGCTCGGGGGCGTTCGGGGTCTGCTGGGATGCGCCGGGTTCGGACTGCGCGGTATTCGGGCCGGAGCGTGCCGGGTCGTGCTCGTCCGGCGAGACGGCGGGTTCGGTTTGGGCCGCGGCGGCAGCAGGATCGGCGGGCGCGGCGGGATGGGCCGGATTGGCCGGGGCGTTCGGATCGGCGGCGGGCGGATCGAGGTCGCCGTTCAGTTCGCCGCTCATTTCGTCGCTGACGTCGGCTTCCACTTCGCCCTTCAGTTCGGTGCCCAGCTCGCGGTGCACCACCGCGCGGAACGGCGCGCCCAGCTCGCCTTCGACGTTGTCGGTCGGCGGCTGGAACGGCGGCGCGCCCAGCGGCGTGCGCGGTTGCAGCGCGGGCGGCTTGGGTGCTTCGTAACCGGCTTCCTGCGCCGATTCGCCGGCTGGCTCGTTCGGGAACAGTTCGAGTTCGACGCCGCGCGGGGCGGCGAAGTCGGGGGCGGTGGGCGCGGCGGGTTCGTTCGGGGCTTGAGGCGCGTCGTGATCGACGGATTCTGTGGATTCTGTGGATTCGGCCGATGCGGTCGATTCAGCGGATTCAGCCGCGTCGTCGCCCGTCTCGCTGCCGAACAGCGCATCAGTCTCGCCGAAGCCTTCGTCGCCGCCTTCCAGCGCTGTTTCGTCGCCATTCGCCGCGTCCTCGCCGTCACCCTTCGCCAGCATCGTGCGCAGCAGCGGCAGCGTCACCGCGCGCTTCTGTTCGAGCGAGAAACGGTCGAGCTGGTTGAGCAGCTTCATCAGGCTCGGCATGTCGCGGCGGAAATGCGTGAGCAGATAGGCGGGCACGTCGTCGGCGAGATTGATGCCGCGTTCGCGCGCCGCGTGCTTGAGCACGGCCGCCTTGCCCGCGTCCGAGAGCGGCGCGAGGTGGAACACGAGGCCCCAGCCGAGGCGCGTGCGCAGATCCTCGCGCACCGCGAGGCCCATCGGCGCGGCGTTGCCGGTGGCGACCAGCGCCGTGCCCGGATGCGAGCGCACTTCGTTGAAGAGGTTGAACAGCGCGATCTGCTGCGCGCCCGAGAGCGAGTCGCAGTCGTCGACGGCGTAGATCGGCACGCGCGCGTCGAAGGTGAAGGCGGCGAGGCCGCTTTTCGGTCCGAGATAGCGCACGCGTCCGGGCGGCGTCTCGCAGGCGAGCGCGTGCAGCAGATGCGAGCGGCCGTTGCCCGGTTCGCCCCAGATGTAGAACGTGCGGTCGGCCTGCGGGTCGGCGGCGTGCGCGCCCGCGGCGAGCGCGGCGTCCAGACCGCGCAGGCGTGCGACCAGCTCCGCGTTGGCGCCGGTGTGGAAGTTGTCGAAGGTCGATGGCGGCGGGGTGCCGAGATCGAGCGTTAACTGTCGCTGCACGGTTGTCTGGCGGAAGTCAGTTCTTGTAGAGCGCGCTCGCGAGATAGCTGCGCCGCAGTTCGCGCAGCGCGATCGAGAGGATCGCGCTCGCGGGCAAGGCGAGCAGCACGCCGAAGAAGCCGAAAAGTTGCCCGAACGCGAGCAACGCGAAGATCACCGCGAGCGGATGCAGGCCGATGCGCTCGCCGACGAGGCGCGGCGTGAGGAAAAAGCCCTCAAGCACCTGGCCCACGCCGTAGATCAGCGCCACCGCGCCGAAGCCGTACCAGTTGCCGAACTGGAGCAGCGCGGCGATCAGCGCGAGCACGAGGCCGGTCGCGTAGCCGAGATACGGAATCAGCACCGCGAGGCCCGTGAACACGCCCACCGGCAGCGCGACTTCGAAGCCCGCGATCGACAGCGTGATCGCGTAGAACGCGGCCAGCACGGCCATCACCAGCAACTGGCCGCGCAGATATTGCGCGAGCATGCGGTCCATTTCGCCCGCCAGCTCCATCGTGCGCCCAAACCAGCGGCGCGGGATGAAGGTCTGCACGCGCACCAGCATCGCGTTCCAGTCGTAGAGCAGATAAAACAGCACGAGCGGCACGAGCACGGCGTTCGAGACGACTTCGATCGCCACGTTGCTGCTGGTGCGGATCGACGTCCACGCGTAGAGCGCGATGGTCTGCGCGCTGCCTTCGACGCGGCTCGTGATCAGGTCGCGCAGGCTCTGGAAGTCGAGCATCGAATCGCTGACGCCGAGAAACGCGAGCTTGGGCGTGAGCCAGTCGTGCAGATGCGTGATCATCGCCGGCACCTGCTGTTTCAGTTGCGGCCCTTCTTTCTGGATCACCGCGAGCAGCAGCACGACCAGCATCGTCACGAGCAGCGCGAACAGCAGCATCATGGCGAGCGCGGCGAGGCCGCGCGGCACGCGGCGGCGCACGAGCCACGCCACGCCCGGCTGCAGGATGTAGGCGAGCAGGCCGCCGAGCAGGAAGGGCGTGAGGACCGGGCGCAGCAGCCACAGCACGATGCCGAAGGCGAGCGCGAGCGCGGCCCAGATGAAGGCCTGGCGCTGATACGGCGTGAAAATCGGTGTGTTCGGCGACAAATCGTGGTTTCCGGTTCTGGAGCGCGGTTTGGCGGACGGGCGCGATCGTGCGGCATGCGCGCGCCCAGGCGTGCTCGATGCGTGTCCGGGCGCGGCTCAGCGGGGCTGACAGCACGCGGCCGGCGCATTCCTGGCGGCGTCTCGCCGCCCGTCTCCAAAATACTCGCCCCAGCCGCGGCGGCGGGGCACCTGCAATCGGTTAAAATCGCATTTTACCGACCTTCTGGCACTTCCCCATGAATCAACCGAAATCCGGCCCCGCTAATCAGGCGCAAGGCCTCTCCTACGCCGACGCCGGCGTCGACATGGTCGCGGGCGACGCGCTCGTCGACCGCATCAAGCCGTTTGCGAAGAAGACCCTGCGCGAAGGCGTGATGGGCGGCATCGGCGGATTCGGCGCGCTCTTCGAAGTGCCGAAGCGTTACAAGGAACCGGTGCTCGTTTCGGGCACCGACGGCGTGGGCACCAAGCTGCGCCTCGCGTTTCATCTGAACAAACACGATACGGTCGGCCAGGATCTCGTCGCGATGAGCGTGAACGACATTCTCGTGCAGGGCGCCGAGCCGCTGTTCTTCCTCGACTATTTCGCCTGCGGCAAGCTGGACGTCGACACGGCGGCCACGGTCGTGAAGGGCATCGCGCAGGGCTGCGAGCTGTCGGGTTGCGCGCTGATCGGCGGCGAAACGGCCGAAATGCCGGGCATGTACCCGGACGGCGAATACGACCTCGCGGGCTTCGCGGTCGGCGCCGTGGAAAAGAGCAAGATCATCGACGGCAGCACGATCGTCCCCGGCGACGTGGTGCTGGGCCTCGCGTCGAGCGGCATCCACTCGAACGGCTTCTCGCTCGTGCGCAAGATCATCGAGCGCGCGAATCCCGACCTGAACGCCGACTTCGACGGCCGCTCGCTGGGCGACGCGCTGATGGCGCCCACGCGCATCTACGTGAAGCCGTTGCTCAAGCTGATGGAAACCGTCGACGTGAAGGGCATGGCGCATATCACCGGCGGCGGTCTGGTCGAAAACATTCCGCGCGTGCTGCGCGAAGGCCTCACGGCTGAACTGGATCACGCGGCATGGCCGCTGCCGCCGCTGTTCTCGTGGCTGCAGAAGGAAGGCGGTGTCGCCGACGCGGAAATGCACCGCGTGTTCAACTGCGGCATCGGCATGGCCGTGATCGTGGCGGCGGATCAGGCCGATGCGGCCGCGTCGCTGCTGGCGGCGGCGGGCGAGCAGGTCTGGAAGATCGGCGTCGTGCGCGAAAGCAAGGAAGGCGAAGCGCAGACCGTGGTGGTCTGAGCGGGTCCAGCCGGCTAAGAAGGCAGTCTGAAACCATCGCGCCGGTTCGGCGAGGCTTCCCGAAAGAAGCCCGCCGAACCGGCGCGATGTCGTTTACGGCGCGCGAGCGTCGCGCGTCACAGCACCGTGCGCACGTGCCACAGCTCCGGAAACAGCACGACATCGAGCATCTTGCGCAGATACGGCGCGCCATTGGTGCCGCCCGTGCCCTGCTTGAAGCCGATGATGCGCTCGACCGTGGTCACGTGGCGGAAGCGCCACTGGCGGAACGCGTCTTCGAGATCGACGAGTTCCTCGGCCATTTCGTACAGATCCCAGTGCTTCGACGGATTGCGGTAGATCTCCAGCCACGCGGCCTCGACGCTGCTGTCGTGCTCCGTCGCCTGCGTCCAGTCGCGCGCGAGCCGCTCGGGCGCGATCGCGAACCCGCGCCGCGCGAGCAGGCGGATCACTTCGTCGTAGAACGAGGGCGCCTCGAGCGTCGCCTTCACCTGCGCGTGGATCTCGGGTCGATGCTCGTGCGGCTTGAGCATCTGCGCGTTCTTGTTGCCGAGCAGAAACTCGATCATGCGGTACTGATACGACTGGAAGCCCGACGAAGCGCCCAGATACGGCCGCATCGACGTGTACTCCGAAGGCGTCATGGTCGACAACACGTTCCACGCCTGCACCAGTTGTTCGAGAATGCGCGAGACGCGCGCGAGCTGCTTGAACGCGGGCGGCAACGCGTCGCGATGCACGTTCGCGAGCGCGGCGTGCAGTTCGTAGAGCGCGAGCTTCATCCACAACTCGCTCGTCTGATGCTGGACGATGAACAGCATCTCGTTGTGATCCGGCGAGAGCGGATGCTGCGCGTTGAGCACCTTGTCGAGGCCGAGGTAATCGCCGTAGCTCATCGACTTCGAGAAGTCGAGTTGCGCGTCGTGCCAGCCGTCGCCTTGTTCGGCGGCTGGTGCTGCCTCCGTGTGAGCCGGTGCCGCTGCCGTCGCCGCGCCATGCCCAAACGGACAACCGCCGCGCGGCGCGTCGTTCGACGCATTCGTTTCTTCGGGCACGCCGGGAATCTGCATGTGGTCGTTCATCGTGCGCTCCTCAGGTCACCGCGCCGCGCGCGGCGAATTCCGGCTTGCGCCATTGTTCCGTGGCGAGCACGTCGCGCAGCGTTTCGACGGCGTCCCAGACATCGGCGTAACCGATGTAGAGCGGCGTGAAGCCGAAGCGCAGCACGCGCGGCTCGCGATAGTCGCCGATCACGCCGCGCGCGATCAGCGCCTGCATCACTTCATAGCCGTGCGGATGCTCGAAGCTCACGTGCGAGCCGCGGCGCGCATGCTCGCGCGGCGTGACGAGCGTGAGGTCGAAACCGGCGCAGCGCGTCTCCACCAGCTCGATGAAGAGATCGGTGAGCGCGAGCGATTTTTCGCGGATCGCCGGCATGCCCGTTTGCAGGAACACGTCGAGGCCGCATTCGACCAGCGCCATCGAAACGATCGGCTGCGTGCCGCACAGATAGCGGCCGATGCCGTCGTCGGGACGATATTGCGGATTCATTTCGAACGGCGACTTGTGCCCCCACCAGCCCGACAGCGGTTGCGAGAAGGTATTCTGATTGCGCCTCGGCACCCACACGAAACCGGGCGAGCCGGGGCCGCCGTTCAGATACTTGTACGTGCAACCGACCGCGTAATCGGCGTTCACGCCATTCAGATCGACCGGCACCGCGCCCGCGGAATGCGCGAGATCCCAGAGCGCGAGCGCGCCTTGCGCGTGGATGTGCTCCGTGAGCGCGCGCATGTCGTGCATTTCGCCGGTGCGATAGTTCACGTGCGTGATCATGGCGACGGCGACGTCCTCGCGGATCGCCGCGGGCAATTCGCTCGGGTCGTCGACGAGACGCAGTTCGTAGCCGCGATCGAGCTGCTCGATCAGGCCTTGCGCGATGTACAGATCGCTCGGGAAATTCGAGCGTTCCGAGACAATCACGCGACGCTTCGGATCGCGCGCGTTCTGCACGCGCAGCGCGGCGGAGAGCGCCTTGAAGAGATTGATCGAGATGGTGTCGGTGACCACGACTTCGTCTTCGGCCGCGCCGATCAGCGGCGCGAGTTTGTTGCCGAGGCGGCGCGGCAGCGCGAACCAGCCCGCCGTATTCCAGCTGCGGATCAGGCCTTCGCCCCATTCGCCGCCGATCACGGCCTGGGCGCGCGCGGCGCTCGCTTTCGGCGGTACGCCGAGCGAGTTGCCGTCGAGATAAATGGTATCGGGCGCGAGCGCGAACTGGTCGCGCCGCGCGGCGAGCGGGTCGGCGCGGTCGAGCGCGAGGGCTGCGTGTCGGTCGTTCATGGTCGATGCAATTCCGGTGGGGAGGAGAGTCAGTTTGCCGATGCCGGCAGCGCGCGCAGCACGGCGCGCACGGGGCTGGCGTCGAGCGTCGCGAATTTGAGCGGCAGCGCGATGAGTTCGTAGTCGCCGGGCGCGACGGCGTCGAGCACCACGCCTTCGAGGATCGCCATGCGATGCGCGCGGATGCGGTGATGCGCGTCCATCGTCTTCGATTCCTGCGGGTCGAGCGACGGCGTGTCGATGCCGATCAGCCGCACGCCGTGCGCCGCGAGCAGATCGACGGTTTCGGGCGCGACCGCGCAGAACGCGCTGTCCCAGCTGTCCTGCGGCGCGCTCGCGTAAGTGCGCAGCAGCACGCGCGGCGGGATGCCGTCCAGCGCGGCCTGCACGTGTTCGGGCAGCACGACGGGCGTCGCGCCGATGCAATCGATCACCCGGCACGCGCCGATATACGTATCGAGCGGCACCTCGCCGATGGGCGCGCCGTCGGCGTCGTAATGGAGCGGGGCGTCGGTGTGCGCGCCGGTGTGCGGCGAAAGCGTGACGCGCGCCACGTTCACCGGCGAACCCGCTTCCATGCGCCAGACGCGCTCGACGGTCACGGGCGTATCGCCCGGCCAGACGGGCGTTGCAGGGTGGATGGGCGGGGAAATGTCCCAGAGGTCGTTCATCTTGCTGACAAGGTTGTCTCGTTATTTTTCGAATGATAGGCAACCCGCCGCGAAATGTGCTTGCGAAAAAAACGCCGCAAGCTACAGTTCTTGGCACATAATTTGTTACAAGACGGGAAAGGAGACCAAATATGAACGCTATCTCGCTCGACGCTACCGATTGCCGGATTCTCTCCGTGCTGCAGAACGAGGGCCGCATCAGTAACCTCGATCTGGCCGAACGCATTTCACTGTCGCCGTCCGCGTGTTTGCGGCGACTGCGCCTGCTCGAAGAGCAAGGCGTGGTCGAGCGCTATCGCGCCTGTCTGAACCGGGAGATTCTCGGTTTCGAGATGGAAGCCTTCGTGCAGGTGTCGATGCGCAACGACCAGGAAAGCTGGCACGAGCGCTTCGTGACGGCGCTGCGCGACTGGCCGGAGGTGGTGGGAGCGTACGTCGTGACCGGGGAAACGCATTACCTGCTGCGGGTGCTCGCGCACAACCTCAAGCATTACTCGGACTTCGTGCTCAACAAGCTCTACAAGGCGCCCGGTGTGATGGACATCCGCTCGAACATCGTGCTCACGACGCTCAAGGTGGAGGCGGGCGTGCCCGTCGATCTGATCGCGCAGCGCGCCGAGCAGAAGACGGCACCGGTCTGACGTTTTTGCACGCGCCGATGTAAAAAGGGCCGCTTCGAGCGGCCCTTGGCGTTGGCGCGGCGGATCGTGCCTGCGATCCGCCTAAAGCGATTGCAGCCGATGGAAACCGCCGCCGTGGAAGACCAGCGGCGAGTCGGCGTCGAGATCCTCGCGCACGCCGCAACGCTCCACTTCGCCGACGAAGATCACGTGGTCGCCTTCGTCGTAGCGGCTGCGGTTGTGGCATTCGAACCAGGCGATGGCGCCGTCGAGCACGGGCATGCCGGTGTCGCCGGCCGCGTGCGAAACGCCTTCGAAGCGGTCGCCCTTCACGGTGGCGAAGCGCTTGCACAGGTCGAGCTGCGACGCCGCGAGCACATTCACCACATAATGGCTGTTGCTGCGGAACACCGGCATCGAGGCCGAGCGCGTGGCGAGGCTCCAGAGCACGAGCGGCGGCGTGAGCGACACCGAGTTGAACGAACTCGCGGTGATGCCGATCAGCGAGCCGTCGGGCGCCTGGGTCGTGATGACCGTGACGCCGGTCGCGAACTGGCCGAGCGCGCGGCGGAAGGCGGCGGCGTCGAAATTGGGCGGGCTGGCGCGGCGGGTCATCGTTGCGCGCCTTCGGCGTAATGGGTGGCGATCAGCAAAGTCATGTGGAATTTCAGCGGATTGCCCCAATTTTAGCGAAAAGCGGCGCGCGACAGGCTGTACACCCACTCGCGCGCCGGGTTACCTGGGGCGGCGTGGCGCCATGCGCGGCGTGCGAAGCCGGCGCGGCGCAGCGCCGGCGCCCCATCACAGGAGAGTTCAGCATGAGTCAGACAGTCGAAACGGCCACCCTCGGCGGCGGATGTTTCTGGTGCCTCGAGGCGGTATTTCTGCGCGTGGACGGCGTGCTCGCGGTCGAATCGGGCTACGCGGGCGGCCACACCACGAACCCGTCCTACGAGCAGGTCTGCGACGGCGAAACCGGCCACGCCGAAGTCGTGAAGGTCGATTTCGATCCCGCGAAGATCGGCTATCGCGAGATTCTCGACATCTTCTTCGCGATTCACGATCCGACCCAGTTGAACCGCCAGGGCAACGACGTCGGCACGCAATACCGCTCGGCGATCTTCACGCATTCGGATGCGCAGCGCGATATCGCCGAACAGGCCATTCGCGAGCTGGCGGCCGAGGGCGTCTACGACGGCAAGATCGTCACGCAGGTGCTGCCGCTCGACGGCAACTATTTCCCGGCCGAGGCGTATCACCAGAACTACTTCGCGCAGCATCCGGATCAGGGCTACTGCGCGTTCGTGGTGGCGCCGAAGGTGGCGAAATTCCGCCAGAAGTTCGCGCATCGGCTCAAGGCTGACTGATCTTCCGACTGGATAGCCGATGAAAACGGCGGGCGCTTTGCGGCGTCCGCCGTTTTTTATTGCGCGGACGAATCGATGGAGGCGGTGGCTTCGGCACGCAGACGCTGCACTTCATCGGCGATGGCGCGCGCGAGCTTCTGGCAGGTCAGCGGCGCCGAGCCTTCGGCCTTGTTGTTGGTCGTGATCAGTACCGGCTGGCCCGCGATCACGTAGCGTGCCGCGAGTTCGGCGAGCGCGTCTCGCGTGTGCGGGTCTTCGTCGACGAGCTTGTCGAACGGCTCGTAGCGCGCCTTCGCCTGCTCGTACTTGAAGCCGCTGTGCAGGCTCCAGCGCACGATCAGCGGACCGGCGGGCGCTTCGCCGTCCATCAGCGCGAGCGCGGCGGCCTGGCGCAGCGGGTCGGGCATGCGCGCGTGCAGGCCCACGCAGTAGCGCACGCCCGCCGCGCGCAGCATGCGCACGAAGCGCGGCGTGAGCAGGATGGCGTCGCGGATCTCGACGGCGTAGCAGGTCGCATCGCCCGGCGCGGCGTCGGCGGCCGGTGCCGGAAGCGGCGGCAGCGCGGCCAGAAACGCGGCGAGGCGCTCGACGAAGGTCGTCGGATCGGCGAGCAACTGGTCGGTCAGCGGCGGAAACTGGAACACCAGCGCGCCCGCTTTCGCGCCGAGTCCCGCGAGGCACGGCTCGACGAATTCGCGCGCCGCCAGTTCGGGGTTCAGGAAGCAGGGATTGGCCGAAACCGGCTCGCCGCGATCGCCGCGCACGCTGGCGTCGGTGATGAGCGCGGGCGCCTTGATGATGAAGCGGAAGTGGTCCGGCACCTGCTGCGCGTAGCGCAGGTAGTCGGTGACCGTGAGCGGCGCGTAGAACGAGCGGTCGATGCTCACCGAGCGCAGCAGCGGATGCGCGCCGTAAGCGGCAAGACCGTCGCGGGCGAGCTTCGAATTGCTGTAGTCGTCGCCGTAGACGAGGCCGCGCCAGCCCGGAAACGACCACGACGACGTGCCCAGACGCACGCCCGGGGGCAGTTCGGCGCCGAGATCGAGCACGTCCTGCGCGAGTTCGGCGGGCAGCACGCCGCGCGCGCGGCGCTTCGGGGCGGGCGGGGTATCGCCGGATTCGGACGTCGGAGCGGGTTTGGGGCGTTTCGGTTTTGGCGCGGGGTCGCTGTCGGCGCTTTCGTTGGCGACGACGGTGGTTTTCGCGCGCTTCGGCAGTTCGGGCGGCACGAAGCCGAACAGATCGGTTTGCGGCGGTTCGGCCCTGGGCGTTGTGTCCACCGCGCGCGCGGCGCGGCGTTCGCGCGGTCGGCGTGTGGTCGATCCGGCGCTCGATCCACCCTCAGGCGCGAGGCCGGAACCGTCGTTCTCCAGGGCGCCGAAAAGGCCGTCGTCGCGTTCGTTCATGTTCGTCTGGTCAGTGGCGAAAGGCCGGTGGCAAAAAAGCGCCGTTCGCCTGGCGCGGACGGGCGGCGAATCCGTATTGCGCGCCGCCCGCGCCGTCGCCCCGTGTTACAGCGGCTTCTCGTACATGTAGCGGCGCGACCAGGGCAGCGTCGTCGCGCTGCGTCCGGCCTTGCGGCAGACGATCTGATAGATCGACACGTCGTCGTGCTCGAACGCGTACGCGCAGCCGGCCAGATAGACGCGCCAGATGCGGAACTTCTCGTCGTCGACGAGTTGCTTCGCTTCCTGCGCGCGCGCCTCGAAATTGTCCGCCCAGAGGTCGAGCGTGTGCGCATAGTGACGGCGCAGGCTCTCCACGTCAACCGCCTCCAGTCCGCCGCGCTGCGCCGCTTCGAGCGCGAGGCCGATATGCGGCAGTTCGCCGTCCGGGAACACGTAACGGTCGATGAACTCGCCGCCGCCCAGCGCTGTCTCGCCGCTTTCCGCGTCGCTCGACGTGATGCCGTGATTCATGGCGACGCCGTCGTCGGCGAGCAGTTCGCGCACCTTCGTGAAGTAGCCCGGCAGATTTTTGCGCCCGACGTGCTCGAACATGCCCACGCTCGTGATGCGATCGAACTGGCCCGTGACGTCGCGGTAATCCTGCAGACGGATCTCGATGCGGTCCTGCAGGCCCGCGTCCTTGACGCGCTGCGTCGCGAGATCGAACTGGTTCTGCGAAAGCGTCACGCCCACGCAGCGCGCGCCGAACTTCTGCGCGGCGCGCAGCACGAGCGCGCCCCAGCCGCAGCCGATGTCGAGCAGCGTCTGGCCCGGCTGCAACTGGATCTTGGTGAGGATGTGATCGATCTTCTTCAGTTGCGCGGTGGCGAGGTCTTCGTCGCCGTTCTCGAAGTAGGCGCAGGAATAGACCATGTTCTCGTCGAGCCACAGCTTGTAGAAGTCGTTCGAGACATCGTAGTGATACTGGATCGCGCGCTTGTCGGTGGTCTTCGAGTGCGTGAAATAGCGGCGCACGCGCGCGAGCTTGCTGGCGCTCGTGACCGTGTTGCGGGCGAGCGAATAGCTGATGTTGATGATGTCGGCGAGCTTGCCTTCGATGTCGATCTTGCCCTTCACGTAGGCCTCGCCGAGATTGTCGAGGCTCGGTTCGAGCAGCAGCGGCAGCGCCGCCGCGCTATTGACCTTCAGCGTGACCTGCGGCGCGGCGAAATTCCCGAAGTCGTATTGCTGACCGCTCCAGAGCACGAGCCGTGCGGGCAGGTTGGCCTTGTTGCGCACTTCGTCGACCCATTGCGCGAGTTTTTTCTCCCAGAACATGCGTTTTCTCCCTGTCCGATGAACGAGTGAAGCCCAAAGACACAAGCGAATTGCGATGCCAGCGATGAAGCCAAAACGGGGCGGCGCGGCGGTGTCGGTCGCCGCGCCGGGGTACGGCGGGTGTGGCTGATACGGCGCCGCGTGGGCGGCGCGTTTGAAGCGATGTGCCTGATGCCTTACGGCGCGAGGCGCTCGATGCGCCAGGCGTCGGCTGCGTGCTCACGCACGTAGCGAATGCGGTCGTGCAGCCGCGACGGACGGCCTTGCCAGAATTCGATCGCCGTCGGCACGACGCGATAGCCGCCCCAATGCGCCGGACGCGGCGGATTCTCGCCGTACTGCGCGCTGATTTCGCGCTCGCGCGCTTCGAGCTGCTCGCGGCTTTCGATCACCGCGCTCTGCTCCGACGCCCAGGCGCCGATGCGCGAGCCGAGCGGACGCGACTGGAAATACGCCTCGCTTTCCGCCTCGCTGGTCTTTTCGACCGCGCCTTCGATGCGCACCTGACGCTCGAGTTCAACCCAGTGAAACAGCAGCGCTGCGTGCGGATTGGCGCCCAGTTCGCGGCCCTTGCGGCTTTCGTAGTTCGTGAAGAACACGAAGCCGCGCTCGTCCACGCCCTTGATCAGCAGGATGCGCGCGGCGGGGCGGCCCTGCGCGTCGACGGTGGCGACCGTCATGGCGTTCGGCTCGGGCAGCTTCGCGTCCAGCGCCTGGGCGAACCAGGTGTGGAACTGGCGGATGGGATCGGGGTCGACGTCGGCGGCGTCGAGCGAGCCGAGCGAGTAGTTCTTGCGGAGGTCGGCGAGGGAGGTCATGTTTTATGCAGACGCTTCAGTGCGAACAAGTATATCGAAGAGGCGGAAATAGGGACGCGAACGACGGTTCGGCGGCCTGCCCACGGCGGCGGACCCGCAGCGATGCGGCCGCGTCCGGCCAGCTCGGGCGCGATCAGGCAAAATACGGGTCTCGCGAGGACCGGGGCAGTGCGCCGGTCCGCTTACGATTGCTACCGCCATGTCCAGTACCCCGATTTCCCCTGTCGCCGGCGCCGCCGGCCCCGCTGATCTTACCGCGAGCCTCGCCGCGGATGTTGCTGACCGGGCCCGTCGCTTCGGCGGCGTGGCGCGGCTTTACGGCGCACCCGCCCTCGATGCGTTCGAGCGCGCGCACATTGCCGTGATCGGCATCGGCGGGGTGGGCTCGTGGGTGGCGGAGGCGCTTGCGCGCAGCGCCATCGGCACGCTCACGCTGATCGACCTCGACAACGTCGCCGAAAGCAACACCAACCGCCAGATTCACGCGCTCGACGGCAACTACGGCAAGCCGAAAGTCGAGGCGATGGCCGAGCGCATCAAGCTGATCGATCCGGCCTGCGACGTGCGGCTCGTCGAGGACTTCGTCGAGCCGTCGAATTTCGACGCGCTGCTGGGCGGCGGATTCGATTACGTGGTGGACGCCATCGACAGCGTGCGCACCAAGACCGCGCTGATCGCGTGGTGCGTGGAGCATCGCGTGCCGCTCATCACCGTGGGCGGCGCGGGCGGGCAGCTCGACCCGACGCGTATCCGCATCGACGACCTCGCGCTGACGATCCAGGACCCGCTGCTTTCGAAGGTGCGCGGGCAACTGCGCAAGCATCATGGCTTTCCGCGCGGGCCGAAGGCGCGCTTCAAGGTGAGCGCGGTGTACTCCGACGAACCGCTGATCTATCCGGAAGCGGCGGTGTGCGATGTCGACAACGAGGCCGAACACGTGACGACCTCGCCGGGCCATCACGGGCCGGTCGGGCTCAACTGCGCGGGGTTCGGTTCGAGCGTCTGCGTGACGGCGAGCTTCGGGTTCGCAGCGGCGGCGTATGTGCTGCGGACGCTGGCGCATCGGGCGAATGCGCGGGCGGCGGGGTAATCGGAACTCAATGCGCGCCGGTTAGCGCGCGAGCGACCGGCAGGTAGGCGCGCAGAATCTCCAGCATGGCTGCCGCCTCGGCCTTCGAGACCGGCGGAAACGGCGACACGTACGACGTGCCGTTGCGCCGTTCATGAGCCTTCGTGATGAAGGCGAATTCCGCCGCACTCACGCCCAATGACGTGGGCACGCGCTGGATGGCGAGGTTGCGTCCCGCGTCGCGCGTGCGCACCGCGTAGAACTCCAGCGTGGCCTGCACCAGCTGGAAATAGCCCTCGTAAGCCAGTGTGAAGATCTGCAAATGTCGTTCGGGGTCCAGACCTTCCGCGGTGACGAGATAGTCCGCCGCGTTGCGCAGGAAGCCCGCGACGGCGCCGGGCGTCGGGGCCACGGCTTCGAAGGCTTTCGTCTTGATGAGATTGTCGTATTCGGGCGGGCGCGTCATCACAGTATCGTCAGAGTGGGGCCCTGAACGATCTGGGCCATGACGGGATCTGACTGCACGAGCGCCGCCCATTCACCCGGCTCATACAACGAAAAGTTGATGGGGCGCAGCAAATCCTGTTCGACGGTGTGCATCGCCTCGGCGACTTCAAGAAGCGGCACGTTGCCGACCACGATCAGGTCGATATCGCTGCGGCCGCCGTCGGTACCTTTCGCCACTGAGCCGAACACGAACGCCGAATCGATACGCGCAGCGAACGGCGCGAGCGCTTCTTTCAGCGGCTCCACCACGGCAAACGACTTGCGCGCGATGCCGAGCAGTTCGGGATACAGCACAAATTCGGTATTCGCGCGGATGCTGCGCTGGCGGCCGCGCCGTGCATCTTCGCGCAGCACGCCCGCCTCGATCAGACGATCGACCTGTTTCTGCGCACTGCCACGTCCGCTGTCCGCAAGACGCAGCAGTTCCTGAAGCGTGAAGCTGCGCTCGGGTTGCACCAGCGTGGCGCCCAGCACGCGTTGCATGCCCGCAGTGAAGAGGAAATCAGCGAGGCTCACGATAAATCCTCAAAATAGGGATATTTATCCCCATTATAAGGATTTACGTGTTGATCCTCAATTCAAGGCCAACCGTCCCTCTTTTAAGGATTCGCCGTCAAAAAAAACGCCACGGTCTCCCGTGGCGTTTCTCCATCCGGCGCGGCGCGCTCAACCAGGCAAGCGCCGCTCAGTTCAACGTCGCGCTCAGCTTGCGCCGCCACTCGCTCACCAGTTGCGGCTGATGCGCGGCCAGATCGAACACCGACAGCATCGTCTTGCGGCCGATATCCTCGCGGAACGTCCGGTCGCGCTTCACGATTTCCAGCAGATGCTCCAGCGCGCCGGCGTATTTGCGCCGCGCGATCAGCGCGCTCGCCAGATCGAACTGCGCTTCCAGATCGTCCGGATTGTTCGCCACGCGCGTTTCGAGCGCGTCGGTCGGCGGCAAATCGGCGGCGGCGTCGAGCGCGTCCAGACGCGTCTTCAGCGCGTTGAAGCGCGCGTCGATGCCCTGCGTGGTCTTGGGAGAAAGCAGATCGACTTCGTTGTGCGCTTCGTCGGCGCGGTTGTCGGCGAGCAGCATCTCGATCAGGTCCATGCGCGCGTCGTCGAAACCGGGGTCGTAGGCGAGCGCGGCCTGCAGCGCTTCATAGGCGTCCTCGCGGCGGCCTTCCTCGATGGCCTGCTGCGCGACCTGGCGCGCGGCCTGCGCCGAATCGGGAATCAGCCGGTCGATGAACTCGCGCAGCTGGCCTTCGGGCAGCACGCCGATGAACTGGTCGACGGCCTGGCGGTCGGCGAACGCGACGACGTGCGGAATGCTGCGCACCTGGAAGTGCGCGGCCAGCTCCTGATTTTCGTCGACATTCACTTTGACGAGCCGCCATTTGCCCGCGTACTCGGCTTCGAGTTTTTCGAGCATCGGGCCGAGCGATTTGCACGGGCCGCACCACGGCGCCCAGAAGTCGACCAGCACCGGCGCGAGCGCCGACGCTTCGATCACGTCTCTTTCAAAAGTGGCCAGAGTGGTATCCATTGCGTCCTCGTTGGGAATTGGCAGTCACGCGTGAAGATGGGGGCGAATCGCCGCGCTTCAATGCGCGGGCTTTTTCTCGGGCAGCGGAATCCATTCGGTTTCGCCGGGCACCTGCCCCATTTCCTGACGCGTCCACGCGGCCTTCGCGGCGTCGATCTTCGCGCGCGAGCTGGCCACGAAGTTCCATTCGATGAAGCGTTCGCCTTCGAGCTTTTCGCCGCCGAGCAGCATCACGCGCGCGCCGTTCGCGCTCGCGAGCGTGACCGTTTCGCCCGGCACCAGCACGGCCATGCTGTGCTGGTCGAGCGGCGTGCCGTCGATCGACAGGTCGCCTTCGACCAGATACACGCCGCGCTCCTCGTGCTCGGGTTCGAGCGCGATGGCGCTGCCGGGCGCGAAGTCGGCGGCCACGTAAAGCGTGCCCGAGAAGGTCTCGACGGGCGAAGTCGCGCCGAACGCCGTGCCCGCGATCACGCGCAGCGTCACACCGTTGCGCTCGATTTCGGGCAGCGTCGCGGCTTCGTGATGGAAGAACGACGGCTCGACGTCCTCGTGATCGAGCGGCAACGCGACCCACGTCTGGATGCCGTGCATCGTGAGGCCGGTGGCGCGGTTTTCGTCGGGCGTGCGCTCGGAATGGACGATGCCGCGGCCGGCCGTCATCCAGTTGACGTCGCCGGGCAGAATCTTCTGCTCCGAGCCGAGGCTGTCGCGATGCATCAGCGCGCCGTCGTAGAGATAGGTGACGGTGGCGAGGCCGATGTGCGGATGCGGACGCACGTCGACGCCCGCGCCGGGCGCGAGCGTGGCCGGGCCCATGTGGTCGAAGAAGATGAACGGGCCGACGAGTCGCGCGGCCATGGCCGGCAGCACGCGGCGCACGTACAGGTTGCCGATGTCGCGCTGATGAGGCTTGAGGACCGCTTTGATCGATGAGGACATGGACGCTTCCTTGATGAGCCGGACGGTTCGAATGAGTGGGGCAAGGCGGCGGGGCAGCAGGGCGGCAGAGCAGCAGCGTGGCCGCGCCTGCGCTGCGCGCGCGGACTGGCGCTCATTCTAACGCCCGCTTCGGCGCTGTGTCGGCAAGCGCGAAGCGGCGTGTAAGGCGTCCGCTCGGGCTTCGTGGGACGGCTGACGCGCGCCCGGCCGGCATCGACGCAATTTGTCCGGCTGGGCGAGCACGCGCCGCAGCCGCTAAACTGACAGATTCGACAGAACAATAGAGGGAGCCGGAGAGATGTCGCCGAAGGATTTGTTGCTGGCGCTGGTGGTGGTGATCGCGTGGGGCGTGAATTTCGTCGTGATCAAGGTGGGTCTGCACGGCGTGCCGCCGCTGCTGCTCGGCGCGCTGCGCTTCATGCTGGCGGCGTTCCCGGCGGTGCTGTTCGTGAAGCGTCCCAAACTGCCGCTGCGCTGGCTGCTCGCCTACGGCGCGACCATTTCGTTCGGCCAGTTCGCGTTTCTCTTCACGGCGATGTACGTGGGCATGCCCGCCGGACTCGCCTCGGTCGTGCTGCAGGCGCAGGCGTTCTTCACGCTGGTGTTCGCGGCCGTGTTTCTCGGCGAGCGGTTTCGCGCGCAGAACGTCATCGGCCTGCTGATCGCGGCGGGCGGCCTGGCGCTGATCGGCCTGCAATCGACGGCGGCGGCAGGCGTGGGCGTGCAGACCATGACGGCCGCGGGCTTCATCCTCACGCTGTGCGCGGCCTGCATGTGGGCGCTCGGCAATATCGTCACGAAGAAAGTGGGCAAGGTCGATCTGGTCGGCCTCGTGGTGTGGGCGAGCCTGATTCCGCCTCTGCCGTTCCTCGTGCTCTCGTATTTCATGGAAGGGCCGCAGCGCATCGAAACCGCGCTCGAAGGCATCGGCATGACTTCGATCGGCGCGATCGTCTATCTCGCGTTCATCGCGACGATACTCGGCTACAGCCTCTGGAGCCGTCTGCTCGCGAAGTATCCGGCCAGCCAGGTCGCGCCGTTCTCGCTGCTGGTGCCGATCGTCGGACTCGCGGCGGCCGCGCTGCTGCTCGGCGAGCGCCTGAGCGCCGCGCAGATCGGCGGCGCGGCGCTCGTGATGGCGGGCCTCGGCGTGAACGTGTTCGGCGGCTGGGTCAGGCAGCGTCTGGTGGCGGCGCGCACCTGACACGCACCTCACACGCAGCTGAACACGCACATTTGAGTTCGCGGCATCGGCGCATGAAAAAACGCCGCGCTTCCGCAAGGAAGGCGCGGCATTTTCGCATCTGACGCGTCGATCGATCAGGTCATGCGGCTCTTCGCGAGCGGCGGATTGGCCGCGAAATAGCGCTTGATGCCCTTCATGATCGCGTTGGCCATCTTGTCGCGATAGGCCTCGTCGTTGAGCTTCTGCTCTTCTTCGGGATTGCTGATGAACGCGGTTTCCACGAGGATCGACGGAATATCGGGCGCCTTGAGCACCGCGAAACCGGCCTGCTCGACCGAGCCCTTGTGCAGCTTGTTGATCTCGCCGACCTCGTTGAGCACGAAGCCGCCGTAGCGCAGCGAGTCGCGGATCTGCGCCGTCGTCGACATGTCGAACAGCGCGCGGTTGACGGCGGCGTCCGCCGTCTTCACGTTGATGCCGCCGATCTGGTCCGACGAGTTTTCCTTGTTCGCCATCCAGCGCGCGGCCGCGCTGGTCGCGCCGTGCTCGGAAAGCGCGAACACCGACGAGCCGCGCGCGGCGGGCGTGGTGAACGCATCGGCGTGAATCGACACGAACAGGTCCGCGCCCACGCGGCGGGCCTTCTGCACGCGCACGTTCAGCGGCACGAAGAAGTCGGCGTCGCGCGTCATCATCGCGCGCATGTTGGGCTGGGCGTCGATCTTGGCGCGCAGGCGCTTGGCGATGTCGAGCGCGATGTGCTTCTCGTAGGTGCCGCCGCCGCCGATCGCGCCCGGGTCCTCGCCGCCGTGGCCGGGGTCGATCGCGACCGTGAGCAGGCGCGTGGTGCCGCCCTTGCCGGACTTCGGCGCGGTGAAGCCGTAGTTGTCGTCGTCCTTGTCGGAGTCGTCGTCGGTCTGGGCGACGACGGGCGGCTTCGGCGCGGGCTTCGGCTTGACCACGACCGCCGGCGGCACCGGCGGCACGGGACGCGGCGACGACGGTCCCGCCGATCCCGACGATCCCGAAGCCGTGCCGCCGTCGTTCTGCGCGTAGCGCTGGAAGAAGTCTTCGCTGTTGTCGTGGCGCGGCGGCGTGTTCGGACCCGCGAGCGTGGACGGCGTGGGCGGCGTGTTCTGGCGCATCGCCTCGTGGGCGTCGAGCTGCTGCTGCTTGTGCTCGGTCTGCGCGAGCAGATCCATGAGCGGATCGGGCGCGACGGCCGGATACAGGTCGAACACCAGCCGGTACTTGTACGAGCCGACCGGCTGCAGCGTGAACACCTGCGGCTTCACCGAGCCCTTCAGGTCGAACACCATGCGCACGACGTGCGGCTGATACTGCCCGACGCGCACGGCCTGGATCTGCGGATCGTTCGGCGTGATCTTGGAGACGAGATTCTTGAGCGCGTCGTCGAGATCGAGGCCGCTCAGATCGACCACGAGGCGGTCGGGATTCTGCAGCAGCGTTTGCGTGGTCGTGAGCGCCTGATCGGATTCGATCGTGACGCGCGTGTAGTCGCGCGCAGGCCACACGCGCACGCCCATGACCGAGGTCGCCCAGGCGAGGCGCGGCGCCGCGAGGCCGAGCACCAGCGTGGACGCGCCCGCCTTCAGAATCTGCCGGCGCCGCCAGTTGTGCGTGGCGGTGGCGGCGGATTCGATCGAGCGGAACGGTTTGATTAACATCTTTCTAGACATGCCTTTCCTGATGCGCTGTATGCGTACGCGGTGAGCACGCGGCCTTCGCCGTCCGGGCCGGGTTCGAGCTGGAACACCAGGTCCGGCACGCCGAGCAGGCCGCCCGCGCGTTGCGGCCATTCGACGAGACACACCGCCCCTTGCGCGAAATATTCGCGAAAGCCGGCGTCGGCCCATTCGGCCGGGTCGCTGAAACGATACAGATCGAAGTGATAAAGCTGGAGTTCCCCGCTCGCGCTTGCGACCGTGTAGGGTTCGACGAGCGTGTACGTCGGACTGCGCACGCGCCCGTTGTGGCCGAGCGCGCGCAGCGCGGCGCGCACGAGCGAGGTCTTGCCTGCGCCGAGGTCGCCGAGAAGCTGAACGTGCAGGCCGCCGAATGCGTTGACGGCTGCGTGGCGTGCGGAACTGGCCGTATTGTCGGCAGGCTGGCGGGAAACTTGCGTGCTGGCGGTGCGCACGGCGTCGAGCGCGTGCGCGAAACGCGCGCCGAACGCATCGGTGGCGCTTTCATCCGCAAGCTCGAAACGGCGTTCGAGCAGAACAGGAGCGGCGGGCGGGCTCGCGTGGTCGTGACCGGGCGTGTCGGGCATTCTCGTAAAATAGCGTGATGAACCCCTCGCATTCCCCGTTGAACCAGACATTGGCCGCAGAGGCCGCGCGCGCGCCTGACAAGGCGAGTGCGTCGCGTGCATCGTCGTGCGCGCAGCAGACGCAGGGCGCCGGCGCGTCGGCGACGCTCGACGCAGCGGCACTGGCCGCGCTCGCGACGCAAATCCGCGCATGGGGACGCGAGCTGGGGTTCGGTGCGATCGGTATCAGCGACACCGACCTGTCCCATGCCGAGGCGGGCCTTGCCGCGTGGCTCGAAGCGGGCTGCCACGGCGAGATGGATTATATGGCCAAACATGGGATGAAACGCGCCCGGCCCGCCGAGCTCGTTGCCGGTACGCGACGTGTCATCACCGCGCGCATGGCCTATTTGCCGGCCGCCACGCTTGATCCGTCGGCGGCCGCGGCCACGGAGCATGCAACAGGTCAGCCTGCCGAAAGCGCTTCGCAAGGCGCGGATGAAGGGCGTCGCGGGCTCGCCATCCACGACGACTGGCGTCAGCGCGAACACGCGCGTCTCGCCGACCCGCACGCCGCCGTGGTGTCGATCTACGCACGCGGACGCGACTATCACAAGGTCATGCGCGCGCGTTTGCAGCAACTCGCGGAGCGCATCGAAGGCGAGATCGGCGCATTCGGCTTTCGTGTTTTCACCGACTCGGCGCCTGTGCTCGAAGTGGAACTCGCGCAGAAGGCGGGCATCGGCTGGCGCGGCAAGCACACGCTGCTGCTTCAGCGCGACGCGGGCTCGCTGTTCTTTCTCGGCGAGATCTACGTCGATGTGCCGCTGCCGACCGACGCGGACGATCCGGCCAGCGCCGCCCCCGAAACGCCCGGCGCGCATTGCGGCAGTTGCACGCGCTGCATCGACGCGTGTCCGACGGGCGCGATCACCGGGCCGTATCGCGTCGATGCGCGCCGCTGCATCTCGTATCTGACGATCGAGCTGAAAGGCAGCATTCCCCTGGACATGCGGCCGCTGATCGGCAATCGTGTCTATGGTTGCGACGACTGTCAGCTCGTGTGTCCGTGGAACAAGTTCGCGAAGGCCGCGCCGGTCGCCGATTTCGACGTGCGCCACGGGCTCGACCGCGCGAGTCTCGTCGAGCTGTTTGGCTGGAGCGCGGCGCAGTTCGACGAGCGCATGCAGGGCAGCGCGATCCGGCGTATCGGTTACGAAAGCTGGTCGCGCAATATCGCGGTGGCGATGGGCAATGCGCTGCGCGCGCCGCGTGTGGACGACGCGACCGGAACAAGCGAAACAAGCGAAACAAGCGAAACAAGCGAAACAAGCGAAACACACGCGCGCCGCGAAGCCATCGTCGATGCGCTGCGGGCGCGCGCGCAGGACGAATCGGCGGTCGTGCGCGAACATGTGCAGTGGGCGCTGGAAGCAGCATGATCGGTATGATCGATTGAACCGGCGCGGCGATTCAAGGAGAGCGGCGATGACGAAACCATTGGCAAGCGCATCGGCAACGTATTCACTGTGGGACGACGCGGAAGACGCGGCGATGCGCGCCGCTGCCAACATTCCCGCGAACGCGCCCGCAGATCTTTCCGCCGATGCGTCCGCGCGTACGCCGAGCCGGCAGGCCTTGCGCAAGCTCGCGCCGCGCGTCTACAACGCGGTGATCGATGCACCGTTCGGCAAGGTCGGCATCGTCACGAGCGCGGACGGCGTGCGCGAAATCCACTATCTGCCCGCTTCGACGCCGGGTGTCGCGCCCGATTCCGCACTCGCCGAACTGGCCGCCGCGCAGATCGCGCGCTATCTAAGCGATGCGTCGGCGTCGTTCGATCTGCCGCTCGCGTCGCCTGGCACGGCCTTTCAGCGCCGCGTCTGGGACGGCATCTGCTCGATCGGGGCGGGCGCGGTGCTGACTTACGGCGAACTTGCGCAACGCGTCGGCAGCATCAGCGCGCGCGCGGTGGGGCAGGCGTGCGGCTCGAACTATCTGCCGATCGTGATTCCGTGCCATCGCGTGGTCGCGGCGAGCGGCATCGGCGGCTTCAATCACCACGGCGGCGACGGTTTTTTCCGCGACGTCAAACGCTGGCTGCTCGCCCATGAAGGCGTAAGAATCCGATGACGAACACCCCCGCGCACGAAAACTCGCACGAAGACGCGCAAGATCACGAAGCCGGTTTCGAGGACGATGCGCAAGACCTCGACGATGCCGATCCCATCGGGCACATCGACGCAATCGACGCAAGCGACGTAGACGAGGCCGCGCCGCTTTCCGACGCCGCTTCCGCCACGCTCGCCACGAGCCTGCTCGCCATCGACACGTTCTGCGACGCCATGTGGCTCGAACACGGTCTCTCGCGCAACACGCTCGACGCCTACCGGCGCGATCTGCGCCTGTTCGCCGAGTGGCTCGCACGCGCGCGCGAGCACGGCCTCGACGGCGTGCACGAAGACGATCTCTACGCCTACAGCGCGCGCCGCAAGGACGACAAATCGACGTCGGCGAATCGTCGGCTGTCGGTATTCCGGCGCTACTACGGCTGGGCGCTGCGCGAGCGGCGCGTGAGCGTCGATCCCACCGTGCGCGTGCGTTCGGCGAAACAGCCGCCGCGTTTTCCCACCACGCTCACCGAAGCGCAGGTCGAAGCGCTGCTCAACGCGCCCGACGTGGCCACGCCGCTCGGGCTGCGCGACCGCACGATGCTCGAACTGATGTACGCGAGCGGACTGCGCGTGACCGAACTTGTCACGCTCAAGACCGTGGAAGTCGGCCTGAACGAAGGCGTCGTGCGCGTGCTCGGCAAGGGCTCGAAGGAGCGTCTGGTGCCGTTCGGCGAAGAGGCGTCGGCGTGGATCACGCGTTATCTGCGCGAGTCGCGGCCCGCGCTGGTCGGCCCGCGCCCGGCCGACGCGCTGTTCGTGACGGCGCGCGCCGACGGCATGACGCGCCAGCAGTTCTGGCACATCATCAAGCGTCACGCGCTGAACGCGGGCGTGCACGCGCCGCTGTCGCCGCACACGCTGCGCCACGCGTTCGCCACGCATTTGCTCAATCACGGCGCCGATCTGCGCGTGGTGCAGATGCTGCTCGGCCACAGCGACATCTCCACCACGCAGATCTACACGCACGTCGCGCGCGAGCGTCTGCGTCTGCTGCATCAGAAGCATCACCCGCGCGGCTGAGCGCGAGCGCGCGGCCCACGCCGCTCGCGCATTACAATGCGCGCCATGAGCAAATCGAAACACGTCTCCGAAACGCCCGCCACGCAGATGCTGCGCCGCGCGGGCGTCGCGTTCGGCGAGCATCCTTACGAATATGTCGATCATGGCGGCACGGGCGAGTCCGCGCGCCAGCTCGGCGTGGACGAGCACCGCGTCGTCAAGACGCTCGTGATGGAAGACGAGAACGCGAAGCCGCTCATCGTCCTGATGCACGGCGACCGCAAGGTGTCGACCAAGAATCTCGCGCGGCAGATTGGCGCGAAGCGTGTCGAGCCCTGCAAGCCCGAAGTCGCGAACCGCCATTCGGGTTATCTGGTCGGCGGCACTTCGCCGTTCGGGACCAAAAAACGCATGCCGGTCTACGTCGAAGCGACGATTCTCGATCTCGACGAAATCTGGCTCAACGGCGGCAAACGCGGCTATCTGGTGAGTCTCGCGCCCGCCGTGCTGACGTCGCTGCTCGACGCGAAGCCGGTTCAGTGCGCGAGCGTCGAATAAGCTCCGGCGCACCGCACGCGGGCCGGTACGCTCCCTGATTACCCTGGCGCGCCATCAAGGCGCGCCCGCGCTTCGGTAGAATGGGCGCCTTCGCCGCCGCGGCGCGGCCGTTGCGGGCATTGGCTGCGGGCCGGGCCCCGCGCGCTTCGTCTCACGTTTCGTTTTCATTACTTCGGGTTTCGTGCATGTACAACCTGTTCGTCGCCGTTCTGGCTTATCTGATCGGCTCGGTTTCGTTCGCGGTGATCGTGAGCGCCTTCATGGGCCTCGACGATCCGCGCTCCTACGGCTCCGGCAATCCGGGCGCGACCAATGTGCTGCGTAGCGGCAACAAAAAGGCCGCGATCCTCACGCTGATCGGCGACGCGTTCAAGGGCTGGCTCGCCGTCTGGCTCACGGTGCGTTTCGGGCCGCGTTTCGGTCTCGGCGACACGGCTGTCGCGCTCGCCGCCATCGCCGTGTTCCTCGGCCATCTGTATCCGGTGTTTTTCCGCTTCAAGGGCGGCAAGGGCGTGGCGACGGCCGCGGGCGTGCTGCTCGCCATCAATCCGCTGCTGGGCGGCCTGACGCTGCTCACCTGGCTGATCGTCGCCTTCTTCACGCGCTATTCGTCGCTGGCGGCGCTGGCCGCCGCCGTGTTCGCGCCGCTGTTCGACGTCTTCTTGTTCGGCCCGCACGTGATTGCGCTCGCGATTCTCGCCATGAGCGCGCTGCTGTTCTGGCGCCATCGCGCCAACATCGGCAAGCTGATGAACGGCACCGAAAGCCGTATCGGCGATAAAAAGAAGAAGGCCGCCGCCGCGAGCGAGTGAGCGCGCGCCGCAAAATCAAATGGGCCAGACAGGCCAAAACGGAGCCCGCCGCGAGGCAAGCGCGGCGCGGCGCCCTAAAAAGATGTTCGAGTTGTGAACCGACGCGCATTTTCTGCGCGTGTCGTCTGATCAGTTGCGCGCATTTGTCAGACGTTTGACTGCATTTTGTGCGCATTTGCACCAAAAAAGCGCCTTAAGTCGTCTGCCGGCGGGCCGTTAACCCGTATGTCATTTTCTTATTGCCATACGTACTCGCGGTCCGAATTACTTCTTCCCCCGGCGCTCCTCCTCATGTTCTCCACCATTCGCGCGCGCATCGTCGCGCTATGCGTTTCCATCGTCGTCGTGGCGCTCGCGGCCAATACCGCACTCGATTACTACGTCGCCAGCTCGCATAACAAGGATTCGATCGACGCCACGCTCTCGGCCGTCGCGGCCAGCCACGCCGAAGGCATCGGCGAATGGGCGGCGACGCACGCGCGCATGATCGAGTCGCTGCAGGACGCCGTGCTTCAACCCGATCCGTCGGCGGCGCTCAAGCAGATCGCGGCGGCGGGCGGCTTCACCAACGTCTACGTGGGCTACGCCGACAAGACCGCGAAATTCTCCGATCCGACCGGCATTCCGCCCGATTACGATCCGACCGGCCGTCCCTGGTACAAGCAGGCGGTCGCGGCGGGCAAGGGCGTGGTGACGCCGCCTTACGTCGACGTGGGCACCGGCAAGCTGGTGGTGGCGTTCGCCGCGCCCGTGATCCGCGACGGCCAGGTGAAGGGCGTGATTTCCGGCGACGTCGCGATGGACGACGTGGTGTCGAACGTGCAGTCGATCCATCCGACGCCCGCGAGCTTCGGGATGCTGGTGGACAGCGCGGGCCAGATCGTCGCGCACAACGACGCGAAGCTCACGCTCAAGCCGGTCACCGATCTCGCGCCGGAACTGACGGGCGACAAGCTGGCCGCGCTCGATGCGTCGGCGCGCCCGCCGTCGTTTGACGTGGGCGGCGACGCCAAGCTGATGCGCGCACAGCCGATTCCGGGCACCGACTGGCGTCTGATCGTCGCGCTCGACCGCAGCGAAGCCACGGCGGGCATGCGCTCGCTGCTCACCGCGTCGCTGATCGCGCTCGTGGTGGTGGCCGTGGTGGCGGCGCTGGTGGTGGGCGCGGTCACGGCCGTGTCGTTCCAGCGCCTCTCGCGCATTCGCGACGCGATGGACGCGATCAGCGCGGGCGAGGGCGATCTCACGCAGCGCCTGCCCGCCACGGGCGACGACGAGGTGGCGCAGATCGCGCGCTCGTTCAACGCCTTCATGGACAAACTGCGCGACGTGATGCGCCATATTCGCGATGCGAGCGAGTCGGTGCGCACGGCGAGCGACGAGATCGCGGCGGGCAACGTCGACCTGTCGGGCCGCACCGAATCGGCGGCGGCGAGCCTCGAGCAAACGGCCGCGTCGATGGAGGAAATCACGGCGACGGTCGGCCAGTCGGCCAACGCGGCGCAGCAGGCGGACGTGACGGCCAATTCGGCGTCGGTGGTGGCGTCGCGCGGCGGCGCGGTGATCAACGACGTCGTCGATACGATGGGCGCGATCGAGAAGGCTTCGGTGAAGATCGCCGACATCATCGGCGTGATCGACGGCATCGCGTTCCAGACCAATATTCTCGCGCTCAACGCGGCCGTGGAAGCGGCGCGCGCGGGCGAGCAGGGGCGCGGTTTCGCGGTGGTCGCGGGCGAGGTGCGCAGCCTCGCGCAGCGTAGCGCGCAGGCGGCGCGCGAAATCAAGGCGCTGATCGAATCGACGGTGACGAGCGTGAATTCCGGCTCGCAACTCGTGCGCCGCGCGGGCGAAACGATGGACGAGATCGTGGCGAACGTGTCGAACGTGACGACCATCATCGCCGAAGTGACGAGCGCGGCCGGCGAACAGACGCGCGGCATTCAGGAAGTGAATCGCGCCGTGAGCCAGCTCGACGAAATGGTTCAGCAGAATGCGGCGCTGGTCGAGCAGTCGACGGCGGCGGCGTCGGCGCTGCGCGGTCAGGCGATGCGGCTCGCGGAAGCAGTCGGGCAGTTCAGGCTCGATTGACGCCAGACACGCGGCAAAAAAAGGCGGCGCTCAGGCGCCGTTTTTTTTCGCCTGATGATGCGTCCTACGCCATTCGGACGAGGTTTCAGACGCGGCGCGCGTGGCTAAGCTGTGTTCTCGATCACGCCGCCCGTTGGGGTTGATCCAGTGCAAGAGAGTGCACGGAAAACGGGCCGCGCGGCGCTCCAGAAACCCAACGTTAGGTTATTGTCTACGCCATGCCCACACTGCTTCGCGTATCCGGCGCCCGCGTCGTGATCTATTCGAACGATCATCGGCCCGCGCACGTGCATGTCGAGAGTCCGCAAGGCTCGTGTGTGTTCAACCTCAATTGCCCGCTCGGGCCGCTGGCGTTGCGCGAACGCTTCGCGCTCGGCGAGCGTGAAGTGGCGCGCCTCGCGCAGGCCATCGAACCCGAAGTCGCGCATTTGTGCCGCGAATGGCAACGCATCGCAACCTGGAGAACGCAAACATGGCCAGCAGCAGGGAGCATCTCAACCGCGAGCCCGTGGGCGCCCAGACCATCGGCCGCGAGCAGTTCGACGCCGCAGCGGGGGCGGCACAGGCGAGTCCGGTTGCGGTCGCCGCGCGGTACAGCCGTACGCATCACAAACTCGAAGTGTCGTTCGCGAACGGCGTAGACATCGCCGTGCCCATCGCGCTCATTCAGGACCTGCAGATGCTCGCGCACGCGCCCACGCCGGCCCAGCTTGCCGACGTCGAAATCTGGGGCGGCGGGCAGTCGATCTACTTCCCGCGCCTGGACGAGTCGGTGTGGGCGCCGGGGCTGCTGAGCGGCGTCTACGGCACGAAGCTCTGGATGCGCGATCTGGCGCGTCAGATGGGCTCGGTCAAGTCGCCGGCGAAGGCCGCCGCCGCGCGCGAGAACGGGCGCAAGGGCGGGCGGCCGCGCAAGGCCGTCGCGTCCGTCGCGTCCGTCACGTCCAGCAAGCCCGTTGCCGGCGCGCAGGCGCTCCCCAGCGAGCCGGTCAGCCGGGCGGCGGTGGGGCCAGGCGTCGCGGCGGGGGGGCAAGGTCGTCGTGCGTAAGCGTCCATGAGCGTCGTGCGCGTTCATCTGGCACGTGCCGGTTTTACCTTGACATGCAACCTCGTGGTTGCATAATAAAATCCATGAACGACGACGCCGTATTCCGCGCGCTCGCAGACGCGAGCCGCCGCCAGTTGCTGGACCGGCTGCACGCCAGGAACGGCCAGACGCTGTCGCAGCTCTGCGAAGGTCTGACGATGTCGCGCCAGGCGGTCACCAAGCATCTCGGCGTGCTCGAAGCGGCGAATCTCGTCGTCACCCGTCGCGAAGGGCGCGAGAAGCGTCATTTCATCAATCCAGTGCCCATCGGCGAAATGGCCGCGCGCTGGATCGGCAAGTTCGAGCGCGCGCAGGTAGACGCGCTCGTGGAGCTCAAACATTCGCTCGAGGAGTAAGCGCGCGCAGCGCGCAGACATCGAAGTCAGGAGGCAGCCATGAGCCAGCAAGACCGCGCAGCAACGCAGGCCGGCACGCACGCCGCGCAGGAGTCGGTGTTCGTCTACGTCACCTATATCCGCACCGCGCCGCAGGCGCTCTGGACGGCGCTCACGAGCCCGGAATTCACCGCGCGCTACTGGCACGGCGTGCGCGCGGAAAGCGACTGGCAGCCGGGTTCGCCGTGGCAGTTGCGTTTCGCCGACGGACGCGTGGCCGATTCGGGCGAGATCGTCGAATCCGAGCCGCCGCATCGTCTGGTGATCCGCTGGCGCAATCAGTTTCGTCCCGACCTGAACGCGGAAGGCGACTCGCTGTGCACGATGGAAATCGTCGCGCAGGACGACGTGGCGAAGCTCACGGTCACGCACCGAATGGCGCGGCCGGGGTCGAAGTTTATCGAGGCGGTGGCGGGCGGCTGGCCGCTCATCCTCTCGAACCTCAAGACGCTGCTGGAAACCGGTGAGGTGATGATGCCGCTGCTGTTCAAGCCCGATTGACGGCCTGAAAGTACGCGGAAAAATGCGGAGAAATACAAAACGGGCGCGACGCCCACGTGAGTGCGCGCCGCGCCCGCCGAACCGACTATTGGGAGCGTTCGCGAAAGTTCGCGAACGCTCAGTCGCTCAGCATCAATCGCGGAAGTTATTGAAGTCGAGCGGCGTATCGGTCACGTCCTTGCGCAGCATGGCGATCACGCTTTGCAGGTCGTCGCGCTTGGTGCCGGTCACACGCACGGCGTCGCCCTGAATGCTCGCCTGCACCTTGATCTTGCTGTCCTTCACGAGGCGCACGATCTTTTTCGCGAGATCGCCGGACACGCCCTTCTTCACGGTGATGATCTGCTTCACCTTGTCGCCGCCGATTTTCTCGATCTTGCCGTAGTCGAGAAAACGCACGTCCACATTGCGCTTGGCCAGTTTCGACAGCAGCACGTCCTTGACTTGGCCGAGCTTGAAATCGTCGTCGGCGAACGCGGTCAGCTCGCGTTCCTTTTGCTCGACGCGCGAATCCGAGCCCTTGAAGTCGAAGCGCGTGGAGATTTCCTTGTTGGATTGCTCGATCGCGTTCTTCACTTCGATCATGTTGGCTTCGCTGACGACGTCAAACGATGGCATTGCTTTCTCCCAAAAGTGCGAGTGGCGCTGCGCGGGCGGGCCGCACCGGCGTTTTCCGGCGGCGTCGCGCGCACTCGCTATAATCACGGACCGACGCTATTTTACCGGCGCCTTCGTGTTTGCCCAAGGTTGCGCGGCGGGCCGGGCCTGCCTCGCATTGCCGGGTTCTACCGGGCTTTGTCCGGCTCGGCCTGATCTGGCCCGCGTCCTCCGTCCGTCTTTTCCGTATCCGTTCTTCCGCGATGTCCGCTTCCGCCTTGTCTGCTGATCCGTCCCCGCGCAACAGCGTGTGGTTCGCCGCCGCTTATCCGCTGCGTGCGCACAACACGTTCGGTTTCGACGTGCGCGCGCGTTACGCGTGCCGCGTCGAAAGCGAGGCCGATTTCGTCGCCGCCGTGCGCGATTCGCGCGCGCAAGGCTTGCGCACGCTTGTGCTGGGCGGCGGCAGCAACGTCGTGCTCACGCGCGACTTCGACGGCCTCGTGCTGCTGGTCGGGCTGGCGGGCAAGCGCGTCGTTCACGAGGACGGCGATGCCTGGTACGTCCAGGCCGCCGCCGGTGAGAACTGGCACGATTTCGTCGCGTGGACGCTCGCGGCGGGCATGCCCGGCCTCGAAAATCTCGCGCTGATTCCCGGCACGGTGGGCGCCGCGCCGATCCAGAACATCGGCGCTTACGGGCTGGAAATGGGCGATCGCTGCGCGGCCGTGCGCGCGATCGAAGTGGAGACCGGCAGGCCCTATGAATTCGACGCGGCCGCCTGCGAGTTCGGATATCGCGACAGCTTCTTCAAGCGCGAAGGCCGCGACCGCTTCGTGATCACGGCGGTCACGTTCCGTCTGCCGAAGTCGTGGCAGCCGAATGCCGGTTACGCCGATCTCGCACGCGAGATCGCGCAGCGCGGTCTGAGCGAAGCGCAGTGCGCGCAGGACGTGTTCGAAGCCGTGGTGGCCGTGCGCCGCGCCAAGCTGCCCGATCCGCGCGTGCTCGGCAACGCGGGCAGCTTCTTCAAGAATCCCGTGATCGAGGGCGAGCAGTTCGACGCGCTCGTCATGCGCGAGCCGGGCGTCGTGTCGTATCCGCAAGCCGACGGACGCGTGAAGCTCGCGGCGGGCTGGCTGATCGACCAGTGCGGCTGGAAAGGGCGCGCGTTGCGCGAGGCGGCCGTGCACGAGCGTCAGGCGCTGGTGCTCGTGAACCGCGGCGGCGCGACCGGCGCCGATATCCTCGAACTGGCCCAGGCGATCCGCCATGACGTGTTCGCGCGCTTCGGCGTGGAGCTGGAGCAGGAGCCGATCAGCCTCTAGGCCTTTTGTCCGTCGCGTAAAACCACGCACAAAAAAACGCCGCGCCTTCGCAAGAAAGCGCGGCGTTTTTCATGGCGGAGCGAGTCAGGCCGCGCTGTCCTGCGCGGTGAACACCGGCCCCTGCACGAAGCGCACGTCGTATTGCTGTAATTGCTCGAACTGCGCGGCATCGACCACGCGGTTGAAGATCAGCGGAATGCGCAGGCGCGCGGCATAGCTCACGAGCGGCTTCACCATCGAATCGCGCAGCGCCGAGCTGGCATCCATCTTCACGAAATCGAGCCGCGCCATGTCGGACACCGAAAGAATCTGTCCCGCATTCGGCAGATTGCCCGCCACCTTGAAGCCATAGCGCTGATAACTCTGCGTCAGATAGCCGACGAAGGTCCGGTGCGCGACCGCCGCCGCCGGCAACTCGATCACCACACGCCCCGGATTCAGGCCGAACGAGACCAGCACGTTCGAAAAATGCCGCCCGTGATCGTATTTCACGCTTTTAAGCAGACGCTCGTGCACGCGCAGAAAGAGCAGCCCATGCTGTTGCGAGCCGAGAAAGTTGATCGTGTGCAGCGCGCGAACGCAACGGTCGAGCGCGACCAGCTCGGGATCGTCGAGCGAGTCGGAAAACGGATCGTAAGGCCCGACCTTGCCGTCGACCTCGCGCAGCGTCACGGCCTGAAAACCGAGTTCGTCGCCGAAACGCGAGGCCTGCGCGAGATCCGCCGTCAGCGATTGCGCGCCGCCGTGCACGCTGATGTCGTAGATCGGTTCGTAGGCGCTCAGCAACTCCACGCCGCGCCGGTGGGCGACGGCCACGGCGCTGTGCGCGCCGGTCCCCATCGCCAGATGCTCGCCGAGAAAAGGATGATCGGCGGCGCGGGCGACGAGCGCGGGAATGGTGGGAGCAAGCATGGTGACGAAAAAGAGGGCGTCTCGGAGCGCGGAGTGATCGGATCGGGCAGCCTCGGGGCCGCATGACTCGATGTTAGCAGTCCGCCGGCCTGCGGCATGCATGGATTGGTGATAACGATATCCACGCAAACGCGGCTTTGCCGGGGTTTCGACGTCCTCCCAGGGTTTACGTTGAATTTCACTAATCATAATCCGTTTTACTATTCGTAAATCGCGCGACGGATTCTGTCAGAGAAAGCCGCCGCGCCCGGCTCGATCAATCGAAAGTCGGCGTGCCGAGGGGCGTCTATGCTGAAGACGCGCCTGCACGCAGAACATGGAGACAGTGATGAATGCACCCTTGCGCCACGCCGCGGCCAATCGCGCCGCGACCGACGGCTATATGAGCGGCTTCGCCAACGAGTTCGCGACCGAGGCGCTGCCCGGCGCGCTGCCGGCCGCGCAGAACTCGCCACAGCGCTGCGCGTACGGCCTGTACGCCGAGCAGCTTTCGGGCACCGCCTTCACGGCGCCGCGCTCGCACAATCGCCGCACGTGGTTCTATCGGATCCGTCCGGGCGCGGTGCATCAGCCGTTCACGCCGCTCGTCGCGCACGCCCAGATCGGCGGCGCGACGCGCCTCGTCGCCGATTTCAACGACGTGCCGCCCACGCCGCCCAATCAGTTGCGCTGGGACCCGCTGCCGATGCCGACCGCGCCGACCGACTTCATCGACGGCTGGGTGACGATGGCGGGCAACGGCTCGGCGGCGTCGATGAGCGGTTGCGCGATCCATCTCTACGCGGCCAACCGCGCGATGACCGACCGCTTCTTCTTCAATACCGATGGCGAATTGCTGATCGTGCCGCAGGAAGGGCGCCTGTCGATTCGCACGGAAATGGGCAAGCTCGACGTCGAGCCGTTCGAAATCGCCGTGATTCCGCGCGGCGTGCGCTTCACGGTCGATCTGCCGGACGGCACGGCGCGCGGCTATCTCTGCGAGAACTTCGGCGCGTTGCTGCGCCTGCCGGATCTGGGCGTGATCGGTTCGAACGGCCTCGCGAATCCGCGCGACTTCCTCACGCCGCACGCCGCGTACGAAGATCTTGAAGGACAGTTCGAACTCGTCACCAAGCTCAACGGTCAGCTCTGGCGCGCCGACATCGGCCATTCGCCGCTCGACGTGGTGGCCTGGCACGGCAATTACGCGCCGTACAAATACGATCTGCGCCACTTCAATACGATCGGCTCGATCAGCTTCGACCATCCGGATCCATCGATCTTCCTCGTGCTGCACGCGCCGACCGACACGCCGGGCGTCGACTCGATCGACTTCGTGATCTTCCCGCCGCGCTGGCTCGCGGCGGAGAACACCTTCCGTCCGCCCTGGTATCACCGCAACGTCGCGAGCGAGTTCATGGGCCTCGTGCACGGCGCGTACGACGCGAAGGCCGAGGGCTTCGTGCCGGGCGGGTCGAGCCTGCACAACTGCATGTCGGGCCACGGCCCGGACTCCGAGACCTTCGAAAAAGCCTCGAACGCCGATACGACGAAGCCGCACAAGGTCGGCGACACGATGGCGTTCATGTTCGAGACCCGCACGCTGATCCGGCCGACGCGCTTCGCGCTCGAAACGGCGCAGTTGCAGGCGCATTACTACGAGTGCTGGCAAGGCCTCGAGAAACATTTCAATCCGGAGCAGCAATGAGCAGCCAACCCCTTCCCGACGACCTGCGCGCCACGCTCGACCCGCGCCGCAAGAGCTGGATCGAGTCCGCCAACGACGCCGCGTGCGAATTCCCGATCCAGAATCTGCCGTTCGGCGTGTTCAGCACGGCGCAGCATGCCTCGGCGCGCGTGGGCGTGGCGATCGGCGATTCGGTGATCGACCTGGCGGTGCTGTATGACGCGGGCCTGCTGAGACTGCCGGCCACGGTGAAGCACAACGTGTTCGCGCGCGGCGCGCTCAATGACTTCATCGAACTGGGTCGCGACGTGTGGCGCAGCGTGCGCGTGCAGCTTTCGTCGCTGCTTGCGCGCGACACGGCAGCCTTGCGCGATGACGCGGCGTTGCGCGCTCGCGCGTTCGTGAAGCTCGCGGAAGCGAAGCTGCATTTGCCGGTGAATATTCCGGGCTATACCGACTTCTATTCGTCGAAGGAACACGCGACGAATGTGGGATCGATGTTTCGGGATCCGAAGAATGCGCTATTGCCGAACTGGTCGGAAATGCCGATCGGCTATAACGGGCGCGCTTCTTCCGTGGTGGTGAGCGGCACGCCGGTGCGTCGGCCCAATGGGCAGTTGAAGTTGCCGGATCAGGATCGGCCGGTGTTCGGTGCGTGCCGCAAGCTCGATATCGAACTGGAGACGGGATTCGTGATCGGGCGCGGCAATGCGCTGGGCGAGCCGATCGCGTGTGAGGACGCCGAGGCGCATATTTTCGGCATGGTGCTGCTCAACGACTGGAGCGCGCGCGATATTCAGCAGTGGGAATATGTGCCGCTTGGGCCGTTCAATGCGAAGACTTTTGCTTCGACGATTTCGCCCTGGATTGTGACGCTTGATGCGCTGGAGCCGTTCCGCGTCGCGCAGCCGGTGCAGGAGCCGCAGCCGCTCGCGTATTTGCGGCATGGCGGGGAGCATGCTTTTGATATCGAGCTGGAAGTGCTGTTGCAGCCTGCCGGGGCGCAGGAGGCGTCGACGATTTCACGGACTAATTTCCGGCACATGTACTGGAGCATGGCGCAGCAGCTCGCGCATCATACGGTGAGTGGGTGTAACACGCGCGTCGGGGATTTGATGGGGTCCGGGACGATCTCCGGGCCTACGGCGGATTCGTTTGGGAGCCTGCTGGAGATTACCTGGAATGCGAAGAATCCTGTTGAGTTGAAAGGGGGGGCTACGCGAGGGTTTATTGAGGATGGGGATGTGTTGACGCTGCGTGGGTGGTGTCAGGGGGAGGGGTATCGGGTGGGGTTTGGGGAGTGTGTTGGGGAGGTAGTGGCTGCATTAGGTTGATTGTTTGTTTTGCGCTTTTCTTGTTTTCTTGTCGGTCTGCACGCGTCGCCCCTGTGCGGGGCGGCACCTACTTTTCTTTGCAGCCGCAAAGAAAAGTAGGCAAAAGAAAGCGGCTCAAACCGCCAGTGTGACGCCGTCCACCCCGCACCTTCTTCGATAGTGGTTCCGGGGCGTCTGTCGCCTCGCACCACTCAACTCAGTGACAAAGCCGTCATTCATCCGGGGGCGCTCCGCGCCCCGTGGGGCATGGCAGCAAACCGAAGGTTTGCGAGTGCCCCAAAAAGATAAATTAGTACCTTTGGTTTCCCCCGCATACCCGGCCGTTGCGCGTTGAGCGCAACGGGATGTGAGGATGCCTTGTCACTACGTGGGAGGGCGCGGGACGACGGACGCTCCTGCACCACTCCGAATGACGTCGAGAGAAACACAGCGAAGCATTAGCGGTGTGAGCCGCTTTCTTTTGCCTACTTTTCTTTGCGGCTGCAAAGAAAAGTAGGTGCCGCCCCGCACAGGGGCAACGCATGCAGACCGACAAGAAAACAGGAAAAAGCGCAAAACAAAAAAATCACCGAATATGCGAAGCACCAGCCAATCCGCGCACCCGTTCCCACCTCAAAGCCCCAAGAAAAACAACCGCGGCGGCAAACAAAACCCAAAGCATGGCATCGCGCCCGGCATGCTCCATCAAAGCCCCGGTAACAATAGGCCCCCCAAAACTGGCGACACTCCATGAAGCACTAACCAGCGCACTAGCCGAAACGAGCGCCCCGCCTTCAAACCGCTCACCGCAGGCGACAATCGCCAACGTATAAATAGACCCGGCAGCGGCCCCCAAAACAAAAAGCAAAGGCCACCGCAACCAGGGCGTCCCCACAGCAAAAGGCAACAAAGGCAACAGCACGACAACAATCAAGCCCATCAACCCATGCACCCGCTCGCGCCCGAGCCGATCAGCGAGCCACCCGATGGGAAACTGCATCGTCGTATCGCCGAGCAACACAACCGAAGCAAACAGCACGGCCAGCTCGCTCCCAATCCCATGCCCCATTGCGAATAACGGCAGCAACGACAGCGCAAGCGTATCGAACAACGCAAAAAAACCGGTCGCGATAATCAGCGCCGGCATCTTCGGCAACACATGCCGCCAACTCCCATGCGGCTCATGCAGATCCGACTTGTGCGGACTCGACCGGATGGCAAACAGCATCGGCAACGCGATCAGGAAAATCGCCCCGCAGATCGCAAACCGCCACGCCGTAGAGTCCGCGATCTGGCTCACCAGCACGGGCCCGGACATCTGAAACAAGGTAAAGGTCGTCGCATAGATGGCGACCACGCGTCCGCGATTGGAGTCGTCCGCGAGTTCGTTCACCCACGCCTCGCCGATCGTGAACAGCAGCATGAGCGCCGCGCCGCACACCATCCGCAGCGCCGCCCATACCCACAGATTCGCGCAGGTCTGCATGAGCGCAGTGGCCGCCGCGACCGCAATCACCGATCCGACGATCACTTGCCGCGAGCCGAATCGCCCCGCGATCCACGCCGTGAGCGGCACGACGATCAGCCCGCCGAGCGCCTGTGCGGCAGTCAGCAGGCCGACGATGGCACTGCCGTATCCGGCGTCGGTGAGTGCGAGCGCCGTGAGCGGCAAGGTCGCGCCGGAGCCCAGGCCGACCACGGCCACGCTCAGGATCAGCGCGAGGAAATCTCGGGTAAGGACGGTTTTCATCGGGCGCCATCCTACACTGCGCACGCGAAAAACGCGGCATGGGATGCCGCGCTGCTTCAGTCAATCAGCGCGTCATCGCGCCGAGCGCCGAGCGTCGAACGTCGAACGTCGAACGTCGAACGTCGCGCTTCGAGTCGACACGTCCCGTTCAGGCGACCGAGGTCGGCCCGTTGACCGCCACGCGGCGACGCGCGCGCCGCTCGAGTTGCGCCGAGACGAAGGTGAGCCCGAGCGCGGCGAGCGCCATCGCGAGTCCCACCCACGGCAGCGACGTCAACGGCGCGCCCGCGCTGATCGCCACGCCGCCGATCCACGCGCCGCTCGCATTGCCGAGATTGAACGCGCCCTGGTTCAGCGTCGAGGCGAGGTTCGGCGCATGGCTCGCGCGATTGACGATGAGAATCTGCAGCGGCGGCACGATCGCAAACGCGAGCACGCCCCACACGAAAATGGTCGCCATCGCCGCGATCTGATCGTGCATCGTGAACGCGAACACCGCGAGCAGTACGCCGATCATCGCGAGCAGACTCAGCAGCGAGCGCATCAGCTTCCAGTCGGCGAGCTTGCCGCCGAGCGTGCTGCCCACCGTCAGCCCGAGGCCGAACAGCAGCAGCACGAAGGTCACTTCGTGCGGCGAGAATCCGCTCACGTCCTCGAGAATCGGCGTGATGTAGGTGAACACCGAGAACAGGCTCGCCGATGCCAGCACGCTCATGCCCAGCACCATCAGCACCTGCGGATTCTTGAGCACGCTGAATTCGTGCATGAGGCTCGCCTTCTGCATTTCGATGTGCTTCGGCAGGCACACTTGCAACGCGAGCGCCGCGAAGAGGCCGATCACCGTCACGGCCCAGAA
Organism: Paraburkholderia sp. SIMBA_027; assembly: GCF_046535315.1. Lineage (NCBI taxonomy): Bacteria > Pseudomonadati > Pseudomonadota > Betaproteobacteria > Burkholderiales > Burkholderiaceae > Paraburkholderia > Paraburkholderia sp. SIMBA_027. The sequence goes on from NZ_JAWRWY010000009.1 coordinate 251,833, forward strand.
CGTCGTGCGCCAGCCTGCAAGCTGACCGAGCGCGGTGCCGAGCGGCACGCCCAGCACATTGGCGAGCGTGAGGCCCGTGAACATCAGCGCGATCGCCTGGGCGCGCCGGTTGGGCGCGACGAGTCCGGCCGCGACTACCGAGCCGATGCCGAAGAACGCGCCGTGACAGAACGCCGTGACGATGCGCGCGGCCATCAGGATCGAATAGGTCGGCGCCAGCGCACACAGCAGATTGCCGACGATGAAGATGCCGATCAGCCGCATCAACGCCGCCTTGCGCGGCACGTTGGCGATGGCGATCGCCACGATGGGCGCGCCGATCGTCACGCCCAGCGCATACGCCGAGACCAGCATGCCGGCGGCCGGAATCGACACGGACAGATCGCGCGCGACGTCGGGCAGCAGTCCCATGATGACGAATTCGGTGGTACCGATACCAAACGCGGCGACGGCAAGGGCAAGCAGGGGCAAGGGCATGGACGTGTGGGCCGGTTCTCGGCGGGGACGGCGTGGTCGGTTCGGTTCGCGAGGCCGGCGGTGAGCGGCTCGCGCGCTGTTTTTGTGCGACGGTTGTGCTGAACGTGCCAATCGTGCTGAATTTGGCGTACTGATTAAGCCAATGCCGAATTGTACTGAAATGCGCCTCGCTGCATCCGGCACGCTTTTCTTGCGTTCTTCCACGAAAACACACCTGATGCGCGTGCGGGGTTGTTGTTCGCGTCGGCGTCTCGTCTGAGGATTGCCCGGAAAAAAGCGGGCCGATGCAGTGTGGCGGACGGCGCGGGCGGTGCATCGTGGCGACTGACAGATTCAATTTAGCGCCTTGAACAAGGGCCTTCAAGAATCAAGTGTGGCGAGGTTTTCGCGCGCTCAAAGCGGTTCGCCGTGGCGTCCCGCGCCTTGCGCGAAACGCGCGGCCATCGGCAGCCCTTCGTCGAGCGCGGCGCGATAGCCGCCGGCGCCTTCGCGGCGCAATGCTTCGGCGAAGTCGTCGAGTGCGCTGTTGTCCCAGGCCGAGCGGCGATCCGCGAGCAGCGCCGCTTGCGGGAACGCGGCGAGCGTGGCTGCGAGCGCTTCGGCTTCGGCGCGCGCGCATCCTTTGCCGACGACGCGATTCGCAAGACCGAAGTCGAGCGCCTCGCGCGCGTCGACGGCGCGCCCCGTGAGGATCAGATCGAGCGCGCGCGACAGGCCGATCAGGCGCGGCAGACGCACCGTGCCGCCGTCGATCAGCGGCACGCCCACGCGGCGGCAGAACACGCCGAGCATGGCGTCTTCCTCGACGATGCGCAGATCGCAGAGCAGCGCGAGTTCGAGCCCGCCCGCGACGGCGTAGCCCGTCACGGCCGCGATGCAAGGCTTGGCGAGCCGCATGCGCGTCGGGCCGAGCGGACCGGGGCCGCCGCCGTCTTCGCGCAGGGCGTTGCGCCGCGTGTCGTCGTTGAGCGCGCCGAGGTCGGCGCCCGCGCAAAAGGTGCCGCCCGCGCCGAACAGCACGGCCGCGCGCCAGTGCGGATGCGCCTCGACGCGCGCGAATGCGGCGGCGAGCGCATCGGCGGTCGGGCGGTCGATCGCGTTGCGCTGCGCGGGTCGATCGAGCACGATCGTCGCGACCTGGGCGCGGGCTTCGATGCGCACGGCGTCGCCGAACGTCTCCGTTATCGCGTGGTCCGGCGTGCTTTCGCGTGGCGCTGCGTCGTCGCGTTGCTCGTCGCTTCTGTCGTTGCCTTTTTCACCTTGGCTCATCGGGCTTTTCCTCGCGTGCGCGGGGCGTGCGCATCCACGCCGCATAGGTCACGAAACCGTCACGAATCCCTCGTAGCTTAGGCCGTTTTTCCTCCCCGCGAGAGGCGCATCACCCGCATGTCCCCGACGTCACTGCCCACGCCCGGCGCGCTGCCACCGAATCCTTCAACGCTGTCGAAACCGCTGCAATCCGCGTGCGGAACGCACTGGATCGTGTCCTTGCCCGATCACCCCGGCTACGATCATGTGCGCTTCAAACGCGTCTTCACGACCGACGGCACGCGCCACGAAGTGGTGGTCGTCGATCTGCACAAGCTGCTGCTGTGCGCCGACCGCGACGACACCGACTACGTGCTCAAGCCCGTCGACGACTGGCATGTCGGCAAGGTGCGCGGGATCCGCGAATTTCTCGATCCGGAAAACGAACGCGTGCCGCAGATGCCCTACGTGACGATCTCGAAGCGCCGCGCGGCGGGGATTGCAGGCTGGCTCGGCATCGCGCATGTGGGCGTGGTGGCGTTCCGCAACGGCCAGCATCGCGCGCGCTATCTGGCGTGGGCCGGCGCGCAGTGGCTGCCGGTCGAGGTGCACGAGCGCGAGGCGGCGCTGCTGCGCGAGTTGTGCGGCGCCGCGGGTCTGGAAAGCGAGCCGGCGGAATACGGCACGCCGCCGGGTTGAGCCGCGATGGCGCTGCCCGCGCCGGCGGTGCAGCGCTTCTTACGTGCTGCCTTACGTGCTTCCTTACGTGCCTCAGCGTTCGTTCATCGCCTGCAACACGGCGCTGCTGCCGGGCGCGCCGTTCATCGGCCGCCACGCGGAGCCGCCTGCCGAAGTCGAAGCCGACGACGCCACGCTCGACGCCGACCGGTTCGCCAGCGCGCCGTCGTGCGCGTGCTCGAAATGCTCGACCGCGTGATCGACGAAGCGCCGCGTCTTGGCGGGCAAATACTGGCGGCTCGGATACACGATCGACATGCGTGCCTCGGGCGCGTCGATCTCGTAGTCGGGCAGCAGGCGCCTGAGCGTGCCGGCGGCGAAATCGTCGGCGACGAGCGGCGCGGGCACGATCGCCACGCCCATGCCCGCGAGCGCCGCGAGCCGCACCATCAGCATGTTGTTGACCGCGTAAGCGGGCTGGAGCGTGACCGGCTGCGCGCGTTCGCCGGCCTTCGCGAAGCGCCACGTCGCGCTGCGCTCCTCGGGCGGCAGCGTCACGGCCGCGTGCTGCGCGAGCGCGTCGGGCGTGCCCGGCTCGCCGTGCTCCGCGAGCCACGCGGGCGATGCGCAGGGCACGAACGAAGTGGTGCCGAGCGAGCGCTCGACGAGTTCGCCGTTGCCGTCGCCACTTTCCGTCGACGCTGCCACGATGCCCACGTCGAAGCCGTCCTCCGCCAGGTCCACGGGCCGCTCGGCGAGCGTGAGGCGCACATGCACGCGCGGATAACGCCGCCGGTAGCCGTCGATCAGCGGCGTGAGCGTGGCGAGCGACAGCGCGCCGGCGGCCACCACGCGCAGCGTGCCGCTCGGCTCCCGCTCGGTATGCGCGAGCGTATGTTCGAGGTGATCGAGTTCCTCCAGCACGCTGCGGCAGCCCTCGAGATAGCGCTGACCTGCTTCGGTGAGCGAAAGATTACGCGTGGTGCGGTTGATGAGCCGCGTGTGCAGATGCGCTTCGAGCATCGCGACCGAACGGGTGACGAGCGCGTTCGAAACGTCGAGGTGCTGCGCGGCGCGGCGAAAGCTCTGTGATTCCGCAACCCTGACGAAGACGCGCATGGCGTGTATCTGGTTCATGGAAATTCGCCTCGCATGCTGAATGCATTTACCGGTTAAGGGGCGTGCGCTCGAACAGAACAGCCGAGCGCGAATGAAGCGGACTGGCGGCTAGCTCGCGATTACGACTTTGAATGAAAATCATATTGACAGTCCTGTGAAATTACAATATCTATCTCAAAAAGCAGTGTCATTTCATGGTTGTAAAAGATTCAAATGCGCGGCTGGCATGGGTATTGAATGAGGCGGGAATATGGCACGTTCGCGCAGTCGTATTTGAATTTGAATTACGATCGAGCGGTGTTCATCCAGCGGATAGCGGTTTTCCGGGTCTTGTACAAGCTTGCGAGGAATCGATGTCTGGGCCGATTGCGGAGATTTCCTGGCGAAAAACGTTTGTTGTCAATGCGTTGCAGCCGATGATTTTTATGCCGGTTCACAGCCTTTACATAAATAGCGAATAAAAGCGGTTTTCCGGATTTATTGCGTGTCGCGCAAATATGCGATGCGCCCGGAAATAGATGCGTACATGCCATGGGCATGTCTTTTTATGCGCGTTTGGGCAAAAAGAACGTAAATCGGCAGACCAGACATGATCGTCGAATTGCTGAAGTCGCAACCCGAGATTGCCCTGTTTACGAGTCTCGCACTCGGTTATCTGATTGGTTCGATTCGATTCGGGCCCATTTCGCTTGGCGGCGTGTGCGGCACGCTGATCGTGGCGCTTTTGCTCGGTCAGACGGGCGCGCGTATCGCGCCCGATCTCAAGAACATCGCCTTCGCGCTGTTCATCTTCGCGCTCGGCTTCACGGGCGGCCCGCAGTTCTTCGCCAACATCGGCAAGGGCTGGCGTTACGGGCTGCTTTCGATCGTCGAGATCGTCTCGGTGATGACGCTCGTCATGATTGCAGTCGTCCTGATGAAGCTCGACGCGGGCACCGCCGCGGGCCTGCTGGCGGGCGCGGCGACCGAGTCGGCGGTGATCGGCACGGCTTCAGAGGCGATTGCGCGGCTCGGCATCAGCCCCGAGGCGGTGGGCACGTTGCAGGCGCACATCGTGACCGCGTATAGCGTGAGTTACCTGTTCGGTCTGATCACCATCGTGCTGTTCACGAGCCAGGTCGCGCCGCTGATCCTGCGCGTGAATCTGCGCGACGAGGCCGCGCGTCTCTTTCGCAAGCTCGGCGGCGACGGCGTGCTCGACGAAGGTCAGCGTCTCGCGCTGCCGCCGCTGGTGGGCCGCGCGTTCAGGGCCGGTCCCGCCGCCGGCATCCAGGTCGCCCAGTTCGAGGCGCGTTTCGGCAACAACATCACGGTCGAGCGCGTGCTGCGCGAACAGCGCCAGATCGACGCGGACGGTCAGCTCGTGCTGCAGAGCGGCGACGTTGTCTTCATTGCGGGGCGCCGCGAAAGCATGGTCGATGCGTCCGCCAGTCTCGGCGAGGAAGTCTCGGGCGAAGGCTTCACGAAGCTGCTCGCGCAGCGGGTGGACGTGATGCTCACGCGCCGCGACGCCGACGGCCTCACGCTCGCGCAGATGCGCGAACGCGCCTCGGCGCAAGCGGGCCGCGGCATCTACGTGAGCGCGATCACGCGGCTCGACACCACGGTGCCCGCGCTGCCCGGCACGGTGGTGCGGCGCGGCGACGTGCTTACGCTGCTCGGCGCGCCCAGCGACGTCAAACGCGGCGCGCAGCGACTCGGCTACGTGATCCAGCAGACCACCAAGACCGACTTCGTCTATCTCGGGCTCGGCGTGCTTGTCGGCATGCTGATCGGCCGCTTCGGGCTGAAGGTGGGCGGCGTCTCGCTGGTGCTCGGCACCGGCGGCGGCTGCCTGCTCTCGGGCCTGCTGTTCGGCTGGGCGCGCTCGCACTTTCCCGTGGTCGGCTCGCTGCCTTCGGCGGCCGCCCAGGTGCTCAAGGACTTCGGCCTCGCGACCTTCATCGCCGCCGTGGGTCTGTCCGCCGGTCCGGACGCCATCAAGCTCGTGCGCGAGTACGGCCTCGCGCTGCCGCTCGCCGGCATCCTGATGGTGCTGATACCGGGCCTCCTCTCACTCTGGATCGGGCGCATGTTTCTCAAGCTCGAAGCGCCGATGCTGCTCGGCGCGATTGCAGGGCAGCAGTGCAGCACGCCGGCGATCAGTGCGCTCGTGGGCGTCACCGGCAATTCCACTCCCGTGATCGGTTACACGATCACCTATGCGTTGTCGAACATCCTGTTGCCGTTGATGGGGCCCGTCGTGGTCGGGCTCGCGGCGAAGTTCGGCTGACCCGCGCGGCGGCTCAAGCGTCGGGTTTCATCGGCATCAGGCTGTCACACTTTCCAAGCGAGGGCACGATGGAATGGCTACATGACATCTTTCACAAATCTCCGGAAATCGCTCTGTTCCTCTCGCTGGCCGTGGGTTACTGGATCGGCCAGATCAATTTCGGCAAGTTCCAGTTAGGCGGCGTGGGCGGATCGCTGCTCGCGGCCGTGGTCATCAGTCAGGCGGGCGTGACCATCGACAACGGCGTGAAGTCGGTGATGTTCGCGGTGTTCATCTACGCCGTGGGTTACGACTCCGGGCCGGGCTTCTTCAACTCGCTCAACCGCAAGACGCTGCGTGAGATCGCCATGGCCGTGTTCATGGCCGTCGCGGGCCTCGTCACGGTGGTCATCTGCGCGAAGCTCTTTCACCTCAACAAGGGTCTCGCCGCCGGTCTCGCGGCGGGCGGCATGACGCAATCGGCGATCATCGGCACGGCCGGCGACGCCATCGCGCGTCTGGGTTTGCCGCCCGATCAGATGAAAGCGATGCAGGCCGACGTGGCGATCGGCTATGCCGTGACCTATGTGTTCGGTTCGCTCGGCGCGATCATCGTCTGCGTGAACATCCTGCCGAAGTTCATGGGCCGCAGCCTCAAGGACGCGTCGATGGACGCCGAACGCGAAATGGCGGGCGGCTCGGCGGCGAGCGGGCCGGGCCAGATCACGGCGCTGCCCGAACTGTTCGGCCGCGTGTTCCGCGTGGACGCGGGCGCGGGCCAGACGGTCAAGCAGCTCGAAGCGGCGGAGAAGGATTTCATCGCGATCGAGAAGATCCGGCGCGCGGGCAAGGTGCTCGATTCGACGCCCGATTTCGTGCTGAGTCGCGACGACGTGGTGCTCGTGGTCGGCCGCCGCGAGCAGATGGTCGAAGTGGGCGCGCTGATCGGGCCGGAAGTGCCGGACTCGGGCGGCATGAGCCTTGTGATGCAGACGCGCCAGCTCGTCTTCACGAAGAAGGGCATGAATCACACGACGATCGCCGACGTGCGCAAGAACGTCGATCGCGACATGCGGCACGGCGTCTACATCGAGAAGATCGAGCGTGCGGGTCAGCCCGTGCCGGTGCTGCCGCAGACGCAGCTCGAACACGGCGACGTCATCACGATCTACGGCACGGCCACCGACACCAAACGCGCCGTGCAGGAAGCCGGCTACGAGCTTGCGTACAGCAACAAGACCGACTTCATCTACATGGGCGTCGGCCTCGTGCTCGGCTTGCTGATCGGCCTGATCGTGGTGAACGTGGCGGGCATTCCGCTCACGCTCGGCTCGGGCGGCGGCTGCCTGCTCGCGGGTCTGCTGTTCGGCTGGATGCGCGGCAAGCATCCGATGTACGGCGTGATGCCGCCCGCGGCCTCGCAACTGCTCAAGGACTTCGGGCTCGCGGCGTTCGTCGCCGTGGTGGGTCTGAACTCCGGCCTCCAGGCGGTGGTGACGGTCAAGCAGAGCGGCATCACGATCTTCCTGCTCGGCGTGGTGGTGACCATCGTGCCGCTGATTCTCACCATGCTGTTTGGCCGCTACGTGCTGAAGTACAACAACGCGGCGATTCTCGCGGGCGCGCTGTCCGGCTCGCGCAGTGCGAACCCGGCGTTCGGCGGCATTCTCGACAAGGCCGAGAGCGCCGTGCCGACCGTGCCGTTCGCCATCACCTACGCGATCGCCAATGTGCTGCTCACGCTGCTCGGGCCGCTCGTGGTCGGTCTCGCATGACATGAAGCCAAAGCGGGCCGCGCGAGGAGCGCAGGCCCGTCCTCGATGATCTGTCGAAACGCGCGCCGCGTTCCACGCAACGACGACGTTCACCGCGCACGGTGAGCATGACGAACGAAGCGGCGCGCATCACGTCTTCCAATGGAGAGCACCATGGCAAAAGGTAAAGGCAACGATACGAAGGAAAAGGCGGGTCTCGACGCACTGAGCCCGTTCGAGCTCAAGGACGAACTGATCAAGGCGGCCGGCGGCGGCGCGGCCGAACGTCCGGCCAACTTCTCGATGCTCAACGCGGGTCGCGGCAACCCCAACTTCCTCGCCACCATTCCGCGCCACGGCTTCTGGCAGCTCGGTCTCTTCGCGATGCGCGAATCGGAGCGCTCGTTCTCGTACATGCCCGAAGGCGTGGGCGGCTTCCCGCAGCGCGCCGGCATCGTCGAGCGCTTCGACCAGTTCCTGCACGAAAAGCACGGCGAGCCGGGCATCGACTTCATCGGCGGCGCGGTGTCGTATGTGCGCGACCAGCTCGGTCTTTCCGCGGGCGATTTCCTCTACGAAATGTGCGAAGGCATTCTGGCCTGTAACTATCCGGTGCCCGACCGCATGCTCAAGCTCTCGGAGATCATCGTCGGGCAGTATCTGCGCCGCGAGATGATCGGCAAGCATCCGTTCGTGGGCGAGTTCGACGTGTTCGCGGTGGAAGGCGGCACGGCGGCCATGACGTACATCTTCAACACGATGCGCGAGAACTTCCTGATCAAGGCGGGCGACACCATCGCGCTCGGCATGCCGATCTTCACGCCGTACATCGAGATTCCCGAACTCAACGACTATCAGCTCAACGTCGTGCATCTGAATGCGACCGTCGAGAACCACTGGCAGTACTCGAAGAAGGAACTCGACAAGCTGCGCGATCCGAAGGTCAAGGCGTTCTTCCTCGTGAATCCGAGCAATCCGCCGTCGGTGAAGATCGATGACGAAAGCCTCGAATACATCGCCGAGATCATCAAGGAACGTCCGGACCTGATCCTGCTGACCGACGACGTGTACGGCACCTTCGCCGACAACTTCGTTTCGCTGTTCGCGCTCGCGCCGAAGAACACGATTCTCGTGTACTCGTATTCGAAGTATTTCGGCGCGACCGGCTGGCGTCTGGGCGCGATCGCGACGCATCGCGACAACGTGCTCGACGCCACGCTCGCGAAGCTGCCGAAGGACGAAAAGAAGATCCTGCACAAGCGCTACGAGTCGATCACGACGGAGCCGGACAAGCTCAAGTTCATCGACCGTCTGGTGGCCGACAGCCGCACCGTCGCGCTCAATCACACGGCCGGTCTGTCGACGCCGCAGCAGGTGCAGATGGTCCTGTTCTCGCTGTTCTCGCTGATGGATACGCCCGACGCGTACAAGAACGCGCTCAAGCGCGTGATCCGCAGCCGCAAGCGCGCGCTGTTCGAAGAGATGGGCATCGCCTACGACGAGAGCGATCCGAACCAGGTCGATTACTACACGATTCTCGACATGGAATATCTGGGCGAGAAGCTGTTCGGGCGCGACTTCGTCGAGTGGCTGCTCAAGCAGGTGCAGCCCAACGAGCTGCTGTTCCGTCTCGCGAGCGAAGCGCGCGTCGTGCTGCTGCCTGGCAAGGGCTTCGGCACGCCGCATCCGTCGGGCCGCGTGTCGCTCGCGAACCTCAACGAGTCGGATTACCGCAAGATCGGCCGCGCGGTGCGCAAGCTCACCGAGGAATACGTGCAGCGCTACAACGAGGCGACGGGCAAGAAGCTCGCGACCGATACGGTGCAGAAGAAGTAAGGCATCGATATCGGCTGCGATGAAAAAAACCGCCGGCAGCGCGAAGCGCGTTGCGGGCGGTTTTTCTATTGGGTGCGGTGTAGCCGCGAGTCTGACGAAAGCTCAGTCGGCGCGTTGTGTGGCGCTCGCGGCGGCTTTCGCTTCGGCGGCCGCCTTCACGCTCTTGCGATGCAGCGAGACCGACAGCGCCACGGCCGCCGCCGACGCAATCGCCGCGAACAGATACACCGAGCCATAGCCGAACAGATTCGCCACATAGCCCGCGAGCGGGCCGGTGATGCCGAGCGACAGATCGAGGAACACCGAGTACGCCGAGAGCGCCGCGCCGCGGCTCGCCGCCGGCACGAGGCCGACCGCCTCGACGCCCAGCGCCGGAAACACGAGCGCGAAGCCGAAGCCCGTGAGCGCCGCGCCCGCGAGCGCGAAATGCGGCGTCGGCGCGAGCCACAGCAGCAAAAGACCGGCGCACTCGCACGAGAACGAGGCGATGGCCACGCGGAAGCCGCCGAAGGTCTTGATGGTGTTGGCGAACAGCAGGCGCGCGCCGATGAACATCAGGCCGAACAGCGTCAGCGAGAACGCGGCGTTGTCCCAGTGGCGCGCCGCGTAGAACAGCGTGATGAAAGTGGCGATCGAGCCGAAACCCGCCGAGCCGAGCGCGAGGCCGAGGCCGTGCGGCAGCACGCGCGTGAACACGCTGCGGTACGACATGCGCTCGCCGTGCACGACCGGCACCGGCGCGATCGGGCGCGCGAGCCAGAAGCCGAGCGCGGCCAGCGCGATCACGGAGACGCCGAGCGTCCAGTAGCCGACGAAATGCACCATCTCCACGCCGAGCGGCGCGCCCAGCGCGAGCGCGCCATAGGTGGCGATGCCGTTCCACGAAATCACCTTGGCGTTGTGCGAGGTGCCCACGCGGCCGATGCCCCAGAGGATCGCGCCGGTGCCGCACAGGCTTTCGCCGCAGCCGAGCAGCAGGCGGCTCACGACCAGCAGCGTCAGCGAGAGGCCGGGCCAGTGATCGACGAGCGTGCCGAGCAGCAGCAGCACGCCGCTCGCGCCGCAGATCATCAGGCCGATCGACACGGTTTTCTTCGGGCCGAGCGTGTCCGCCGAGCGGCCGGCGAGGGCGCGCGAGCAGAGCGTCGCGATGTATTGCACGCTGATCGCCGCGCCCGCCACCACGGTGCTGAAACCGAGGTCGTTGTGCACGTAGCCCGGCAGCACGGCAAGCGGAATGCCGATCGTCAGGTAGCAGAGGAAGGTGAAAAAGACGACCGGAATGATCTGCAGGGTCGTCGATGCGGCGGAGCGCGGGGGCGCCAAATCAGCGGACATGGGGAAAACGCGGATGGAAAACGGCGGGAAAGGCGTGATTGTCCCATGGAACCGGTTCTTATGCAGACGTTGAAAAAACGTTTCGGTGAGCGGAACAACACCTTTTGCGCGTGTTTCGCTGCTTAAACGTTCTGTCATCTGCGCAGGCGGAAATGGGCGAGGTTGCGCGATGTTGGCGCAATTTGGCGAGCCCGGACGCCGCCAGGCCGTGTCATCGCGGAAAAAACGGGGCGCGAGCGCCGGGATGAGGCATCGACGCGGAGATTTCGGTGTCCTGTTTGCGTGAAACGTGAGAGAAATAACGCAATCAGGACGTCGCGACATAAGCCCGCCATGCGCGTGCGAGCGCGATTTATCGTCTCAACGATATATCCCCCATGCACTTGCGCCTATGGGATCGCAATATTGGTGGTGATAGCTTTCAAATCGTCCACTGTTGCGTGGCGAGCCGCAGACGCTTGCCGCGCACACGCATACAACGACGAGCCAGAAACCATGAATCAGCCGATCCGCTTTTATCACCGCAACGCGATCCGCGAAGTCAGCGACGCGGGCGTGACCCGCACCGTCCTTCAATACCTGCGCGAAGACGCGCGCTGCACCGGCACCAAGGAAGGCTGCGCCGAAGGCGATTGCGGCGCGTGCACGGTCGTCGTGGGCGAGCGCACCGCCGAGGGCGGCGTCAGCTTCAAGGCCGTCAACGCCTGCATCCAGTTCCTGCCGACGCTCGACGGCAAGGCGCTCTTCACGGTCGAAGACCTGCGCCAGCCCGACGGCTCGCTGCATCCCGTGCAGCAGGCGATGGTCGATTGCCACGGCTCGCAGTGCGGCTTCTGCACGCCCGGTTTCGTCATGTCGATGTGGTCGCTCTACGAGAAGCACGGCCATGAACACAGCCACGAGCACAGCCACGAGCAAGCGGCGCAAGGCTGCGCGGGCAAGGCGTCGTGCAGCGTGCCGTCGCGCGACGAGATCGCCAATGCGCTCACGGGCAATCTGTGCCGCTGCACGGGTTATCGCCCGATCCTCGACGCCGCCGAGCAGATGTTCAAGCTCGACGCGCCCAAGGCGCCCGTCGACGTGAAGGCGATTGCGGCCTCGCTCGCGACGATCGAGCGCGCCGAGACCTTCCACTACGAGCATCGCGGCCAGCAGTTCGACGCGCCGCGCACGGTCGAGGCGCTCGCCGCGATCAAGGCCGCGCGCCCGAACACGCGCATTCTCGCGGGCAGCACCGATATCGGCCTGTGGGTCACGAAGCAGATGCGCGATCTCGGCGACATCGTCTACGTGGGGCAGGTCGAGGCGATGCGCGCGATCGACGTGGACGAGCAATGGATACGCATCGGCGCGGGCGTGACGGTCGAGCGCGCCTATGCCGAACTCGCGAAGCACTATCCCGAACTCGAAGAAATGTGGCTGCGTTTCGCCTCGCTGCCGATCCGCAATGCGGGCACGCTCGGCGGCAACGTGGCGAACGGCTCGCCGATCGGCGACTCGATGCCGGGCCTGATCGCACTGGGCGCGCGCGTGGTGCTGCGCGGCGGCGAAGTCGAGCGCGAGCTGGCGCTCGAAGACCTCTATCTCGCGTACCAGAAGAAGGACATGGCCGAACACGAATTCGTGCTCGCGCTCAAGGTGCCCACGCGCAGCGGCGCGCGCGCGAATCTGAAATTCCGCACCTACAAGGTCTCGAAGCGTTTCGACTCCGATATCTCGGCCGTGTGCGCCGCGTTTTCGTATCTCGCCGATGGCGAGCATGGCGAGACGATCCGCGAGCCGCGCATCGCGTTCGGCGGCATGGCGGCCACACCGAAGCGCGCGAGCCACGCCGAAGCCGTGCTCGCCGATGCGCAGTGGCACGAAGCCACCGTGCAGGCCGCGATGATCGCGCTCGGCAACGACTACGCGCCGCTCTCGGACATGCGCGCGACGAGCGAGTATCGGCTCGAATCGGCGAAGAACACCTTGTATCGCTTCTGGCTGGAAACGCGTCCGCACAATCCGCTCGCGCCGCAGGCGCTGAACGTGCGCGCGGTGGCGGCGGAAAGTGCGGATAACGCGGACAGCATCGAAAGCAGCGCGGTTTGACCGGACAGGAAACGGGAAAAAAGCGGAACAACATACGGAGAACGACATCATGAACCAGCAAGCCGAACCGTTCCTGGAAGAAGCGAAAGCGCGCGAGCCGTTCGCGCAGGTCCACGTCTCGCGGCCGCACGAATCGGCGCATCTGCACGTGAGCGGGCGCGCCACCTACACCGACGACATTCCTGTCGTCGCGGGCACGCTGCACGCGGCGCTCGGTCTCTCGCAGAAAGCGCATGCGCGCATCGTCGCGATGAATCTCGCCAAGGTGCGCGCGACGCCCGGCGTTGTCGCCGTGCTCACCGCCGAGGACATTCCGGGCGTGAACGATTGCGGCCCGATCATCCACGACGATCCGGTGCTCGCGGACGGCGTCGTGCAATACGTCGGCCAGCCGATGTTCGTCGTGGTGGCGACGTCGCACGATACGGCGCGTCTCGCCGCGCGCCGCGCCGAAATCGACTATGAGGAACTGCCGCCGATCCTCACGGCGCAGCAGGCGCGCGCCGCGCAGCAATACGTGTTGCCGCCGATGAAGCTCGCGCGCGGCGACGCGTCCACGCGCGCGGCGCGGGCCGCGCATCGTCATGAAGGCGAGATGCTGCTGGGCGGGCAGGAGCAGTTCTATCTGGAAGGGCAGATCGCCTACGCCGTGCCGAAGGACGACGACGGCATGCACGTCTGGTGCTCGACGCAGCATCCGAGCGAAATGCAGCACCTTGTCGCGCATGTGCTGGGCGTGCAATCGCACAACGTGCTGGTGGAATGCCGGCGCATGGGCGGCGGCTTCGGCGGCAAGGAATCGCAGTCGGGCCTGTTCGCGTGCTGCGCGGCGCTCGCGGCGTGGAAGCTGCTGTGCCCCGTGAAGTTGCGCCCCGATCGCGACGACGACATGATGGTGACCGGCAAGCGTCACGACTTCCACTACACGTACGAAGTGGGTTACGACGATCACGGCACCATCGAAGGCGTGAGCGTGGACATGACCTCGCGCTGCGGCTTTTCGGCGGACCTCTCCGGCCCGGTGATGACGCGCGCCGTCTGCCACTTCGACAACGCCTACTGGCTGCCCGATGTGTCGATTTCGGGCTTCTGCGGCAAGACCAACACGCAGTCGAACACCGCGTTCCGCGGCTTCGGCGGCCCGCAGGGCGCGTTTGCGATCGAGTACATCATGGACGACATCGCGCGCTCGCTCGACCTCGATCCGCTCGACGTCCGCAAGCGCAATCTCTACGGCAAGACGGAGAACAACGAAACGCCGTACGGCCAGACCATCGAAGACAACGTGATTCACGAACTGATCGACGAGCTGGCGCAAACGAGCGGCTATCGCGCGCGCCGCGCGGCGGTTCGCGCGTTCAACGCGAACAACGAGGTGCTGAAAAAGGGCATCGCGATCACGCCGGTGAAGTTCGGCATCGCGTTCAACGTCACGCACTTCAACCAGGCGGGCGCGCTGGTGCACATCTACACCGATGGCTCGGTGCTCGTGAACCACGGCGGCACGGAAATGGGCCAGGGGCTGAACACCAAGGTCGCGCAGGTCGTCGCGCACGAACTCGGCATCGAGTTCGGCCGCGTGCGCGTGACGGCCACCGACACGAGCAAAGTCGCGAATACGTCCGCCACGGCGGCCTCGACGGGCAGCGATCTGAACGGCAAGGCCGCACAGGACGCCGCGCGCCAGTTGCGCGAGCGGCTGGCGACGCTCGCGGCCACCACCTGGGGCAAGGGCGCGGTGAACGCGGCGGACGTGCGGTTCGCGAACGACTGCGCGATCGTCGGCGACGAAGTGGTGCCGTTCGGCACGCTGGTGCAGAAGGCCTATCTCGCGCGCGTGCAATTGTGGTCCGACGGTTTCTACGCCACGCCCAAGCTCTACTGGGATCAGGCGACGCTGCGCGGCCGGCCGTTCTATTACTACTCGTATGGCGCGGCCGTGTCCGAAGTCGTGATCGACACGCTCACGGGCGAAATGCGCGTGCTGCGCGCCGATGCGCTGCACGACGTGGGCGATTCGCTGAATCCCGCGCTCGACGTGGGGCAAGTGGAAGGCGGCTTCATTCAGGGCATGGGCTGGCTCACGACCGAGGAACTCTGGTGGAAGCCGGACGGCAAGCTCATGACGCACGCGCCGTCCACGTACAAGATCCCGACCGTGAACGACACGCCGCCCGAGTTCAGCGTGAAGCTCTTCAAGAACCGCAACGCGGAGGACAGCATTCACCGCTCGAAGGCCGTGGGCGAGCCGCCGCTGCTGCTGCCGTTCTCGGTGTTCTTCGCGATTCGCGACGCCGTGGCGAGCGTGGCCGATTACCGCTTCAATCCGCCGATGAACGCCCCCGCGACCGCTGAGGAAATCCTCAAGAGCGTGCGTGCGGTGCGTGCGATGGCGCGGGCCTGAGTCCACGGATCAGCGAGGAAAACGCAACATGATCAGTCATCCGAATCATTGTGTGCGCGTGGATGCGACGGGGCGCGTCGTGATCGGCCGACGCAGCACGCCGGTGCCGCAATACGGGCCGATGCACGTCGTGCTGTTCGGCGCGGGGCACGTGGGCCACGCGCTGGTGACGCTGCTCGGCATGCTGCCGTGCGTGGTGCAATGGGTCGACGAGCGCGACGAACTGTTCCCCGACGAAGTGCCCGCCAACGTGCAGGTCGAGGCCACCGACACGCCCGCGGCGATCGTCGACAGCGCGCCGCCGGGCGCTTACTTCATCGTGATGACGCACAATCACGCGCTCGATTTCGAGCTGTCGCTGCGCATCATGAAGCGGCGCGATTTCGCGTGGTTCGGGCTGATCGGCTCGAAAACCAAGCGCGTGAAGTTCGAGCGGCGGCTGGCCGAGCGCGGCATCGCGCGCGAGCGCATGGACGAGATCACTTGCCCGATCGGCGTGACGGGAATCGTCGACAAGGCGCCGTCGTCGATTGCGGTGGCCGTGGCCGCGCAGTTGATGCAGTTGCGCGTGGCGATGCCGCTCGACGTTCATCGGCATGCGCAGGAGAGCGGATTCGCGCGGGCGTAGCGCGCTCACGCTTGCGGAAGTTTGAAAAAAGCCGGACGTTGTTGTCCGGCTTTTTTGTTTTTGCGGCGTCAGATGGCGGCTTTCGAGGACGTGTCCTGCTTCGCGCGCCGCTTGCGCGCGGGCACCGTCAACGACACCGAGACGGCATCGATCAACTCGCGCAGCCAGCCCACGTCGCTAGGACGGTCCGGTTGCGGATGCCACATCTGATAGCAGCGGATGCGCGGAAACGCGAACGGCGGCTCCACCACCGCGAGCGGCAGCATGCCCGCGTAGTGCAGCGCGAAGCGGCGCGTGGTCGTGAAGATCAGATCCGATTGCAGCAGCACTTGCGGCACGAGGCCGAAATACGGCAGCGTCGCGACGATATGGCGATGCGCGCGCGCCTTCGCGAAGCCCAGCTCGACGGGACTCGCGTTCGCGCCGGTGTAGGGCGTGGGCGCGAGATGGCCCGCCGCAAGGTAATCTTCGCGCGAGAGCGGCGCGTGGGCGAGCGGATGGTCGGCGCGCATCAGGCAGACGATCTTGTCGGCGAACAGGTCGCTGCGCGCGAAACGCGGATCGGGCTTCGGCCAGTTGCCGATCACGATGTCGAGTTCGCCCGCGTCGAGCGCGGCGTGATGGTCGAGCGTCGGCGAAAGCGAGAGGATCTCCAGCCGCGCAGCGGGCGCCGCCTCGCGAAAACGCGCGATCAGCGTCGGCATGAAGAAGTCGTTGAGATAGTCGGGCGCGGCGAGGCGAAACGTGCGCTTCGAGCGCAGCGGATCGAATTCGCCGTGCGGCGTGGCGACGAAATCGACGTCGCGCAGCACGCGCTGGGCGTATTGCAGCAGCGACTCGCCGTATTCCGTCGGCACCATGCCGGCCTTGCCGCGCACGAGGATCGGGTCGCCGAGCACTTCGCGCAGCCGCCGCAGCGCGGTGCTGATGGCGGGCTGCGTCTGGTTCAGCCGCAGCGCGGCCTGGGTGACGCTGCGCTCGACCAGCAGCGTGCGCAGCACGCGCACGAGCCAGATATCGAGGGAAAGGGCAGAGTCGTCCATGGCGATGAAAGCGGGAACGCGGGGAACGCAGTGAGCGCGCACGCGCCGCGCTTCGTGCGCACGGCGTCAGGCATAACCTTAAGCCGCGGCGCGCGCGCTGGCCATAGGGCGCGCGGTATGGCGGGGATCAGCGCGGGCGGCGGACGTGGTTTATACGTTGCTTGGACGTCGCTCGCCCGCGTTCGCCGCAGGTTTTCAGGCCTTTTCCGGCTTCGGCAAACCCGAAGGCAGCGCGCTGATGCGCTTGACCTCGCGCGAGTCGAGCCAGTTCGGCGTGCGCGCGCAGTAGAGCACCATCGGCAGCGCGTCTTCGCCCCAGAACAACTGCTTGTTCATCCAGAACGTGGGCACGCCGAATACGCCCATCGAGATCGCGTCGTTGGTGTTGCGGCGCAGTTGCGCGCGCACCGCTTCTTCCTCGATCAGCGCCTCGCCGTGCGCGATGCCCACGCGCTCGCACAATTGCTCGAAGCCTTCCTCGGTCGACGGGTCGCGGCCTTCGCGCCAGATGAAGCGGAAGATCTCGCGCACGCAGGCGAAGTCGCCGCCCGCCGCGATGGCGAGCAGCATCGGCTTGACCGAGTCGAACGGATGCGCGGGCGGCATCTTGAACGGAATGCCCAGTTGTTCGGCGCGGAACAGCGCGTGACGGTACGTGAAGATGCGCTTGGCCGGAATCGATGCGCCGAGCGGCTGGCCCCAATGGCGGTGCAGGTCGGTGAGCAGGACCGGCGTCGGCGCGAAGTCGAAGCCCGGCCACTTGTCGTACTGCTCCAGCAGCAGATACGAAAACGGCGACACGAAGTCGTAGAACCAGGCTGGCTGGCTGGCGTCGATGCCGCTGATCATGCTGTTCCTCCGCTATGGGCTTTCATGCGGGCCGCAGCGGCGACCCGTCGTTTGAGTATCGATCGTATTCGGTGCTGCGTGCTGCAATTTCTGCGCGGGCGGTGTCAGGCGCCGCGTGTTTCGTTGCGTGTTTCTGCCTTGTCTTCCACGTTCGCTTCCGCGTTATCTTCCGTGTTCGCTTCCACGTTCGCTTCCGCGCCGGCTTCCTTCGCCTCGGGCGCTTCTTCGGCGACGCGTTCGTCCATCGCGTCGCCCGTATCGACTTCGGCGTTCTCGGGCGCGCCGCTCATACCGCCAAATCCGCCGATTGCGCCGAATCCGTCCAGACCGCTCGCGCCATGCTCACCGCGCGCCGCGCCGCCCTCGCGGGCGGGCGACAGCCGCGAGCGCACAAAGCCGATGTGCTCGCGCAGCACGTAGAACTGATCCGCATACGCGAGCGGCATCTTCATGCCGTTGACCGATTCCTCGATGGTGTCGAGCTGGCGCAGCAGCGTGCGCCGCTCGGCGGGCGAGTTGTCGGCGAGCGCCGCGCGTTCCAGCGCGATCAGCGAGCCATACCAGCGGTAGATGCGCGATTTTACCCGCCAGGCGTAGAGGCCGGGCACGAGCCGCAGCCCCGGAATCAGCACGACGATGATCGGCACCAGCACCACCAGCAGGCGGTCGGCGAGGCTCGCGAGCCAGAACGGCAGCACGCGGTAGAGGAAGCCCTTGCCCGATTTGTAGTAGCGCGCGGCGTCGTCGCTGATCGGGAAGTCCTGGGCGCGCGGCGCCGGGAATTCGCCGGCGCGCTGGAGCAGCGTCGAGCGGCCGTGCACTTCCTTGGCTGCATCGACGAGCAGATCGGACAGCGCCGGATGCAGCGAGTCGCGCGCGACCAGTTCGGCCGTCGGCGCGATGAACTGCAACGGATGCGGCGGCAGGTTGCGGCCGAAATCGAACGCGCCCATCGGGATCGTGATCGCCGTGAGGTAGGGAAAGCGACGTGCGTAGGCATCGGCTTGGGTGAAGTCGAAAAAGCGCACCCCCGGCATGCGCATCAGGCGGCCCATGACGGGCGGCTGCGCGGAGTCGCCGGTCAGGAAAGCCGCGTCGATCTTGCCTTCGACGAGCGCGCGGGCGGCGTCGTCGCCGGAGAGCGGCAGCAACTGCGTCTTGCCGCCGGGCACGATGCCGTTGGCCTTGAGCAGCGTCAGCGCGAGTTCGCGCGTGCCGCTGCCCTCCGCGCCGATGGCGAGGCGCTCGCCTTCGAACTGCGACAGCCGCGTGACGGGCGGCCCGTGATAGAACACCGCGAGCGGCACGTAGGCGACGCTGCCGAGCGAGACGAGCCGGTCGGGCACCTTGCTGGCGAGGCCGTCCTGCACGAAGGCGACGTCGACGTGCGAAGCCGGATCGGCGAGCCGCTGCAGGTTCTGCGCCGAGCCTTCCGACTCCAGCACGTTCAGCGTGATGCGGTTGCGCGCGAGGATCGCCTTGTACTTCTGCGCGGCGTTCCAGAACGTGCTGCCCTTGGGGCCGGCGCTCATGGTGAGCGTGCTGGGCGGCGCGGGCTGGATCAGGCGCACGGCGAGCCAGATGGCGGCCACGCTCACGAGCAGGATGGGACCGAAGGAGACGGCCAGGTCGCGCCACGAAATCGCCACGAAACGCGCGACGAGACGGGGAGGAGGTTTGCGGCCGGTGGGGGACTTCATCGGGGAAAGGCGGGCCTCGGAGGTTCGTGGGGCGGGCGATGCGCGCCGGGTAGTCGGACGCCGGTGCACGTGCGCGGACGTGGCGTCTGCACGGTCGGCGCGCGCTGTGCTCAGTGCGCCCGGCGCGCTCGCTGCGTCGGCCGTTTCGGGCGGGCGGTCCGCCCGGGCCGTTCGCGGCCGGTCCGCCCGCCGATGGTACATGAGAATCGCCGTTGCGGCGGCTAACAGGTTGCCGTGAGCGTGCCGCGCGGTTGCCGTGGCGCGCAAGCCGCGCCGCGCCCTTAAATCCTTTGCGCTCGCGCCCCGCCCAGGCTAAATTGTGGAGCGCCGCGGCGGCCCTTGCCGTCCGCCGCGAGACACAGAACAAAACGAACAAAAGACAATAACGAGGTACGCGGCCAGGGCGCGTCAGGGTGGATCGACCGATCCCGCCCCCGCCCAGCGCACCGTGCCCATTCCAGCCTCTCGCACTCTCTCGCATCAGCGTGGCCAGACCACGGCTATGTCGTCGCGCGCGCCCTCGAAGGCGCCTCCGGCGGCTGCCCGCGGGTGTCGTAACGAAGCCGCCGGTGCGCGACCGGCAGACGGTGCATGCGCCGTCTGCCGTCGGCCGAAGCGGTCCATCCTCGCTACGGAGCTAAGCATTGGGCGAAGCAATGAGCGAAGCAACGAGAGAAGTACTTACGCGATAGCAACAAGGAGAGAACATGAAATCGGTCGCTATTCTGAAGACCCTGGCCGCAGTCGCTTGCGTGACGGTGGCGTGCAGCGTGTACGCGCAGGACAACTCGGCAGCGAGCGGCGCGGCTGCCGCCACGACCACGAAGGCCGCTCCGGCCGGCAAGAAGGCCGACCGCAAGCTGGGCTACACGGTGCGCAAGGCGCTTTCGAAGGCGCAGGGCATCGACGTGTCGAACATCACGGTGCGCTCGCGCAGCGGCGCGGTTACGCTGACCGGCTCGGTGCCGTCGCAGGACCAGATCGATCAGGCCGGCCAGGTCGCGCAAGGCGTGGCGGGCGTGAAGTCGGTGACGAACAAGCTGACGGTCATGCAGCAATAAAGTCGTAAGCCGATCACTCGCGCCTCCGGCAGCACCGCCGGGCGCGCGGGCGGCACGAACGGGCTCCGGCATCGCGCCGGAGCCCGTTTTGTTTTTTTGGGGTGCTTTCATCGTCCGCGGTTTTCGGCCTGCGTTTATCGGCTCGCTTTTATCGGACTATTTCCAGCGCGCGAGGAAAAGCGCGCGCGCAAGTGCGGACTGACACACAGCGGACGCGCAATTGGCGGTATATGTTGGAAGTGCGCAGGTCCCGGTCATGCTATCCGTGGATCGTGCGCGGACTCATTGCAGGTAACTGTCATGACTATCCACACCTATACCGATTTGCCGCTGATCGACCGGGCCGCGTTCGAGCTGGCCTGTGCGCGGCATGGCTTTGCGCCCATCCATTTCGACGTGCGCGGCGAAACCGATCCCGACGATCCCGAGCACGGCGAACTCCTCGTCGTGCGGCGCGGCGCCTGGGCCCAGGCGTATCGCATCGATGCGCGCGGGCAGTGGCTGCGTCAATTCGAGGTCGATCTGAACGGGCGGTTTTTTCGCCAGGCGCCGTATCTCTGACGCGGGTTGAATCCGCCTGAAGCGCCTGAAGCGGCTTCAGGCCGGGGGCACGCCGGGTACGCCGATGGCGCGCGCCGGCGGGTCGTGGCGCGCGCGCCGCTGAGGCGCGGCGCGCCGGTTTCGCTATGTGAATCGCGCCACGCTGAATCGCGCGAGGCTGAATTCAGCCGCGTAACGCTCAGGCCAGCACGAGGCGCACGCCGACCAGCGTCAGCGTGGCCGCAAGCAGCACGCGCAGCAGCTTCTCGGGCGCGCGCGACGACAGCATGCTGCCGATCGCGATACCCGGCAGCGAGCCGCACAGCAGCGAGAGCAGCATCGACCAGTCGATCGAGCCGAGCAGCCAGTGCCCCGCGCCCGCGAGCAGCGTGAGCGGCACCGCATGCGCGACGTCGGAGCCGACGATGCGCACCGTCGGCAGCGCGGGATAGAGCAGCAGCAGCACCGTCACGCCGATCGCGCCGGCGCCCACCGAAGTCATCGAGACCAGCACGCCGAGCACCGAGCCCGTGAGCACGGTGAAGAACAGCGTGCGCGCTTCGCCCGGCGCATGGCGATGGCGCGAGGCGAACGCCGCGAGCTGCGGCCGGAAGATCAGCGCGACAGCCGTGATGAGCAGCGCCGCCCCGAGCACCGACTGGATCAGATGCCCGGCGCGCGGCGTATCCATGCCGAAGCGGTGCAGCAGGATCAGCGTGATGGTCGCGGCGGGCACGCTGCCGGCCGCGAGCCGCAGCGTCACGCGCCAGTCCACCGATCCCTTGAGGCCGTGCACGAGCGTGCCCGCCGATTTGGTCGCCGCCGCGTAAAGCAGGTCGGTGCCGACGGCGGTCGCGGGGTGCACGTTGAACAGCAGGACGAGGATCGGCGTCATCAGCGAGCCGCCGCCCACGCCGGTCAGGCCGACCAGAAAGCCAACTGCGAGGCCGGAGACGGAATACAGCAGATCGATATGGGGTAGGGTCATCGCGGACGGCGCGGACTATCGCGGACTAAAGTGGCCTGACTGCCTGGGCTATGACGCTTCGCACCGTGTCGCGATCACGTCCGGACTGGCGCGGCGGCGTCGATCGCGTGGGGATCGTAAGCGCGTCGTCAGGCTGGACAGCGGCAAGGGCTGGCGGCGAAAATCCGCTATTGTCGCAAAACCGGCGGTTCGGCGCAGGGTTGGCCGATATTTCGCTCGCTCCGGACCTCGCGTGTCGGCCTGTCGTCGGCGTGAGTGCGTCCATCGGATGGGCGCGAGCCAGCTTGCCCCGGCCTTCTCGCAGCGCGGTTCGATCGCCGACAGTTCGCGGCCGGCCCGCAGTCAGACACCAGAACGAATCATGAATCCCGGCATCGCGTACGCATTCTCCGCCTTCACTCTGTGGGGGCTGTTTCCCGTCTACTTCAAGACGCTGCACCAGATTCCCGCGCTCGAAATGCTCGCGCATCGCATGGCGTGGTCGCTCGTGTTCGTGCTCGGCGTGCTCGTGGTGCGTCATCACTGGGCGTGGCTGCGGCCCGCGCTGCGCGACCGGCGTCTGCTCGCGCGCTTCGCGGCGAGCGCCGTGCTGCTGTCGGCCAACTGGGGGCTCTATATCTGGGCCGTGAACGCGGGGCATATCGTCGAGGCGAGTCTCGGCTACTTCATCAATCCGCTGATCAACGTGGTGTTCGGCTATGCGTTTTTGCGCGAACGGCTGCGGCCGCTGCAATGGTGCGCCGTGGCCATCGCGACGCTCGCCGTGGCCTGGCTCACCTGGCAGAACGGCACGCCGCCGTGGATCAGCCTCGCGCTGGCGGTGACCTTCGGCGGCTACGGGCTCTTGCGCAAGACCGCGAAGCTCGGCGCGCTCGAAGGGCTCGCGCTCGAAACCGTGCTGCTGTTTCCGGTCGCGCTGATCTATCTGACGATCATCGGCCTCGCGGGCGCGAGTCATTTCGCGCGCGCGCCGCTCGGCCTGCAACTGCTGCTGGTGGCGGCGGGGCCCATCACGGCCGTGCCGCTGCTGCTGTTCGCGGCGGCCGCGCGGCGCATTCCGCTTTCGATGCTCGGCCTCATTCAGTACGTGACGCCGACGCTCCAGTTGCTCACCGGCGTGCTGATCTATGGCGAGCCGTTCGGCTCGGTGCGCGCGTTCGGATACGGCGCGATCTGGGTCGCGCTGCTGATCTATTCGTTCGAAGGGCTGCGCAGCACCTTGCTGGCGGCGCGTCGAATGCGCGAGACGGCGTGAGGTATCGCTTGAAGCGCGAGACGTGCACGCAGTGTTGTTGATCGGCAGCAAATCCTACGGCGACTGGCTGCTGCGCTGACGTCGCGGTAGGATGTTTCGGCAAGCTGCGAACACAGCACGGACAAGCCGCACACAAGCGGCATCCGCGATTCGCCGAACAGGGAGACACGCGCGCATGAGCAACGAAGCCGTCCATCGCTTCGAGGAAGAATTCGCGCCGCGCATTGCCGCGCGGCTCGCGAAGCAGTTTGGGCCGGACGTGCACGTGGAGGTCGTGCCGAACGCGGGCCGCGGCCATCCCACGCGCGTGCGCCTTTCGGGGACGTCGAGCGAGAACCGCCATCCGTATGCGTATCCGCTGAACGTGTTTTTGACGTGGGACGTCGACGAGATCGAGCGGCTCATGGAGCCCGGCGGCGAGGCGCGCTTCGCGCATTATCTCGACGCGACGATGCGCAAGATGGCCTCGTGGGAGACGGCGCGTCCGGTGGACTTTTCCACGCGCACGCAGGGCGAGCCGGACGTGCTGATCGGCGGGCTCGATTTCGAGGGATGAGCGGCGCGGCGGCACTCAGCCGCCCCGCTTGAACCGAAGCCGCGCGCGTTACACCACGCCCGCCGCCATCATCGCGTGGACGGCCTTCACGGCCATGCCCACGGCCACGCATCCCGCGAACACCGCGAACGACTGCTGCAGACGCGCGCCGCTCACATGGCGCGCGAACACGCGGCCGATCAGCATGCCGACGAGCGCGCCCGCCGCGAACGGCACGGCGTTGAGCCAGAGCATGTGGCCGCTCGCCGCCGACGCGGCCACGCCCGCCGTCGAGACCAGCGCGATCACGGCCAGCGACGTCGCGACGATGCCTTGCATCGGAATGTCCGAGGCGCGCTTGAGCGCGGGCACGATCACGAAGCCGCCGCCCACGCCGAGCAAACCCGAGAGAAAGCCCGCCATCGCACCCGAGAGCGCGAGCGCCCGCGCGCAGGGCGCGGTCCAGTCGAGCTTGCCGCGATCGGCGTTGAGACGGCAGGGCAGGTCGGACGCGCACAGGTCGGCGCCGCCTTGCAGATCGAGCGCGTCGTCGTCGGTCCTCGCTCGTTGCTGATGAAACATGCGCCACGCCACGCGCGCCAGCACGAGCGCGAATATCATCATGAGCGGCGCGTCGGGCACGCGATGCGCGACCCACAGCCCGGCGGGCGAGATGATTGCGCCCGAGACCGCCATCAGCGCGGCGGCCTTGTAGCGCACCTTGCCTTCGCGCAGCGCGAGCAGCGCGCCGATGCCCGCCGCGAGCGCCACCGCGAACAGGCCGATCGGCGCGGCCTGCGCGACTTCGAGGCCGAGCCCGAACACCAGCAGCGGCACCGCGACGATCGCGCCGCCCGCGCCCGTCAGCGCGAGGATCAGGCCGACGACCGAGCCGAGCGCGGCGCTGACCAGCGTGACCATATCCATATGCGCCATGTGGAACTTCTCCGAAGTGACGTCAGGTTCGGCAGGCAGCGCGACGCTTACTCGTGCGCCGCGCCGGTGAACCACTCGCGGCCCTTGAGCATGCCGCTCCAGTAGAAGCGCGGCAGCACGCTGGCCTTGAGGAACCACATCAGACGGCGCGGACGCGTGGGGTCGAGCGGGAACGTGGGCAGCAGCTTGCCGCCGTAGCCGAACTCCGCGAGCACGACCTTGCCCTTTTCGACCGTCAGCGGACACGAACCGTAGCCGTCGTAGCGATAGCGCAGCGGCTGGTTCGCGCGCGCGGCCAGCACATTTTCGGCGACGATCACCGCCTGCTTGCGCGCCGCCGCGCCCGTCTTCGCGTTGGGCGTCGAGCTGACGTCGCCGAGCGAGAACACATTGGGCCAGCGCGGATGCTGCAAGGTCGCGTGATCGACTTCGCACCAGCCCGCGGCGTCGGCGAGTTCGCTGTCGCGGATGAAATCGGGCGGCACCTGCGGCGGCACCACGTGAATCATGTCGAAGCGCTTTTCCACGCGCGTGACGTTGCCGTCGGCGTCCTTCACTTCGAAGGTGGCCTTGCGCGCCGGGCCGTCGATCGCAACGAGGTTCGCGTTGAATTCGAGCTTCGCGTCGTAGCGCTTCACGTATTCCATGAGCGGCGGCACGAAGGTCGGCACGCCGAACAGCACCGCGCCCGCGAGATCGAATTCGACCTTGATCTTCGAGAGCACGCCGCGCTTCATCCAGTGATCGCAGGCCAGATACATCGCCTTTTGCGGCGCGCCCGCGCACTTGATCGGCATGCCCGGCTGCGTGAACAGCGCGGTGCCGCCCTGCATGCGCTGCACGAGTTCGAACGTGTACGGCGCGAGATCGTAGCGATAGTTCGAGGTGACGTTGTTCTTGCCGAGCGTTTCCTGCAGACCGGCGATGCGTTCCCACGCGAGGCGCAGCCCCGGCGCGACGATCAGTTGGCGATAAGCCACGGACTCGCCGTTGGTGAGGCGCACGAGGTTCGCATGCGGCTCGACGCGCTCGGCGGCGGCGCGGATCCACGTCGCGCCGCGCGGGATCACGCTCGCCATCGGACGGCGGGTTTTCTTCACGTCGAATGCGCCGCCGCCCACGAGCGTCCAGGCCGGCTGATAGTCGTGATGATCGTTGGGCTCGACGATGGCGATCCGCAGATTCGGCTGGCGGCGCAGCAGGCTCGACGTCACGCAGATGCCCGCGAGACCGCCGCCGATCACGACGACGTCCCAGGCTTTCTCGTCCGCGTTCCAGTCGCAGGCGGGCGTGGCCGTGACGGCGGGCGCGACCGGTTCGGCGACCGGATGCGCGGCGGCGCTGGCCTGCGCGAACTGCCAGAGGTTGGTCGCGCGATTGCCGGTGCGGCAGTAGGCGAGCACGGGCGCGGGCAGGTCGGCGAGCAGTTGCGTGAACTGCGCGATTTCATTGGGGCCGATCTTGCCGGGCGTGACGGGCAGCCAGGCGAATTGCAGGCCGAGTTGCTCCGCGGCTGCGCGGATCTCGGCGGACGCGGGTTGCGTCGGGCCGCCTTCGCCGTCGGGCCGGTTGCAGATGACCGAGCGAAAGCCCGCAGCCGCGATCTCGGCGAGGTCGGCGGGCGAGATCTGATCGGCGCTCGCGAAGCGCGCGTCGTGTTGCACGATTTGCATGGACTCGAAAACTCCTGAGTGGGGCAGATTAAGAACGGCGGGTGCGCGACTCGAACACGGCGAACAGCGCCATGCCCGCGAGCATCGCGGCCACGAACAGCCACGCGCGCGGCTGACCGCTCGCGGCGCTGACGAGCGCGGGACCGGGGCAGAAGCCCGCGAGACCCCAGCCCGCGCCGAACAGCAGCGCGCCGATGGCGAGCCGCAGATCGATGCGCGTGGCGGTGGGCAGTTGCATGGGCGCGCCGAGCAGGCTCGCGGTGCGCGTGCGCGCGAAACGGAAAGCGGGTGCGGCGACGAGAATGGCGCCCGCCATCACGAAAGCCAGCGACGGGTCCCAGCGGCCCGCGAGGTCGAGGAAGGCTAGCACCTTGGCCGGGTTCGCCATACCCGAGACGATCAAGCCGAGGCCGAACAGCAGACCGCAGGCGAGGGCGACGAATGGGCGGATTGCGCGCATTTTTCAGGCTCCGACGAGGTGCCGCGCCACGTAGACCGTGACGAAACCGGCGGCCATGAAGAGGCCGGTTGCGGCAAAAGAACGCAGCGAGCCGCGCGCGATGCCGCACACGCCATGACCGCTCGTGCAACCCGAGCCGTAACGCGTGCCGATGCCGACGAGCAGGCCCGCGACGATCAGCGTGAGCGGCGATGCGGTGATGACTGCGGCGATGCTTGAAGCGGGCAGGGCGGCGCTGGCTGTCGTGGACGAAGCCGCGCCCGACGTCGCATCCGACGTGGCGCCGACATTCATCCGCGCGAGCCACCACACCCAAGGCGCGGCGCACAGCCCCGCGACGAACGCGAGCCGCCACGCCCGCTCTCCCGCCGCATCGCGTACGCGTAGCAAGCCGCCGACGATGCCGCTGATGCCCGCCACGCGCCCATTGCCGAGCACGAGCAGCGCGGCCGCCGCACCGATCATGAGACCGCCCGCGAGCGAGGCGAGCGGCGTGAAGTGAGCGAGATCGATATTCATGGGCGTCACCTGGCCATCACACGGCTTACGCGGGGCGCGCCTTGAGGCGGCCGCAGTAGAGGCTCGACAGCGTCTGCATCACCTGGATGACTTCGTGGCTGGCGAGGCGGTAATAGATGTACTTGCCCTCGCGGCGCGTTTCGACGAGACCTTCCTCTCGCAGCACGCCCAGATGCTGCGAGAGACTCGGCTGATGCACGCCGACGAGCGCTTCAAGCTCGCCCACGTTGCGCTCGCCTTCGGTGAGCTGGCACAGCAGCAGCAGACGGTCTTCGTGCGCGAGCGCCTTGAGCAGCGCACAGCATTTCTCGGCAGATTCGCGCAGGGCGCCGAGCGCTTCGGGAGTGATCGGTGAGTTCATGGTCGTGCGGCGAATGGGCGCCGGTGAGCGCCGGATCAAGGTTCGGTCGGCCCGGCCGCGTCACAGCGTCCCGGACAGGCTGACAGTTTGTTGACAAACATTATATCCGTTCATAATATGTGTTTCAATAAAGCATCGCGATGACGTTGTCGGAATGAATGCGTCGGCCCGTACGCCGCCCCGCAGTCTCGCGCGCGTTTTAGTCGCATTTTTCGAAAGGGAAGGCGTCGCAGCGTGTTCCGGCCGCTGCGCGCCGTTGTCCGAATCTGTCCGAGTTTGTCGTCTGGAGCACCCATGTCCGAGTCCCCCATCGCTGCCGCCCCCGTGACCCCTGCGTCCCCCGCGGCGCTCGTCGAGCCGTTCTTCGATCCCGCCACGTCCACGGTGACCTACGTCGTGCACACGGGGCGCGGCTCGGTGTGCGCGGTCGTCGACCCCGTGCTCGACTACGATCCGAAGTCGGGCCGCACGTCCACGGGTTCCGCCGACCGCGTGATCGCTTTCGTGCGCGAGTACGGGCTCACCGTGCAGTGGCTGCTCGAAACCCACGCGCACGCCGACCACATCTCGGGCGCGCCGTATCTGAAGCAGCAACTGGGCGGCAAGATCGCGATCGGCGAACACATCCGCACGGTGCAGGGCGTGTTCCGCACGGTCTTCAATCTCGGCGATACGGTGGCCGCCGACGGCAGCGAGTTCGATCATCTGTTCAAGGACAACGAGACCTTCCACGTCGGTCCGCTCACGGCGCGCGCGATGCACGTGCCCGGCCACACGCCCGCCGATCTTGCCTACCAGATCGGCGACGCGGTGTTCGTCGGCGACACGCTGTTCATGCCCGACGTCGGTTCGGCGCGCTGTGATTTCCCGGGCGGCGACGCGCACACGCTCTATCGCTCGGTGCGCCGTCTGCTCGATCTGCCCGGCGAGACGCGTCTCTTCATGTGCCACGACTACCCGCCCGAGTCGCGCGGCCCGGCGTTCGAAACCACGGTCACCGCGCAGCGCCGCGGCAACATCCATCTGAACGACAGCGTGACCGAAGACGCCTTCGTGCAGATGCGCACGGCGCGCGACCGCACGCTGGCCATGCCGAATCTGATCCTGCCGTCGATCCAGGTGAATATCCGCGCGGGCCGCATGCCCGAGCCGGAGGCCAACGGCGTGCGCTATCTGAAGATTCCGCTGAACGCGCTCTGAGCGGCGTGTCTCGACGATGCCAAAACGGCCCGCCACCGCGCGGGCCGTTTTCTTGCGCGCGCCTTGTCCGAAATTCGAAAACATCTGTCCACATCACGGCATCCCGGCAATCTAGACTGCTTCTCACGCTAGAACGCACTCACGGAGTCATGCCATGAAAGCCATCCGTTTCACGACCTTCGGTACGCCCGACGTCCTCGAATTCGTCGATCTCCCGACGCCGCAGCCCGCCGCCGGCCACGCACTGGTCCAGGTGAAAAACGCGTCGGTCAATCCGAGCGACGTGAAGAACGTCTCGGGCCATTTCGATCACACCGTGCCGCCGCGCGTGCCGGGCCGCGATTTCAGCGGCGTCGTGGTCGCCGGCCCCGACGAATGGCTCGGCGCCGAAGTCTGGGGCACGGGCGGCGACATCGGCTTTACGCGCGACGGCACGCACGCCGAGTTCATCGAGATTCCCGTGGCCGCGCTGGCGAAAAAGCCCGCGTCGCTGACGCATGCGCAGGCGGCTTCGATCGGCGTGAATTTCGTGGTGGGCTGGCTCGGCACCGTGGATTACGCGCAACTGGCCGCGGGCGAAACGATCGCCGTGATCGGCGTGTCGGGCGGCGTGGGCGGCGCGGTCACGCAGATCGCCAAGGCGCGCGGCGCGCGCGTGATCGGCATCGGCCGCGAGGCGCCGGACGCGGATTCGCCGGCGGCGCGCCTGATCGACGCCTTCGTGCAGATGGACGCCGACACCGCGCGCCGCGTGCGCGAACTCACGGGCGGCGCGGGCGCGGACGTGGTGTACGACGCGGTCGGCGGCGTGGCGTTCGAACTGGCGCTCTCGCTCGCCAAGCGGCGCGGCCGGGTGGTGGAGATCAGCGCGACGGGCAAGCGCCGCGTGGAGTTCGACCTGATCGACTTCTATCACAACGAAACGCAGCTGCTGGGCGCCGACAGCGCCAAGCTCGGCGTCGCCGACGCCGCGCCGATCATGCGCGCGCTGGCCGAAGCGTTCGACGCGGGCCGCTTCGCCGCGCCCGTGGTGGCGGCGCACTATCCGCTCGAACGCGCGAAGGACGCCTATGCGGCGGTCGCCGCGGGCACGCGCGGACGCGTCGTGATCGACATGGCCTGACGGACGTGATGAACCGGACGCAAGGGCGGGGAGCGCAACGATGAAGGCTTATCTGGTTTCGTTCGCGGTGGGCGCGCTTGCGGGCCTGCTCTACAGCTTGCTCGACGTGAAGTCGCCGGCGCCGCCCACGATCGCGCTCGTCGGCCTGCTAGGCATGCTGGCCGGCGAACACGCGATCGGCTTCGTGCGCACCTGTCTCGCGCACCTCGCGGGTTAGGCGGGCATTACGCAGGATCGGCGCGGGATCGACGCGATTTTTACGCGCGAAGGTTCAGGTTTCCGCGCGCACGAGCCGCTCGGGCAGATGCGTGCGCAGCGTGCGCGGATCGAGCAGCGCGAGATCCTTGTCGAGTTCGAGCGTGACGAGATGGCGCGTCTGCGCGTCGAGCGCCTTGCGCAGCGCGCCGAGAAACGCGGGCGGCGCGATCAGCGCGAGCGTGCCGTAACGCGCGTCGTTGCGCGCCTTCGCGAGCAGGGCCGCGACCTGCGCCGCGAACACCGTGGTTTCGTGCTCGTGATGCTGCGTGTCGGGGTCGCTCGACTGGCGGCCGGACCCGCCCGAGCGCTCGGTGCGGCCAGAGCGGTCGCTCACGAGGCTCTGTTCCTGCACGCGGCTTTCGGGATGAAGCAGCGTCTCGACTTCCTCGATGGCGCCGAGCGGATTATCCGTCGCGAAAATGCGTGCGGTGACGCGGTTGGCGACGACGACCCAGATCGTTTTCGACATGCTTTCCTCCCGGCCTGAAACAGCCAATGCGCTGCGGCGGATGAGGCGAACGCCCCGGCCGAAGCGATGAGTGGACTCGCGCGGCGCGGCGCGAGCTACAAGGGTAGCGCTTCGCGCAGCGCAAAGGAGCTACGATGCACGCGCGCTTTTTCTCTGTGCTGCGAGCCTCCCGAAATTCGGGAGGATGATTCCCGATCGCGCGGGATTCTCTTTGCCGACGGTAGGCCCTATCTTGGTATCTCCAGCGCGCTGCCGCGCAGCCAGAAGGAGCCGAAGATGGAATCGCCCGTTCACGCTTACCCGAGCGACGTCGCGTTCACGCCCACCGTGAAGGCGATGCAGACGCAGCTGGGTTCCCGCGAAATGTATGCCCGGATGGAGACGCAGCGCGGTTTCGGCACCGACCTCACGCCCGATATCGAGGCGTTCGTCGAGGCGCAGCGCAGCGTGTTCCTCGCCACCGCGAACAGCGAAGGCCAGCCGTACATCCAGCATCGCGGCGGGCCGCCGGGCTTCCTGCGCGTGCTCGACGCGCGCACGATCGCGTTCGCGGATTTCATCGGCAATCAGCAATACATCACGCTCGGCAATTTGACCGACAACGCGAAGGCGTATCTGTTCCTGATCGATTACGCGCGCAGGCGCCGCGTCAAGATTTGGGGCGAGGCGCGCGTGATCGACGACGACCCGGCCTTGATCGAACGGCTGATGCCGCCCGGCTACAAGGCGCGCGCGGACCGCGCGATCGTCTTCACGGTGACGGCGTGGGATCTGAACTGCCCGCAGCATATTCCGCAGCGTTTCGAGGCCGCCGACGTGAAAGCGGCGCTGGACGAGCGCGACGCGCGCATCCGCGAGCTGGAGGAGGAAGTGGCGAGGCTGCGCGCGCAGCATTGAGGGCGAAGCACAAACGAAACGGCCCCGCGCGAAGGCGGGGCCGGGGGCAGGCCTATCGCGTTACTTGGCCTTGTCCGCTGAATTGGTGATGGCGTTGCCGCCCTTCGAGATGTCTTCGCCGGCTCCGGCGATGGTGTTGCAGGCGGCGAGGGTGACGGCGAACAGCGCAAGGGCAAAAGCAAGGTAACGGCTCATGTCGGCTCTCCTTGTGATGGATTCCCTGATCGCGGTGCACAACGGCGTGCGGTAAGGCGATGGCCGGCACCGGGCAGCCATCCGGTAAATTGTACCCGCACGGCGGGGCGCAGCGGGGCCATCTGTACGCGGAGGATGCGCGGCGGGTGCGGCACTTGCGCCGCTCGCCGCCGCTGCCACTGCCGTCGCCGCTTCAGGTCCGGCGCTGCTTGCGCACCACGAGCCACTTCGGCGAGCGAAAGCGCACGATGCTCACGTAGAGCCACACGTAAGTGAAGGCGAACACCACCACGAAGCAGAACAGATGCAGCGTGTGGCGCCAGAACAGCGTGGCCGGAATCACGGCGATCAGGCACAGCAGCCACAGATACGGCGACGTCAGCGAATTGCGGCGCGTGAGTTCGCGTGCGGTGCGCGCGCCCACGGCCCAGCGCATCAGGCGCTTGTAGACCAGCATGTGCAGATGCACGCCGTCGGGAATGCCGGGCGACATGCCGCGCACGAACTTCTTCCGGTAGATCGAGAAACAGGTCTCGAAGATCGGGTACATGAACAGCAGCACCGGATACCAGGCCGAGACGTCGCGGTTGCGCATGACGAGCAGGATCGCCAGTTCGGCGAGCATGAAGCCGATGAAGTACGCGCCGCCGTCGCCGAGAAAGATCAGGCCCGCCGGGAAATTCCAGATGAAGAAGCCCATCACCGCGCCCATCATGATCAGCGAGGCCGAGAGCACGACCGGGTCGTGCACCTGGAACGCCACGTAGGCAAGCGAGGCGAACATCATGAAGGCGACCATCGAGGCGAGGCCGTTGAAGCCGTCGATGATGTTGACGGCATTCGCGAGCGCCGCGACGGCCAGCACCGTGATCACGCACGAAATGGCCGCGTAGGAAAGCAGGAAGTCGAGCGGCGGCACGCTGATGCGCGTGACCGCGATGCCGAGCAGGAAATACGCGAGCGCGGCGGCGGCCATCGTGCAGACGAGGCGCGCGAGCGGCGAGACCTTCTTGGTCAGATCCTCGACGAGCCCGGAGCCGAACGCAGGCAACCCGCAGGCGACGATGCCGAGAATGCCGCCGGACACGGTCGGCCAGGCGTGGTGAAGCTGCGCGGCGGCCACCACGAGTCCCGCCAGAATGCCGGTTCCGCCGATGCGCGGCACGGGCCGCGCGTGGAATTTCTGCACGCCCGCGAGATCGGAATCGACGGAAAACCTTTCATGCAGATGCGCGTAACGCACGATCAGCAGCGTGACCAGCAGTGAAACGATGAAGCCGAGGGCGAAACTGAGCATGAAAGGTGAACGCCGGTCAAAAAGTTAAATGCGCGTTGAATGCGGGCTGAATGCAGCGTGAATGCGGGCCGAAACCGCGATTATACAAAGGCGCCGGGACGCCTCCGTGGGCTGCTGGGCGTATGCGCGCCGACGGACGCAGGATTGGAGCGAGGTCAATACGGAGCCTTGCCGCGCTGCCGATAATTGCGCCGATCATGCGCGAACCCAATCTACTCATTCCGTCGTCGCCGTCGCCGCTTGCGAGCGCCGATGTGCAAACAAACGCACAGCCCGCCGCGCCGTTGACGCCGCCGGCCTCCGCGCTCGACGCCCGCTCGCTCGTTTCGACGCTTTCCACGCGCTCGCCCAACCCGCTTAACGCCACCAGCTCGCCCACGCCGCTGCGCGCCGCACGCGGCGGAGCGTCGCGCGCCGACCGCGTCTACGAGAGTTTGCGCGAGGACATCTTCGAGCTGCGCCTCTTGCCGGGCGTCTGGCTGACCGAGGCGGCCGTCGCGGCGCGCTTCGAAGTGTCGCGCACGCCCGCGCGCGAAGCGCTGCAGCGCCTGCAGGGCGACGGCCTGATGCGCGGCTACGTGCGCGGCGGCTGGGAAGTCGCGCCGATCGACTTCAGCCGCTTCGACGATCTTTACGAAATGCGCGAGCTGATCGAAACCTTCGCGATCCGCCGACTCTGCGAGCGCCACGCGCGCGGCGATCGCGCGGCGGTGCAGGCGCTCGACGCGCTGGGCGCGATCTGGCTCGTGCCGGAGGCGGCTCGGCTCACCGACGCGCGCCGCGTGGCCGCGCTCGACGAGGCGTTTCATCTCGCGCTCGTCGACGCCGTGGGTAACGCCGAGCTTTCAGCGGCATTGCGGCGCGTGACCGACCGCATCCACGTGGTGTACCGGCTGGGCTTCGTGTACGGCGAGCGCGTCGGCGAAACGTATGCGGAGCATGCCGAGCTGATTGGTGCGATTCGGGCGGGCGGCGTCGGGGTTGCCGTCGAGCTGGCCGAACGCCACGTGCGCCGCTGCCGCGCCGAAATCTGCCGGCTCGGCGCCCAGCGTCTCGAACTCGCGCGCGGCGAGCCTGCGGGGGTGTGAGCGAGCACGGCGGTGTCGGCCCGACGCCACGGTGCGGAGGGCGCGCCGGTCAGGCGTTCCGGGTCAACGGGGCCGCATGATAGTATGGCCGCCCGCGCCGCCCGGACTGGCCTCCCGGCGGCGCCAACCCCACTCGTCCCACTCGCCCGCCTGCACGGGCCGCCCATCGCCGATGAACCTGGAAGACGAACGCACTGAGGCAGGTCCTGCCGTGTCCGCGAACGACGCCTCGCGCCCGCTGGTTTCGATGCTGCTCATCGCCTACAACCAGGCCGGTGTGATCGCCGATGCCGTCGCGGGCGCGCTCGCGCAACGCTATTCGCCGCTCGAAATCCTGATCTCCGACGACTGTTCGAGCGACGGCACCTTCGCCGCCATCGAAGCCGCCGTGCGCGACTATCGCGGACCGCATCGCGTCGTGCTCAACCGCAACGAGAAAAACGCGGGCATCAGCGCGCATCTGTCCCAGCTCGCGGCGAAAAGCCAGGGCGACCTGCTGGTCGTGACGGCCGGCGACGACGTTTCGTCGCCCGAACGCTGCGAGCGTCTCGTCGAATGCTGGAACGCGCATGGACGCAAGATCGACCTGATCGCGTCCGACCTCGAAGAATTCGAAGGCGCGAAGGGGCAGCAAGGCAAAGACGGCGAGGCGGGCCGCATCGCGCCGACCGACCTCGGCCAGTACCGCAATTTCGACGACTGGGCGCGCGAGCGTCCGTGGCTCGTGGGCGCGTCGCACGCGTGGTCGCGGCGGCTGTTCGAGCGCTTCGGGCCGATGCTGCCGGGCGCGATGGCCGAAGATCAGATCATGACGTTTCGCGCCGTGATGTCGGGCGGCGCGGTCAGCCTGCGCGAACCGCTCGTGCGTTACCGGCGCGGAGGCTTGTCGGGCAAGAAGCGGCTGCGCACGGTCGAGCAGTTCATCGCGCGCGTGAAGCAGACCAATGCGTTCGGCCTCGTGGAGTCGGCGCAATTCGAACGCGATGCCGATATCGCGGGTGTCGGCGACGCGATGCGCGCGCTGCTCGTGCCCAAGCTCGCGCGCGAGTGCTACGTGCGCGATCTGTTCGCGGCGCGCGGTTTCGGCGAGCGCCTCATGCTCGCGCTGCGCAGGCCGCACATCAAACTCGGTTTTCGCATCCGCATGTTTCTGTACGCGGCGTGTCCGTCGGTGTATCGGCCATTCTTCGCGCTGCGCGCGCTCGTCAAACGTTAAAGCCCACAGGCGGGTTTTATCAGGCTTTTCAGCACGGCCATTTAATTCGTCATCCGAATGAATCGAAATCAGGTGCCCGGCGTACCGGCGGGCGTGATTTCCAGCAGGATCGGGTGATCGGGCACGTCCACGCTGATCTGGCCTTCATTGCGATGCGTCGCGAGCGGCTCGGCGGACACCATCGGATCGTACACATCCACGCGGCGCGCGTTCGCGCCGAGACCCACCTGAACGGGCACCGGCGGGCTGACGAGCGGCGTGCCTTTCGCCCGATCCCAGATCGGCGTTTCGTTCCAGAGCGCGAGCACGAAGCGGCCGTCCTTTTTCTTCAGCAATAAGCTGTACGCCGAAACCGGCATGCCGGAGAGCGTGTACGCGAGCGTGTCGCGCGCGGCCGCTTTGGTGCGATGCGGCGTGTTCGTGTTCAGAATCGTCGTCAGATTGCGGATGGTGTGCGCGACGACCTTCGGGCTGTTGTCATTGCGAAACATGCCGTAATGCATTTCGGCGTTCTTGTTTTGCGGATCGGGTTTCTGGTCGAGCAACTCGTAGACGAAAAGCCGCTTCACGCCCGCCGCCGCCGCATCCATATAGCCGTTGAGCACGCCTTTGGCCTGGGTCGGTTCATCCACGCCCAGCATGTACCAGCCCGATTGCGGCATCGAAAAATAGCCGAATTCGGTCACGACGACCGGCAACTCGAACTTCTTCACCGAGCCGAGGGCCGCCGGCAGCCAGTGGTCGCCGTTCGCGTTATAGCTCGGCTGTTCGCCGTTTTGCGGATAGACGTGGGTGTTCGAATAATCGGCGGAACTCGTGCGCGTGTCGACTCCCTTCGGGTCATAACCTGTCACGTCGTACACACGCACGCCCGCGAGCGCGGGCGTGGTCTGCACGCGACTATAGATGTCGCGCTGCGAGGCGAGCCCGGCGGCGGCGCCTTTGAGCCCGTTGTAAGTCACCGGAAAGTTATCGATCTCGTTGAAGCCTTCGATGGCGGCAACGCTGCCGGGCACGGCGGTATTCAAGGCCACGGCCTGGGCGATCGATTCGTCGATATTGGTGCGCACGAGAAAATTGAATTTGACGCCGCGACGCGCGAGGTACACATAGTTGTCGAAGGGCGGCGAGCCGTTCGGCACGATGTCGCGCACATGGCGAATGCCGAGCCAGTTGAGATCGTCGGCGATGTTGTGGACGTTCACGTAGGCGCCATCGGTGTAATTCACGTGCGTGTTGACCGCGAGCGAGTCGATGAAATCGCTGGCGGGCATCGCGCGCACCGCATCGGCGGCGTGTGCCGGCGTTGCGGCGAGACCCACTATCAGGCCGAAGACGGCGCAAGCGCCGATGATCGTATCGACGAGGCGCCCAGGCGCGTGCGGGCGGGCTGCGTTTATAGAGAGCTTCACGGCAGGTTCCTCGCGTGGTGCGGTTTGCCGACATTCTGCGGCGGAGTGAGCGCGCGAGTGTGTGCGTAGGCGAACGCGGCGAGCGAATGGTGAAAACGAATGGGGAAAACGAATGCGGCATTCCGCAGAGGAATCGCTTTGTGTGTCCCGCCGCACACATCACGGAAAAAATTGCGTCGCCAATAATACGGATTCCTATTAAATGGCGTAAATCGCCACGCGCGCGCTGCTAAGAGAAAACGCAGATCACACAAAAAAGAAGCCACGAAAAGACACGGCGAATGTGCGAGACCGTACATATCGCCTCGCCCGCGCATGGCGTGCTTCATGGTGTGCGTGCCTCGCCACGAAGCCGCCGCCACGAACACAAACCGTTGGTGGGATTGCGCACGGTTTGCCCGTTGTCCACACCGTAATGTGTCGCTGTGGCCTGTTGGGGCGGGCGAAGTACGA
The DNA here is from genome assembly GCF_046535315.1 of Paraburkholderia sp. SIMBA_027. NCBI lineage: Bacteria > Pseudomonadati > Pseudomonadota > Betaproteobacteria > Burkholderiales > Burkholderiaceae > Paraburkholderia > Paraburkholderia sp. SIMBA_027. Next base: position 289,185 of record NZ_JAWRWY010000009.1, read on the forward strand.
ATCTGCATCCCCAGGCAAAGAGAGAGCGTGCGTTCGCTCTCCGAGGACGACCACGTCAGACCCAAAACGTCTGATGAACACGACACGCACTGGGGTAGGACATGTCAGATCTAACGCAAGGGCCTCAGCTGACGCAAGGAACGCAGCTGACGCGAAGTTCGCTACTGACGCAACGCACGGTCGACGTGGTGCTGATCGTGCTGGGCGCAGTGTGCGCCGTGCACCTGAACCTGAATTTCACGCAGGTCGGCGCGGCACATCATCCCGATCCGACGCTGGTGGCGTTTTGTGCGGCACTGGCGCTCTCGGTGTTTCCGGCGTGCGGCACTTACGGCTCGCGCGGCAGCCGCTCGATTTTCAGCGTCGCGGGACGCACGGCGCTCGCGTGGCTCGCCGTGCAGCTCTGCGGCCTCGTGCTGCTTTACGCGATTCATCACGATCATCTGCTGCAACTGCCGTGGTTCATCTACTGGACGCTGACGACCGGCATCTCGTTGATGGCCTCGCACACGCTGTTCTTTTCGGAATTCAGCGTGCTGCGTCTCACGCGCGCCTGGTGGCATCGCGAGCCGATCGAAGTGGAGATGGGTTCGGTGCGCGCCGCCGTGGTCGGTCACGCGCTCAAGCGCATGTTCGACATCGTCGCGGCGCTCAGCGCGCTGGTGCTGCTTTCGCCGGTGTTGTTCGTCGTGGCGCTGCTGGTCAAACGCGATGGCGGCGCGGCGTTCTATGGGCACACGCGGGTGGGCCGTCACGGCAAGCCGTTCCGTTGCCTGAAATTCCGCTCGATGGTGGTGAATTCCGAGCAGGTGCTCAAGGACCTGCTCGCCCGCGATCCGGAAGCGCGGGCCGAATGGGAGCGCGAATTCAAGCTTAAAAACGATATCCGCGTGACGCGCATCGGCCGCTTCCTGCGCCATTCGAGTCTCGATGAACTGCCGCAACTCTGGAACGTGCTGCGCGGCGAAATGAGCTTCGTGGGCCCGCGCCCGATCATCGATCAGGAACTGGAACGCTACGGCGACGCGCGCAAGTATTACCTGATGGCGACGCCGGGCATCACCGGACTGTGGCAGGTGAGCGGCCGCAACGATATCGACTACGCTACGCGCGTCTCGCTCGACGTGTTCTACGTGATGAACTGGACCTTCCGTCGCGACATCGGAATTCTGTTCAAGACGTTTTTCGTCGTGATTCGCGGCAGCGGCGCGTACTGAGATTGCTTGAGTCGTCTTGTTTGAACACCGGATTCGGCAGGGGAAATGAGCGGCGCGTTTGCGCCGGGCGGACCAGGTATCCGCGTCACACGGAATGACGCGGAACATGGGCAACGGATGGGGGTAGGTCAATGGAAACGAACGCGTATCAATCGATTGGCGCGGGCGCGAAGCGCCGCGTCGGCTTGTGGGTCGTGTGCCTGGCGATGGCCGGGCTGGGCGGCTGCGCGCTCGCGCCGGGCATGACGTACGCCCCCGCGAAAGGCGGCGGCACGTCCGGCGAGGCGAACGCGGGCGCGACCGGCACAGGCGCGCCCGGCTCGAACGTGCCGGACAGCGTGGTGGCCAAAGGCTTCGCGGGCGCGCCCTCGGGCACGCTCGTCGAGATCACGCGCGACCTCGTGACGAAGGAAGCGGCGGCGCGCCCCACGGGCATTCCCACCGACGTGCAGAAGCTGTTCGCCAAGGCCGTGCCGTATGAAATCGGTCCCGGCGACATTCTCAGCATCGTGGTCTGGGACCACCCCGAACTGAACCTGCCGATGTCGGGCGGCGGCGGCGACGGCAGCGGCGCGAGTTCGGTGTCGTCGGGCTATACGGTCGATACCAACGGCTTCATCCAGTACGCCTATATCGGGCCGCTGAAAGTCGAAGGGCTCTCGGAAATGGGCGTGCGCGACGCGCTCGCCGACAAGCTTGCGAAATACGTGCGTCAGCCGCAGGTGACGGTGCGCATCCAGACCTATCGCAGCAAGCGCGTGTATCTGGACGGCGAGGTCAAAACGCCGGGCGTCGAAGTGCTCAACGACCGCCCGATGACCTTGCCCGAAGCGATCAACCGCGCGGGCGGCTTCACGAGCAACGCCGATCGCTCGCAGGTCGCGGTCACGCGCGGCGATACGACGGTGGTCGTCGATATGCCGGAGATGATCCGCAAGGGCTTCAACCCCGACCGAATCATCCTGCGCGACGGCGATCTCGTGCGCGTCTTCGGGCAGGCCGACAGCAAGGTGTTCGTGGTGGGCGAAGTGGAGCGTCCGGGCGGCGTGATGTTCAACAACGGCCACATGTCGCTCAACGAAGCGCTCGGTAACGCGGGCGGCATCAGCCAGGCGTCGGGCGACGCTTCGCAGGTGTACGTCGTGCGCGGCCGCGATACTTCGCAGCCCACGGTATTCCATCTCGATGCGAGCAATGCGTCGGCGATGGCCACGGCCGATTCGTTCCAGCTCAAGCCCAACGATGTGGTGTTTGTCGATACGTCTTCTCTCGTCAAGTGGAGCCGTGTCATCAGCCTGATTTTGCCGACGACGCAGGCCGCGGCAGCAACCCGCGCGGTCGGCTACTGATGTCCGCATGAACGCGAAGCGCGCCTTTCGGCGCCTTCGTCACGGAGAGGATAAAAATGAATCAGCGCGAATATTTGCTTGAGGGGCCGGCCGACTCGATGATGCCGGTCGCGCCCGAAAGCGGACACATGGGCAATCTGCTCGATACGCTCTATGCCGGCCGCAAGACGATCCTGGTCGCGACCGTGCTGTGCACGCTCGTCGGCTGCGTGTATGCGCTGCTGGCGGCGCCGGTGTATGAATCGGACATGCTGATCCAGGTGGAGGAAAATCCGAACGCCGCGAAGTCGGCGCTCGCCGATCTGTCTTCGCAGTTCGCGATCAAGACCGAGGCCTCGGCGGAAATGGAAGTGCTGCGTTCGCGCATGGTCGTTTCGGCGGCCGTCAACGCGACCAAGCTCTATATTCATGCGTCGCCGCGCTATTTTCCGGTCGTGGGGCGCTGGGCCGCGCAGCATCTGAATCTCTCGAACTGGTCCGGCTGGGGCGGTTATGCGTGGGGCGACGAAGCCATCGAGGTGTCGAGCTTCGAAGTGCCGGCGCGCCTGATGGGCCGCCCGTTCGTGCTGACGTATCAGGGCGAGGGCGCGTACACGCTCGCGTTCGGCGGCACCACGCTCGAAGGCAAGGTGGGCGAGACGCTGCACGCGCCGGTGGTGGGCGGCACGATCGACCTGCTCGTGAACCGCATCGACGGCGAGCCCGGCGTGGTGTTCAACCTCTCGCGCAGCTCCGAACTGAGTGCGATCCAGCAGTTGCAGTCGGCGCTGGCGATTTCGGAAAAGGGCAAGGAATCCGATGTGATCGGCGTCGCGCTCGACGGCGGCGATCCAGTGCTGACCAGCACGATTCTCAACGCGATCGGCAACGAGTACATCCGCCAGAACGCGCAGCGCACCCAGGAAGAAGCGGAGAAGTCGATCGCCTTCCTCGACAAGCAATTGCCGCAACTGAAGGATCAGCTCGAAAAGGCCGAGAACGAATACAACACGTTCCGTTCCGAACATGGCGCCGTGAATCTGGGCGCCGAAGCGACCTCGCTGCTGGCGAGTTCGGCGCAAGCGCAGCAACATCTCGCCGACCTGCGTGGGCAACGCGCGCTGTTGCTCGCGCGTTTCACCGACGACAACCCGGCCGTGATTGCAATCAACGGTCAATTGTCGGAAGCCGAAAAGGCGATGAGCGAACTCGCGGGACAGACGCGCGCCTTGCCGCCGCTCGAACAGCATCTCGTGCGCCTGCAACGCGAAGTCACCGTCGATACGAACATCTACACGAACCTGCTGAACAACCGTGAGCAGATGCGTCTGCTCAAGGCCGGGCGCGTGTCGAACGTGCGCATGATCGACGCGGCCGTGCCGCCGGAAGGGCCGATTCGTCCCAAGCGCGCGGTGCTGGTGATTGCCGCGTTCTTCACGGGGCTGTTCGTTGGCGCGGCGATCGTGCTGGTGCGTCATCGTCTCAAGCGCGGCGTGTCGCTCGTCGACGAGATCGAAGTGGGAACCGGCCTTGCCGTGTTCGCTGCCGTGCCGCGGAGCCGTCTGCAACATACGCTCACGCGCCGCGTGCCGAACGGCACGCCCGGCACGAACACGGTGCTCGCGCATACGGCGGCCTTCGACGCCGCGGTCGAAAGCCTGCGCAGCTTCCGCAGCGCGCTCGAATATTCGCTGGCGAATGCGTCGAATCATGTCGTGCTGCTCGCGGGGCCGACGCCGATGGTGGGCAAATCGTTCGTCTCGGTGAATCTCGCCGCAGTGTCCGGCGCATCGGGCAAGCGCGTGTTGCTGATCGACGCCGACCTGCGGCGCGGCTCGCTGAATCTGCACACGGGCGTGCCGAGCAGCCCGGGTCTGACCGATGTGGTCGATTATCTGCAGGACTATGACCAGGTCGTGCATCGTCAGGTGATGCCGGGCGTGGACTTCGTGGCCACGGGCGGTTATGTGACCAACGCGAGCGAACTGTTGCGTCAGGACAGCTTCAAGGATTTCGTGGATTGGGCCAACGAGACCTACGACCTCGTGCTGATCGACGCGCCGCCGGTGCTGCCGGTCGCGGACGCCGGCATCATCGGACAGCTTGCGGGCACGGTGTTCGTGATCGCGCGTCAGGGCACGACGAGCGTGGCGGAACTGCGCGAGTCGGTGCGCCGTTTCGAACAGGTCGGTGTGCCGATTCGCGGCGTGATCTTCAACGATATGACCTCGCGTCCAGGCCGTTACGGCGATGCGTATGCCGCTTACGGTTATTCGAGCCACGGTTTCGCGAAAGACGCGGGCATGGCGCAGCGCTGAATTCCACGAAAGCGTTAAACAGGAAGCCCACCACGGTGAACGTGGTGGGCTTCTTCCATTCTGCGGATGAATGCGGACGAGCGCGGGTGAATGGCGACAAAGAAGCAATTGCCAAGGCCTAGTTCCGGTTCGCACATCCGCGCGCGCGAACAGGAATGCAAGCCGTGATGAACATCCTGAACCGCGCGATACACGCATGAAAAGCCGCTCGACGCAGTGACCTTAATCGTCTCCGATACGCGGAAGCCGGACGTAAAAAAGCCCGACGTAAAACCGCCGGGCTTTTGTTTTCAGGCGCCTCAGTGTCCGCTTGAAACCTCAGCTCATGGCCGTTCCGCGCACACGCGAACGCTTGCCGTCGAGCTTCGAAAGCAGCGGTTTCTCCAGATACCGGTGAACAACCAGCGCGAACACCACCGCGATACAGGCCACGCACGCGGCGGCGAAATAAAGACTGAACGTCGAATGAAACACGCCCGCTTTGATCGCCTTCGCGAAGGCGTTCATCCAGAAACCGTGCGTGAGATACAGCACATAGGAGGCGTTGCCGAGCGTCGTCAGCGAACGGCCGATGCGGTTTCGATCGTCGGGGATCTGCATGAACAGCGCGACCAGCAGCATGGACGGCAGGCCCCACGCCCACCATCTGAACGAATTCGGCAGACCGAACGTCGCGGTGTCGGGCGAGGCGGCGGAGGCGCACCAGAACAGCGCGACGCAGACCAGCAACAGGAGTTGCCACGTGCGCCGCCCCAGCTCGGGCAGATGCGTGCCGATCGCACCGAGCGCAATGCCGAGCAGGAATTCGATCACGAGCGGACTGCCGTAATACTGCGCCTGCGCCGTTGCGCCGAGTTTATCGAGCACGAAGGGCACGGCGGCCAGCAGCGCAACGATGCCCAGCGTGCGTAGCCGCTGCCACGGCAAACACAGCACGACGGTGCAGACGAGATAGAAATACAGCTCGTAGATGAGCGTCCACGCCACGCCGAGAATCAGACCGGACGACGTCGTGGGCGGCAGCAGGAAAACCGATTCGGCGATGCCGACCGCGTCCAGTTCCATATGCTTGAACGCGAGCCCGCTGCCGGCCAGCACGACCATGATGGCGACGCAGGCCCAATACGACGGAAAAATGCGCGTGAGGCGGCGGGAGAAGAATCGGCGTGCCGACGTTTGCGCGGAAAAGCCGCCCGTCGTATGCCACATCACCAGTCCGCTGATGACGAAAAAGATATCGACGCCGCACGCGCCGACGCGCGTCGCCGAAGCGGGCACGATGGCCAGCGAACTGCCGGCGGCTTCTTCGAGAATGTGATGCGCGAGCACCGCGAACGCGGCGAAAAAGCGCAAATGCTGGAGGCCGTACAGGCGGGTTGGACGTGCCATGGATGTCGTCGGTGAGTGCAGCGATGGCGAAAGGCGCCGCCCGGAATAGACGGGACGCGCTGACGCATTCGTCCAACTCGATGCTCCGGCGGCGTGGCGGGATGTTCCGGAGGAATTATAGAAATGTCTTTATTTCAGCGGACCAATTAACTGCTTCGCTACGTGGTGCGCAGCACATTGCGCCTTGCTTGCGCTTCGGTCGCGCCTCGCTCGCGCCGCGCGCCGCGCGAAATGGCGCGGCATGAGCGTAGGCGAACATTCGACGCGGGGAAGATCGGCCACACTTCGGTCCATACCAATTGCATGGTGTGGCTCGTCGAATCCGGTCGTGTGTCGCGGTGCTTGCGCGCACGGATGACGCCGGGTCATGAGCGATGCCCTGGACCGATCCAATGAAAGACCCGCTTGCTCCCAATCTGCTGATCAACGGCCGTTTTCTCGGACGGCGCGCGACCGGCGTCGATCGTTTCGCGTTCGAGACCATTCGGGCGCTCGATCAATTGATCGAGTCGGGCGATCCGCGTGTGGCCGGACTGCGCAGCGAGATCATCGTGCCCGCTGCGTTGGCGGGCATGGCGAATCCGTTCCGGCATGTCGGGCTGCGTGCGAGCGGCAAGGGCGGCGGTTTGCGTTGGGAACAACTGGCTTTGCCGCAGGCCGCGCGTGGGCGCTTGCTGCTCAATCTCTGCAATTCCGGGCCGCTGATGTATCGGCGTCAGGTCACGGTGTTGCACGATGCGGCGCCCGCGCGTGTGCCCGATAGCTACAGCCGCTCGTTCGTCGCGTGGTATCGGCTGATGGCGCCGCGTATCGGCCGTGTTTCGCAGCGCGTGATTACCGTGTCGGAATTCTCGCGGCGCGAGTTGTCCGACGCGTACCGGATTCCGGCGCGCAAGATCGGCGTGGTGTACGAGAGTGGCGAGCACATGCTGCGCGTGCAACAGGACGAGAGCAAGGTGGCCGCGTCGCTGGGCGAGCGCCCCTTCGTGCTCGCCGTTGGCAGCCTCAATCGTCACAAGAATTTTCAGCTTGTAGCCGATGCGGCGCGCCGGATTCGCGACGCGCAATTCGACATCGTGGTGGTGGGCGGCGGCGATGCCAAGGTCTACGGCACGGGGCAGGACGCGTTGCCCGGCTTCGTCAGGCATCTCGGCTACGTGAGCGACGGCGAACTGGCCGCGCTCTATCGCCGCGCGGCGTGCTTCGTGTATCCGTCGCGTTATGAAGGTTTTGGGCTGCCGCCGGTCGAGGCGCTGGCGCTCGGCTGTCCGGTGATCGCCTCGCGTCTGCCGGCCGTGCAGGAAGCGTGCGGCGATGCCGTGCTCTACACCTCGCCGGACGACCCAGCGGAACTCGCGCAACTGCTCGAACGCATCACGGCCGACGCCGCGTTGCGCGCGACCCTGCGCGAACGTGGCCGCGCACGCACGGCGGAGCTGACTTGGCACGCCACCGCCGTCAAGCTGATCGAGGAGATTTCGCCGTGGCTAATGTAACGCTTGCCTCGAACCTCGCCAATCTCGCGAACGTGGCCAATGTGGCTAACGTGGTCAATGCGGCGAACGACACGCGCCGCTTTGGCCGCGTCGCGCTCGTGCATGAATGGCTGGTCACGTATGCGGGCTCGGAGAAGGTGGTCGAACAGATTCTCCAGCTGTTTCCGCAAGCCGATCTGTTCAGCGTGGTCGACTTCTTTCCGGAAGCGCAACGCGGCAAGCTCGGCGGACGTCATGCGAAAACGTCGTTCATTCAGCATCTGCCGCGCGCGCGTTCGTCGTTTCGCAGCTATTTGCCGCTGATGCCGCTCGCGATCGAGCAGTTCGATCTCTCTTCGTACGATCTCGTGATTTCGTCGAGCCACGCCGTGGCCAAGGGGATCTTGACGGGACCGAATCAGGTGCACGTGAGCTACGTGCATTCGCCGATTCGCTATGCGTGGGATCTGCAGCATCAATATCTTTCCGAAGCGGGTTTGCAGCGCGGCGTGAAAAGCTGGATCGTGCGCATGCTGCTGCATTACATGCGCATCTGGGATCAGCGCACGGCGCACGGCGTCGATACCTTCGTCGCCAATTCCGCCTTCGTGGGGCGGCGTATTCGCAAGGCCTACGGCAGCGAAGCGACGGTAGTGTATCCGCCCGTCGACGTGCAGCGTTTCGAATTGAGCGATCGGCACGAGGACTTCTATCTGATCGCTTCGCGCATGGTTCCGTATAAGCGCATTCCGCTGATTGTCGAAGCGTTCGCGGCGATGCCGTCCAAACGTCTCGTCGTGATCGGCGACGGCGCGGATTTCGAGCGCGTGAAAGCCTGCGCCGCGCCGAACGTGACCTTGCTCGGTTATCAGCCCGACTCGGTGCTCGTCGATCACATGCAACGCGCGCGCGCATTCGTCGTGGCAGCGGAAGAAGACTTCGGCATTTCGGTGGTCGAAGCCCAGGCGTGCGGCACGCCGGTGATCGCATTCGGACGCGGCGGCTCGCGCGAGATCGTGATCGATTCGCCGGACCCGGAACGTGGCACCGGCCTCTTCTTCGCGGAGCAGAGCGTGGAGGCCATCGTCGAAGCCGTGGAACGCTTCGAGCGTCAGCCCGCGCTCAAGCCCGAGGTATGCAGGCGCAATGCGATGCGCTTCACCGAAGAGCGCTTCAAACAGGAGTTTCTCAGCGTGGTGGAGCGCGCGATGGACGCCGGCAAGGGCTTCACCGATGCGCCACAAGTGGTGCGGCGGTGGCAGTCGGCATGACGGTTGTTCGAGCGCGCTTCGAGTGTGCCTTGAGCAGCCGCCATAAGCAGGCCTGACGACATGAGCGACATCGCGCGCGCGTGATCGGCGGGCGAACGAATCTTGGGGGCAGGGACGTGTCGATATACGGGTTGATCGTGTTCGTCACCGGACTGGTGGCGTTGTACACCTCGCATCGCTGCGCCATCTACGCGATGATGGTGTTTGCGCTGTTTGGCAGCACACAGGCGGTGGGCCTCGGCAGCATCGGGATCTTGCCTGCGCAACTCTTTCTGGCTTTTTTCGCGATCCGGGCGTTCAATCTCGCCGGCGGCAAGACGCTCGCCGATGCGGTCTCGCTCGACAAGCCCGGCTTCTGGCTGCTGTGCACCTGCGTATGGGGCGTCGTGGGCGCGATCCTGTTGCCGCGCCTGCTGCTCGGCTCGACGCTCGTGTATCCGGTCGACCGCAGCAGCCAGGAAGTGCTGCTCAAACCGCTCGGGCCGGTGTCCGGCAATCTGTCCCAGTCGGTCTATTGCGTCAGCGATGTGATTGTCTATTGCACGACCTACGCGTTCCTCAAATATCGCGGCGTCTATCGAACGCTCGCGAATGCGATCTTCGTGCTGGCAGCGCTCGACGTGGTTGCCGGTTGCCTCGATATCGTCTTTCACGCGGCCGGTATCGATGCGATGTCCGCGATCAAGACCGCTCAATTCGCCGACCTGACCGGCGAGGAAATGGGCGGCCTCGTGCGCATCAGCGGCACCTTCAGCGAGACCTCGGCGTTCTCGGGTTTTACGCTGCCGCTGTTCATCTTCTGCCTGAATCTCTGGCTCGTGGGTTATCGCACCAAAATCGCGGGCTCGCTCGCGCTGGCCACGGGCATTTTGCTGCTGCTGTCGACGTCGGGCACGGCCTATGTCGGGCTCGGCGCTTACGCGGGCGTGCTCGTGTTCAGCCGCCCCGGCGTGATCTCGCGTTCGGCGATCGCGCGCAAGCAGCGGCTCTGGGTGGTCGGCGCCTGCGCGGGGCTGCTGGTCGTGCTTTACGTGATTCTGTTCCTGCCGAGCGTGGCCAATGCGATCACCGACTTCTTCAACACGGCCGTGTTCAGCAAGGCCGGCAGTTCGTCGGGCGTCGAGCGGATGGGCTGGAACGCGCAGGGCGTCACCAACTTTCTTGATACCTATGGCATCGGCGTCGGGCTCGGCAGCATTCGCACGTCGAGCTTCCTGATCGTCGTGCTGGCGAATCTCGGCGTGGTGGGCGTGGTGTGCTACGGCATGTTTCTCGGTACGTCGCTGCTCACGCCGATCCCCAGCGCGTACGGCTTCAGCGAGCGCGCCATCTGCTACGCGGCTCGTCACGGCATGATTGCGACGCTCATCGTGGCCTCCGCTTCCGCCGGGGTGTTCGAACTGGGCGCGCCGTTCTACATCTTCGCGGCGGCGGCCGGAGCCCTGTCGCCGCGCGTATCGCGTCGCGCGATGGCGCGTGCGCGCTGGGTTTCGCAGGGGGGATCATGAAAAAGCTCGACACCTCGCTGTCGAAACTCGATCTGTTCGCCGTCTACCTGTCGTACGCGTTTCGCTACCTCTATCCGCTCGTCCTGATTCCTTATTACGGACGCGTGCTGGGCGCGGGCGGCTACGGCGTGGTGCTGGCCGGTACGTCGTTGTCGAATTCGCTCTGGCTGTTCGTGAACTTCGGCTTGTCGACGGTCGGCGGACGCGAACTCGTGCAAACCGATCAGGCGGGCCATCACGACGTGGTCTTTCGCGAGCATTTCACGGCGCGCCTCGTGATCGCGGCACCGGCGGTAGTGATCGGCCTGATCGCGGCATTTCGTTCTGATGTGATTTCGAGCGTGCCGTACGCGCCGTTCTTCATCGTCGCGGGCGGCATTCTCGCCGCGTTCAATCTCGGCTGGTATTTCTCCAGCACGGGCCGCGTGCGTACGAACATGGCGATCGAAGTCATGGGGCTCGCGCTGTCGCTCATGATGCTGTTCGTGTTCATTCACAAGCCTTCGGACGTCGGCCTTGTTTTTCCGTTGACCTTCGCTTCCGGGCTGCTGCAAACCGGCGTGTCCTACTGGCTGGTCCGCAAGGAGTCGACGGGCTGGCTCGTGCCGCTGCGTGCCGCGTTCGCGCTGATCAAGCGTTCCACCACGATCTTTCTCTACAACGGCACGGCGATTCTGATGCTTGCCGCGTCGTCGTACATTTTGTCGCTGATGGCCTCGCCCGCCGAAGTCGGCGCGTTCGGGATCTCCGAGCGTCTGATCGCCGCCGCTTTGGGCGTGATGGCGCCCGCCGCCCAGGTGCTCGCGCCGAAAGTCATGTATCTGGTCGCGCACGACGAAGCGAAAGCCAACTGGTTCGCGCGGCGCATTTTTGCCGTGTTTCTCGTGGGCGCGATCGCGGGCGTGATTCTCACCGAAGCCCTCTCGGACTGGCTCGTGCCGCTCGCATTCGGTCAGGAATTCCGCCCCGCCGTGCCGATTCTCAACCTGATGGTGTTCGTGTTGCCGATCAGCGTGTGCACGCGCGTGCTGGGTCTGTATTTCATCTTGCCGCGCAAGCTCGAACGACTGTTGCTGTGGACGGGCTTCGCGAGCGCGCTGGTGAATCTGCTGGTGGCGATTCCGCTGGCCAGCTATCGCGGCGCGGAAGGCATGGCCGAAGCACGCTTGATCGGCGAAACCGCCTTGCTCGCGATGCTGATCTTCGGCGTCTCGCGCGCGGGCTTGCTGCGCGGTTTTATCGGCAATGGCAATGCAGTGTCCTTGAATGCGCGACTGGCGCGCTGGCGCGAATAACTTCGCAACAGGTAAAACAATGAATCCGTCTCCTTTCGACAAGAAGCCGAAAGTCTGCGTGATCTTCCCGACGCTGGGGCGTGCGGAAATTCTTCAGCAGGTCGTCGCCTTTGTGGACCTGCAAACGGTCAAACCCGATCTGATCATCGTGTCCTGCGTGTCGGATGCGGACGTCGGCGACCTGCGCTCGCGGCCCGGCCTGCTCGTGATCCAGGGGCGGCCCGGCAGTTCGGTGCAGCGCAATCGCGCGCTCGATCATGTGCCGTCCGATTTCGACGTCGTCATTATTCTCGACGACGATTTCCTCATGCATGGCCGCTGGATCGCCGAGGCATTGAAGGCGCTCGAAACCGACGCCTCGATTGCCTGCGTGACGGGCACCGTGCTCGCGGACGGCATTCACGGCCCCGGCTACTCGTACGAGGAAGCGCGCGCGATCGTCGCGAACACGAACGACCTGCCGGGCGACATGCACATCGCGCCGACCGGCGGTCCCTACGGCTGCAACATGGCGTTCCGGTGCAGCAGCATTGCGGGGCTGCGTTTCGACGAACGTCTCGTGCTGTACGGCTGGCAGGAGGATCGCGATTTCGGCGGCCAGATCTGGAATCGCGGCGGCCGCGTCGTGCGCATCAATACGGCGGTGGGCGTGCATATGGGCGTCAAGCGCGGACGCGTATCCGGGCGCAAGTTCGGCTATTCGCAGGTGATCAATCCGCTGTATCTGGTGCAGAAGAAAACCATGCCGCTGCGCGACGCGCTGCGTCATGTGCTGCGCAATGTATCGAGCAATGTCGTGCGCAGCTTCGTGCCGGAACCGTGGGTCGACCGGCGCGGGCGCTTGCGCGGCAACTGGATCGGCGTCTGCGATTTCGTGCGCGGCCGACTGACGCCCGAGCGCGCGGAAAAACTATGAGGACGATTGCGTTCAACGGCAAATTCTTCGGCGCGGCGCCGACGGGCGTGCATCGGGTGGCCGAACAGCTCGTGGCGGCCACCGACGCGTTGATTGCCGCGCACGCAGGCGGCGACGTCGATTACGCGCTGGTGGTGAGAGATCGCGTGAACGTGCCGCGTTACCGCAATATCGCGTGCATTCGCGAGAGCCGCTGGGCGCGCCGCATGCATCGCATTGCATGGGAGCAGTGCTATTTTCCGTTTGCGCGGCGCCGCGATTTCATTCTCAACCTCTGCAATCTCGGGCCGCTGCTGCACCGTGATTCGGCAACGATGATTCACGACGCGCAGGTGTATTCGTCGCCCGATTCCTATTCGCTGCCTTTCCGCCTCTGGTACAAGTTTCAATATTTCTTTATTGGCAAGCGGCACAAGATCATCTTCACTGTTTCCGAGTTCTCGAAACAGGAACTGGTGCGTTACGGCATTGCGAGCGCGGACAAGATCGTCGTGGTGCATAACGGCTGCGATCATGTTTTTCAGGTGCGTCCCGACGAAACACTGTTGGCTGCGTTGAAACTCACGCCCGAGCGTTACGTGCTGGCGCTCGCGAATACGCAGCGTCACAAGAATATCGGCGTGTTGTTAAAAGCATTTGCCGATCCGGCATTGCGCGACATCGAACTGGTTTTGTTCGGCGGCGCGACGCGCGCGGATTTCGAATCGCTCGGCCATGTCGTGCCGCCGAACGCGCGATTCGCGGGCCGCGTGAGCGATGCGCAACTCGTCGGTCTGATGCAGCGCGCGGGGGCGCTCGCGTTTCCTTCGCTGACCGAAGGCTTCGGCTTGCCGCCGCTGGAAGCGATGGCGCTCGGCTGTCCGGTGATTGCCGCGCCGCTCGGCGCGTTGCCCGAAGTGTGCGGCGACGCTGCCCTCTACGCCGATCCGTTCAGCGTGCCGGCGTGGCGCGCGCAGATTCTCACGGCGCTCGACGACGTGTCCGCGCGGCAATCGCTGATCGCGAGCGGATACGGCCAGGCGGCGCGCTTCACCTGGCAGTCGGCGGCCCGCAGTCTGGTCGAATCGCTGCGAACCGTGACCGGCGCGACGCGCTGATGCAACGCATAGTGGAGCAAGCAATGTCGATCGATGTCGATTTTTCGCTGGCGCTGAACGACCGCACCGGCAAGCTATTTCTCGGCAAGGATATTATTTCGACGCTGGGCGGGCAGGTCTCGCGCGTGCGTTACGGACGGTGGCACGAGTTTCCGCACAGCGATCTGATGCGCCGCGTCGTGGGCCGTCTGACGCACAAGGAAACGCTCGCGCGCGTGTATCGCTCGCCGTTCGCCGCGGTGTTGCCGGTGATACGCGATCCGCGTCCGACCTTGCATCTCGATCCGTTGAGCGTGGTGCGCCATCGGCTGGAGCCGCGCGATATCGTGCTGTGTCACGATGTCGGGCCGATCACGCATCCGCAGTATTTCGCGCCGGGCGTCGACGATCTGTATCTGCGTGCGTACGACCAGATTCGCCGCGTGAAGCCGCATATGGTGTTTGTCAGCAAGACCTCGCAGCAGGAATTTCACCGGCTGTATGGCTGTGATTTTGCGTCGTCGAAGGTGATTTACATTCCCACGCGGCTCGGCGTGAAGGACGGCGAAGCGAAGGCTGTCGACGGTGTGGGCGCGCGTTTTCTGTTGACGGTCGGCAGCGTGGGCGATCGCAAGAATCAGGCGCGCTGCATCGAGGCGTTCGCGGCGAGCAGACTCGCGCAGCAAGGCTGGCAGTATGTCGTGGTGGGTGGCCGCGAGCCGGGCGCCGACACGGCCATTAATCTCGCGCGGCAGACGCCAGGCGTCGTGCTGCCCGGTTATACGACGGACGAGCAATTGCGCTGGCTGTACCGCAACGCATCCGGCTTCGTGCTGATGAGCTTGCTCGAAGGTTTCGGCATGCCGGTGATCGAGGCGATCGAGCACGACTTGCCGTGCCTCGTGTCGCGCTCCAGCATTCTGACTGAAGTGGGCGGCGACGCGATGCTCGACGCCGATCCGCTCGAACTCGAATCGATCGCGATGGGCATGCAGGCGCTCGCCGCCATGCCCGCCGACGAGCGTCAGCGCAGAATCGACCAGGCTCGCCGCCATTTGCAGATCTTCGCGCGCGAACCGATTCTTGCCTGCTGGCGGGAATTGATCGAGCGGATGGGCTGAGAGCGGGCTAACGCGTCGAGTGAATTACGGCGTGGCGGCGGAGGCGAGGAGAACTCAATGTTCGCCGCGGGTTCTGTTTTTCACGGTCGTCGTCGGCAAGGACCCGGGCGTCTGTCTGCATCTGTGTGCTTGCGTCAGTCCACGATCAGGTCGTATCGGTATTTCGACTCGTCAATACGTGGACCCCCTTCATCTCAACGATTCGATTCAGTTGCCCGCCGCTTTCTGCGCGCAACTGGCGGCCGTGATCTTTCCACGGCCGCCAGTTGCGGCGAGTTTTCTCGCTAACTGGATCGTCGGCGCGTCGACAAACCGTTCAAACCAGTTCGCACAGAAAAGTGTCGCGGTGGTGCCGGTGACGATCGAGACACCTACGGCCATCAAATATCCGTGGGGTGCGAGCAGCGCGAACACGGCGCACCCGAGCGAAAGCATGATCGGGAAATGGAGCAGATAGACGCTGAACGAGAGGCGTCCAAGCGTATGCAGCGGGGAGGCGGACAGGAGTCGGCGCGCGAGCGGAAGCAGCATCACGCCGAGCAGCACCATCACCGCGCCGAGTGAACTTTCAAAATGTGCGTCGTTATACGCGCGCAGGTTCGAGTGATTGACAAGCCAGACGTCAAGTGCGAGCACACGCGGAAGACCGCGGTGAACACAGATATACACGCCAGCGCCAATCAGCGCGATCGCGGCGGCGACGCGCATCTTGCCGCGCAGGCCCAGCAACCGGTGCCGTCCGAGATACATGCCGAAACCAATCACAAACAGCGAAAGCTGGCTCGTACCTGTCCAATAGAGCGTGACCGCCAGCAGCATGCCGAAGGCGACGGGCGGCAGGCGCCGGTACGTGACCGCGAGAAACAGAACCAGCATGGAGCCCCAGAACTCGCCGTGCAACGTCCACATCGGCGCGTTGAGCGCGAAACCCTGCGGGGAGAACATTTTGGCGGCATCCGGGAACGCCATTTGCATCAGCGAAACGCCGTTATAGCCAACCAGCATCGAACTGAGCAAAACGTCTTTCATGACGGAGCGAAGCGACATCGGGTTCTGATAGACGCCCGCGAGCCATTGGGAAGCCGAAATCGCATGTGCTGCTGCCCTGGCAGGGTAGATGAGTGGAAACAAGGCGGCAGCGATCAACGCGGCCACGGCCACGGGAACGAACAGGCGCACGAAGCGCTTGGCGATCGCGCGCCAGACAGACAGCTCCGATTTGATGAACGATTGGGCGAGAACGAACCCACTCATCACGAAGAAGAGATAGACAGCGGAATAGCCGTCGATGGCGTACGAAAGAATGCTGTGCGAAAACCCCGTTTCCCAGCCAAAATGGCTGACTGATCCCGCGTCGGCTGCCACAGGGAGGAAGCACGAAAAATAGTGCAGAAACACAACTTGCAGTGCTGCGAGGCCGCGCAGCCCATCCAGAAAGTCGTAGCTTTCCTTTTTTTCAAGGGCCATGCCCCCTCCGTCTTGGAATTTTGACGGGATTGTAACCTCTATGAACAATTCTTTACGTGTTTAATCGGGCGGATTTCGCCGGGTCACGGATAGCGTCAATTATCGGGGTCAAATACCGGATACATCCGGCATCGAGCAAGAAGGAAACGGATAGCCCGTAGCAGGATCGAAAATACAATTCTGAGAGGCAGCCACATGAGAATCCCATTTGGCCTTCATCGACGCATCCCGAGAGTGCGCCGAGTTCTTGAATTGCTTGCCCAGACGACTGCCGAACGCGATCGCTTGCTTGCGGAGCGAGATCAGCTAAGGAATACACTCGCCGAATTGACGAGACGGCAGACGTTCGCGGACGCGGAATTGACACACGCGCAGCAGACGAACACGCAACTTGAGCGAGCGCTCAGGGAGCGTGTGGCCGGCGAGCATCCACTTCTCTACGGCAATGTCGACGCCATCATGGGCGAAACCGCCAGGCGCATCTGGTCGCTCTTACGCCCCATGGATCCGGTGGGCAAGGATTTCGTCCGCAAGGGCCGACCGCATGACGGTGGTTATTTGATGGTCGATCACCAACTCCATAACGCCGTAGCCTATTCGCTAGGTATCAACGACGATGTGTCGTGGGATCTGGACATGGCCGCGCTGGGGTGCGAGATCTACCAGTACGACCACACCGTTGACCGGCTCCCGGTCGAGCACCCTCGATTTCACTGGTTCAAAAAGGGCATTGCTGCGTCGGCGAGCACGGATGGGCAATTCGATTGCCTCGACAGCCTGATTGCATGTAACGGCCACGCAGGGCGAACGGATCTGATCCTGAAGATGGATATCGAAGGTTTCGAGTGGGAAACGTTCGAGGCGATGAGCGAAAAGACGCTGCGTCAATTCTCGCAAATCGTTCTGGAAGTGCATTCTCTCGTGTTAGGCGGCAGCAAGCTGCAGTCGCGTATCGCCCGGGTGCTGGAAAAGCTTTACCGGTCGCACCAACCGGTGCACGTTCACGCCAATAACCACGGGTTCGTGGGGTTCGTGGGCGGGGTCATGATGCCTGACACCATGGAGTTGACTTACGTCCGCCGGGCTGATCATCAGTTCACGCTCTGCCATCGCATGTTCCCAAGCAGCTTCGATATGCGATGTCGCCGTGATGTTCCGGACTTTTTTCTGGGTGCGTTGGGCGCACTCCCGGAACCGGAAGTCGAAACAGTCAGTTGTTGAGTTTCAAAGGACGTCGATCGCGGGGCGGCGCTACGGCGAGCCACGTGCAGATGCGGAATACTCGTGGGCGCTCAGTGCTGGGGCCGTCCCTGACGTCTCGCCATTCCCACCCGCCGCCGCATGCGTCGAAGCCGCAGAATTCGCGGCAAAGCTCGGCTGCAAGAAGCTCAACACCTGCGCGTCCGTGATCGGTTCGATATGCAGGCCGAACGCGGTGTTCAGCGCGGCGATCAGATGCTGCGTCCAGAGCGTATTCCAGACCACGCCCGCGTGCCCGTCCGAGAGCACCGCATTGTGCGGATCGTCGCCCGACGTATTGGTCACGGCCCAACCCGGCGGAAGCCGCACCGTCTTGTAGCGCGGGCGGCCCTGCTCGTCGCGCGCGCCCCATAGACCGCGGAACCACGCGCGATCGTCGAGAAAAACCACATGCTGTCGATCGGCGGCCGCGAGCTTGCGCAAGCCGTTGTCGTAGCGATCGAGGCCCGCATCGATATTGGCGATCGCCGCGCCGGACTGCCAGCTGTCGAACTCGATCGACCAGTCCGCATTGCTGAGCACGCCGACGAGCACGACATGCGTATCCGGATGATGCGAGCGGATCAGCGCCACCGTCTTGCCGATCTCGGCGAGGCAGGCGTCGATGCGCGCGTTCGGCTCCGGCGCGTTGCGATCGTGCGACAGCGCGTCGAGCACCGCGTGATCGCCGAGGTCGTTGATGCCGATGCGGATCAGCACGACGCCGCCGCGCCAGGCTTCGGATTCGCCGTCCATCAACTCGACGAGGCGAATGGCCTGGCGCTGCGAATGCCCGAGCAACTGGCTGCAATTCGCGCCGCTCACGGCGAAGTCGTAGCGATAGTCGTCCTTGCGCGGCGTGCGGGCCGACGCGCCGAACGCTTCGTTCACGTAGGCGCGCACCTTGCCGCTGCCCCAAGCGCCCCATGCGCCGAGATCGACCTGATCGCCGCGCAGGCGCGCCAGCACTTCGGTCCACTGCCAGGTGGTGGCGCGCCACGCGCCGCCGCGCACGTCGGGGCCGCCGAGCATCAGCGTGTCGTGGTAGGACTGGCTGTCCGAGTCGCCGAGCACGGCGAAACGGATCTTCGCGTCCGGCCGTTCCGCCGCCGCCGCCGTCGCGGCCATCGCCACGGGCGCGCGGCGAAACAGGCCGGGCGCGGCCAGCTTCACGCACAGCGCGACGAGCGTCAGCGCGCTGCAAAACGCCACCACCAGCACTCTGCGCGAAGGCGACATGAAGCGATCCTTGCGTGTCGTCAGGCGTGCGCCGGGCGCGTGAAGGGAGCGGGCGCGTCGCGGTCGTCCGCGCTGTTCGCCGCGCTGCTGCTGACATCGCTGCGAACACCTTGCGTCTCGATGCCCGCCAGGCGGTTGCGCAACTGTTCGCCCATCACCGCCGAGCCCGCTGCGCGGAACATCTGGTTGTGCATGCCAGGCACTTCGGTCACGACCAGCTTGCCCGTCACCACGTCGCCCCAGCCCATGTCGTTCGCGAACAGACGTCCCTTGAGCACCTGCGCGCTGCGGAAGATCTGCACGTTGCCGTCGTAAGGCGCGGGACGGTAGCGCGCCTGTTGCTCGCGCAGATAGCCGATATTGCGGCCATACCAGAGGTTTTCGTCGACCGCGTTGCCGCCGGGATCCTGCTTCAGCAGGCCGAGCTTGAGGCCGATCTGGATCAGGCGGAACCAGCGCACCGTGCGGAATTGCTGGAGGAAATGGATCGCCGACATTTCGCCGCGCCTCGTCGCGCGGAAGTCGCGCGGAATGTCGTCGCTGCGGACCTGAATCTTGCGCAGGATCTTGTCGTACCACGGCATCGATTCGCGATAGCCGGGCCGCCACGAGTCGTTGAGGATCACGAGTTCCACCGTGTCGCCTTCGCGCCGCATCTGATGCGCGGCTTCGAGCGCCATCGCGCCCAGCACGCAATAACCCATCAGGATGTACGGGCCTTCGGGCTGAATGCGCTTGATGAGGCGCACGGCGTCGGCGGCGATGTCCTCGAAGGCGCGCGGCGGGAAGTGCTGCGGCGTCTTCGGCACCATCGGCATGTCGACGATGGCGCGTTGCGCGCCCACCTGCTGCGCGAGTTCGTAGAACACGGCGACGTTGTTGAGCACGATGATGGGCGTCTGCGTGCCGTCCTCGTTGAAGCGCACGACGCTTTGCACCTTCGCGTCCATCTCGGCCTGGCTGATGAAGGCGCTGTTGCCGACGCCCGCTGCGATTTGCGTCTGCGTTTGTGCTTGAGCCTGTGAATGGACGGGCGCGGCTTTCTGCGCAGCCACCGGCGCCGTGATCTCCACGTTCTGCAGCACGTCGCGCCACGTCGCGAGATGCGCGTCGAGGGTGGCCACGTCGTAAAGATCGAGATCGCCTTCGCACGAAATGCGCCAGCCTTCCGGACGGCGCACCATGAAGAAGTTGAGGTCGTAGAGCGCGCCCGCGTTGAACGACGGCGAGGTGGTCGCGGCGAACGCGTCGCGGCGCACTTCGTCGCCCATGCCGACGAAGCTCTGCTGCAACGCGAAGTTCACCGAACACAGCGGCGGCCGATCCGTGCTTGCCGCTTCGCCGGCCATCTCGCGCATCTCCTCGAACGGCACGTGCAGATGTTCGATGGCGTCGCTGAGCTTCGCGCCGCATTGCGCGATCACCGAAGCGAGCGTGCTGTCCGGCGCGACGTCGAGGCGCAGGATCACCGTGTTGATCAGCGGTCCGATCACGCCTTCGAGTTCCTGCTGGTCGCGCACCGACATTTGCGTGCCGATGGCGACGCGCGCCGTGTTCGAGCTGCCCGTGGCCTTCTGCAACGCCATGGCGAGACTCGCCGCCGCCACGCTGAACAGCGTCACGCCTTGCGCCTTCGCCGCCGCGATCAAATGCTCGCTCAGTTCGAGCGGCAGCAGGATCGAGCGGATCGCGCCCTGGAAGCGCCGCTCCTGCCCACGCGCGCGGTCGCCCGGCACGTCGAAGCGGCTGAAATCGCGCAGCTCGTTGCGCCAATGCGCGCGCGCACGATCGAGCGCGCCGCTGGCGAGAAACTCTTCTTTCCACAGCGCGTAGTCGCCGTGATGCAGATCGACGTCGGCGTACGCGGCGTCCTTGCCCGCATGCAGCGCGGCGAGGCCTTCGACGAGTTCGCGCACGACAATCGCAAACGACCAGCCGTCCATCACGAGCGAATGGAAGGTCAGTTGCAGCTCGCCTTGCGTCGACGAACGCGGCAGCCACACGGCGCGGAAGTACGAGCGCGAGGCGAGATCGAACGGCGTGCGCGCCTGCTCGCCGCCCACGCGTTGCGCTTCGGCCAGCGCGGCCTGATCGTCGAGACCGCTCAGATCGATCACGTCGAGACGGAAGGGCGCGTCGCTCCACACCTGCTGACGCAACCCCGCGCCCGTCATCAGAAAACCGGTGCGCAGGATTTCGTGGCGCGCGACCAGATCGGCGAGCACCTGTTCGAGACTCGCGGCATTCAACGGCCCCGACAGTTGCAGCCGGAACGCGATGTTCAGCGCCGACGCGTGCGGCGCGGCCTTCTGCTCATGCCAGAACCGCGTCTGGCAGGCGGTCGCCGGGAACAGCGCGTAGCCGCTATCCAACGCTGCCACGCTATCCGCTGCTTCCGTCGGCGCGATCTTCAACGCTATCCCGTTCATCGCTCACATGCCTCCTGCGTTGCGACGCTTGAAGTTGAGGATCGAGGGTCGCGCGACCGCGGCTACTTCGGCCACGGCTTCGACTTGCGCGCCATCGAGACTCGCCGCGAGTTGCGCGATCGAGACGTTCTTCATCAGTTGACGCGCATCGACGCCGAGACCGCGCTCGTTCATGCGGGCGACGATGCGGAACAGTTGCAGGCTGTCCGCGCCGAGGCTGAAGAACGGCTGGTCGATGCCGATTTGCTGCACGCCGAGCACGTCCGACCAGATCGAGACGAGCGTGGCTTGCGTGGGCGTCAGCGCCGCGGGTTCGCTGGCGGCATCCGTGGTGCTCGCGGCGCCTTGCGCTTCGACCGGCGCGGCCGTCTGCGGCACGGCCTTGAGCGTCGCATGCGCGGCCGGAGCCGGACGCGCGGGCGCGGCCACCATGTCGGCGCTCGGCACCGGCAGCGCCTTGCGGTCGAGCTTGCCGTTCTGCGTTTGCGGCAGCGCGTCGAGCACCATCCACAGCGTCGGGACCATGTAGGTCGGCAGTTCCATCGCCACGTACGCGGCGATCTCGCCGAGATCGGCCTTGCCTTGCTGCGTTTCGACGACATAACCGACGAGGCGCGGATGATCGTTGACCGTATGCAGCGCGACCGCCGCCGCCGCGACGCCCGGCGCTTTACGCAGCGCGGCCTCGATATCCTCGATCTCGATGCGGAAGCCGCGCAGCTTGATCTGCTGATCGCGGCGGCCCAGATGCTGGAGCGCGCCATCGGCCAGACGCTTCGCGAGGTCGCCGGTGCGATAGAGACGCGCGGACGCCGCGCCTTCGACGGCGATGGTGCGGAACGCGGCGTCGGTGAGGTCGGGGCGGTTGAAGTAGCCCGTCGCGAGTCCTTCGCCGCCGATCCACAGTTCGCCGGTCACGCCTTCCGGCGCGAGACGCAGATCGTCGGTCAGCACATGCAGTTGCGTGTTCGCGAGCGGCGCGCCGAGCACGACGGCGCCGGTCGGCTGCACGCGCGCGGCGGCGGACCAGATCGTCGTTTCGGTCGGGCCGTAGAGGTTCCAGACTTCGGCGCCGGTGGCGAGCAGCGCATCGGCGAGATCACGCGGCAGCGGTTCGCCGCCGCAGAGAATCTTGAAGCCTTGCGGCGCCTTGAAACCGGCTTCGAGCAGCATGCGCCACAGCGACGGCGTGGCTTGCAATACCGTGGACGCCTGCGCCTTCAGTCGCGACACCAGCTCGTAACCCGTGCGCACTTCCGCGTGGCCCGCGACGAACACCTGGCCGCCGGTCACGAGCGGCAGGAACAGTTCGAGGCCCGAAATATCGAACGAGAACGTGGTCACGGCGACGATGCGGTCCTGCGCGGTGAAGCCCGGCTCCTGCGCCATCGAAAGCAGGAAGTTGCTCAGCGCGCGATGGGGAATTTCCACGCCCTTCGGTTGGCCCGTCGAACCCGAGGTGAAGATCACGTAGGCCGCATCGGCGTCCTGCACGCGGGGCAGCGCGATGCTCTCGTCCTGATGCTGCGCGAGCAGCGTTTCCAGTTCGAGCACGCGATGATCGCCCGGCTCCAGCACGGCGCGGCTGCCCGCGTCGCTGAGCACGGCGGCAATGCCCGCGCCGTCGAGAATCTGACGCAGGCGCGCTGCCGGCATCGTCATGTCGAGCGGCACGTAGGCGCAGCCCGCGCGCCACACGCCGATCATCGCGGCGACCGTCATCGCCGTGCGTTCCATCGCGATCGCGACGCGGCCGTGCTGGGCGATGCCTGCCGCTACGAGACGGCGTGCGATCTGATTGGCGCGCGCGTCGAGTTCGCTGTAGCTCAAGCTCGCGAATTCGTCGGCGACGGCGACGGCATCGGGCGTCTTGTGCGCCTGCGCGGCGATCAGCGCGGGCGTCGTCTGCGTGAGATCGTAGGCGCGCTGCGAGGCGTTCAGTTCGTCGCGCAGATGGCGGATCTCGGCGTCGCCGAGCAGCGGCAGCGTGGCGATGGACGTGTCGGCGTCGCGGGCGATCGCGCCCAGCAGCGTTTCGTAGTAACCGAGCCAGCGCTGGATCGTCGATTCGTCGTAGACGTCGGTGTTGAAGTCGCAATCGAGACGCAGACCTTGCGCCGATTCGATCACGTTCAGGAACAGATCGAAGTTGCTATACGCCTTCGCGTTCGGCGCGAAGCGCGTGCTCACGCCCGCCATGTCGAGCTGCGAATCGACCTTCTCCAGATTGAATTGCAGATCGGTCAGCGGCAGGCGGCTGAAGTCGCGCTTGATGCCGAGGTCGCGCACCAGCGCGCCGTAGGTGTAGTTCTGGCGATCGCCCGCATCGTAGAGATGATCGCGCACGGCCTTCATGTGCGTGGCGAACGACTGCGCGCCGTCGAACTTCACGCGCAGCGGCAGGAAGTTCACGCAGTGGCCCGCGAGCAGCGCTTCGCCGGCTTGCGATTGACCCGCCATCGGCGCGGCGATCACCACGTCGTCGCGGCCTGCGAGGCGGCCGAACAGCACTTGCGCTGCGCCGAACAACGCGGCGAACAGCGAGCAGCCTTGTTTCGACGCGGTGGTCTTGACCTGCTTGAGCAGATCGGCGCTCAACAGACGCGTGGTCGATGCGCCATTGAAGCTCTTCACTTCGGGACGCGCGCGGTCGCCGGGCAAGTCGAGTTGGGGCGCGCCTTCGCGATGCAGATTCATCCAGAAGTCGCGCGTTTCCTGATCGACGCCGGCTTCGTCCTGCGCCTTCGCGAAAGCGAGGAAGCTCTGCACTTCATCGAGCTCGGCGGCCGTGCCCGAGACTTCGGCGGCATAGAGCGCCTGCAGATCGCGCAGGATGATGTTGATCGACCAGCCGTCGCAGATGATGTGATGCGCTGTGAACACGAAGGCCCACTTGTTCGCTTCGAGACGCACGAGCGCGGCGCGGGCCAGCGGCGCACGCGTGAGGTCGAAGACTTCGCGCGCTTCGGCGTCGACGAGCGCGGCGAGTTGTGCGTGCGCGTCGGCTTGCGTCGAGAGGTCGATCTGTTCGAGCGGCACGCGGGCGTCGGCATCGGCGAACATCGTGTCGCCGACGCGCGAGAAGTGCGCGCGCAGCGCATCGTGCCGCGCGACTGTCGCCGCGAACGCACGCTCGAAGGCGGCTTCGTTCAGATCGCCCGACAATTCCAGCGTGAACGATTCGTTGAACGCGAGCGACGCCTCGTGGCTTTGCTGCGCCGACATCCAGATTTCCTTCTGCGGCTCGGTCAGCGGCGCTTGCGTCGGCGCGGGCGCTGCGGTTGCGGCTGCGGGAATCGCAGCAGGCGTCGAAACCGGCTGCGCCGTGCCGCCGAGAATGCCCGCGGCTTGCAGCGCGGCGATCGCTTCGACGAAGGCGTCGCCGATCTTGCGGATGTCTTCGTCGGAATGGCTTGTGGTCAGGAAGCACGGGAAGCCTTCCATGATGTGCACGCCGAGGAAGCGCATATACGCGTAGAACAGGCTGCCCAGGCGATCTTCGCCCGCGAAGCTGATGTAGAACCAGCTCGAGAAGGTCTCCGCGCGCGTGGCGATGCCCACCTTTTCCAGGTGCGTGTTGATGCGCTGCACGAGGCCGTCCATGCGCGCGCCGAGCGTTTCCTGCAGCGCGGGGCCGGCTGCCTGCAGATGCAGCAGCACGGCCTTCATCGCGGCCAGCACGACCGGATGCCGCACGAAAGTGCCCGCGAAGAACGTCGGCGGCACTTCGGGCACCGAGGCATCGCCGAATTGCCATTGGCCGCCGTCGAGCGCGTCCATGTATTGCGCGCTGCCCGCGAGCACGCCCACCGGCAGACCGCCGCCGACGACCTTGCCGTACGTGGCCATGTCGCCCTTGATGCCCCAGTAGCCTTGCATGCCGGCCGGGTGCACGCGGAAGCCCGTCACCACTTCGTCGACGATCAGCGCCGATTCGTTCGCGGCCGTCACGTCGCGCAGTTGCTGCACGAACTCCTTCGGACGCAGATTCGGATGGCGCGACTGCACCGGCTCGATCAGCACGGCGGCGATGTCGTCGATATTGGCCTTGATCCACTCCAGGCTTTCCGAGCGCGCGTAGGGCAGTACGACCATGTTGCCGACCGAGCTGTTCGGGATGCCGGGGGCGAGCGGGAACGCGCGCGGCACGCCGGCTTCGCTGCCCGGCTTGACGAGCACTTCGTCGAACTGGCCGTGATAGTCGCCGTCGAAGCAGACCACCTTGTCCTTGCCCGTCACCGTGCGCGCGAGGCGCATCGCGGCCATCACGGCTTCCGAGCCCGTGTTGCAGAACGTGACGCGTTCGTGGCCGGTCATGTCGGCGAACATCTGCGCGACTTCGCCCGCGAGCGGCGATTGCGGTCCGATCGCGAAGCCTTCGGCCATTTGCGCGTTGACGGCGTCCACGACGAAGTCGGGCGTGTGGCCGAACGCGGTCTGGCCGTAGCCGTTCACGAGGTCAATGTATTCGTTGCCGTCGACGTCCCAGATCTTCGAGCCCTTCGAGCGTTGCGCGACGATCGGATAGACGAGTTCCTTCCATTCTTCGCGGAAGCCGCTCGCGGTGCGCGGGTCGGCGAGCACGGCGCGGTACGTCTGCGTGCGCGACTTCGACGTGGCGGTTTTGGCCGAGTAGCGCGTGGCGAGATCGGTGATAAAGGCGCTTTGCACGTCGGTCATCTGCGCCGAGGTCGTCGCGCCGGGTTTGTAGGCGGTGAAGCGCGTCGGGCGGTTTTCCTCGAACTTGATTTCGGGACCGGCGGCCGGTGCTGCTGCTGCTGCTGCTGCGGGTGCTGCCGCTACGGGCGCTGCAACTGCTGCTGCAACCGGTGCTGCAACTGCCGCCGGTGCCGCGATCGCCGCAACCGGTTGAGCGACGGCGACCGGGACGCCTTGCAGCACGTCGAGCTGACGCGTCATCAGCGACTGCATGGCGGCGATCTGATCGCGGATCACCGATTGCACGTCGCCCGTGACAGGCAGCGCGGTCACGGCGGTCACCGCAGTCGCAACCGGCGCGGTGACAGTCGGTGCAGCGACCGGCGCGGCAGCAACCGGTGCAACCACCGCAGCCGTTTCAACCGGCGCGGGCGCGGCCACGGGTTCCGGATCGGGCGGCAGCGCGCCGTCGAGGAACTGTGCGAGCGCGGGCAGCGTCGGGTAGTCGCTCATGATCTGGCGGAAGCTGATCGTCACGTCGTAACGGCGGCGCAACTGGCGCGAGACCTGACCCATGAACAGCGAGTCGTAGCCGAGATCCCAGAAGGTCACATCCGGATTGGACGTGTCCGGCGCTTCGCCCGACATTTCGGTGAGGAGCGACGCCAGTTCGGCGACGAGACGCGGCTTGCGGTCGATTTGAGCGGTTTGGGCCATGGCGGTCTGGGAATGGTCGGTAATCGCGTGAGTGGAAGCGGGCGTGGCAATCGCCGCCGCTTGCGTCTGTTCTTGCGGTTGTGCTTGTGTCGTTATTTGCGTTTGTTCTTGTGCGGCAGCGGGTCGAACGGCGGCCGTGGCGGGCGCGTCGATCCAGTGGCGTTCGGGCTCGAACGGATACGTCGGCAGCGCGATACGGCGCGCATCCGCGCCATGCAGTGCGCGCCAGTCCGGCGTCGCGCCGTTGAGCCAGAGCCGCCCGGTCGCTTCGGCAAGCACGCTCAGTTCGCGTTCGCGCTGCGCGAAATCGGGCAGCGAGGCGATGGCAGCTTGATAGCGGTCCTTCGTCAGCCCTTGCGTCGCGAAGGTCGCGAGCGTGCGGCCCGGGCCGATTTCGAGCAGCAGCGGCTTACCCTGCGCGGTAACGGTCGCGAGCGCATCGGCGAAACGCACCACGTCGCGGCAATGGCTGGCCCAGTAGCGGCCCGACACCGGACGATCGGACGCCGCCCATTGCCCCGTCACCGACGACACATACGGAATCTTCGGCGGCGCGAACGTCAGGCGGTCCGCGACCTTGGCCAGTTCTTCCACCACGCCGGACATCATGCGTGAGTGGAACGCGTGTGACGTATGCAGGCGTCGATGTTCGATATCGCGCGCCTTCAGCGTGGCCTCGAACGCTTCGATCGCCGCGAACGGACCGGCCACGACGCTCAGCGTCGGCGCGTTGATGGCGGCGAGATCGACGTCTTCGGGCAGCGCGGCGCGCAGTTCGGCTTCGGGCAGACGCACGACCAGCATCGCGCCCGGTTCGGCCGACTGCATCAGCGCCCCGCGTTGCGCGATCAGCCGCAGCGCGTCCTCGAATTCGATCGCTTCGGCCACACAGGCCGCAACCAGTTCGCCGACGCTATGGCCGATCATCGCCGTCGGCCGCACGCCGCGCGAGATCCACAACTGCGCCAGTGCGTATTCGGTGAGGAACAGCGCGGGCTGCGCGTAGATCGTCGAGCGGATCGGATGCGGGGTGTCGTCGCCTTCGGGCACGTCGCTCAGCAGCATCGTGCGGATGTCGAGGCCGAGATGCGGCGCGAGCGCTTCCGCACCCTTGTCGATCCACTCGCGATACACCGGCTCGCTGCGATAGAGCGCCGCGCCCATGCCCGGATACTGCGCGCCCTGACCGGGGAACATGAAGACGACGGCGGGCGCGGCTTGCGGCGCCTGCGCTTCGAGCGCGCCTTTTTGCAGCTTCGCCTGCGCCTGATCGAGCGTTTCGGCGACGATCACCGCGCGATGCGAAAACGCGCGACGGCCCGTTTGCAGCGTCGCGGCTACGTCGGCGAGTGCGAGTGGCGGAGGGGACGCGAGCGGGTTGGCCAGGTAAGTTGCGAGATTCGCTTTCGCGCGTTCGAGCGCGGCCGCGCTGCGTGCCGAAATCGGCAGGATCTGCGGCGCGGGTTCCGCGTGCATATCGGCGTGCGCATCGACGCGTTCGCGCAGCGGCGCTTCCTCAAGCACGACGTGCACGTTCGTGCCGCCCACGCCGAACGAACTCACGCCCGCGCGGCGCGGCGTCGAGCCCTCGGTCCATGCGCGCGCGGCCGTGTTGAAGTAGAACGGGCTGCGCGCCGCATCGATGCCCGGATTCGGCGACTGGAAATGCGAGAGCGGCGGCAGCGTGCGCTCGCGCAGCGCGAGCGACGCCGCGATCAGACCGGTGACGCCCGCAGCCGCATCGAGATGGCCGACGTTTGCCTTCGCGGACCCGAGCGCGCAGAACTGGCCGCCTTCCACGCCGCCCAGGCGGAACGCCTGCACGAGCCCCGCGAATTCGATCGGATCGCCGAGCGGCGTGGCCGTGCCGTGCGCTTCCACATAGCCGATGGTCGCCGGATCGATGCCCGCTTCGGCGTGCGCGATGGCGATGGCGCGCGCCTGCGCGTCGACGCTCGGCGCGGTGAAGCCGACCTTGTCCGAGCCGTCGTTGTTCATGCCGACGCCGCGAATCACGGCGCTGATCGGATCGTTATCGGCGAGCGCGTCTTCGAGGCGCTTGAGCAGCACCACGCCCGCGCCGCTGCCGAACACCGTGCCTTGCGCGTGCGCGTCGAACGGACGGCACACGCCGTCGGCCGCGCCCATGCCGCCTTCCTGGTAGAAGTAGCCGCGCTTTTGCGGGAAGGTGATCGACACGCCGCCGGCCAGCGCCATGTCGCAGCGTCCCGCGCGCAGATTTTCGACGGCGAGGCCGATCGCGGTGAGCGAGGTCGAGCAGGCCGTCTGCACCGAAATCGCCGGGCCTTTGAGACCGAGCTTGTACGCCGTGCGCGTGGCGACGAAATCGCCTGCGCCGACCAGCTTCTGATACTCGCCGATCTGGAACTGGCTCGTGAATTCGTCGATCACGGCGCGGTCGGAGAGCACGTGCTTGAGGAAGTACGTGTTCATCGACGTGCCTGCGAACACGCCGACCGCGCCCGCGACGGCGGCGGGATCGTAGCCCGCGTCCTCGAACGCTTCCCATGCGATTTCGAGGAACAGGCGCTGCTGCGGATCGGTCAGCGCGGCTTCGCGCGCGAGCATGCCGAAGAAGCCCGCGTCGAAACGATCGACGTCGGGCAGAATCGGGCGCGCCTTCACGTAGCTCGGATCGCGGCGCATGGCGTCGTCGAAACTGTCTTCGAGTTCCGACACATCGAAATGCGTGACGCAGTCGCGGCCCGCGAGCAGATTCGCCCACAGTTGCGCGACGTTGCGCGCGCCCGGAAAGCGTCCGGCCATGCCGATCACGGCGATGGCGCCGCTCGTCTGCGTGCGGCGCGCTTCGAGCTTGCCGCCTTGCGGCGCGCCGAGCGTGGCGCGCAGATGCGCGGCCAAAGCGTCGACGTTCGGATGGCGGAACAGATCGACGAGCGCAAGCCCTTGCGTGACGTCGCGCGCGATGATCGCGTGCGCGCGCATCAGATCGAGCGAGCGCAGACCGAGGTCGAAGAAGTTCGCGCGGCGATCGACGGGCTTGCCGAGCAGACCTTCGAACACGGCGGCGAGCGGGTCGGCGAGGTCGTGCTCTTGCGATTGCGATTGCGTCTGAGTTTGCGTGCTTGCCGAAGGCGCGGCGGCGATATCGAGTTCCGCGAGCAACGCCTTGCGATTGATCTTGCCGTTCGGCGTGAGCGGAAAGTCGGGCAGCACGCGCAGTTCGGTCGGCACCATGTAATCGGGCAGCGCCGCTTTCAGATGCGTGCGCAGCGCGTCGACGAAGGCGGCAGCCGAAGCCGCGTCGGCCTTCACGAAGCCCGCGATCGCTTTGCCGTTGCGGCCTTCGAATGCGGCGACTGCCGCATCGGCGACGCCCGGCGCGACGCGCAGCGCGTGTTCGATTTCATCGAGTTCGATGCGCTTGCCCGCGATCTTGATCTGCCGGTCGTTGCGGCCGAGGAAGTCGATCGCGCCGTCCGCGCGGCGGCGCACGAGGTCGCCGGTGCGATAGAGTTTCGCGCCTTGCGTAAAGACATCGTCGACGAATTTTTCGGCCGTCAATTCCGGGCGATTCAGATAGCCGAGCGCCACGCCGTCGCCGCCCACCACGAGTTCGCCCACCTCGCCATCGGCGACCGGCGCGAGTTTGTCATCGACGATATACGCCTGCGTGCCGGCAATCGCGTAGCCGATCGGAATCGCGTCGCCATGTGCGAGCGCTTCGTCGCGCGGAATGCGAAAGCAGCACGAAAACGTGGTGTTTTCGGTCGGACCATAACCGTTGACGACTTGCACTCCGGCGTGCGCGTCCATCACTTTGCGCACGTGCAGCGGCGACAGCACGTCGCCGCCCGTGAGCACGTCGTGGAGCGGCGCGAACGCTTCGAGCCGATAGTCGGCGAGCGCGTTGAAGAGGCCCGCCGTGAACCACGCGCTCGTCGCGCCGAGCCGCGCGATGTCGGCGGCGATGGCGTCGAGCGAAGGCTGGACTTCGTTGATGATCGCGGCGCATCCGCCGTTGAGCAGCGGGCCCCAGATTTCCAGCGTGCTTGCGTCGAACGCAAGCGGCGCGAGATTGAGGAAGCGCGTGTCCGGCGTGAGCGCGGTGAAGGTCTGGCCGTGCACGAGACGCAGGATCGCGCGATGCGGCACGATCACGCCCTTCGGCTTGCCGGTCGAACCCGACGTGTACATGATGTAGGCCGCGTCGTCGCGTTCGCTCGCGTGCGGCGCGGCGGGCGCGGCGTGTTGCGCGGCGGCGATGAGGTCGGCGAGATCGACGGGCGCGCCGTGTGCGCCGTGCGAATCGCCGGCGTTCGCGAGCGTGCTCGCATCGGCGATCACGAGTTTGGGCGCGCAATCGGCGACGATGAAATCGAGCTGCGCGCGCGGATAGGCCGGATCGAGCGGCACATAGACCGCGCCCACGCGCAGGATCGCGAGGATCAGCGCGAGCGTGTCGCGGCTGCGCGGCACCATGATCGCGCAGCGTTCGCCCGCGGCGAGCCCGCGTTCGCGCAAAACGGTTGCGAGCCGCGCCGAACGGTCGCCGAGATCGGCATAGCGCTCGTCGCCCGTTGCGTCGATGGCGGCAAGGCGATCGCCGAATTGCGCGCGTATCGTTTCGAAACGTGCAACGACGCCCGGTCCCGTCTCTGAGCCGCGTGGCGATGCAGCGGACAAATCATCGCGATGTGACATTTGCCGGTCTCCCAATAACTTTTGATCGGCCATCGGAAATCATTGGATCGTCGATTCGTCACCGTTTGCGCGATGCCCCGTTGCACCGCGGTGAGTTCACGACCTGAAGAAAAACCCCGTTACCGCTCGACTTGTTCTCGCCTGGCCGCGTGTTCAGCGGCCATCTGGAGGCGAGAAATATTCTGTAAGTCAAATTTAATTTTCTGAGGCGCGACTGTCCGTACGGCGTCGCACACACGGAGGCGCGGCGAGTCCTGCGCGCAACACCGCGTGCCGTTGCGCACGAACGTGCGCTGGCGCTCAGGCGGCGCCCGCCTGGCTCGCGGCAAGGCGGCGTCGCGCCGACGCGCGGCGCAGCACCGCAATGGCGGGGCGCTCGACCAGCAGATGGAACACGTAAGCGCTGGCGAGCGCGATGAAGAAACAGACGAAGGCCCAGAGGATGCTGACTTGACGCGTCGAATGCAGCAGCCAGGAAAACAGCGCGATGCAGACCGGCATGTGCACGATATAGAGCGAGTAGCTGAAATCGCCGACTTTTTCGAGCGCGCGCATGACGAACGCGGGGCGCGGGCGGGCGTGCAGCAGCGCATCGAAGCAGGGCGTGAACGCGAGCGCCCAGGGCAGGCACCAGAGAATGCGCGCCTCGCGCGTCGACATGACGCCGCCCAGCACCAGCAACGGCGGCGTCGCAATCAGCAGCCAGCCGTGTGCGAGCCGCTGGCCGCGCACGTCGCGTTCGGCGATCCACGCGCCGAGATACCAGCAGGACCAGTAAGTCGTGAAGATCAGCACGCCGTGGCGGTCGAGCAGCGCATACGACACGGCCGCGAGCGCCATCAGCGCGACGAGCGTGCGGTTCGGCCCGAGGCGGCGCTGCACGGCGAACAGCAGCGGGTAGAGCAGATAGAACTGCACTTCGAGCGAGAGCGTCCAGAGCGCGGTATTCGAGCCGTAGGTCGGCGCGACGATGCCTTGCAAGGCGAACAGATTCGCGACGAAGGTCCACAGACTGCCGTCGCCGAGCTGCGCGTCGTGCACGCGAAACTGAAGGCTGAAATTGTCGAGCGCCCAGGTCAGCAAGAGCGCGCAGAACAGCACAGGATAGATACGCACGAAGCGCCGCCACAGAAAGTCGTGCGTATCGAGCCGGTAGTGTGGATGGCGCGCGAGCCGCGCCGCCTGGCTGCGATGAATGCAGTAACCGCTGATGACGAAGAAAACCGGCACGCCGATCGGTCCCCAGACGAACGGAATCGTCAACCAGGCGAGCGCGGTGTCGAGCGAGAACGCAGGGTGTTGTCCGGATGCGTAGGCGCGTATGCCGATCCACGCAATCAGGCGGCAGTGGAATAACGCGACCGCGATCGCGGCGATACCTCGCATCGCCTCGATCGTGCGCGTGTTATCGGCGTCCTCGCCTGTGATGGCTTGGCTCATCGCTCGCCTCCCCTTGCGTGTGCCGCGCGAAGGAATTCGCGTCTTTTGCCACGCTGCTGGTCCGGGTGAAGCGATTGGAGCAAAGGGGCGCCGAAGCCTCTGTGCGCCGCCAGACATAGCGCGTGCGCATGAGACGAGCGCGCAGGGTTATTTCATCGGCGATTCATGAAGACGGGTGCCCAGTCCGCATGGCGTGCCGCCACCGCGCCCGCGCAATCGGGCAGATCCGCGAGCGCGTGCACGCGCCAGTGCGCGGCTTCTTGCGCATCGCCGCCGACGCGGCAGGGCGTGGTGTCGCCGCTGATCGCGATATCGAATTCGAAATGATCGGGCGGCAGGATGAAGCCGGTGCCGAGCGCTTTCAGACAGGCTTCCTTGCGCGCCCAGGTTTCGAAGAACACCGCTTGCCGACGCGCGTCGGACAACGCGATGAATTGCGCGCGCTCGCGCGTGGAAAATACCTCGACAGGCAGGCTGTCTTCGAACGGCCGCACGATTTCCACGTCGATGCCGATCTCGATGCCGTTCGACACGGCGAGCGCCGCGCGGTTTTCGCTGTGGCTGAGATTGAAGCAGAGCGTCCAGTTTTCGGGCTGACTTGCGCAAAAGGGCTTGCCTTGCTCGCCGTAGTCGAGCGCGACCGCGTGCGCGGGGAGACCGAGATAGGCGCCGAGCAAGCGGCGCAGTTCGCCGCGCCCCGCCACGAAGCGGCGGCGATGGCGTTCGAAACGGAATTTACCGGCGCGCTCGCGCTCGTGATCGGTGAGCGTCTGCCAGTCGCTGTCGAGCTGCGCGTCGTCTGCATCGAGATCCCAACGCCAGATGTGGACGTCTTGTGCGGTGGGCGGCGTGAGCGGGGAAACGGCCATTGAAAGCTAAAGGGTGGTTAACAGTAAGCGAAATGATTGTAAGACTCGGTTAGATATCCGGAAAGCGAATTCGCCCCCGAATTGTTGGCCATCCCACGGAACGCCGTCGGGCATCGGTCTTACGATCCTTGACAGCATAGCGCACGCGGCGACGGGAAAATGCAGAGCGTCGTTGCGTGCCTCGACGCCAACGTCGACCGGCTCCCCTGTGGCGGCGAGCCGTTAGACGCAGCCTCTCCTGACGGCTGAACGGGCGCATGTGCTGTTCCAGACAAGATGCGATGCCGATCCCGGTCCGAAAAGCATGGGGATTGCGCGTCGGCACGAATACGCAAGGTTTGCTGCGGCTCGAGGACGCGATCGACGTATGCCACGCGTGGCACGCGTTTGTCTGTGCGTTTGCTCGTCTGTTCGTCCATTGGCCGGCTTTGAATTGAATCGATCGGTCCCGGGTTGATTTTCCAGGACCGGGAACGCGCTCGGCCCGAAGAAACGATTTCACGGTCGCCGCTATTTGTGCAGTCAGGCGGATCGTAAAAGCGAATCGTTATTCGTAAATTGGCCTGGTGTCATTCAACGCCCGCCGGTATCGCCGCAGGGATGGGCTCTTCTTTGCTCTTCGCGTGAGGGATTTTTCGAAATTTTGATCCGAGGTGTGGGATGCGGCATGAGTGTGTATCCGGCTATAACGTGAGTGTGATAATTCCGCACTACAACAGTGTGGATTTATTGTGGATGGCGATCGAATCGATCTCCACGCAAACGGTTATTCCGCACGAGATCATCGTGGTGGACGATGCGTCGGGCATGTCGTTCGACTTGCCGAGCCATTGCGGCGACGACATTGCGTTGCATCTGATTCGCGAGACCGTGAATCGCGGGGCCGCGTGGTGCCGAAACCGCGGCATCGAGGCGGCGACCGGCGACCTGATTGCCTTTCTGGACGCGGACGACCGCTGGCTACCCGACAAGCTCGAACGGTGTCTCGCGGCCTTTGGCGCGCGGCCGTCGGAGAGCGAAGCGAAAGTGCTGTTCAGCAACGTGGTGCTGACCGATGGAAACCGCCGCATGGTCGGCAATGCCGCGCCTTACGGCGGGCAGTCGATGCTCGATTTCATTCTGCTGGAGCGCGGCTATATCCAGACCTCGTCGATCATGATGTGGCGGCATCATTACCCGCTCATCAGTTTCGACGGGTCGTTGCGCCGCCATCAGGATTGGGATTTCGCGATCAATGCGCAAATGGCGGGCTGTGCGTTTGTGTATTTACATGACGCGCTGGTGGAATATTCACTAAGTGGCCGAGTGGACAAAATATCGCGCGTGCCGAGCAGTGAGCCGAGCCTGGTTTTTCTCGGGAAATATCACAAGCATATGTCGAAGTGGCATGTTTCCTCGTTCGTCTTCGACGTGCTGATTTACAAGAATATGAACTGGGTGATGCGGCTCGATTTCGTCGGACGAATCATGGCGGGTGAGATCGCGATTCCGGGAAAAGGGCGCGTACCGCTGTTCGCGCGGCTCGTGATCGGCCGCAGCGGCGTGAATCTGATCAAGCAGTTGCGCAGAAGAATTCAGCCCGGCAATTTGCCGGTTTGAGGGGATTGGCGGGTTTGGCGGTTTTGGCGATCTAAAGCGTGCAGCTTGTTTTGGGTCGGGCGGGCTTGTGTATGTCGGCGCACAGAGACCGCGGCTTGTCTCTGCTGTAATCGCCGAGCACACACGGGCAACGTTTGGACGAAGCGTGCGTATTGCACTTTTGCGCTATTGCGCAGGCTTCCGCAAGAACAGGCGCGTTGTTCTGCGCAACCGGTGTGCCTCCGTGCGGTTCAGAACGCTTTGACTCGAGGGGGCCGAAATGCGTCAATTTATCCGCGATTTCTTTTATACCTCCATCGCCGATAAACAGTTGAATTTGCCGCTGCCACCGACGTCGCTGGCCATCGATGCGCGCAAGCTCAATATTTTGCTGCTGGGTACGTGCGGCGTCGAGATTCTCGGCAAGCGCAGCGCGAACACCGGCCACAACATCCGGCACATCATCATGGGCTCGAAGCGTCACGAGCCGGTGCCGGTCGCTGCCGCGAACGACGACGTGGTGGTGGTGAACCTGACGTTGCGGCATATTCTGAGCGAGGCCGCGAACACGCCCGAGCCCGCTGTCGACATGCTCTTCGCGCGCCTGAAGTCCGACGACGAGGCGCGCGCGCTGCTGGCCAGCGTCGGCGAATTCATCGCGCTGAAGGTCGGCCAGCTCACGGCGAAAATCACCTCGGTGCCGATCCTGTTCATGTCGTTTTTCGAGCCGAGTTTCAATTACCTCGGCGACCTGATCGATCCATCGAGTTTGACGTCGCCCAGCTATCTGGTGCGCGAGATCAATCGGTTGTTGTTCGACGCGGTCCGCAAAACGAGCAACGGCTACTTTCTCGACGCCAACGAGATTCTGAATTTCGTTGGCCGCCGGCATTTGCAGGACGACGTGCTGCTGAGCAGTTCGCACGCTTCGTTTATCAACGATTGGGACTTCAAGCTCGACGCCAGCCGCTTGAATGCGCCGAAAGCGCTGATCAATATGGTGACGTATGAAGTGGCCTCGCGTGAATTCACGCTTGCGCTGCTCGCGCGCGTGGAAGCGATCGTCAAGATCGTGGCGCAGCGTAATCCGGTGAAACTGATTATCGTCGATCTGGACGACACGCTTTGGCGCGGCGTCGCTGCCGAAGGCGAGGGCCTGAATCCGTCCGAGCGAATCGAAGGCTGGCCGATCGGACTTGTCGAAGCGTTGTTGTTCTACAAGAAGCGCGGTGGTTTGCTCGCGATTTGCAGCAAGAACGACGAAGCGCCGACCATCGAGCGCTTCAACGCGATCTGGCGCGGCGCGATCACGCTCGACGATTTCGCGAGCGTGCGCATCAACTGGCAGCCGAAGTCGCAGAACATTCGCGAGATCATGAAGGAAGTGAATCTGCTGCCGGGCAATTGCGTGTTTATCGACGACAACGACCGTGAATTGTCGGAGGTAAAGGCGGCGATCCCCGAGATTCGCTGCCTGGGCGGCAATCACTACGACTGGCGGCGCATCATTTTGCGTTCGGCGGAAACGCAGGTGCCGGTCGTGACAGAGGAGTCGGCGCGGCGCACGGAACTCGTGCGCGCCATTTCGCAGCGCGAGGCCAGTGTGGAGGTGGAGAGCGGAGCGTCGCGCGAGGCATGGCTCGCGTCGTTGCAGCTTCGGCAGTCGTTTTATCTGATCAAGACGCCGAAATCGAAATACTTCGAGCGCGCATTCGAGTTGATCAACAAGACGAATCAATTCAATACCACGGGCAAGCGCTGGGAGAAGTCGGAGTTCGAGAAGTTCATCAGCAAGGGCGGCTATTGCATTGTTTCTTCGCTGCGCGACAAGCTGATCGACAACGGCATCATCTCCGTATGTCTGATCAAGTGCGAAAGCATCGTGCAAGTGGTGCTGTCGTGCCGCGTGTTCGGGCTGGGCGCGGAGCTGGTGGTGGGCGCGGTGGCGACCCGGCTGGCGCTGAAGGCGCAGCCGCAGATTCGCGCGGAACTGGTGGACACCGGCAAGAACGCGACGTGTCACGACTACTTCGAGCGCATCGGTTTTTCGCAGACGCAAACGGGCTTGTTCTCCAGCGCGGCGAATGAATGGCCTTCGTACATTCAGATCGAGAATCTGGGGACGTCGGATTTTCCTCCTGTGCAGATTCAGTAGCGCGGAGGCGGGGCGCACGGCGAGCGATTGGCGCCGTGCATGCCCGACACGGCGGCGGTAACAGAAAATAGAACGAGAATGCCGCGCCGATATTGCGCTGATACCGCGCGAAATATGTTCCCAGTTTCCCCTCCCTGGAAGCGCGCGTGCGTGCCACGCAGGTGCGCGTCCTACACTTCCCTCTCTCATCGGCCGGCGGCGAGCGGTTCACGCGCATGCGGCGCGACTGAATGAACGCCGGCTATCCGGCTGTCCGTGAACCTTCGCCTTTCAAATCGCAGATAGATTCTTTGCGATTCTTTTGTTTTTCCCGACTGTTATCTGAATGTGCGCTTACGAACAGAAAGGGTTCGTGTGGCCGGTGTTTAATAGCACTATGGTAAATGCGGGAAATTCCGGGTAAGCGTCGGAAGGCGGGTGTTCGTCAGCGCACATCTGCAGGGTAGGGGCGATTGTAGCCTACAGGCAAATCTCCCCCTTCCCGTGAGGTCTGCCATGTCTACCCCCGACATTAGCGCTACGTGGGCGTTCGATCCGCACGAGCTTCCCGCAGACGGCAATCTTCTTCAAGCTTGTAAATCGGAATTTAAAAACAATTTCAATTGTAAGCCATTCAAATTCAATCACTCATTGCATCGATCTGGATTGTTTGAGATTCCACGAATTATGGAAGTCGCTGAAAATATGATGAAAAAGAATGGCAATTTCTGCGCCATTAATTTCAGGCATGGCTCCGTGGCGAGCAAGTTCAGCGACATGCCGCACAGCAGCCAGTTGAGAGAAGCCTTCGCGCACGTGGGAGAAACCGCCACGTGGATCAAGCTGACGCAAGCCCAGTACTACGACCCCGAGTACGCGAAGGTGCTGGACCAGGTGACCGAAGAACTCGAAGGCTTGTCGGACTTTCCGCTGCGCAGGGACATGACGTGGCGCACGATGACTTTACTCATCGCGTCGCCGAAGATCGCCACGCCTTTTCATATCGATCACGAGACCAACTTTCTGTTTCAGATCCAGGGAGCGAAAGATGTTTGTCTGTTCCCTGCGACCGATCGCGAGCTGGTTCCCGATCAGGAAGTCGAACGCTATTACGGCGGCAATTTCGAAGCCGCGCATTATCGTCAGGAAATGCAGGACCGCGGCACGATCTTCCGCATCGCACCCGGCGATGTGGTGCACCACCCGTCGCTGGCGCCGCATTGGGTGAGAAACGACAACAACGTGTCGGTGAGTATCAGCATCAGCTATTGCATGAAGTCACTCGAGCGTCGGGCGAGGGTGTACCAGGCGAATTACATTCTGCGCAAGTTTGGATTGAAGCCGCTCTCGCCAGGTGTGTCGCCGATCCGGGACAACCTGAAGCGACTGTTCATGTCGACGCTCGAACACCGCAATCCGAAGACCTTTGCGGAAGTCGTGCACGAGCCGTTGAACCGGTTTAAATCGCCGCTGAACGCAGCGCGGCGGATGGTCAGGCGCTGAGCAAATGCAGCGCGCCCGGCGCATCGGGCGATGGCGGCGCGATAAATGACTTTTCTGCGATTACTTTACGTTCGTGGGGGAAATTCATGTTGATCAACGACGCTCCCGTCCTGACCCGTCCGCTCTGGCAGACTGTCGATCCGCTCGCGCAATGTCGCCAGCAACTTCACAAGACGGCATTCGCGGCGCGCCATCCGCTCGCCGGGCATCCGCTCTTTTCGATCGAGGCGCTGACGAAAGTGGCCGAGTCGGCCTGCAAGCGCAAGGGCGATGTGTATGTCGACGCCGGTGATCTCACGCTGGCGGACAAGTGGGGAAGCACGCCCACGCCCAATATGACGATTCCGGAAATCATCGATCGAATCGAAACAGCAGGCGCGTGGCTCGTGATGAAGCACGTTGAAAAAGATCCGGCTTATAAAGCGCTCCTCGACGAGTATGAAGCGTTTGTGCGCGAGATTGCCGGGCCGGAGGGATCGAGGTTGTTGAGCAATGCGGAAATGCTGGTGTTCATTACTTCGCCGTGGCGCAAGACGCCTTTTCATTTCGATGCGGAAGTCAATTTCCTGGTGCAGATTCAAGGATCGAAGGATCTCTGGGTATGCGATCCCCTGGATCGCAGCGTCACCACGGAAGAGGAACTCGAACAATATTATTGTGGCGCGATGAATGCAGGGACTTATAAACCCCATGCCGAGGAGGTGGCGCGGCAATTCACGCTCCATCCGGGCGATGCCGTGCATATTCCCACACACGGTGCACACTGGGTCAAGAACCACGACAACGTGTCGATTTCGCTGAGTCTCAATATGGAATTTCCGCAGCGTTATGGCGACGCATACCGGGCCAATCACTACATGCGCAAACTGGGTTTGAAGCCGCGTGCGCCGGGTGGATCGGAATGGCTGGACCGCTCGAAAGCGGCCACCGTGTATGGCCTGCGCAATATCCGATCGCTGCTCAAGCGATAAGCGGTATGGGCATTCGCACGCGATGAAAACCGGGTGCGAATGCTTATCGATGTATCGACATATCGGCCGCGAATGACATCGCCAGGACTTTTGGCCGGGAAGATTGCCCGATGCTTCCTTAAGAATTCATCGAGCGATTCACGCGCTATGCAGCGGGTTGGCAGACGCCTTCGTGGTCGAGAAACTGCCGAAACTCCACAATATCGCCATTGCTCGTTTGCGATTGCGAATAGGCGAGCGCGGCCTCGGACGCCGCATTCAGGCTGGCTGCATCGGACAACATCGCACGGATCTGCGCGGCGTCGATCAGAAAGGCACAGCGTTCGCTGCCGGGCGGCAAGCCTTCCAGCGAATGACGCGAGCCGAACACCGGTTTGCCGGCCGCCAACGCCTCGACCACCTTGATTTTCAGTCCCGTTCCATCGACCGGCGCGATTACGATTTTCGCGCGCCGGTAAAGCGCGTCCAGATCGTCGACGAAACCGAGTAGCTGGATAGTGCCGATTGCCGATGCCTTTTCGACCACCTCGGGATTCATGCTGACCTCGCCGGCGATCGCGAGAGAAAAACGTTGCAGCAGGTCGCGCTGCTCGTTGATGAAGTGGAGTATGCCGTCCACGTTGAACGGATTGCGCGAGCCGATGAACAGCAGGTCGATATCGCGGCCAGCGTGGGGTGTTGCCGTAGTGCGATGGCTCGCGACGCTGTATTTCGGCAAAAAGAATACGGGCTTGTGCGGAAAGAACAACCGGAACATGCCGGCCTCCGTTCGCGCAATCGAGAGTAATGAAAGCGCGCTTTGCAGCAAGCCGGTTTCGCTGCGAAATTTTTCGGCGATTCTCCGGCTGGTGAGCGCGTGCCCGAAACGCTTGCTGAATTGCAGGAAGTCGATGTCGTGCGTTTCGATCACGCAGCACTCGGGATCGATGCCGTTGAGTTCGAGCAGGCCGTTGGCGTAGTTCACGATGAATAACGCGTCGGGATACTGCTTTCGGAGCCGATCGTAATTCGGCGTCAGAGTGGGCAGGTGCGCGCCGATCAGTTGCGGGATGAGGTTCGGAAACACGCCGCTCAGTTTCTTTTTGGCTTTGCCCCAATAGCGCAGCACGGGTGAACGTCGGTCAAGCACGAGTGCCACGCCTGGATACTGCTTGCTGAAGATCGCGCGCTCGGTGTCGCCCCAAGGACATTCGACATGGTTCGAATAGCTGTAGACGGTGACTTTGCAGCCGTAACTGATCAGCAGATTGAGCAGCGACGTCACGCGAACATGCGCGCCATTCCGGTTGTTGACGAAGGTGCCGTTGAAATACAGGATGAGTTTGCGATGCACGACATGGGCGAGGTCCGGAGCGGGCGTCGAAGCTTCCAGCATCATTTTCTTCCGACAATTCGAGTTCGATCGGCCACGGCCGGGCGACGAGGAGAGGGTGGGAGGGTGTCCGGCCTCAGCGTAGCGGCAGGGCAGGCGCGACACTGCTACCTACCGCACGAAATCCACTGCGCATATTCGGCCGCGGGCGAGCGGCCTCGCAGGCGCGCCATCGTCGGTGTTTACACCTGGTTTTTGGGGCGTAAGCGGCATTCTGCGCGCCGTGAACGTCTTTATGTCATTGATTTTCTTGAGTTTGGCGGGTGCGCGCCCGCCCATGTTGCATCCCGCATCCGCCCCCCTTCTTGAATTTGTCACTACCCGTCCATATAATTAGCACTCACCGCATGAGAGTGCTAACAACGCTCGGTGTACACATATCTCTGGCTGGCACCTTCGCCAACCAGGTTTTCTTGAGTCTCTTCAAGTCCCAATCAAGAGAGAGGATCTATCCATGAACCTTCGTCCTTTGCATGATCGCGTGATCGTCAAGCGCCTGGATCAAGAAACCAAGACCGCTTCGGGCATCGTGATCCCGGACGCAGCGGCAGAAAAGCCGGATCAAGGTGAAGTCCTGGCCACGGGCCCGGGCAAGCGCGACGACAAGGGCTCCCTGATCGCGCTCGACGTCAAGGTCGGCGATCGCGTCCTGTTCGGCAAGTACGCTGGCCAGACCGTCAAGGTCGATGGCAACGAACTGCTCGTGATGCGCGAAGAAGACATCATGGCCGTGGTGCAGAAGTAAGCTCAGCCCACCGCTCATTCATCAAGAATTCAAGGAGTTAGAAGATGGCAGCTAAAGACGTCGTGTTCGGCGATTCCGCCCGTTCCAAGATGGTTGAAGGCGTGAACATTCTCGCCAACGCAGTGAAGGTCACGCTGGGTCCGAAGGGCCGCAACGTCGTCCTCGAGCGCTCGTTCGGCGGCCCGACGGTCACCAAGGACGGTGTCTCGGTCGCGAAGGAAATCGAGCTGAAGGACAAGCTCCAGAACATGGGCGCGCAAATGGTCAAGGAAGTGGCTTCCAAGACCAGCGACAACGCAGGCGACGGCACGACGACGGCAACCGTCCTCGCGCAATCGATCGTTCGCGAAGGCATGAAGTACGTCGCATCGGGCATGAACCCGATGGACCTGAAGCGCGGTATCGACAAGGCTGTTGCAGCCGCGATCGAAGAACTGCGCAAGATCAGCAAGCCCTGCACGACCAACAAGGAAATCGCGCAAGTCGGCTCGATCTCGGCGAACAGCGATTCGTCGATCGGCGACCGTATCGCTGAAGCGATGGACAAGGTCGGCAAGGAAGGCGTCATCACCGTCGAAGACGGCAAGTCGCTGCAAGACGAACTCGAAGTCGTCGAAGGTATGCAGTTCGACCGCGGCTACCTGTCGCCGTACTTCATCAACAACCCGGACAAGCAAGTCGCCGTTCTGGACAACCCGTTTGTCCTGCTGTTCGACAAGAAGATCTCGAACATCCGCGATCTGCTGCCGATCCTGGAACAAGTCGCGAAGGCTGGCCGTCCGCTGCTGATCATCGCTGAAGACGTCGAAGGCGAAGCGCTGGCTACGCTGGTCGTCAACAACATCCGTGGCATCCTGAAGACCGTCGCCGTCAAGGCTCCGGGCTTCGGCGACCGCCGCAAGGCCATGCTGGAAGACATCGCGATCCTGACCGGCGGTCAAGTCGTCGCGGAAGAAACCGGCCTGACGCTCGAAAAGGCAACGCTGAACGAACTCGGTCAAGCGAAGCGCATCGAAGTGGGCAAGGAA
The DNA here is from genome assembly GCF_046535315.1 of Paraburkholderia sp. SIMBA_027. NCBI lineage: Bacteria > Pseudomonadati > Pseudomonadota > Betaproteobacteria > Burkholderiales > Burkholderiaceae > Paraburkholderia > Paraburkholderia sp. SIMBA_027. The sequence goes on from NZ_JAWRWY010000009.1 coordinate 332,175, forward strand.
AACACGACGATCATCGACGGTGCAGGCGAAGCCGCAAGCATCGAAGCGCGCGTCAAGCAAATCCGCACGCAGATCGAAGAAGCGACGTCGGACTACGACCGTGAAAAGCTGCAAGAGCGCGTTGCCAAGCTGGCAGGCGGCGTGGCAGTGATCAAGGTTGGCGCTGCGACCGAAGTCGAAATGAAGGAAAAGAAGGCGCGCGTGGAAGACGCGCTGCACGCAACCCGCGCTGCCGTTGAAGAAGGCATCGTCCCGGGCGGCGGCGTTGCGCTGATCCGTGCTCGCGTTGCTGTGACGGGCCTGAAGGGCGTCAACGCAGACCAGGATGCAGGTATCAAGATCGTCCTGCGCGCGATGGAAGAGCCGCTGCGCCAGATCGTCACGAACGGTGGCGAAGAAGCGTCGGTCGTCGTGGCAGCGGTTGCTCAAGGTTCGGGCAACTACGGCTACAACGCAGCAACGGGCGAGTACGTCGACATGGTCGAAGCCGGTGTCGTCGACCCGACGAAGGTTACGCGCACGGCGCTGCAAAATGCAGCTTCGGTCGCCGGCCTGCTCCTGACGACGGACGCAGCAGTGGTCGAAGTCGCGAAGGAAGATGCACCGATGCCCGGCGGCATGCCCGGCGGCATGGGCGGCATGGGCATGGACATGTAAGTTCGGCGGGTCGAAAGACCGCCGCGATTTACATCGACGTGCCGATGGAAATGCGCCTCGCGGCGTGTTTCCATCGTCCGCAAAAGAAAAAACCCGCAGCGATGCGGGTTTTTTTACGTCCAGCGTTTTTGTCTCGCGCAGGAGCCGGAGCTGCTGCGCGGGTCGATCCGCGTAGGTCGGTTACGCCTCGCCTTCCTCGTCCGGCGTTTCGGCGTCGTTGCTGCGCGCCCAGAAGAAGCGGTCCGGCACCCACGCGCCCATGCCCGGGCGGAACGCGCCCTGCACGGTCTGATAGAGATACTCCTGCGCCTCGCGCACGGCCTCGGGCGGCTCCTGCCCGTTGGCGAGCAGGGCGGCGATGGCTGCGCCGAGCGTGTCGGTCACGCCCATCACCGGATTGTTCGCGCGGTCCCAGAAGTCCTGACGCAACTGGCCTTCCTCGCTGTAGAGCGTGTTCACCACGCGGTGCGAGCCGGTTTCCATCGCGAGGATGTACTCGCAGCCCGTCGCGAGCAGATGCGAGATCACGGCGTCGATGCTGGGCGCTTCGGCGTCGCCGTCCGGCTGCGCGAGCGCGAGCAGGACCGAGACGTCGGCGACCAGCAGCGTGGTTTGCGGCACGAGCAGGTCGGCGACCACTTCGCGCAGTTCGTCGGCGGCGAGCACATGTTCGTCGTCGAGCGTGAAGTCGGGCGCGAGCACGAGCGGCACCTCGTCATAATCGGCGACGACTTCGGCGATCGCGCTCACCACTTCCGCGCGCGTGCCGGCGCCGATCTTGAACGCCGCGACGGGCATGTCCTCGAGCAGCATGCGCGCCTGGCTCGCGACGGTTTCGGGATCGAGGCCGGTGACTTCGTCGCAGCCGGCGGAATCGCGCACGGTGTAACCCGTCAACGCGGTGACACCGTGGCAGCCCATGCTGGCGAGCGTGAGCAGATCGGCTTGCAGGCCGCCGCCGCTGGTCGGATCGGAGAGGCCGAAGGTAAGGACGATGGGAGGGGTGTCGCTGGGCATGAACGTGACGAGAAAGGTTGGCTCGCTGCAAATGCAAGGCGGTTGCGGCGACCGGCGAAACGCCGGTTTGCCGCTGTCCGTTCAATTATGCCGCCTGGCGGCGCTCACAGGGGCCGGATGAGCCGTCTCGCGCAAGGGAATTTCGCATGGCCGCCGCACAGCGCGCAGTTGGCGCGCACGCGAGGCGCGCGGCGTCACGGTTGCTAGGCATAAAAACGGCAACACGGTACCATCATGGCTCTTGTTTCCTGGCAGGTTTCCCCAACCGCCTCCACCTCGCACCCGCAGGGTCATCGACGGGTGCGGGCGTGCGGTTTTTTGGACTTTTCGACGCGGCATAAGAATGGAATATAGAAGCTGGATGTGCCTGATCTGCGGCTGGATCTACGATGAAGAAGCCGGTTTGCCAGACGAAGGCATCGCGCCCGGTACGCGCTGGGAGGATGTGCCGATCAACTGGACGTGCCCCGAGTGCGGTGCGCGCAAGGAAGACTTCGAGATGGTCCAGATCTGAGGCACGGGCCGGGAGCATCGCTTCCGGCTGGCCGAAGATCGGTGCCGAAGCTGGCGCCGAAGTTGGCACCCAAGTCGCGGCGCAGGCTGGCGCTTCGGCGGTTTCGATTTCATCCGCATGGTTTTCGCGGATGCCGCACGATGATGCCAATGGCGCACCGGCTGCTTCTGCTTCGCGCACTTCGCCGTGCGTCACTCGCACGACCGGCGTGCGGCGCGCAAATTGCTCAGTGAGGGCTCGTCCGCGGGCCGCCTGAGCGTAGTCGAGGCCGCCACGCCCCCGCGCCGCCCGATGTGCGGCCCGCTCGCGCCGCGTTCGCCCGTCTCGCCGGGCCGCGGTCATTGCAACCCGCACTGCAACCGCATTGCAACTGTTCTCGGCGCTGCATCATGAGTCTACGTTCAACGTCGGTCGCCCCTTTCGACGCGCTGCCCAACCCGCGCGGCGGCAGCGTGCCGTTCGCCCTCGCGGCGCTCGCGCAGGCGCTGGCCGCGCTCGACGAGCAGCGCGACGTCGCGCGTCCGCTGCGCCAGGCCACGCGCACGCTGCGTGACGCGGGCTGGCTCGCCGCCGCCCGTTTCGCCGATACGCTGCTGCTCGCTTCGCCGCTCGCGCTGGCGGCTTCCGTCGCCGTCGCGCCGCCGCCGGGCTTGCCCGCGCGTCCCGCGCACGAACACGACGGTCCCGACGACAGCCACATCCGCACGGCGTTTCGCGATGCGCTGATCGAGCTTTCCACCGTGCTGGAGCGCCGCAATCTGCGCGAGCTGGCCTGTTCTCCGGCGCTTTACGCGCATCAGCGCGCGCTTGTCGACATCATCGCGGAGCACGCGCCGGGCGTCTCGCTCGCTTACGAGGACGTGGCGCTGCATGGCCGTCCGATCGTCGGCGCGATTCTGAGTCCGCAGCCTGCGCAGCGGCTCGCACAGGCGCGTGCGCGCTTCGAGGCGGCCCTGCTGCCCGCGCTCAAGGCGCGTCTCGGCAACGGCAGCCGCGCGGCCAACGCGCTCGCGGAGGCCGCTTTCGACGAGATGGACGCCTGTTTCGCCGAACTGACCGGCCCCGATCCCTACGACTTCTGGCGTCTCGCCGTCGCCTGCGGACGCGCGCTGCGGCGCGGCGTGACGTATTGGGGCGACGAGGACGTGCGGCGTTTCTACGCACGCTGCAATCTGCTGCTCAGCGAGCACGCACGCGGCTTGCGCATCGTGCCGCAATCGTTCGTGCGCACGGCGCTCGCGCTGTTGTGGCGCGATTACGCGCTGTTCGGCGCGTCGGCCGACGACACCGCCGACGTCGAGCTGCTGCATGACTATGGTTTGACCGTCGACTGGCATGTGGCCGGTACGCAGGCGTCCGAGGCGCTCTGGGAGGCTGGCAGCGCGCAGGCCGGCGCGCTCGCGGCGCGGGTGGCGCCGTCGCGCGATCTCGGGGCGCTCGTCGTCAACGGCAATGCTTACGAGGATTTCCTGCAGACCGCCGATGCCGCGATGCTCGCGCTCGGCACCCAGGCGCGGGCGCTGTCGCTGCGCGCCGATGGGACGCATGGCGATCCGGCGGCCTCGCTGCTGGCGGCCGAGGCGGCGTACCGCATCGGCGCGGCGGCCTGGGCGCTCGGGCTCGGCCACGTGGCGCTGCTGGCGGATGCGCTCGGGCTGGCCTGGCGGCGCGCCGCGCACGCGACCAGTACGCCCGCTGCACGGGACGCGTATGGCGCGAGCACGGCGAATCCCGCGCCGTCCGTCGAGGCGATCGAGTACGCCAACGAAGCGCTGCGCGCGATGCTGCACAAAGTGGCGGCAGGCGTTGCGCAGCCTGACGCGACCCCGACCGTGCGCGTGCTCGGCGCGGCCATCGCGAGCGGGGCGGGTAGTCATGCGAGCAACAACGCAAGCAACACCGCAGGCAGCGGCACGAGTCAAAATGCAGCCGAAACCACCGGTAGCAGCGCCGCAGTCGTCTCGCCAGACGCGGTGTCATCCGCACCAGGCGGTGTGGATGCCGAGCTTCCGCGCTAAGGCGTGCGCGCCCTTGACTGCGGTTAGCGCCGGTCGGCCTGCCGGGCGCGTCGCGCTGGCGTGTTAGAGTGAGCAATTCCCCGCTATACGGAGCGCGGGTCGCGTGCGCGCAGGTCTCTGGCGGGTTGGAAGCAGGTTGCAAACCAGGCGCAGATCGGCCTCAAAGCGGCGGCCTCGAGCGAGCCTGAAACCGGCCGCGAACACGCCGCAAGCAGGGCGCGATGCAGGTCCACGGGACCTCGCGCGTCCGGCGCACCGGGCCGCCGCCATTCCGTATCGTCTTTGCTAGAATTCAAACCATGTCCAAGAGTAACGATCGCATCAATCTGACCAACCAGTTCCTGATCGCCATGCCCAGCATGGCGGACCCCACGTTTTCAGGAACGGTGGTCTACCTTTGCGATCATTCCGAGCGCGGCGCGCTCGGTCTCGTGATCAATCGTCCCACCGACATCGACCTCGAAGCGCTGTTCTCGCGCATCGACCTCAAGCTCGAAATCGAACCGTTGCTGCACGTGCCCGTCTATTTCGGCGGCCCGGTGCAGACCGAGCGCGGCTTCGTGCTGCACGCGCCGCGATCGGGCACGAACTACACCTCGTCGATGGCGGTGCCGGGCGGGCTCGAGATGACCACGTCGAAAGACGTGCTCGAAGCCGTCGCGAACGGCAGCGGTCCCGAGCAGTTCCTGCTCACGCTCGGCCACGCAGGCTGGGGCGCGGGCCAGCTCGAGGACGAAATCTCGAAGAACGGCTGGCTGACCGTGGAAGCCGACCCCAAGATCGTCTTCGACGTGCCCGCCGAAGAGCGCTTCGAAGCGGCGCTCGCGCTGCTCGGCATTTCCTCGACGATGCTCTCGGGCGAAGCGGGTCACGCATGAGCGTGGCCGCGAAGCGAGGCGCCGCCGAGGCGACCTTGCTGGCGTTCGATTACGGCGAAAAGCGCATCGGCGTCGCGCTCGGCAACGTGCTCACGCACAGCGCCCGCGCGCTCACCGTGATTCCCAACAAAAGCAGGGAATATCGGTTCGAGGCCATCGGCGCGCTGCTGCGCGAGTGGCAGCCGGACATGCTCGTGGTCGGCCTGCCGCGCCATCCCGACGGCACGCCGCACGCCATGACGCAGCTCGCCACGCGCTTCGGCAATCAACTGAATGGCCGCTTCAATCTGCCCGTCGTGTGGGTGGACGAGCGCTATTCGTCGGTCGACGCCGAGGCGCGTCTGCGCGAGCGCGGCGAACGCGCCGAGCACATCGACGCCGAAGCCGCCTGCGTGATTCTGCAGCAATATCTCGACGAACATTCGTCGCAACCCCTCTGACGCGCCCGTGATGAGCCCACCCGACGCCGAGGCGCTGTACCGCGCCGTTCTCGACCAGATCCGCGCGGCGTATCTCAGCGATGCGGCGAGCAACGCCTTCAGCGCCGCCGGCGGCATCGCCATCGCCGGCATTCACAGCGGCGGCGCGTGGCTCGCCGAACGGCTCGCGCGCGATCTCGGCGCGCCGCATCATGGCGTGGTGAACGTCTCGCTGCATCGCGACGACTACGCGAAAAAGGGCTTGCACAGCGAGGCGAGCCCGACCGCCCTGCCGTTCGAGGTGGAGAACCGCCGCATCCTGCTCGTCGACGACGTGCTGCACACGGGCCGCACCGTGCGCGCCGCGCTCAACGAACTCTACGATTACGGCCGTCCCGCGTCTGTCGAACTGGCCGTGCTCGCCGATCGCGGCGGCCGCGAATTGCCGGTGTCGGCGCGTTTCGTGGGCGCCGAACTGGCCGTGCCCGCAGGCTCGACGCTCGTGCTCGCACGCGTGGGCGACGATGGCGATCAGGGCCGCTTCGCGTTCAGGATCGACGCGAACGCCGCCTGATCCGCGAGGCCACGCGCGCCGCGCAGTGCGTGCGACGTGGCCCGCCTCAGACACCCCCAACTTTCTCCCGACTCCGATCTCACCGCAGGACGCATCGCGATGAACACACAGCCCACGCCCGCTTCGCCCGATCGCGGCGACTCGCGCTTTCGCTACGGCTTTCTGAAGGGCAATCCGCAGCTCACGAAAAACGGCGAGCTCAAGCATCTGCTCTCGATCGAAGGACTGCCGCGCAAGATTCTCACGCACATTCTCGACACGGCCACGCAGTTCGTCAGCGTGACCGACCGCGACGTGAAAAAGGTCCCGCTGCTGCGCGGCAAGTCGGTGTTCAATCTGTTCTTCGAGAACTCGACGCGCACGCGCACGACGTTCGAGATTGCCGCCAAGCGTCTCTCGGCGGACGTGCTGAACCTGAACATCAACGCGTCGTCGACGAGCAAGGGCGAATCGCTGCTCGACACCATCGGCAACCTTTCCGCGATGCACGCCGACATGTTCGTCGTGCGTCACGCGTCGAGCGGCGCGCCGTATCTGATCGCCGAGCATTGCGCGCCGCACGTGCACGTCATCAACGCCGGCGACGGCCGTCACGCGCACCCGACCCAGGGTCTGCTCGACATGTACACGATCCGCCACTACAAGCGCGATTTCACGAATCTGCGCGTGGCGATCGTCGGCGACATCCTGCATTCGCGCGTGGCGCGCTCGGACATTCACGCGCTCACCACGCTCGGCGTGCCGGAAGTGCGCGCGATCGGTCCGCGCACGCTGCTGCCGGGCGGCCTCGAACAGATGGGCGTGCGCGTGTTCCACAACCTCGACGAAGGGCTCAAGGATGTGGACGTCATCATCATGCTGCGGTTGCAGAACGAGCGCATGAGCGGCGCGCTGCTGCCGTCGGCGCAGGAGTATTTCAAGAGCTGGGGGCTCACGCCCGAGCGTCTCGCGCTCGCCGCGCCCGACGCGATCGTGATGCACCCCGGTCCGATGAACCGCGGCGTCGAAATCGACTCGCAGGTCGCGGACGGCCCGCAGTCGGTGATTCTCGATCAGGTGAGTTTCGGCATCGCGGTGCGTATGGCGGTGATGGGCATCGTCGCCGGTAACAACGATTGACAACGATTAATGCAGCAGGGCAGACAGGGCAGCGCATGAAGATTCATATTCAAGGCGGCACGCTGATCGATCCGGCGAGCGGCGAACAGACGCGTCGGGACGTGTTCATCGAAGCGGGCAAGATCGCCGCGCTCGGCGACGCGCCCGCGGGCTTTCACGCGGATCGCACGATCGACGCGAACGGACTCATGGTCGCGCCGGGTTTCGTCGACCTGAGCGCACGGCTGCGCGAGCCGGGCTACGAGCACAAGGCGACGCTCGACTCCGAAATGGCGGCCGCGCTGGCGGGCGGCGTGACGAGCCTCGTGTGTCCGCCGGACACCGACCCGGTGCTCGACGAAGCGGGCCTCGTGGAGATGCTCAAGTACCGCGCGGGCAAGCTCGAACGCGCGCACGTGCATCCGCTCGGCGCGCTGACGGTCGGGCTCAAGGGGCAGGTGATCACCGAGATGGTGTCGCTGACCGAGGCGGGCTGTATCGGCTTCACGCAAGCCGATCAGCCGATCGTCGATACCTCGGTGCTGCTGCGCGCGCTGCAATACGCGAGCACGTACGGTTACGCGGTGTGGCTGCGTCCGCAGGATGCGTATCTCTCGAAGGGCGGCGTGGCCGCGAGCGGCGCGCTGGCGTCGCGGCTCGGGCTGTCGGGCGTGCCGCAGAGCGCGGAAACCATCGCGCTTTTCACGCTGTTCGAGATGATGCGCGTGACGGGCGCGCGCGTGCATGTGCAGCATCTGTCGTCGGCGGCGGGCGTCGCGCTCGTGCGCGCGGCGAAGGCCGAAGGGCTGCCGGTGACCTGCGACGTCACGGCGAACCATCTGCATCTGATCGACATGGACATCGGCTACTTCGACGCGCAGTTCCGCCTCGATCCGCCGCTGCGCCAGCAACGCGACCGTGAGGCGCTGCGCGCCGGTCTCGCCGACGGCACGATCGACGCGATCTGCTCGCAGCACACGCCCGTGGACGACGACGAAAAGCTGCTGCCGTTCGGCGAAGCGACGCCGGGCGCGACGGGTCTCGAACTGCTGCTTTCGCTGACCGTGAAGTGGGCGCAGGAAGCGGGCGTGCCGCTCGCGAAGGCGCTGGCGCGCATCACGTCCGCGCCGGCCGCCGTGATGGCGCACGAGGCGGGCGGTGTGAGCGTGGGCGCGCGTGCGGACCTGTGTGTGTTCGACGCGAACACGCACTGGCACGTCGAGCCGCGTGCGCTCAAGAGCCAGGGCCACAACACGCCGTTCCTCGGTTACGAGCTGCCCGCCGTGGTGCGCGCGACGCTCGTGGCGGGGCGCATCGGCTTCGAACGTCATATCGAACGTAACTGAGCGCATCGACATGAGTCTCTTCTTTCGCAAAGCCCGTCTGCTCTCGCATCTGCTGCGCGGCGCGTGGACCGTCGCGATGCGCTTTCCGCGCGCGACGCCCGAAAAACGTCACGCGCTCAATCGCGCCTGGTCGCTGCGGATGCTCGAGCTGTGCGGCTTGCAGCTCGTCGTGCACAACGACGCCGCGCGTCTCGACGCGGGCGCGCTGGTCGTCAGCAATCATATTTCGTGGATCGACATCTATGTGATCAACGCGTGGCGGCCGACGCCGTTCGTCTCGAAGGCCGAGGTGCGTAGCTGGCCGCTGATCGGCTGGTTCGCGCAGAATCTCGACACCGTGTTCATCGAACGCGAAAAGCGCAGCGAAGCGCGCCGCATCATGCAGGAACTGGCCGAGCGGCTGCAGCGCGGCGAACTGATGTGCGTGTTTCCGGAAGGCACGACGACGGACGGTCTCGGGCTCAAGCCGTTTCATTCGAACATGTTCCAGGCGCCGGTGACGGCGTGCACGCCGGTGCAGCCGATCTGCATCATGTACGAGGACGCGCAGGGGCGTCAGTCGCTCGCGCCGGCGTATATCGACGATCTGTCGCTCAAGGATTCGCTCGACGCGATGCTCAAGTCGGGGCCGCTGACCGCGCACGTCTATGTCGGCGACGCGCTGGAACCCGGCGACGATCGCCGCAAGCTCGCGGCGCGCGCGCAGGAGGCGGTGGGTGTGGCGCTGGAGACGATGCGCTCGCAAGGGCAGAACGTGGCGGAGCGGGCGTGAGCGCGCATGAGCGTGCGCGCCGATAATCAGCGAACCAGCAGCGAAAGCAGGACAGACATCATGGATCGTACGGAACTGGGCGCGCGCATCGCGCGGCGCCTCGAAGCGGAACTCGCGCGGCTGCGTGAGCAGTGGACGCAGACGGCGCCTATCAACCATTTCCATATCGACGACGTATTGCCGGACGACGTCGCGCACGAGATTCGCGCCGCATTTCCGGATGCGTCGAAGATGATGCTGCGTAAGAGCCTGCGCGAATTGAAGTACGTGTCGGCGCAAATGGATGCGCACGCGCCGCTGCTCGAAGAGATCATCTTCGCGTTCCAGATGCCGCGCGTGGTGGATCTGGTGAAAGAGATCACGGGACTGCGCTCGCTCTATCCGGACGAGCATCTCTACGCGGGCGGCATTTCGATGATGGGGCCGGGCCACTTCCTGAACCCGCATCTCGACAACTCGCACGACAAGGATCGCGCGCACTATCGCGTGCTCAATCTGCTGTATTACGTGTCGCCGGACTGGGCGCTGGAGAAGGGCGGCAACCTCGAAGTGTGGCCGCAGGGCACGAAGGCCGAACCGACCACGATCGTGAGCCGCTTCAATCGCCTCGCCGTGATGGTGACGAACCAGCACTCGTGGCATTCGGTGTCGAAGAACCAGAGCGCCGAGCAGCGCTGCTGCGTGTCGAATTACTACTTCTCCGATCATCCGGTCGGCGACGACGCGTATTTTCATCCGACGTCGTTTCGCGGTCGCCCGGACGAACCGGTGCGCGATGTCGTGTTGCAGGCCGACGCCGCCGCGCGGGGTCTCGTACGCCGCGTATTCCCGAAGGGCGTGGCGGCGACCACGCACGTGTACAACAAGAAGCGCTGATGCCGACCGGCGCGCTGCGCGTCATGCAGGCGCGCCGGGGCCGGTTCAACCCGATACCGCGCGGCAGGTTTCGCAGGGCACCTGGGTGAGCACGCGCTGAACCGGATCGGCGACCAGCTGCACGGCCGAGAGCCGCTCGCCCCACACGCAGCCCGAATCGAGCCCGACGAGGTTCTGACGCAAGGTCAGGCCAAGCGCCGCCCAGTGGCCGAACACCACCGTGATATCGGCCGTCTTGCGGCCGGGCACGTCGAACCAGGGCAGGGTGCCCGGCGGCGCGGAATCGAGACCGCCGCTCGCGCTGAAATCCATCACGCCGTCGCGATCGCAAAAACGCATGCGGGTGAGCGCGCTGCACGTCACCCGCAGACGCTCGATCCCTTTGAGATTCTTCGACCAGCGGCTCGGCTCGTTGCCGTATAGACCCGCGAGCGTTTCCTTCCAGTTGTCGCGCCGTAGCGCTTTTTCCAGATCGCGCGCGAGTTCCATCGTCAGATCGACGTCCCACTGCGGCAGCACGCCCGCGTGCACCATCAGCATGCCGTTCTCGTAGTGCGCGATCGGGCGATGACGGACCCAGTGCAGCAGATCGTCGGCGTCAGGCGCATTGAGAATGTCGTCGATCGTGTCGCCTTTTTTCGACTTGCGGATGCCCGCCGACACCGACAGCAGATGCAGATCGTGATTGCCGAGCACCGCCACGCCGCGCTCGCCCAGCGCGATCACCTCGCGCAGCGTCGCCAGCGATTCGGGGCCACGATTGATGAGGTCGCCGGCGAACCACAGCGGCGTGTCGGGCGAGGGCGCGGCCTTGGCGAGCAGTTCGCGAAACGGCGTGAGGCAACCCTGGAGATCGCCGAAGGCAAGAGGAGCGGGAGACGGCGCGTGCTTGGTCATGAATCGGAATCAGTTGCAGTACAAGTTGCAGTACAACGCGGTGCGCACGAAGAAGGGAGTGACGGTATCACAGGAATACTTTTGTCGCGTGATCGCACCTGAATTTGACATCATCGAGACAGATGAGCCGCGAGGCAGCGTAGAAAAGGCGCGGTAAGTGTCGGATTAAATTTTGTCAAGCTGTTTCAAGATGTTAGCGGTATGGTTTTCGCTTCCGCTGGCCTTATAATTGCAAGGATAAAATCAGAGCCAGAGTATGCTGGGTGGGTAATTTCTGGCGTTTTTGGCGTCAAAAGTCCCTTTTTTACAGCATTCTTTCGCGCATCTGGCGGCCGGGGTGGTAACGCCAGACCTGCAATCCAACACGCGACAAGAAAGGAGTTCCATGATTCTCGTAACGGGCGGTGCCGGCTTTATCGGCGCCAATTTTGTGCTTGACTGGCTGAGCCAGGCCGACGAAGCCGTTCTCAACGTAGACAAGCTGACCTACGCGGGCAATCTTGGGACGTTGAAGTCGTTGCAGGGCAACCCGAAGCACGTGTTCGCCCATGTGGACATCTGCGACCGCGAGGCGCTCGACGCGCTGTTCGCCGAGCACAAGCCGCGCGCCGTGCTCCATTTCGCCGCGGAAAGCCACGTCGACCGCTCAATTCATGGTCCGGCTGATTTTGTTCAGACGAATGTGGTCGGCACCTTCACTCTGCTCGAAGCCACGCGTCAGTACTGGAACACGCTGCCCGAAGCCGAGAAAGCCGCTTTCCGCTTCCTGCACGTTTCGACCGACGAAGTGTTCGGCTCGCTTTCCGCGACCGATCCGCAGTTCTCGGAAACCACGCCGTACGCGCCCAACAGCCCGTACTCGGCCACCAAGGCCGGTTCTGATCACCTCGTGCGCGCCTACCATCACACGTATGGTCTGCCCGTGCTCACGACCAACTGCTCGAACAATTACGGTCCGTACCAGTTCCCCGAAAAGCTCATTCCGCTGATGATCGCCAACGCGCTCGCCGGCAAGCCGCTGCCCGTCTACGGCGACGGTCAGAACGTGCGCGACTGGCTTTACGTGGGTGATCATTGCAGCGCGATCCGCGAAGTGCTCGCGCGCGGCAAGAGCGGCGAAACGTACAACGTCGGCGGCTGGAACGAGAAGAAGAACCTCGAAGTCGTGCACACGCTGTGCGACCTGCTCGACGAAATGCGTCCGAAGGCAGCCGGCTCGTATCGCGATCAGATTACCTACGTGACGGATCGCCCGGGCCACGATCGCCGCTACGCAATCGACGCGCGCAAGCTCGAACGCGAACTCGGCTGGAAGCCCGCGGAAACCTTTGAAACCGGTCTCGCGAAGACGGTGCGCTGGTATCTGGACAACCAGGCATGGGCCGACGAAGTCGCTTCGGGCGACTATCGCAAGTGGGTCGAAACCAACTACGCGCAACGCACGTAAAAGGCGGTCGACATGGCTCGTAAAGGCATTATTCTCGCCGGCGGTTCCGGCACGCGGCTCTATCCGATCACCCACGCAGTCTCGAAGCAGCTGCTGCCGGTGTACGACAAGCCGATGATCTACTACCCGCTGTCCACGCTGATGATCGCGGGCATTCGCGACGTGCTCATCATCTCGACGCCGCAGGACACGCCGCGTTTCGAGGCGATGCTCGGCGACGGCAGCCAGTGGGGCATGAACATCCAGTACGCGGTGCAGCCCTCGCCGGACGGTCTCGCGCAGGCGTTCATCATCGGTAAGGATTTCGTCGGCAACGATCCGTCGGCGCTCATTCTTGGCGATAACATTTTCTACGGTCACGATCTCGCGAAGCAGCTCGAGCGTGCCGACGCGCAAGAGGCGGGCGCCACGGTCTTCGCTTATCACGTGCATGACCCGGAACGCTACGGCGTGGTCGAATTCGACAAGGGTTTTCGTGCGCTGTCGATCGAAGAAAAGCCCGAGCAGCCGCGTTCGAATTACGCGGTCACGGGTCTGTACTTCTACGACAACCGCGTGTGCGATATCGCGGCGGACATCAAGCCGTCGCCGCGCGGCGAGCTGGAAATCACCGACGTCAACTCGCGCTATCTGAGCGATGGCGCGCTGAATGTCGAGATCATGGGCCGCGGCTATGCGTGGCTCGACACCGGTACGCACGACTCGCTGATCGAGGCGGCAACGTTCATCGCCACGCTGCAGAAGCGTCAGGGTCTCGTGGTCGCCTGTCCTGAGGAAATCGCGTTTCGCCGCGGCTGGATCGGCGCGGAAGCGGTGGAGAAGCTCGCCAAGCCGCTGTCGAAGAACGCTTATGGCAAGTACTTGTTGAACCTTCTTACGGATCAGGTCGCATGGCCATCACGGTAACCGCTACGGCGCTCCCCGAAGTCAAGATCATCGAGCCGAAGGTGTTCGGCGATGCACGGGGCTACTTCTACGAAAGCTTTAACGCACGCGAGTTTGAAGAACTGGTCGCGCCTGGCGTCGTGTTCGTGCAGGACAACCACTCGCGTTCGGCGAAGGGTGTGCTGCGCGGCCTGCACTATCAGATCCAGCATGCGCAGGGCAAGCTCGTGCGCGTGGTGGAAGGCGAAGTGTTCGACGTGGCCGTCGATCTGCGCCGCGACTCGCCGAATTTCGGCAAGTGGGTGGGGGTGACGCTGTCGGCGGAGAATCATCGGCAATTGTGGGTGCCGCCGGGTTTCGCGCACGGTTTTGTCGTGCTGTCGGAGTCGGCGCAGTTCCTCTACAAGACCACCGATTACTGGTTCCCGGAGCACGAGCGCAGCGTCGTCTGGAACGATCCGGCCATCGGCATCGAATGGCCGATCGATTTCGAGCCGCTGCTGGCGGCCAAGGACGCGGCGGGCAAAAAGCTGGCCGACGCCGAAGTCTATGAGTGAGGCGGCGATGGACAAGCAGGCGACCATCCTCGTCACGGGTATCAACGGCCAGGTCGGCTACGAGCTGCTGCGTAGTCTGCAGGGCCTCGGACGTGTTGTCGGCTGCGATCGCGCGGCGCTCGATCTCGACAATCCCGATGCGATTCGCCGCGTCGTGCGCGAGGTGAAGCCAACGCTGATCGTCAATCCGGCTGCCTACACGGCGGTGGACAAGGCGGAAAGCGATGTGGAGGGCGCGACGCGCCTGAACGTGCAGGCGCCGGCCGTGCTCGCCGAAGAGGCGAAGCAGCTGGGCGCGGCGCTGGTTCACTATTCGACCGATTATGTGTTCGACGGCACGAAGGATTCGCCGTATGTCGAGACCGATGCGGTGAATCCGCAGAACGTCTACGGCCGCACGAAGCTGGAAGGCGAGCAGGCGATTGCGGCGAGTGGCTGTGATCATCTGATTCTGCGCACGAGCTGGGTGTATGGGCGGCGCGGCAAGAATTTTCTGCTGACGATGTTGAAGCTGGGCGCGGAGCGCGAGGAGTTGAGCGTGGTGGCCGATCAGATCGGCGCGCCGACGTGGTCGCGCACGATCGCGACGACGACCGCGCATGTGCTCGCACAAGCTGGCAACGCGGGCGATCGCGCTCAGTGGTGGGCGCAACAATCGGGCGTCTATCATCTGACCGCCGGTGGCGCGACTTCGTGGCATGGATTTGCCGAGGCGATTTTCGAATTGTCGTCGCTCGAGAAGCGCCCGGTCGTGAAGCCTATTCCTGCGTCGTCCTATCCGACACCGGCGCAGCGCCCGGCCAACTCCCGGATATCCAACGACAAGTTTGCTGCGGCGTTTGGGGTGCGGGCACCAGACTGGCGAGAAGCATTGGCGCTGTGCATGCAGTAAGGGCAGGGCGCGAACGACGTGCCTGTGCGGCGAATCCTATTTTCTCCAGAAGTTTATGTCCGTAATTAAAAGTGCAATGGTGAAATCGAAGCCGGAACCCGCGCTGCCCACGGTTTCGCGTGAACGGCTGGCGGGGGCTTCCGTGTTGGTTGTCGGCGATGTGATGCTCGACCGGTACTGGTTCGGTGACGTCAATCGAATTTCCCCAGAAGCACCTGTCCCCGTCGTGCATGTGCAGCGCAGCGAGGAGCGTCTGGGCGGCGCCGCGAACGTTGCCTGCAATATCGCCGGACTGGGCGCCGATGCCGCGCTGCTTTGCGTGGTGGGCGTGGACGAGCCCGGCGAGCGGCTCATGACGTTGCTTGCCGAAAGCAATGTGAAGGCATACGCCGAGCGCGACCGTTCGATTTCGACGATCATCAAGCTGCGGGTCATATCCCGTCAGCAGCAGCTTTTGCGCGTCGATTTCGAAGAGACGCCCACCAAGGAAATTCTACTCGCGAGTCTCGCGCGCTTCGATGCGTTGGTCGAGCATGCGCGCGTCGTTTTGCTTTCCGACTACGCGAAGGGGGGGCTGACGCACGTGTCGAGCATGATCGCCACCGCGCGTCGTCTTGGTAAGCCGGTGCTGATCGACCCGAAGGGCGCGGACTGGCAGCGGTATTGCGGCGCGAGCCTGATCACGCCGAATCGCGCGGAACTCCGCGAGGTGATCGGTGCATGGTCGTCCGAGGCGGATCTGACCTCGCGCGTTGCGCAATTACGAAAGTCGCTCGATATCGACAACCTGCTGCTGACGCGGTCCGAGGAGGGCATGACGCTTTTCACCGATCGCGATCCAGTGCATGTTCCCACGGCGGCGCGCGAAGTATTCGATGTGTCCGGCGCGGGCGACACGGTGATCGGGACTGTAGCGGCCATGTTGGGCGCGGGCGTGCCGTTGCTCGACGCTATCGGTTATGCAAATCGCGCAGCGGGTGTCGTCGTTGGCCGGGTTGGGACGTCGCCCATCTCTTACGAAGAATTGTTCGTCGAAGGCGTCGCGGTCTGACGGCCTCTTTACTGGACAACTCAAGAACTACTATGACCCTCATCGTCACCGGCGCGGCCGGCTTTATCGGCAGCAACATCGTCAAGGCGCTCAACGAACGCGGCGAAGA
>NZ_JAWRWY010000010.1:0-343405 GCF_046535315.1 Paraburkholderia sp. SIMBA_027
GTTGGTCGATTCCTTGTTTCAACGTTTACCCCTCCCGCTAGGATGACCTCTGCGGGAGGTATTTCAACGGCCTGCTAATCAGGCTAACGAATTCTTCGCCGCGCAGTCGAAAGACCGAATCGGCAATGCGCCGCTGTTGGTAATGGCGAATGGTGAGCGCTGGAAAGCTAGAGTATGGGGGGAACTGTTTAGGGAAGCTCGCGAGCGCGCTAAAATTCCGGACGCGGTTTTGTATTATATGCGCCACACCTACATTACTGAGGCAATCGCCCAAGGGTTAAATATTTACACGGTTGCCGAACAAACCGGAACCAGTGTTCGTATTATCGAAAGCAACTACGGTAACCAAACTGACGATATCGTAGACCGGCTTAACCGAATCGCGATTATCTGAAGAAAAAAGCCGCCTTCCGATTTGCCGGGAAGCGGCTCAAACGCGAGTCTGGGTCGCCATATCAGGCGGTTTGGTGCCTTAATGGCGAGCCTCAGCCGCTTCGATTTCTTCCGTATTCCACATGCCGCGCCGCATTGCCTCAGCGAGCATGCCCAGCGTTATCGGCACAAGCGGGGCGTCGCGAAACTTCTTTGAGAACAAACCTGCGACGGTGCGCACAACGTCGAGCGAGTCCGGTCCAAAGTACCGCGCATACGGGAATCCGTCCGGCGCATCGATCTTGAATTTTTCGGCCCACTTGTCGATAAACTCAACCGCGTCCACACCGGTAAGGCGTAAATCTTCTTCGATACGCGATTCTGGTTTTATCTCCAGGCGTCCAAACAGCGGGCGGCCTAGTTCTTCTCGCGCGAAAGCCTCAAGGCTTTCCCAAATCTGATCTGCCATATCAAAGAATCCGGTCTTCGGCCTTCGCCATACGGTTATACGTGGCAACGGTGTTCTTCATGATCAAGAATGCGTCGCGACCAAGCATTACCGTTCCGACTACCGGAATAGTGCGGCCCACGAATGCACCGAGACTTCGTGTCATGGCGATGCGCAATCCTCCTGCGCCTGCCTTTACGATGGTCGGTAACCGAACTGCTACCCGGAACGGCAAAAACTTGCGAGCCGCCATCGAGACAACTGAGGTGCCAGCGACGGCACCAGCGAGCTTGCCGCCAACAGGTACGTCGTTCTGCCCCAGGAGGATTGCCGATGCTGCGGCCAAGTCGTCCAGGCCCAATTCCTCTCGGGTTTTATCGAGTGCGATATAAAAAAACAGTTCACCGGCACCGATATTGCGATGTATGCCGTATGAATACAAATTCGTGCTCATATCTTCGGTATCACGGTTTTAATCGTCGCCACTTTACCGTAACACCGTGTCAACCTCAAAAGACGTTAGCAACTTTGCAGCGCGACGAGTTTCGCGCGCATATAAAAAAAGCCCGCTATATGCGGGCCAAATACAACTCGGGATTGCTGGGCGGTGCTCAGAAAACCCAGCATAGCCATCGTAAGATTTGTGAAAGGTAGAAAGTGTTCGTTGAACCTCAAATCTTTGCGTGACGTGATGCATTTGGCATATCAATCGATCTGTATCGCAGCTCCGAAATCGGACTGGCTAATCTGCTTGATGTTGGGCAAGCTCGCCAAATGGAGAAGGCAGGGTGTACAGGTCAATCCGGCGCGTCCGCCTTCTCTCACTACAGAAGAAACTACAGAAGGAACTCAGAGGGAAAACACATCGCCGCTTCGCGGCGTTGCGCGTGCGCGCATGTGTGCACGACCCTAACCCGGACGGCCGCAAGGTCTGAAAAAAATTCACACACGACGAAAAATTCGTGGGATAATTGGAGAGGGATTTGCATAAGAGAATTGTTGGTGATAGAGTCCTTTGGGTCAGAACTCGATTCCTTATGCCGTGACCGTTTCCACTTCCCCCACGATCCACATTGACGCCACCGAAGGCAAAGCCTACGGCGCATGCGCTGCCGCGCTTCTCCAGCACATTCGTTTCTGGGTCAAGCAGAACGCGGAACACGGGCGTAATCTGCGCGATGGCCGGTACTGGACCTACGATTCGTGCGCCGCGCTCGCAGAAAAGCTGGTGATGTTCAGCCCGCACCAGGTGCGCCGTGGCATCGAAAAGCTTCTCACGCTGGGCGTGATCGTGAAGCGGAACTACGGCCACAAGTGGGACCGTACTAGCTGGTACACGCTCGCGAACGTGGACGAAGCCAGCGCCGCAATCGAGGGCGCTAAAAAAAAGTCCGCTGAGAAGCCCGCGCCGGAACAACTGTGCGCGGCCATCGAAGCCGAACGCGCGGACCTTGACGAAGACGATTTCCAGGAACGTCTTTACGCGTTTGATATCACCGTGCCCCAAGGTGAGGCCGTGACGCTTCCCGCGCTGCCTGACGGTTGCGTGTGGATGCGCGAGGACAAGCGCCGGAACTATCAGGACTTTGACGAATACCACGCCTGCACGATGGAAACCGCCGTTGAATATACGTGCTGGCGAACGAACCTGGACCCCGATGTTGCGCGCGCGTGGTTCGAAATTCCGCAGTTCAGGACTACGTATTTTGACCTGGAAACGTGGAAAGACTTTGCGCTGTACACGCGCTATGACTTGACCGATGCCGTAAGGGAAGCGATTAAGTACGGCGTGACCGTGCTGGAAGCGTCACCCGAAGAATGCGAAAGCTCGATTTAACCCAGGCACTGTACGCGCTCATTCATGCGACGCGTATAGATGCCCATACAACCATTCGAGCGCACCGAGCAATCAACCCAGCGCCCCGCGCGTTTCATGATTGCCCACTTGGGGTAAAGGTCGCACGCGGCGGGGAAATCGTGGCGCTTGTAGGCGTCCAGCACTGACGGCGGTTCGCCAGGCAGGGAAGCGCGGGACCAACTACCCAAACCGCGATTGTATGCATAATCGACCGCTGCGGCCTTCTGTCCCGGCGTGAGCGAATCGAAGCCGGGAACCGTGGCGCGTACCCCTTTCGCGTACCCGGCCAGCGAACCGGCCAGAATGTCCTGGCACTGCGCGAGCGTGTACGTTTTCATCTTCACGTTCGTTTCGCCAAAACAAACGGTACTGACTCCAGCGATATCCCGATACGGCTTCAAGGATAGCCCCTCAGAACCGCTTGTGAGCGCAACCAAGGCCGATGCCCCGGACACGCCCGCCAACGCCCGTAACGCGGCTATACGCAGTCCTGCGAGGGGCTTAGCCATTTGGTGCGCCCCCCGGTTCTCTTGCCGTGTGTGACTTCGCTTCCGCAACGCGGGCGTCCGCAACGCGTTCGTAATCTCGCGAGCGCTTCCACGAGAAATACAAGTGCGCTAAGCACGTCACCACTGCGGTCATGATGCCCACGATTGATGCATAGTCGCTAAGCGACCATCCAGCGGCCAATGAAACAGCCGCGCCCCCGTACGATGCAGCTGCATCCGATGTAATTTTCATTTCGTGAACCTTGGTCTAAAAAAGCCGGGGCATTGCACCCCGGCTTCTGGTGTTACTACTGGATCAGGTTTCCTTTTCCGACCCATTCCATGAGTAGTCCCAGGCCCCGGAAGATTTCCCCGGCCCAGAATCCATAGAAGTAATGCCCCCCGGCATAGCTGGAGAAAGAACCGCTCATATCCGCGTAATCGCCCGAACCGATTACGTAGGTCAGGTTTAGCTGGGTGAGCAGTCCTTTAATGACTTGCTGGGGAATGCCCGTGGTATCGCCAGCGTTCAACATTTCCACGCAACCTGACAGGAAAAGGCCCGTCATGTGCCCCACGTTGTCCGGGTCATCCTGCGTAGGGTCCGGGTTGTAGCCATCGTTGAATGGTGGCGCGTCGCGCGGAAACTTCGAAGGCGTCAGCCCGCCATTGTTGGTCTGGAAGTCCAGAAGGAAAGACGCCCAATTCTGGCAAATGGCGATCAACTTGGGGTCAACGTCCTTACCTTGGCGTACGAGTTCGGCCCATAGATGGCAGGCCGAATAAAACGCGCGTGACTCGTAACCGGCCCAGGGGTAAGGTTGATCAGAACCCCAATCAAACGTATCAATCGCGCCTTCGCCCAGGTCGTCATAACGCGGCCACACATAGCACGGGCAGAACGGACCCAGAACGCCAATCCGGGTTTGATACGCAAGCTGCGCGTCATACCAGAACTGAATTACGTTGGCGTAGTATTTGGGAAGATCGGCATTCAACCAATTAACCGGATACTGATATCCCGTGTACGGCGTTCCCCGCCAGAATTCGTTGCGGCGAAGCGATGGTGAATACTGATTCGAAAATGGAACCACGCCAGGCGTATAAGCGAGGTCCCCAGGTACTTGATCTTCAATCGTCACGTCACCAACCAGCCACGTGAAGGCGGCAGAGTCGGAAACGTGCATAAACCACTGCGTGGACCATTCGCCATTGGGCGCGTAATACTTCGGAACTTCGCCCCACGTGTACGTTGCAATACTCGCGAGCGCGGCCCCCGCTGGCGTTTCGAAAAGAACCTGAGTGAGTGCGTTATTAGGCGTTGGCGTTGCGGAAGACCCGTCCGGCTGGTTCGGGGCGAGCGTGAACATATCCCACGTCAGGTTGAGGGTTGTCCAATTCGTGGCCTGGGGAAGCGCGTACGTGTACTTCACGCCAAGCGCATCGTCAACGCTCAGGTACATTTGCCCCGCGAGGGTCTTATAAGTCAACGCACCCAGCGGCGCGTTAGGCGTATCGAGCAGCCAGAATCCGGCCACCACGCCAGAGTCACTATCGGGAACCGTCGCAATGCCGATGTAGTCGTTATACGTGACGCCATCCACTGAGAACGTGGAAAACTCAGTCTGAATTGCTCCCGTGCCATACGGCGCGAAGTTCGTTCCGTCAAACTGAACAACCGGGCTTCCGTTGCTTTGATTAACGGAAATCATCTGGTTAAAGGCAACCGTCAATTCCGTTGGTTCCGAAATCACGACAGGGGGCAGGGGATAGCGGTATTGCGTACCCGTGGTTTGGTCCACCGAATCCACGATCAGCGTAAGAAACTCAGTGCGCGCCGACAGGCTGTTAATTGCCATCGTCACATTCATGGCCGTATCGTTCTGGATACGGTTGAACACTGCGATTTGCTCAAGCGCTACCGTTCCCGTGCTGGAAGACGTTTCGGCGGTCTTCGTCGCTTCGATATACCCATCAGCATTCCGGGTAATCGTCACAACGCTATCCGTTGGCGTGTAGCTCCAGGAATACGAAATCCCGTAATCGAACGGATCAATTCCCTGGGGTTCCTGGCGGAAGTAGTAAGTAACGTCATCGACAACAGAAGCTTCCAGGCACGTCTTCAGCGAGCATTGGTAAATCTGGTTGTAGAGTTCGTTGCCGGTTTCCTTGTATAGCAGAAGCGCCGCTTCGCAAAACCACTGTTCGGCGTCAATCGCGTTGCCGTATTCGTCCGTTGTCAGAGTACGCCACGTAGGCCATACGTCAAACAGCGCATTGCGAGGAATCATGACGCCCGAATGAATCACATACGAAACGTTGGCCGTTCCGTTGAATGTCGTATCTTGCAGAACGATCGTTCCGACTGCCTGCCCATCCGTTGGCGTTACGGCATCGTAGTTGCTATCCCACGTCCCGTTGGTCGCGACAAACGAAGCGAAGGGAAGCGAGGTCCCGCCATGCTCAGGACCCGCGCGCACTGATTCATACGCGTAGTTCCCTTCGAACACTTCGTAAACCTTCACCAGGCGTTCCCCGGAATTCGGAACGCCCGTGGGGATTTGTCCAACCCCATTCACGAACGTTACGGGTTGTCCGTAGAAGCCAGGACTTTCTGAGTTGTCCACGCCAGGCGCGTTACCCGACGAAGGGCCATAAACCTCAAAAGGGTTCTTGCCGTTCGCCATCCAGTTAGCGCGATAGATATCTGGCGGGTTCGGAACCGCAACGCCACCGTAGAAGTATTTCGCATAGGCGTTGAAATAATACTCAGCCTTCGCCAAAAATTGCGGGTCCCCGGAACCCTTGTACGCATGGTAGTAACCGAGGATCAGAAGGGATTGCCCTTCAGTGGTGGCGCACTGCGTAGGCGTGTAGTCTTGCGGTCCACCTTCAAAGTGCAGGTTATTCGCAAGTACCCCGTCAGTGTTAATGATGAACTTGTTCGACACGTCTGTACCGGCGTCGTCAACGTCACCCGTATGGCGCGTAAGAAAGTTATCAAGGCCGTACAGGATACTGGTTACATTTTGTTTTGCGGCCCCTGTGGCCACTGCTAGACCTGGACGCATTGCGCCTCCGATTAGTTGATTTGGCCGACGTAGTACCCGGCGAAAGTCACGCCATCAATCGTTTCGAACTCGATAACGTTTCGTGCGCCTGCGGTGAAGGCAAACACGGGCGTTGCGCCAACCCACTTGATAGAACTATCCCAGGTTCCGATGGTGTTGTTTCCCGTGCCTTGTTCGAAATAGAACGTGAGGCGAAGCGCCTTCCCTGTGGGAAGACTCAGATTCGCAAACGAGAACGTAGCCGCCGCCGAATTAAGAACCACGTGATAGCCAGGAACCGGCGTTGTAAGATCAATGGTGATCGTTTCTTGCGCCTGAATAGTCGAAATGTCGTAATACGTATCAACGGACAACGTACCTTGCGTATCGACCGTGACGCCTGCACCGGTCTTGACGATACCCGGCGTGGTAGTGGTGGCGTAGGGGACAACGTAATGGTACGCATCCGCCGCCCACGACTTGAACCCCGCTGGAATGTTCGCCTTGAAGTTGCCGGAAAAGTTACCCGTGAAAACTGCCGATGAATCGGTGCAAAGAGCGGGGTAAATTGCGCCCTCAAGCGTGTACGCAATGCCGCCCGTTGCGGTTGCGGGGTCCGCTGTTGACGAAGCATTCCATTCGCCCCCATTCACGCGGAACCAAATAAGCTTGCGGTCTGAATCGACAGCAACGCCCATAACGTCACCAGCGGTATCGAAGCTGGTTACGCTCCCGACTTCCGAACCCATGATATATACGTTACCGCTTGTCTGGAATGCGCCCACCGCACCATTGCTATCGTCGTAGCCGATCTGACTATCAAGCGGTTCAGTGTTCGGCGCGATGCCTATACTAGAGTTTCCGCTGGTCTTGCCACTGGTGAAGGTGATTTCGAAATAGTGCTGGCCCGTCGCATATCCAACCGTACCGAGGATTACCGATTGTCCGCTGGTAAAGGTGGCAGTGAGGTTGTCGCTACTCAGGCTGATACTTGAAGCCTTATAGGCAGGATCGAACGTGGTAGGCGATGCCGCTGTGGCTTGCGAGATACCCGCCCAATACTGCGACTGCGTAGAGTAGTAGCGCGCGGAATAAAGGCTAGTACCCTGCACAACGCCCGTTTCCTGCGACGCCCACGCCTGGGCAACCGTAGCCGAACCCGCTGCATTGTTAGCGGCATTCGTTGCCGTGGTTGCTTCAGTAGTTGCAGTGCCTGAACTGGTTGACGCGCTCGTTGCGTAGGTCTGCGCCTGAGATACGGCGATATTCGCCTGGTTGACAGAATCGGCAAGCTGGGCGAGGTCAACAGAAACGTTATTGCTAAGGTACGTGAGCATGTCAGTCACGTTCCCTTGAACCCATGTGGGGCCAACCTTCATAGTGAAGATTTCCGCGCCGTTATAGGACCCTGCGCGCGAGGGCAGATTATCCGGGTTCAATTGTTCGGTTCGATCCAGAAGCGCCTGAGCCTGGGTATTCATCGGGCCACCTGGCCCGCCCAGCGCATTCGTATCTGTTTCGAGTTCAGGGACTGAATCCCACCCCGCGACCGGTGTTAGGTTCGCCATAAAAATCTCCGAGAATTATTAGAAGTCCGGCGAATCAAGCGTTCGTGTACATGACAAAGCACATCGCGTAATAGGGCGGGGTAGTCGTTACCGCTGCGCCGCTACCAGTGTTCGATACTGTGATTCCGGTTATGCCCGAATTCACTGCAACGCTAGTGGTTCCGGTTTGGACTGCAACGTTGGCCGTTGCGGCATAAATGCCGATACCCGTGCCTGACGCTGCGATGCTGATATTCGCGCCGCTTGCTGTAACGCTACTCATTGCGCCGGAATACGTGCCGTATTGATTCGACGCTGAAGCAGTTGCGCCGCCGCCGTTATCCTGTCCGGCCTGACACCAGCCGCCACGGTTGACCGTGTGCGAGTGCCCGCCGTCATTAACGCCGTGCGAGTGCCCGCCATCAGCTACGCCGTGAGCATGGCCGTTATCCGTAACGCCGTGAGAGTGGCCCCGATCAGTGATCCCGTGCGAGTGCCCGCTATCAACGATCCCGTGTGAGTGCGCCGGAAGATTCGCAACGCTAAGCGTGGTTGTGTGTGAACCGCCTGTTGCGCCTTGCGTTACAGTCTTACCCGCACCCAAAACGAATTTGTTGGTGAGGTCGATTGTTCCGCTGGTTCCGTCCGCGAGGTGCCATCCGAATCCCCAAACGGTTGAAATCTGTGTAGGGTCCCCAGACCACATACGCACTTCACCAACCTGGGCGTCAGTTCGGTTTTGCGCGTCGCTGATAAATGAAGTACCGTTGTAAACGAGTCGGTACGTGCTGCCCGCTTTCAGTACATTCGTTTGGAAGTTCGCGCCTTCACGGGACAAAACGGCGATACCGGGGATTCCGTCAATCGTCATCTTTACGGAACCCGTGTTCGTGTTCGCCACCGTCACGTACATCACGAAACCACGGCCAATCTGGGTAAGTGAAAGACCCGTGGTTACAATGATCGTGTTCGCGGTCGTGCTCGAATCCTGTAGCAGCAAATCAGGCGGGAACGAATCCACGCTGAAGCGCTGCCCGTTATACGTGAAGTTATAGACGATACCCGCCACCAGTTCATTAGGCGTCAGTGCAGCGCCGCGAGCATTCACGACAGGGAGCGCGCCGAACCCGTCAAGGTTCAACGTAACCGCGCCAGTGTTGTTTGAGTTAATCTGAATTTTCGCGACCAACCCAGGCGTCAGGTTTTCGATCAGCGCCGGATTAAAGGTGGCAACAATCGCGTTAGGGGTGCCCCCCGCAACCGCGTAATTGATATAGCCCGCCTGGGCTTGCTCTGCTTGCAAAACGTTCGCTTGCGTTCCGGCCACCACGAACAAACCCGCGATATCGCCAACGGACCAATCCTGCGCGGTCGTGCCGTCTTGTCCGCGCGTAACCGTCATAGTGTCGCCAACGCGCGCCGTTACGTACACGATTTCACGCTTTGATTGCGTGGCAGAGTCAGTAAGGGAAAGGCGGAAGAAGGTGGACGAACCCGCTGGGAAATTCGTGGTGCCCGGTTGTGGGAACAGGGAACCCGTTCCCGAAACTACTACCAGGGTAGTAGAACCCGTACCAGAGGCAGGCAAGCTTGCTTCCAGCGTGGTTTTTGCATTGTTACTTGTTAGTTCGATTGCCATAGTAAATCCTTACTGCACGTGCTCTATCGCATGCGCGCCTCTTTAGATAAGGTTGAACTGGTACATAAACGGGATTTGGCAAGCACCACTGCGGATTGCACTTTTTAAGGTGTCCCACATAACGGCGTTACCGTTGGTCGTATCAACCGTGATCGTGCACTCTTGATTGCCCGTGAATGTCACGCTGATTTCGTAGGTGTTATCTACGTATGTGCTCGCGCCAACGCTGGAAGTGGCGTCCGAACCATCTACGCCCGTGAGAAATCGTTTGATACGGCGCTTGAGCCAACTGATAGTGAACGCGGTTCCGTCAGCCGTATAAAGATTCCAGGTGGCGATGCGCTTGTACACGTCGTCTGTGGTCGCGAACGATTCGCTAACCGCTGACGGCACATAGTCGTTATACGGTTCAGTATCGAACTCAAAACTGTTATACGTGCCGATTGACTGCGAAAGATTCGACGGCAGGACGGGGCGCGGCATGTTGTATAGGCCGGTCAGGACCCAATCGAGTAGCGCGCCGGTAAGCTGGGTATTCCCCGCGTAGACAGGAAGATTGATCGAGTTAAACCAATCAATGTATTCCTGAGCCATCGTGTTCGTGGCATCGAAAAATGCCGCAATGTTCGGGTCATCGTTGTATTGAAGGTATGGAACGGCGGGGATTGCGGCTTGTTCTGCGGTATTTGGATATGCAGAACCCCAATCCGGGGTAGCGATCTGTACGGCCATACGTCACCCCACGTTGACAGTGGTTTCCGCCGCTGCGCTTTCTTCCTTCGGATACAGCTTGCGTAGGTCCAGCTTTGGCTTTTTGACCGGTTCGGGTTCCTGTTCCGGTTCTGGCTCAGGGTCCGGGGCAGGGCGTTCATAGAACGTTGCCGTTTTCGGGTCCCAGAACATACCCACTTGCGCGCCACGGCTGATAACAGCCGTGAACCCTTCACCCACGTTCGGCGCTTTTGGTTGCTTGTTGTCCCATTGGATAATGCTTCGCACTTCGAAGTTATCCTTGGAAACGACGGCGTAAAGTAGCTTCATATGAATCCTTATCTGCCTGGGCCGCTGGGTTATGTGCGGCCAGTGCTGAATCCAGCTTCTGCGATACCAGCGCGTCAACCTTCGCGGAAAAGTCTTCCGGCGATGAATCGGCCAGGACCTTACCCGCGAGACTTTCAGCGACCGTTGCGCGGATCAGTTCGCGCATTTCGTCTTTGGTCATTTGTGAAACCTCATCATATGAATCATTAAAAATCTGTTCCTGGTCGATACCCTCAGGCGGCCCGCCCAAATCCCAGACGCCTTGCTTTACGAGCGCCAAATGGTCAAGCACGATTGGCGCACCTTCCGAGAATCCATCTGGCGAATCGCCAACGATTACAGAAGGGGAAGTGCTCATAACTTCATTGAGCAGCGTTTCTTGTGCGCCACCGTCAAGCACTCGCGAGATAACCCACACTTCAGGCGGGCTTTCGGGGGCTTGATAGGTGTATGCGGCCACCGTGGTTCCAACGATCTTGTCATCGGGACCAATGCGGCCAGAGGCGGGGTGATCCATTACCAGCGGAATACCTACGCACGCTGAAACAAACTCACGATTAATGTATTGGGCGGGGTCGCGGTATGTGTTCCCGCTTTGGGCGCGCCATACTGGCCCGGTTCCCGTCATTCGCATTCGGAAATAGAGGCTATTTCCCAAACGGGTAGGGGAAGGTAATTCGCCCGTCCGTAAGCCCGTAATAATGTCTGTCTCAAGCAGTGCGTCAGGCAACGTGCGCCGACGTTCAAGCGCCATCAGCAAACTACTTGGTTTTGTCTTCATGGGAAAATTCCTCCCTTTCCCATAAAATTATTCCCATACCCCCGGTTTTCTGGTGGACGGGAATATTTATTTTTCGCCCAGCTTCGCAAGGCCAGCTTTAGTCAGATATCGAGGGTCGCGACGCCACAATGCGCGCAGCGTGTACAGGTATTGAGCCGTACAGCGGCAATTGATTTCGAGCGCTGGTTTCGTTCCCAGGTCTTCGGCCCAATCGGTCCCCGGAAGGGGCTGAATAAGCCCCCGTTGCGCCGCCCAGCTACTCTTGTAGAGAAGCACGGTCCCGTCTAATGCGACGTGATCAGTGCGGGGGCCTTTGGAAAAGTGGTGGTGCCACACATAACCGATTGCTTGCTGGCTTTCGGCCACGGCTTCACCAATGGCAGCGGCCAACTTGTGGCCTTGATCGTTCGCAACGCGCCGGTATTCGTATTGAAGCTTCTGGGAAGGCTTCACCACGTTTGCGATTTCGGGGAAAAGTTCGAGTTGAACCCCGCCAACTCCCTTAGTACCATTTACGGGAACGCGGGACATTTTCATTTCCCACACAGGAACGCGAACATGCTTCCCGTTGCGAACTTCGATCTTTTCGCCTACCTTGGTTTTACGCGCCTTCAGGACGGTTGCAGGGCCTTCGTCGCCCAGCGAGGTAGCCCAGCCGTTGAAACGGGCTAGGGAAGCGTTCATTTCGGTTTCCCGGCGCAAAACGATCAGGTTGACGCTTTCCATAATCTTGCGGTCGAGTAGTTCCCGTGCGCGTGCATCGAGGTCGCGACGCGTGAACACGGGCATATGCGCTTCGCCCCCGTCATGTATCGCGGCATCGTCTTTTTGCTTCTTCGCCTTGAGGTATGAAATCGCGGCCTGACGTTTCGAAGACTCGTAAACCCGCGTCAACATCGCTTCCGTTTTCTTCTCCAGGTCTTTCGAGTCTGGGAATGCGGTGCGCAGTTCCGACATACAGCGAGCCAGGGAAGTTTTCGTGACGCCACGCTTGATTAGATCGCGCATGGCACGTTCGACAACCTGGCGGTAACTTAGCTTTGCCATGCGCTAACCTCACTCAGTATCAGAGGCAACCGGTTCGGCTTCGTCGCTTTCTTCGTCGCTTTCTTCGTCCCGCACTTCTTCCTTAATTTCCGTGGGCGCTGGCATCGAGAAATCGCCGTCAAGGTTCAGGTCCAGCGAAACGGGGATAAACTCGCTGAGTTCGTCCGAGTTCACAACGTCCATAGTCCACTGGCACAAAAGCTTGCGGTCATCCGGCGAGAGAACGCCGTTTAGCAGATTGAACGTTTTTTCAACCAGGTTAATCGTTGCGTCAACAGCTTTGGCCTTTTCGCTCTTTTGCTCGCGTAGGAAGTCCGGCCATTCGAAGACGAAAGACTCTACGAACTCATACAGTGCCGTTTCGTACGGAACGTTTGCGTATTCAGGATCAGCAGCCTGGAATGACGCATAGAATTCAGGCGTCCAGGCCAGTTTCTGAATGCGAGGAATCAGGAAGCGGTAGAGCGGTTCGATTGCCTGGCGTTCTTCGCTCACGTAGTTCGCGATAACCTTGGAATCTTCGTCACCACTTCCGCCCAGACCCTGCGCCAGGGTTTCAGATTTCAGGATGATTGCTGGCATGCCAATTGCGGCCGCGATGCTGTCAAGGATCGAATCCTTCGAGCCGTGCGCGGATTCGGTGGCGTGTTGCAGGTTGAGAGATTCAACCTCATCATTTGGGCCAACCTGTAGCACGTTGTAGGTGCGAGCCTCTTTCAACAGGTTCCGTTTGAACCCGGAAAGCTGTTGCATTGCTCCCGTGACTGCCGCGCCCATAGTGGTGATCTTTGCCACCAGTACGCCCGCCTTCTGTGCAATCAACCGGTCTGCGTGCATTACGTCGATATAGCTTTGCAGGTCGAATAGGGCGGCGTGGTAGACGCTGCGCCCCGTATACCCATATCCCGAATCGACGTAATCCAGATAGATCGGCGCGCCGTTGTTCAACACTTGGCATTCGCCAGGGCCGAAAACCCGGTTCTGTACGCGTACAGAAGGGGTCTTCATGAATTGCGGGGTGAGCGGGTCGATATTGTCAGCGAACGAACCGGCAGTGTTGAGGGAATCGAAGACGTTGAAAACTCCCGGCTCCAGTTCGGCCAGAGTCGAAACCCCGGTAATCTTCGCCAGGCGCAGAGTGTTTTTAATTACCGCGTCAGCGCTCGCGTTGATCCAGGTTGTTTCAAACTGCTTGCGCACTTCATCGGGGATTCCGCTAATCGTGCGCGACTGGCTGAATACAAGCTGAATCGGTGCTTCTACGATTTTGCTCCCGATGGGGTGCGCAACGTACAGCAACCGGCAGAGTTCGTATGACGGTTGATCCCCCGGCACAACGCCTTCTAGCAATCGCTGTAGTTGTGATTCGCGCCGTGGGGTATCTGGTGGAGCGGCGCTAGGTGCCGCCGTCTTATTGAGGCCAAACATAGTAAATTCCTTATCCGGCTCCAAATGAGTCCGGTTTCAGCGCGAGAATGCAGCCGTACGCGAAGCAGTCGAAAGCATCATCGGCGCGCTTGTGGGCGTCGATATCGCCAATCCGGTACTTCACAACCTGCCGTAATGCGTGGTTGACTTCTTCGCCCTTGAAAGACTGGCGCTTGTTAAATGCGTAGGGGGTCCATCCGACCAAACCAGCGGCGCATACGTTGACGATTGCCATTGCGCGGGCGTCCTTGCCCACGGCGCTGTAAGCACTGTTGATTGCAGCGACCGGCAAACCGGCCAGGGTTGCTTCCTGAATCAGGATCGGGCCGGATGCCTTGTCTTCGACGTACAAACCTTGGAAACCCAGAACCGCGCCATGCTGGCGTGATAGCTCAACAGCCCGGTCAATGATCGCGGGGAACAGCGACTTGATAACCACGGCGTCGAGCTGGTACAGGTCCCAATCCAGGATTACCAACTTTGGTTGACCCGGTAGAACGTGCTCACGCCAGCCGAAATACATAACCGCCGTTGCGTCATGTTCGAACCCGCCTTTAATCGCTGAGTCCATAACCGCAAATACCGTGGTGAGGCGGGGCGCTTCATCGCAAGGGGCCGTGAATGAAAAGAGCGCAGTTCCCGACCAATCCACGAATTCCGCCAAAAATTCCTGGCGGAACGAAAGCGGGTGCTTTACGCGCTGCTGCATCTTCAAATACGACAAACGCACTTGAGGATTCATGTGCGTAGGTCTATAAAACTGTTTGAAGCCTTCCCCGTCATGTTTGTACTGGTAGCGCTTCGCGTGGTGGAGCGCATAAAACCAGTTCGAAATGTCGTCTTCCTGCGTGGTGCTGAAAACGTAGATGCGAGGATGCGCGACCGCCGCAAGCATCGGTTCAATCGAGTTTTCGAAGAATTCGATAGCATCCGCTTTAATGAACGCGGCTTCATCGAATAGATATAAATCGTATTCGCGGCCACGGCTGAACATATTGCCGTTGTTCAGCGGGAAGATTTCGAGGATGCCGCCTGTAGCGGTTTCAATTCGGCGGTTGAAGTGGCGATTGGTTACGAGTTCGCCCAGATTGCCCAGGACATTTTTATAGACCATTTGAGACGTGGACAACTGCGGAACGTAGAACGAAACGCGCTCACCACGAAGCAGGGCTTGCGTTGCGAGAACTTCCAGAACCACGGTCTTTCCGTAACGTCTACCCGCGCGTATAACCTTGAACTGTGCAGGGTCCGCAACAATCGCGGCTTGGTCCACGCGAAGCGTGGGCATTTTCACTTCAATGGTTGCCGCGCTTTCCGGCTTCATGCCAGGCGGTTCTAACCCGGCCACGTACTGAATATGGTGTTGCTCGCTACGGCAAATCCGAACTTCTCTTTCGGCATCCTGAGCATAGCGAGCCAAAAGAGAATCGGCATAACTCATAGGATCAATCCAAATCTTCCCCGTTCTTGATCATCGCTTCGATTTCGGCCTGTTCTTCCGCCGTGGCGTCCGCTTCGATCTGGGCCACGCGGGTTTCACCGTCTTTTTTGATGAACGATTCCAGCGCCGACAATCCGCCCTTGTCCTTCAGAGCGTCCACGAATTCAACGGGCAGGCCACCACTGACGTTAATGTTGAGCAGCGGGGCGCTTGGGGTCTTCGAATGCTTGGCATCGAGCAGGGGCATTGCGATATGCTTTAGGATCAGGTCCGCAATCTTTACCTTGTCGAAACCCTTGATTGAAACCTTCCCAGAAGGCGAGTATTCGACTGAAGCAACGCCTTTGCGGCCTACCGTATCCTTGAGCAGGACAAGCGAAAGACCTTGACCGGCGCACTCGATACAGTCCGGGTTCGGGGCGCGGTATTCGTCATAACCCGTTCCGCCGTCCTGTTGTCCGCGCGTAGGTTCATCTTCAGTGGGTCTGAGTCTGGTTCCGGGTGGCACGCTATTCAGGTCGTCGCGTTCGCGTTCTGAGCGCCAGTGATACTTTCCACCGTCACCCCAGCAATAGCGGCAGGACCCGCGCCGATGCTCTACGGCATCCGCGAGATTGGCAGTGAACATTTCCAGCAAGTCACCCAGAATACGATGCTGGTTGATTTCCAGCGCCTTCGAAGTCTCATTCTGGATACGATCCATTTCGCGGCGCACGTGGGGCCGATGGATCAAATGCGAAACCGTACGGTAGGGAATCCCGGCGCGCTGGCAGGCGTCGCGAGCATTGAACCCGTTGGCGAAGTACGCCTTGATAAAGGTTGATTCCTGGTGCGTTAAAGGCTTTTCTTCCGGCGTGGTGTCGCGTGGAGGTCGTTCCTTCGCGAGGCGGTATTCTGCGATTCCTTCCGGCATGTCCGGCAGGACGTCGCCGCAATTGTTCGCCTTGTCAGGCAATTCGCGCGCATCCGTGCGCAGCGCTTTTTGTTTTTCCATTGCTTACCCCTTCGTGGGTGGTGCTGGTGCACGTGCGTTCGCACAACGCGGCAAAATAAGGTCAAGCAACCCGGATGCACCTACGCCAAAAATGTATGCTTCCCAGCAATGCAACAGGGTGTAGAAGCTTGAGTAAAATCCCGTCATGATTGCTCCTGTATGTAATTGTTCGCGTGCCAAAACGGATTTATCCCGTTTCGGCACTGTCTCCCATAAAATTATTCACATAGCGCGGAACTCACCAAAGTATTTACGCTCCAGTTCGCGACGGAATGCAACCGCTTCTTCCTTCGTGTTAAAGCGCTGGCGAACGTAAACAGCAGCTACCCCCGGTCGTTCCTTGAGACTCATGGTCGCAATGTATTTCGTTCCGTCCACGGTTACGCCACGATAGCCAGATATCCCCGTGCGCCGCGTCGCGTTCGCGGAGTTCTGCGCGTACGTAGCCAGGCGAAGATTTGACTTCGAATCGTTGCGGTTGTCGCGGTCCTGATGGTCAATTACGTAACCCGTGGGCGGGTCGCTGCGATGCATCATTACCCATGCAATGTGCGTGACGTACGCGTTGATCTTCACGCCCCGATACGTCATGTGAACCTGCAAACGCCTATCCGAGCCTTGCGCTGTACCCGCACGGGTACCAACGCGCCTTGCGTTGAAAATCTTGCACGCCTGTTCCGTCTTGAAGTGGTGCGCCGGACGCTCTTTCCACGTCAACGCGCCAGATTCTGCGTCGTACTCGAAGCACTCATGGAACGCTTCGAAGTAAGGAACCAACGATTGCTTCACCCATACCGCCCGTTCAATCTGGTCGTAAGTGGACAGGTACAAATTCGCCCACTTGTTATTGCGCTTGTCACCGTCCAAACGACGCACGATGTGACCGCGAGGAATCGCGTTCCCCGTCACCATCATGTAAATGACGCGCGTAATATAGATTCGTGAGGAAACCCCTTGAGAATCGACGTAGGACATCTGAACGGACTTGATCAGGTTTCCACTTTCGCGGGAAATAAACTCGCCAGTATCCGGGTTGTATTCGTAGCGCTCAGTGAGGTACGCGAGTTGGTGAGCGAATTCTTTTTGTTGTGCTTCCGCACGTTGTGTAATCGTGCTGACGCACACACTAGCCAGGTCATTCATTTTCTATTCCATTTTTCGCCCCTGAGAAAAGGGGGGCTTCTGGAATAAAATTCAGCGATTACCGCCGTTTCCCCGGCTAAGTACGTCCTTTACAGGCTACGAACCTGTAACAGTTTGTTTCGTGCTCTAGCACTTTGTGCCTGGGCACGCTTCAGCACGCGCCAAAGCATGCCTTGGTACGCCGTTCATCAATTACGGCTTGGAGTGCAGGCGGGCACTTGATCGGCTTCCCACGCTTGCCCGTGGGTGTAGGCCATGATTCCAACGTGCGGACAATGAATTCTTCCTCTGACTCATGGTCCGGCGTGTGCCAGGGCACCGTGTAGATCGCGCCACGGGTAGCCCATGACGATTCAGGCTGTGCGCGTAGCTGCACAATGAATTCAGGTTCGATCTGGAAGAAACTGGCGGTATTCTCTATACCGGTTCGTTTCGCTTGATCGAGCAGGGCGCGGACTTGAACGGGGGTGAGGCGGTGCTTTAGCACGGTTTGCATAGGAAGTAGTCCTGAAAAAGTCTGAAAAATTGCGATTTGTTGTGTGAGAAGCCCGTTTTTACAGTCCAGGGCCATCCCCCAAAAATTTAGGATCGTCACGCCTTGCCGCCACCAGAAAAGAGGTCTGGGAAATTGCGCAGGCAGACGTAAGCAAAATGAAAGATTAAAATTTTGCTCGAATATCGCGCGCGAATGCGAGTCGTTTTTCGGCTCTATCGGCGCTGGGCATTAAAAGAAGGAAGTAATCCTAAGTGACTGATTTGCATGAACGAAATTGTTCGTTTTCGTGCAGTCGCGAAAAACCTGCACGAAACCTAGCTTGACTGATTTCGTGCAGGGGAATATATTTCGTGCTCCCTTTTCGTTCACCCCTGCTATGTCCCGAACCTTCGCATACGCCCGCGTATCCACCTCAGACCAAACCACAGACAACCAAGTGCGCGAGATTGAGGCGGCAGGCTTCAAGGTCGATCCCCGGCGCATCGTCACTGACACGATATCCGGCAGCGTGGCGGCTATGGATCGTCCAGGCTTCGCCAAGCTGGTTGACCGTCTGGAATCGGGCGATGCGTTGATCGTGACGAAGCTGGACCGCTTGGGCCGGAACGTGATGGACATTCGCGCCACGGTCGAAATGCTGGCCGCTCAGGGCGTTCGTGTCCACTGCCTGGCGCTTGGTGGCGTGGACCTGACAAGCGCGGCGGGAAGGATGACTATGAACGTTATTGCGTCCGTTGCAGAGTTCGAACGCGATTTGTTGATCGAGCGCACCCAGGCAGGACTGGTGCGAGCTAAGGCAGAAGGTAAAACGCTGGGCAGGCCGTCCGCGCTCACTGACGCGCAGCAGAAAGAAGCATTGCGCCGCCTGGAAGCGGGGGAATCCGTTTCGAGTCTTGCGAGGTCTTACAGCACTAGTCGGACAACGATTCAGAGGCTCAGGGCGTGCTTTAGCACGGCAGGGTAAGCAGGTCGGGCCGGTTGACGGAACGCGCTGGTTCTAGTCGCACAAACCGGCCAATAAGGTCTATAAAAAGGTTTCCGTTCGGGGATGCGTGCGAACCGCTCACGGGGCCGCTGATAAGGTCTATAAAAGGGTTGCCCATCAGAAGATGGGCGCGAACCCGTCAGAGGGCTTCTGGTGAGTGCTGAAGCACGGTCTGGGCGCTACTCAGGTGCAGTTCGATCATTGCGCGGACAACCTTCGATACGGTTTTCTTGCGTGCCTTCGCATACGCGCGTAGTGCTGCGTGCGTGGACTTGTCGATATCGACATTCAGGCGGGAAAGTTCTTCGTCTTCGGATAGGAGCGCATCGAGTGCGGAAGTGTTCGGGGTGTTCATAGTGTGTTTCCTTGTGTGTGAGGCCGTGCCTTGGCACGGCCGGGCGGGCGCGTATATTTATCGCTAAACCCTAAGCGCTCCGCGCGTCCATCCGGGAGATACCTTGTCCGGCTGTCCGTCCCCCATAGGGGGACTGGACTGGACGGACTACGGAATCGGTCTTCTGGGAAGTCCAGTTTTTTCCAAAATGGACTGGACGGACTAGCTGGACTGCTTCGAAATTCCACCGAGTGCGGGCAGTTGCCGGAACAGTTTGGTTACCTTGGGGTCGCTGTTGTCTTCTTTGAGGTGGTCGGCTTCGATCAGCGCGCGGATTGCGTCATAGATGCCGCTTTTCGCATACTCACTAAGCAGCGCGTCCCTTACTTCCGTCTTCAGGATGCCGGGCGTTGCCGTCACCAGTTCGATTACGCGCGCCTGCGCGCCCTTGAATGGCTTCTCTTTGGTCGGCGCATCGGCGGGCACTACAACGCAGTTCTTGGCAGGATCGCCCCAGCGGTTGCGTCCGATTTCGATAGGCTGCAACCGGAATCCTATATCGTCGCCCTTGCCGCCCAAGTCACGCTGTTTTGTGACCCGTGCGAACCGCCCATCCTTCGTATCCTGGACTTCGATTTCGGTATCAATGGCTGCTTTCAGGCTCGAATGTCCGCGTGCGCCGCGTGATTGATCCTTGCCGCTGTGGTGGATCATCATGAAGTGCGCGCCGGTTTCGGTTCGAATGCGGTTCATCTGGGCAATGACCATACCCATATCCTTCCCGCTGTTTTCGTCCGATCCTGCGCTCATGCATGCCAGTGTATCGCCAATGATCAGCGCGGCTTTCTGTCCGGTCTGTTCTTCGATGTCCCGTACCAGCGCAATCAATACGTCGATATCGTGCGCGGCGTTCTCAGGGTCTGCCAGGTTGATCGGTTCTTCGACAATGACGAAGTTGGGCACTTTGCATTCGTGGTGCTTCTGGTACGCCTGCAACCGCTGCTTCACAGAGGCGGGCGCTTCCGCCGCGAGGTAAATCACCAGGCCTTGCTGAACGCGCTTGTTAAACCACGGTTCACCCCGTGCGACTGCACAGGCCATATCAATTCCCAGGAAGGTCTTTCCCGAGTTCGATTCTCCGTAGAGGATCGAAACTTTACCCTTCACAATAATTCCCTCAATCAGTTCGTCAAGGGCTTCGTACTGTTCCGGCAGGTCATCGGCCATGCTGAAGCGGAAAGACGTACGGCGCGGTTTCTTCTGCGGCTTGTCGTCTTCGTCATCGTCGTTTGCTGCTGCGCGTGCGGCCTTCGCTTCTTTGCGCTCTTGTTCGTGCCTTGGCACGTCTTCCGCGCGCTCTTTCTCAATCTGCGCTTCGAACCACTTCTGATAGGCCGAACCGTTCACGCGCTCTTGTCGTTGCTGTTCGCGCTCATACTTGTTCGGCGCTTCTTCATTGGCGGGCGTGTCTTGTAGTTGGCGCGCATCGCGTGCCATTTGCGTAAGGTTGTTCATACTTCAAAATCCAGGGGAATTGGTGAGGTCTATCCCGCGCCTGGATGCAGCGGGAAGGGTGAGCCGCCCTTATCAACCTCATGGAAAACGTGTGCTCTCACGTTGGCTCATTTCGTATTTACTCCCCAAAAAACGATTTCGAATAAAAAAATACTCAAATCGTGGGGGATGCTATAAAAATGGAATATTTCCCCGGAATTCCGGTCTGAATAATAAACTGTTACAAGTTTATTATCCTTCGCGGGCGCGGCCATTTTTATTCTGGGTGCCGTGAATAGGCGGTACGAACGCTACAAGGAATAATTCTGTGACTACGAAGAAGATAACCCCCGCGCATACTGCCTTTGAGGAAATCGCACGCCAGGCGCTGGCGCTGGACGTGGTGCAACGTGAGAAAGAGCGCTCCCCGGCGCTCAAGCTGTCAATCCTGAGCGAGTATGTGAAGGAACTGGCCGCGCGTATTGAGGTGTTGGAATTGCAGCCTTTGCCCCGTACTCGCCGCCGCGTGGCTGACTTTGACGCCATCGAGTAAAGCGCAACGCGCAATGCCCAGACGCGCAGTAAATACCCGGTAGAACGTTAGTCATGTTCCGTTCTCCGTGGATAGAGGTATAGAAAAAAAGCCCCGCCTGGTTTGTGCCAGTGCGGGGCTTTTTCATGTGCGTTAGCACGGTGCTGCTAAATCACTTCCACTTCAGGCCATCGACTGCAAATGTCATGTGTCGATTGCCTGCCTGATAGAAGGCGGCTTCAATGACGACGCGCTTTGCGTTGTGCGCGCTCGCAATGAAGGAACGTGCGGGGGAGATAAAAAGACTCGTTGAGCTATAGTCCGCTGGTTGATTCGCGGTAAAACGCTGCGGCTTCTTGTCGTCAAAGCGGACCAACACGCTACAGGCTTGGACGCCACAGACGAATTGCCCTTTACTGACGCTCAAAATTACGTCTGTCCCGAACCTGGGGTGCTTTCTTAACTGAAGTGTCGCAGTGGAGCCGCCGTTATACGGGAAGTCGAAGTCGAGCGTTTCATTCGCGGAAACGGTGGCGAACTGGATCGGCTTTCCCGTCATTTCATCGTGGCGTTCATCATATGACCATGCGCTTTCCGGTTCCGTGGGGGCGCTTGAAGCTTCCGCAACTGCCGGAACCGCCGCCGAGGAAGAAGCAGATTCCGTGTTGTTTGCTGCGGCCTTCACAGGCGCGGGGGCATGTGGGAGCGTTGAATTAAAAATTACAGCGCCAAGCATCGCCACGCCGAAGCTAACCAAAACTGCCTTCATTCGTGACGGTGCCGGTTTGCCTTTGCGGGCAAACGTGCTAGGACGAATCAGCCCGATCAACATTGCGAGTGGGCCGAAAATCATTAAGCAAAGTCCGATGTTTTGCATGTTTTCTCTCTAGTGTTCTTATTGATCGTCGGAGCGCTCGATATCGGTTTTCGCGTTCGCGTCAATCAGCAAGCGGAAATGTTTGGTTTCGCCAAGTTTCAGCGTCGTTTCTCGCTGGGTCCATTGGTCTTTGCCCACGGCACAAAGTCCTTTGCCTAGCGGGTCGCGGCCAGAACGAAGCAGGACTTCACCAGCGGGAACGTAGAACCGGGCTGTTTCGCCCGTGTCGAGCCGTGCGGCCTGTTTGCCGTTGATCGAGATGCCATAGAAGCAGCCGCCGCCGATGACGCCGGAATCACGCGTGATAATCAGCGTACCGGTTTCGGGCGTCTGTTCCTGAAACGCCGTGACACGCTCGCGAGGGGCAGGGCTTGCTGATGCTAACGGCGTTGGCGAGGTTGCGCAGCCAGATACCGCGATTGCTGCGGCGATGATAGCGAGGTATTTCCTCATGCTTTCTTGCCTTCATTGATCCATTCGAAAAAACGTCTGTGTCATATCCGGAGAGCGGATCGTGATCCCATCACGAACAAATCCCGTACATGATCCATTCTTGCGGCGCGCCGTCCGGTGACACTCGCGCAAACATTCCATCGCGCTCATAAATCGTCATGGTCTGGCCGGGTTCGTAGCTTTTGACCTTTGGTCCAGTCGCACCAGTTAGGCCGTTTTTCGACAGTTCGTGCGTGGTGCAAAATTTTTTCACAGTGAATGATTCACCTACCTTTCCGGTTCCAACTATCGAATCCTTGGGGTCCAACACGTAAGGCGTGTTCTTTGGCTTGCGTGCCTTCTCCAGGGTTCGCTGATATTCGGAACCGTCCAAGCGATCCAGAGCCGATTGAAGCCCGTTGCGCGCGCTATTCGAGGTCAAATCCGCGCTATGCACCTGACCGAACGGCATTACGGTTTCGATAGATTCATACGCGGTGACATGAACGCTCGATCCGCTTGCATCCAAAATGAACCGGAGCCGGTCAACCGGCGTGGTGCTATAGCTGTTTCCCAAGAGCAACTGCGCCATAACCGCCTGCTGTCCCTGAACCGTCTTGGTGCAGACAACTATGTTGGAGTTCGTTTCGGTAACACCCGCGCCTATGCGCGAACAAAGGCCAATCATCTTGTTTTGCACTTCGGGAAGTGTCGCGCCGTCGAATGTTGTTTCTGGATGCCCGGACGGCGTATCCGTAAGCAACGCCTGTTGTGTGGCGCAACCAAACAGGACGGGAAGGGCGGCGAGTGCCAGCTTGAATTTCATGTGTCTGTTATTTCTTGTAAGTTGGTCTTTCAGTATCGTAACATTTTTCTTTCATATGAAGCAAGTTACACACGTGCGAAGCACTCTGCTATAGTTCGGGCCTTGCACCACTCGGATGAAAACGAAATGACTGTACCTATCGACAATACCGCCGCTGTACTTCGTCAACGTTTCGGCGCTTGGATGAAGGCGAAGCGCGAGGAAGCGGGGTTGACGCAACTGGAACTGTGCATTGAGTTGGATTACAGCCAACCGGCGATGGTTAGCCAGGTTGAGCGCGGTTCCTCCGCGTTACCTGAAGTGGACTTGAGTTTGTGGGCGGACTTGCTGCGAATTGGGCGCGAGGAATTCGCGCAAACGTACCTGTACTACATTCGCCCGTTTGTCTGGGAAGCGATGCACGGCAAAGACCCGTTCAAGGCCGAGAAATTGCCGCGTCCAGCTAAGACCATCAAACCGCGCCCGGTCAAAGGCGATTTAAAGCGGGTGAAGTGACAACGCGATATCAGGTCGTAAGCAGCAGGCGTTCAAAGGCCCCGCCCGGAGAGATCCAGTGCGGGGCCTTTCGTTTTCAGATCTTAGGCTACGGGAAGCGTTCCTTCATTTGCTAGAGAACCCCGCGAATGAGGGCGGTTTCCCCTGCGGCGGGATTGGCTCGATACCGGCTTGCTGGTTGCGAACCCAAACCCCGTTGCGCCTAACGATAAGGCTTGCGGTGCTTACTACAATGCCGGGGTGAATCAAGCGTTCAGAAACTTCGTTGCGAAGGCAAGGAAGGTCGGATCGAATATGTACGAGCACAAAGCCTGCGGAGCGCGGTTCCGTATCCCGCTTTTGGAAGACAACGCTGGATAAAATATTCGATCGACTGTACAGAGCGCCGCGTCCCTAAAAATACCGATAGATGGCGCTCTCCCTTGCGACTGTAACGAAAAGGGTCTACGCCCTTGGCTCGCCGCTTGCGATCCTAACGACCCAAGTCAAAATCAGCTTTTCGGCGAAGGCGCGATATCTATCTGCGTCGTCAGGCGAAGCTTGCGTTTGGCTGTGTGCGACGGCATTGCGAATTGAACGGAGTTCAGTGACGAGCTTCATTTCCTCAGGAGTGACTAGGTTCTGTTCCTGAAGCGTCCGGAACAATGTTTGAGGTGGAATCGGACGCTTGTTCGAACTCAGATTTTGGTGAGCGCCGCTACTGTCCAGCAATTCCTTAGCTTGCCCGAGAACCTTTTGCCACATCTCCATGATGACGCCGCTGGGGTTAGTCGTAAGAATACGAGTATCCGTTTCCGTTGTTGCTGTTCGATCAATTTCGTTGATGACCGTTCTTTCTGGCTCTGGGATTTCATCGACTACTTTTGCCGCACGTTCAAGGTCGGTGGCGAACTCTGTGCTTATCCCACCGGGTAGTGTGGCTTTCGTAAGACGACCCAGTAAAGACTCGAATCGATCATGGAATTTTAGGATTAGGTAAAGAACGACACCGGGCCATGCTAAGGCTTCAATCGCTTTGGAAACAAAAGTGAAGAAATCCATCTTCCATCCACCTATATGAATTTTTTGAGTCGAATTTGAGGCGCAATGAACGTACCGCACGCAGGTAGCGCGTGAATTAGATCATATCCGCATTGTGCGGAAAAGCGTGTTGCGGTTTGAAGATTTCATGTTTACTCCCCTCATTTATGCTGACTGCATAAATGAGGGGAGTTCGTACAATCCTTCAAATTCCCAAATCTTTTTCTAAAGAAATGGGTCATCGATGCCGTTATAGCGGCTGTGCCGTAGAGTGCATTTATCAATTCAAAACGCAATAAACCGGGGAACGTATACAAGCCATGAACGATACTACTTCGCAAGCTATCGGGGACCACGCCTTTCACCGCAATCTTCACCAAGCTCAGACGCGTTCAGGATTCGCCGCGTTTTTGCTCTGGTTCTTCTTGGGCAGCTTCGGCGCACATTTAATGTACTTGCGCCGTTGGACGATGCTCATTTTCCACTACGTGTTGGCGATTTTTACCGTGGTGGCGTTTGTCATGGTATTCCGCAACAACAATATCCATAGTCTTGGCGTCGGTCTAGCTGCGCTGTGGATGGCATGCGTTCCGGTTGGTATCTACAACTTCGGCAGTCTGTGCCTGCTGTTCGCACAGGTGAATTACTGCAACGAAGATTCTGCGCTGAACTTGGCGGGACAGAAAACAGCACGTGCCCGTATGCCAGAAAAGCTTTTGATCCTTTTGTCGGGTGGCGCGCTTGCGATTTTCATTGGGACGATGTGGGGTATGCCAACTTCGAGTGATGCCACATCGTCCGCGAGTCCGAATGCGGCTGTGCCCGCGCCTGCGGTACAGCAAGCAAATCCCGCGAGCGCTAGTAGTGCCGCTGCGGTGAGCGTCGACCAGGACGCCTCTCAAGCACAAGTCAGCGCAGCAGACCTTGCGTCACAAGTAGCGTCTGAGGCAGATGCAGCACAAGCGCAATCGCAGGAGCCGCAACCCACGACGCAAGTGCAGTCCCCACAGGAAAGTGCTATTCAACAGCAAGACCCCGCTGCCGATTTGAGCACCACGCCGAATCAGACTTATGGAACGAGTTTCGACTGTGGGCAAAGCCATTCGCAGAACGAGTATCTGATTTGCCACACGCCCGCGCTTGCTAGCCAAGACGTAAAGCTCGCGAATGCTGTGGCCGCAGCGAAAAGCGCAATTGAGCCGACCGATTTGGATGCGCTGAAAGCCCGGATGCGGGGGCAGTGGAACTTCCGGGAGAAGCACTGTAACGACGTTACCTGTCTGAATAGCTGGTACACGTATCAGATCAATACGATGGCTCTCATTGCTCAAACTCGCAACGTATCGGCCCGAGTGGATACCGCGCAGAACTGATAGCATCTGCAGTGTACTAAACGCGGAACGCCCACAAGCTTAGTGCTTGTGGGCGTTATCATTTGCGCCCGTGTACCTGTCCGATGCGATCTAGTTCTTTGCGCAGGCGATGGCGCAGCCTGCTGAATGTCTTGCGCGCTTCCTCAATGCTCGCGCGTTCCTTGCTCAAATCCCAATGACACTCCGCCGCCATT
Source organism: Paraburkholderia sp. SIMBA_027 (assembly GCF_046535315.1). Classification (NCBI taxonomy): domain Bacteria; kingdom Pseudomonadati; phylum Pseudomonadota; class Betaproteobacteria; order Burkholderiales; family Burkholderiaceae; genus Paraburkholderia; species Paraburkholderia sp. SIMBA_027. The sequence goes on from NZ_JAWRWY010000010.1 coordinate 26,336, forward strand.
GCTGATAGCTCCAGGATCGAATAACGGGCGCACTGAATCTCAAGGATGAGGCGGCGTACCGTAGGGTCGTTCCGATACGTGACGTACAAACGTCGCAGTTCGCTATAGGTGGGCGTCACGAACGGGGGGAGGGAAAACATGCTGATATCCGCACGCCTGCGGCGTTCCCGCGCCAGCCGCTCCCTCGTCGTCTGGGCGGGGGCCAGTGTTTGTTCCTCGTCTCTGGGGCGGGATTCGTCGTAAGGATTGAAGCGCATGGCGCACCGGATCGTCGGAATACTGTATGGATATACAGTCTACACAAGGCGTCAAGTGAAGTGGCTGTAAAAAAAGGGCTCGATTTGAGCGGCATTTCGTGGCTCCCACTCGCAGGCGGCGTGGGACGCAAACCATGAGCGCATTTGCAGCTTCGCAGCGTCGGCGCGAGGGGCTTTTTTGCGAGCGGCGTTCTGGTAAAGTGACTTCACAACAACCACGCGCTAATCAAAAATGGCAATTAAAAAACCGACTCTGATCCCCGCGTCGCCGCTCGGGAGGCTTCCCACCGGCATCGTGCAGCCCAAAGTTGGCCCGACAATCGTTACGCCCGGCCGTAAGGCGACAGCGGGTGTGATCGGCCAACGCTTGCAGCCTGTCCCGAAGGGGAGCGGCGGTAATGGAAATGGCAACGGAAGTGGTAACGGCGGCAAAGCCGGTAACGATAAGAAATAGGGTCGAATTTGGCCACTCGTCGGGTACGGGGCGAAATTCGCGAGTCGTCCAGGGAGCAGGATGCGAAGGAGCGCGCAAAAGAGTTGGCGCGCGTTCAAGAAAAGGAAAGTGACAACCTGGCGCGCCTTCAGGAAAAGGAACGCGACAACCACACGCGCATTCACGAAAGAGAACGCGACAACCTCTCTAAACTGCTCATCTCGAATGCGGAGAACCTTGATAAGTCGGTTTTGACGTACTCTGGAGCGGCGCTCGGGTTGTCACTAAGCTTTCTCAAGGACTTCGTCCCCATTCGGGACGCCAAGTGGGCTTGGTCGCTTTATTGTTCGTGGTGGTCGTTCGCTCTCGCGATCGTGTTGGTTATCGCGTCGTACGTAGTAAGCCAGAAGGTAGTTAAGTTGCAGTTTGAGCGTGCTGAACGTTACTACGAAGATGGTCAAAACGATGCGCGCGATGAGCATACGTGGATTGAGAAGGTCGCAGACCATCTTAACGGTTGGATGTATGCGGCAGCGTTTGTCATTGGGCTGTCGCTTACTATTCTCTTTGTGTCAATCAATTTGAGCGGTGCAAAAATGGCAAACAAAAACGAGAAATTGCAGGGCTTAACTATTTGTCAAGAGGGATTCACTCCTCCGAAGATGCAGCGAGTTGAAAGAGGCCTCACAGGTGGAAAATTGCAGCCCGTGAATCCCGGTGCGCCAAAACAGCCGACTGCGCAACCGCCGTCGGGTAATTCGTCCCAAAATAAGAAGTAACGCGATGCGGCACCAGGCCGCCTGAAGTCGGTCGGCTTGCGGTGAGGAAAAGGACGCGCAAGCCGAAATCGGACTGTCAGTCGATCAGGAACTTCGTCCTGTCCTTGCCAGCAATCCATTTCGGAGGCTTGCCGCGCCCGCTCCACGTCGCGCCAGACTCGGGGTCGCGGTACTTGGGTGCAACGGGGCTACGTGCCACACCGGCACCGGGACCGCGCGGCGCACCCCGACGTGCACGCGTAAACTGAACTTCTTCGTGCAGGTCGAATTCTTCGACAAGCTGTCGAATCTGTTCCAGGGCGTTCGTCACTTCCTCTTCGCGAACTGCTGCAATCTGCGCTTCCAGTTCCGCGCGCTGCGCCAACAAGGCGCGGTAGTCGGACTTCGGCGTTTCGACAGGTTCCGCCGCTGCGCGTTTCTCGAAAAGAGCTTCTGCCTCTTGAACTGCACTCTTCTTCACTGTTGCCATTGTCTTTTCCGTTTGGGGGAGATCAAATCGCCGCAAGGTAAGGTTTGGGGTTCCACCACTATACAAATGGAGCTCTAGCTTCTGGTCCGACTATGGCCATAATGAAGCATTGGGAAATGCATGCCCTATGCTGTGGCACACTGATCGTAACGGCTCTAAGAAAAAGGACGGGAAATGAAGCTCACCACGGTAGCAGAAGTTATTGCTGAACAACTGGCGCGTGATCCACTTCGCGACTTTTTCAGTTTTTGGGATGCGGTGAGCGAGTCCGACATTGATGCGTTGCGTGAGGCGCTGGATTCGGCCACGCGTGAAGAGGATATCCAGCAGTTCCTTCAAACCCATCCGAAATACCTGATCCAGCACCTCGGTGGCGGACATGGCCGCTGGATTATTCCGAAGCAGCGCTTGGGCGCTCAGCACGTCACGGATTTCATGATTGGGGAAAGAGATTCGATGGGCTTCCGTTGGCAAGCGGTAGAACTTGAAAGTCCACTGGCCAAAATGTTCACGAAGTCGGGCAATCCTTCGGCCGCTTTGACGCACGCGATACGTCAAATACAGGACTGGCGTATGTGGCTCGCAGCGAACCAGAATTACGCCGCCCGCGACCGGGGGGAGGATGGTCTTGGACTAAGCGAAATCCACCCGGATGTGGGCGGGTTGATCATCATGGGGCGTCGTGCCACCGAATCGGAAGAAACCCGGCGGCTCCGTCGTCAGATGGGTCGCGATGCGAAGATCGAAATACATACGTTCGATTATCTTCTTGAATCCCTCATCGGGCGCGTTCGTAGTTTGGAGGTGCATCGAAAAATGCTGGATGACTAAAAAGGAATATCATCGTCTCTCATGCCGTATCGATCTTTTGCATCAAGTCGGGCGTGAAGGTTCGCAAGGACGATGTGTTGTTTCTCAGGTGAGCATTCCCGGAACATCTTGGAAAAATCCTTGAGGAGGCTAACGGGAAATTTGTAGGCCCTTGAATATTTATACGTGCCATCGATAAAGCAACTAGAGACAAGTGATGGGCTTGGAATTACGTCTTCCAGCATTACTTTCTTAAATGTTGCGTCGAGGTTGGAAAGAATCGTAAATGGAGTGGGGTAATATTTTGCGTCCTTGTCGATGGCGCTCACAACGCCAGAAAGGCCTTCCGCGAATTTTCGGTAAATTTCTTTTTCGCCGTAGTAAAATTCAGCCCCAAAATCCGCCGCGAGAAGCACTTTTTTGACATCAGCAAATGAGTCGATTCTGTTCTCGGGTTCGATGTGGCACATTTTGCTTAGAAGTTCACTGTGCTTAAAATCCGAGATGTCGTAATCGGAAATCATTTTTTCAAATAATTTTCCTACGAAATACACCTCGGTTTTGAAATCGTAAACCGAATCCTTGAATTCGTTTGGCAGATCACACCACCAATTTAGCGATATGCTCTTGTCGTAGTCTTTGGGGTGGGTTGCCTGCTTTCCGAATCCGAAATCAATTATTTTTACGGTTTTATTTTCGGTTATGAGGATGTTGCTGTCGCGTATATCACGATGCAATATTCCATTTTCCTCAAGATAGGCGAAACCATTGACGGTTTGTGCGAATATTTCGTCGAGGGTTTCCGGATTGATTAGCAGGTAGAAATCGATGGTCTGACCAGCTACATATTCCATGATTATGTAGCCAAGTGCGCGTTCAGGGAATAGATGGTAATTAAACACCCGTACAATATTAGGGTGGTTAATGAGGTGGAGAAGTTTTATCTCTCGCACGAATGCGTCAAAGAATTTCGAGGCATGTGCGGGGTTCGCAGGCTCATATTTTTTGCAGGCAAAGTGCTCGTTGATAACGGGGTCGTAAAGGAGCACTGTGTTGCCCATTGCACCTTGCCCGAGGCGTTTCTCCAGCACGAAATCCTTCTGCCGGACGAATTTGACTACTTGGTTGTCCATCTTGGCTCCTGTGCCAGTCGAAGCTTTGGCGAACATTATCGGATGATTTGGCCCTAATGTGTTCGGCGGGCGAACGTCCGCCATCACGTTTTTTCGCCGTTTCGATTTTATTCGCCCTTTGCTGCGGACTTACAGCATAACCGGACAGCGTCTCGCTGCGGTCGTCATGGGCGTGCAAGTGATGAGACGGACGGTGCTCGGGGCGCATAGCGGGAGCGTGCGCGCAGTAGCCCGAGATCCATCATGGCGATCATGGGCTGCGAAAACGGCTCTTCTGGGACGGCGTGTTCATCGTTTAAACGACACAAGGGAGCGACGCTACTTGACCGAGGTCTGAGGAAGCGGGATTCCGGATATTTTCCGGACATTCTCACGTGTTCCTGTGTAAAGTATTGATTTGCAAAGAATAAGTTAAGTAATCTTCTTGCCGATTCAGGGCATGTTGCGCTACGCCACGTTGCGCGCCGAAGGCGCCGCGACCGAAGCCGAGCGCTGCGCCTTGCTCGTCGAGCATCGCGACGCGGTGCGTGCCCATATCGCCGAAATGCAGGCGTGCCTCCTCGCGCTCGACGCCAAGATCGAAGGCTATTCGACCGCTCCTATTTCTTCGCAGAGGCACGCGCATGCAAACCGTCACGAACCCGACGAACCCGAACCTTCAACAACCCGCGCCGGCAGCGCCCGGCGGCGCACAGGAAAGCCGCCTCGCGCGCGGCCTGCGCATGCTGACGGCGATTGACGGCCACGCGGGCGAGCAGGTGGTGGCCTCGCTTGCCGATATCGCGCCGGACTTCGCCACGTATCTGCTGGAGTTTCCGTTCGGCGACATCTACGCGCGGCCCGGTCTCGATCTGCGCGCACGGGAGATCGCGACCATCGCGGCGCTGACCGCGCTCGGCCACGCGCAGCCGCAGCTCAAGGTGCATATCGCGGCGGGCCTGAACGTGGGACTGAGCGAAGCGGAGATCGTCGAGACGATCATGCAGATGGCGGTGTATGCGGGCTTTCCCGCCGCGCTCAACGGTTTGTTCGCCGCGCGCGAGGTGTTCGCGGCGCGGCGTGCGCGGGGCGAGGACGCTGGAGCGGCCGAATCCACCGATTGCACCGAATCCACCGATCACGCGCAAGCCGCCTGAATCCCAAGCGCTCCGGCGGCCTGCGCGCTGATGTCGCTCAGAACAGCTTGAGCGGCACGCCCACGACGAGCCGGTATTCCATGTTGCTCGCGTCGGAGTAGTACTTCGAGCCGTGATGCCACATCGCGACGAACGAGATCTTCGTGTCCTTGAAGCGCCCGCTTTGCAGCGTGTACGAAGGGATGAAGCCGAACTCGTGATGCGAGCCGTGCACGGGCTGGCCGTTCTTCCAGTAGAGCCCGGAATCCGGATTGGCCGCCGCGCCCGCCGACGCATCCGCGCCCCAGCCCAGCGCGTACCAGAGCATCGCCTTCGCGCCCGGCAGCCCGGTGTATTTGCCGTCGAAGCCATAGCGCACCTGGAACGACTTCTCGTGCGGCGCGTTGTAATCGACGTCCATCGAGTTGACGAGATAGATGCCGTTGGTCTCGTTCACGTAATCGAAGAACTGGTCGCCGAGAATCTGCTGGAAGCCGAACAGCAGCGAATGCGCGCCGTGCTGCGCGGCCAGCGACACGCTGTACGCGTTGTTGTTGATATGGCCTTCCTTGCCGCCGCCCACGCTGTGCGTCGAGTAGATATTCGCGAAGCCGGTCCACTTGAGCGTCGACGGATCGCCGACACTCTGCTGCACCGAACCGTAATACTGGCGCCAGACGTCGTCGGCCTGATTGGCGAACAGCGCGACGCTGCCGTTCGGGCTGTAATCCCACGTGCCGCCCACGTAGCTGAAGCGCTTGAACGACACGCCGCCGTACGACGTCGTGAGGTCGGTGAGATTGGTGTGGCCGCGCGCGTTGACCTTGGTGAAGCTGCCCGCCTGCAGCACGGCGTTCGGCACGTCGCGGCTCACGAGCGAGACGCCCATGAAAGTGGGCGGCAGCGCGCGATTGTCGTGCGGCTCGAAGAACGGGTTGTCGTCGACCATGTGCAGGCCGTATTTGACGACCGTGTCCGAGACGCGCGCCTTCACGTCGTAGACGCCTGGATAGCCCCACGCGAGCTGATTCGAGCCGCCGCCGCCCTTGGCCACGTGCACCATGTTGCCGGCGCCCGCGCCGCCGTCGAGCTTGAGCGCGCCGTACAGCGACGCATCCACGCCGAAGCCGATCGGCCCTTGCGTGAAGCCGGAGGTGTAGTCGAGCATCGCGCCCTGCACCCACGCGTGACGATGCGGACCGCCTTCCATGTCGAGCACGTCGGCGTAATTGCGCAGGTTGAGCGTCAGATGACTGTCGCCGATCAGGCCTTTGCTGGCGGCCTGATCCGATTGCGCGCGCGGCGGATTATCGGCGCGCACCGCTTCGTTGGTGCCTTGATCGGGCGTGGGCGCGGCGAGTTGCTCGGGCGCGTTCGGTGCGAGCAGCGGTTCAAATTGCGCTTGAGCGCGTTGCTGCGTCGTTTGGCGCGACGCTTGACGCGACTGTTTGCGTTTCGTTTTGCGCTTCGCCTTGTGCGTGGATGTCGTGCCCGCTTTTGCAGTCGACGCTGCAGAAGTCGTGCCGCCGACGGGCGCCGCTTCGGCCACGTTCGCGCCCAGCGATACCGCCAGCGATATGGCCAATACCGACGCCGCCGTCGCCAACGTCGTGCTCCTGATGCTCTGGTCTCGTTTCATCGTGTGTCTCGGATTATGTTGTCGTGGGTTCATGGCAATTATTAAGGATTGCCAATCTGTCTGGATAAACATCCGCATGCGCGAGGCATGCGGACGACTCAGGCAGCGGGAGGATCGCCGCCCGTACGCGGATGCCAGCAGGCGGCGATCGAATGGGGCGAGCCGTGCGCGTGCAGCGCGGGCGTCTGGGTGGCGCAGACCGCGAGCGCGCGCGAGCAGCGCGTGCGGAATGCACAGCCCGAAGGCGGATTGAGCGGCGAGGGGATGTCGCCGCTCAGCAGCGGCACCTCGCGCGCGCGGGCCAACGCGGGATCGGGTAGCGGCACGGCATCGAGCAGCGCCTGGGTGTACGGATGACGCGCCGCGTGGTAGAGCGCGTCGCGCTCGCCCAGCTCCATCACGCGGCCCAGATACATCACCATCACGCGATGGCTGATCGTCTTCACCACGGCGAGGTCGTGCGCGACGAACAGCAGCGAAAGTGCGAGTTCGCGTTGCAGATCGCGCAGCAGATTGACGATCTGCGCCTGGATCGACACATCGAGCGCGGAAACCGGCTCGTCGCAGATCACGAGTCCCGGTTCGCCGATCAGCGCGCGCGCGATGCCCACGCGCTGACACTGTCCGCCCGAGAATTCATGCGCGCGCCGCGCGGCGTGATGCGCGTTCAGGCCCACGCGTTCGAGCATCGTGAGCACGCGCCGCGCGATCTCCTGGCGGCCGAGTTGCGGCGCATGCGTGACGAGCGGTTCGGCGACGATCTGCGCGATCGACATGCGCGGATCGAGCGAGGCGAGCGGATCCTGGAAGATCATCTGTGCTTCGCGGCGCAGCGCGCCGAGCCGGCGGCGCGCGCCATGCACGGTTTCTTCGCCGCGCCACGTCACGCTGCCGCCCGCAACCGGCGTGAGCCCGATCACGGCGCGCGCGAGCGTCGATTTTCCGCAGCCCGATTCGCCGACGAGCCCGAGCGTTTCGCCGCGCCGCACGTCGAACGACACGCCGTCCACCGCGCGCAGCGTCGCCTGCTGCCACGGCCAGTGGCCGCGCTTGACGCGAAAGTGCACGGCGAGATCGCGCACGCTCAGCAGCGTGCCGGATGCGGCGATGTCGGATGTTGTGGTGAGCGTGGCGGTCATGCGTGCGCTCCTCGCGCGACGGGCGCGGGCAAATGGCAAGCGCGTTCGCGCGCGCCGGATGGGCGCAGCAGCGGCGTTTCCTGGTGACAGCGCTCGAACGCTTGTGCGCAGCGCGGCGCGAAGGCGCATCCCTGGCCGCCGCTGCCGGGCAGCGGCGGATTGCCGGCAATCGTGCGCAGCGGCGCGCCGCCGGGCGCGTCGAGTCGCGGCAGCGCGCCGAGCAGACCGACGGTGTACGGATGCAAGGGACTGTTGAATAACGAGGTGGCCGATGCCTTCTCGACCGCGCGTCCGGCATACATCACCATGACGTCGTCGCAGAGTTCGGCGACGACGCCCATATCGTGTGTGATCAGCAGAATGGCCGTGCCGCGCTCGCGATTCATCTCGCGCAGCAGCGCCATGATCTGCGCCTGCACGGTGACGTCGAGCGCCGTGGTGGGTTCGTCGGCGATCAGCACGTCGGGCTCCATCATGAGCGCCGTGGCGATCAGCACGCGCTGGCGCATGCCGCCGGAAAACTCGTGCGGATAGAGGCCGATGCGGCGCGCGGCGTCGGGAATGCGCACGCGTTCGAGCGCTTCGATCGCCCGTGTGCGCGCCGCGCGGCGCGTGAGCTTGCGATGCTGTTGCAGCGACTCGGTCATCTGCCGCTCGATCGTGAGGAACGGATTGAGCGAGGTCATCGGGTCCTGGAAGATCATCGCGATGCGGTCGCCGCGAATGCGGTTGAGCGCGCCGGGCTTCATCGCGAGCAGATCGTCGCCGCGAAAACGCGCGTGACCATGCGCGCGCCCGTTCAACGCGAGCAGGCCGAGCATCGCCATGACGGTCTGGCTCTTGCCCGAGCCCGATTCGCCGACGATGCCGAGCGTGCCGCCCGCTTCGAGCGCAAACGAAACATCGTGGACGACCGTGAGCGGCGGCCCGTCGCGACGCATGAAACGCACGCCGAGTTGTTCGACTTCGAGTAGCGCCATCTCAACGCTCCCGCGGGTCGAGCGCATCGCGCAGCCCGTCGCCGACGAAGTTCACGCAATAGAGCGTCGTGCACAGCAGCGCGGCGGGACAGAGCAGCAGCCACGGCATGGCTTCGAGTTTCTGCGCGCCGTCCTCGATCAGCACGCCCCAGCTCGTCATCGGTTCCTGCACGCCGAGGCCGAGGAACGACAGCACCGACTCCGTGAGAATGATGGCCGGGACCGTGACCGTCGCGTACACGGCGACGATGCCCGCGAGATTCGGCACGATATGCCGGACGATGATCGCGGCAGGCTTCACGCCGATGGCGCGCGCCGCGTCGACGAACTCGCGTGTGCGCAGCGAGAGCGTTTGACCACGCACCACGCGCGCCATGTCGAGCCACGAGAACGCGCTGATCGTCAGCACGACGAGCGAGAACGCGCGGCCAAACAGCGTGACCATCAGGATCGCGATCAGCATGTACGGAATCGCGTACATCATGTCGACGAGGCGCATGAGGACGGCGTCCGTGCGGCCGCCGAGATAGCCGGCCGTGGCGCCGACCAGCACGCCCGCGAGCGTCGACACCAGCGTGCCGAGCAGCCCGACTTCGAGCGAGACGCGTCCGCCGACGAGCGTGCGCGCGAGCAGATCGCGGCCGAGTTCGTCGGTGCCGAACCAGTGGCCGCCTTGCAGCGTGGGCGCGAGGCTGATGGCGCTCCAGTCGCTTTCGGTGGGCGAATTCGTCAGCAGCAGTGGGCCGATGAAACAGGCGAGCGCGATCAGCACGAGCAGCGCGAGACTCGCGAGCGCCGCGCGATGGCGCACGAAACGCGCGAGCGCGGGCGGCAACGCGCGCCGTGTCCGGCGTGTCTCGTCGGCGTGCGCGGGAGGAGTGGAGAGGGCATTCATGGCGTGAAAATGAACAGGCGCGATCAGTAGCGGATGCGCGGATCGAGCCACGCATACGCCAGATCGACGAGCAGGTTGAACAGCACGGCGCAGACCGTGGTGAGCACGACGAGGCCGAGCACGAGCGTGTAATCGCGATTGACCGCGCCGTTGACGACCAGTTGGCCGAGCCCCGGCAGCGCGAACACCGACTCGGTGACCACGGCGGCCGTGATCGACGAAATGCATACCGGGCCGAGCAGCGACACCACCGGCATGAGCGCGGGACGCAGCGCATGGCGCAGCACGATGGTGTGGCCGGGCAGACCCTTGGCGCGCGCGGTGCGGATAAAGTTGCCCGACAGCACTTCGATCAGGCTGCCGCGCATCACGCGCGCGATCGACGCCATGTTGACGACCACCAGCAGCGCGATGGGCAGCACGCGGTAATGCCATTCGCCGTCGCCCCAGCCGCCGGCGGGCAGCAAGCCGCCGCCGTCGTGCGATTTGATCAGGATGGCGAAACACAGCACGAGCACCGGACCGAGCACGAACGGCGGCACCACGTTGCCGAGATTGCCGAGCAGCATCACCGCATGGTCGATCAGGCTGTTGCGGCGCACGGCGGCCAGCGCGCCCAGCGCCACGCCGAACAGCACGGCGAGCGGAATCGACACGCCGCCGATGCCGAGGCTGATCGGCAGCGCCTTGCGCACGAGTTCGTTCACGGACCAGTCGGCGTACCGGAACGAGCTGCCGAGATCGCCGTGCAGCAGCGCGCCCAGATAGCGCAGATACTGCTGCCAGAGCGGTTCGTCGAGGTGGTAGCGCGCGTTGAGATTCGCGAGCGCCGCCGCCGAGAGCGGCTTGTCGGTGTCGAACGGGCCGCCGGGCGTGCAATGCAGCAGCAGGAAGCAGGCGGTCACGACCGCGAGCACGGTGGGGATCGCCCAGAGCAGGCGGCGCAAGGTATAGGCGAACATGGCGAGGCGCGGATCAGTGCTTGAGGATGTACATGTCCTGCGTGGCGCGCTGGTCGATGTAGTTCGTCAGCGAATAGCCCGCGACATAGGACTTCACGAGACGCGCGCTCGCGTACTGGAACAGCGGCAGCAGCGGCGTGTCGGCCATCGCGCGATTGAACGCCTCGGTGAGCATCGCTTCGCGTTCCGTCTCGTCGGTCTGACGATTCGCCTGTGCGACGTCGGCATCCACTTTCTGATTGCAGTAACGCTGATCGTTCTGCGGGCTGCCGCATTGAATCAAGCCGAAGTACGACATCGCGTCGTTGTAGTCGACATACCAGCCGTCGCGCGCGATCTGATATGCCGCGTCGTGACGTTGCTTGAGCAGCACCTTGAATTCGAGGTTCTCGATCGTCGCGTTCACGCCGAGCTTCGTGCGCCACTCGCTTGTTGCGAACAGCGCGACCTTCTTGTGCATCTCGTTGGTGTTGTAGATCAGCTTGAAACTCAGCGGCTTCGCATCGGAATAACCGGCCGCTTTCAGCAGACCGTGCGCGGCTTCCACGCGTTTCGCCATCGGCCACGCTGCCCAGTCGGGCGCATACGGATGCGCGCCCTTCGTGCCGTTCACGATCAGGCCATAGGCGGGACGCTCGCCGTTCTGCGTGATCTTCGCGGTGAGCAGGTCGCGGTCGAGCACCATCGACAGCGCCTGACGCACACGCGCGTCGCGCAGCGCGGGATCGGTGTTGTTGAGCGCGTAGTAGTACGTGCCGATCTGCGTGCCGGCGCGCAGCTCGGGACCGAACTGCTTCTGGATCTGCGCGTACTGGCCGGACGGCAGTTGATACGTCATGTCGATCTGGCCGGACTGGAACATGCGCATGGCGGTTTCGTCGCTCTCGATCGGCAGATACGTGACCTTCGAAATGGCCACGCGCGCGGCGTTCCAGTACTGCGGATTCTTCATCAGCACGATGCGGTTGTTCGGCTGCCAGTCGGCGAGCACGTACGGACCGTTGCTGACGAGATTGCCGGGACGCGTCCAGCTCGCGCCATACTTCGCGACGGTCGCGCGGTCGATGGGCGCCATGCTCGCACTGGCCGTCAGTTCGGGGAAGAAGGGCGCGGGCGCTTCGGTCTTGACTTCGAGCGTGGTCGCGTCGATCGCGCGCGCGCCCAGACTCGTCACGGGCGACTTGCCCGCGATGACGGCCTTCGCGTTCTGGAGGAATTCGATCGCGACGGTATAGACCGATGCCGTCTTCGGATCGGCCATGCGCTGCCATGCGTAGACGAAATCGGCGGCGGTCACCGGATGGCCGTCGCTCCATTTCGCCTCGCGGCGCAGCTTGAAGATCCACGTATCGGGCGTGGGATGCGTCCACGATTCGGCCACGCCCGGCACCACGTTGCCCGCCGCGTCGATGCGCGTGAGCCCTTCATACACGTCGATGCCCACGAGATTCGCGCCAACCGATTCGATGCGTGCGGGATCGAGCGACTCGATTTCGGCGAGCAGTTGCCGCGTGATTTCCTGCTTCTGCGCGAGCGCGGTGCCAGCCGGAATCGTGACGGCGAACACGCCGCCGCTTTGCGCGACGCAGAACGTGGTGATCGCGGCGAACGCAGCGGCGCGGAGTAAAAGTCGGGTACGGTAGCTCATTCGTTATCCTGATTAACTGTTCTTTGACATTGACGTGCCGGTCGTCCGCTTGTCGTTCGATGACGCGAGGCGATTAACGCGCGCTGCCGCGTGAAAATTCGAGAATTAGCCTGCTCTGGCGAGCCGGGGGCGATTATTGAAACCGCGCCAGGGCTTGTCAATCCGGAGGGATGCGCCGCAAGAATCGGAGTTATCTGATAGTGGGGCGTTGGCGGCGTGTGCGCGCTTCGAGCGTGCGTGATGCACGCGAATGCGTAAGCCGTTGATATTGAGTGACTTATTTTGCGCGATGTCGGCGGCGATCCGGGCGATGCCGCGCGCGCTTTGCGCAATGGGTTACACGAGCGCGCCGCGCGATGTTTCGCGCCGTGACGGCGCGTTGCGTTTAATCAATCGCGCAAGCGCTCACATCGCGGCGGCGATCTGCTCGCGCAGCCAGCGATGCGCCGGATCGCGATGCACGCGCTCGTGCCACAGCATGCACATCTCATAACCGGGCACCTCGACGGGCGCTTCGACAAGCCACAGCGCCGGATTGCCGCGCACGAGCCGCCACGGCAGCATCGCGACCAGATCGGTCTGCGAGATCGCGGCGATCACGAACAGAAAATGCGGCACCGAGAGCACCACGCGGCGCGCGAGTCCCGCTTGCGCGAGCGCTTCGTCGGTGACGCCGCGAAAGCCGCCGCCGTCCGGCGAAACGATTACGTGTTCGAGTTCGCAGAACTGCTTCGCGTTCGGACGGCGCTTCAGGCGCGGATGTCCGGCGCGCCCGGCCAGCACGTAACGCTCCTTGAACAGCAGTTTCTGGCGCAGCGTGTCGGGCGCGCCGCTGACGATATGCATCGCGAGATCGATCTCGCCCTGTTCGGCGGCCCTGGCGAGATTCGCGGGCGGCAGTTCGATCACGGCGAGGCGCGTATGCGGCGCGGTCGCGCGCAGCGCGTTGAGCGCGGGCAGCACGATGGTCGATTCGCCGTAGTCGGTGGCGGACACGCGCCAGGTGTGTTGCGCCGCCGACGGATCGAACGGGCCTTCGGGCGCGACCGCACGCTCCAGCGCGTCGAGCGCTTCACGCAGCGGTTCGCGCAAGGACTCGGCGCGCGCCGTCGGCCGCATGCCGCGCGGGCCGGGCAGCAGCAGCGGGTCGCCGAGCAGGTCGCGCAGACGCGCCAGTTGCACGCTCACGGCGGGCTGCGAAAAGGCGAGCCGTTCGGCCGCACGCGTGACGTTGAGTTCGTCGAGCAGCACGTCGAGCGTGACCAGCAGATTCAGATCGAGACGACGGAGATTATTCACGGTAATACCTGCCATTGCCGATATTCATTTCCAATATAGCAGAGCGGCCACTAAGCTCGACCTCACTTACCCAAACGGAGTGTCGTCATGAACGTGCTGCTGGTCTATGCCCATCCCGAACCGCGCTCGCTGAACGGTTCGCTCAAGAACTTCACCGTCGAGCGTCTCGAACGCGCGGGCCATACGGTGCAGGTCTCGGATCTCTACGCGATGAACTGGAAAGCCACGCTCGACGCCGACGACGCGCCCGCGCGCGATCTCGCCGAGCCGTTTCGTCCGTCCACCGATTCGCGCCACGCATTCGAAGGCGGCACGCAACCCGCCGATATCGCCGCCGAGCAGGAAAAACTGCGCTGGGCCGACGCCGTGATCCTGCAATTTCCGCTCTGGTGGTTCACGATGCCTGCGATTCTGAAGGGCTGGGTGGAGCGCGTGTATGCCTACGGTTTCGCGTACGGCGTGGGCGAGCATTCGGATCAGCGCTGGGGCAGCCGTTACGGCGAAGGCACGCTGGCCGGCAAGCGCGCGATGCTGATCGTGACCACGGGCGGCTGGGAGTCGCATTACGGTCCTCGCGGCATCAACGGGCCGATCGACGACATACTGTTTCCGATCCAGCACGGCGTGCTGTATTACCCCGGTTTCGACGTGCTGCCGCCGTTCGTGGTCTATCGCACTAGCCGCATGGACGACGCGCGTTTTGCGCAGACGCGTGCGGCGCTCGGCGAGCGGCTCGACCGTTTGTGGGAGACGGCGCCCATCGCATTTCGTCAGCAGAATGCGGGGGCTTACGAGATTCCCGCGTTGACCTTGCGCGACGAGATCGCGCCCGGGCGCACGGGTTTTGCCGCGCATGTCGATGGCGCGGGCGCGGCTTCCTGAGCGTGTGGATCAGTCGTCGCGCGGCAGCACGAGTTCGGCGTCCAGACCGGCGATGCGGCCCTGTTCGATGCGATTTACGAGCGTGAGGGTGCCGCCGTGCGCGGCGGCCACGCTGCGCGCGATGGTGAGTCCGAGGCCCGTGCCGCCTGCCTGCGCTTCGCCTTCGCCGCCGTCATCGCGCCGCAGCGAGGCAATGCGGAAATACGGCTCGAACACGCGTTCGCGCAACGCGTCGTCGGCGATACCGGGGCCGTTGTCGCTCACGGTCACGTGCACGCTGTCGCCATCGTCGCGCACCGCGATGTGCGCCGCGCCGCCGTAGCGGATCGCGTTGTCCACGAGATTTTGCAGACCGCGCTTGAGATTGCGCGCAAAGCCGCGCACGGGCGCACGCGTCGCGCCGCTCACGCTCACGGCCTGACCGGCCTCGCGCGCGTCGGCGGCGAGGCCTTCGAGCATCGAGTCGAGATCGATTTTCTGATGCGCCTCCGTGACTTCCACGCCTTGCACGGCGTCGAGCGTCGCGCGCACCATCGCTTCCATTTCATCGAGGTCGCCGCGCAGCCGCTCGCGCCACGCGGGATCGGGCAGCATTTCCGCGCGCAGCCGCAAGCGCGTGAGCGGCGAGCGCAGATCGTGCGAAACCGCCGCGAGAAAGCGCGCGCGCTGCGCGAAGCTGTCGATCAATTGCTGCTGCATCGCGTTGAATGAATGCGCCGCGCTGCGCACTTCCTGCGGCCCGGTTTCGGGCAGCGGTGCCCGATGGATGTTGCGGCCGAGCGCCTGCGCCGCACGCGTGAGTTGACGCAACGGCGCGAGCGCGAAACGCACGCCGACGAACGCAATCGCGCAGACCGCTGCGAAGCGCAGCAGATAAATCCGCAGCAGATAGTCGAACACGAGTTCGCCGCGTTCCGAATGCATGCCGGCCTGGCCTTCCTTCGATTGAATCTCGAGCCAGCCTTGCTGAGGAATATTCAGGAATACGTGGAAATCGCCCGTCGGCATGCGCGAGTCGAACAGGCTGAGGATGCCGCGATGACGGCCGTCGTCGTCGCGCAGATGCGCATCGAGCAGACGCACTTCGATGGGCGTGCCGAGGCGTTTGCGGATCACGCCTTCGATCAGCCCGCTTGTCGCGCGCAACGTGAGCGAGGGCGCGGGCGGCGCGGCGGGCGGCGTGCCCTGCACCCAATGCAACTGGTAGCGGTCGTCGCCGAGCGCGCTCAGCACGCTCGCGCGCGCGGCGGCATCGGGCGCGCGTTCGAGCAGGCGCACGGTATCGGCGAGGCGGCTCGCGAACAGGCGCGCGGGGATTTCGAGCGTGCGGTTGTCGTGCGTGTCGAACCAGATCGTGCTGGTGAGCAACTGGCCCGCGAACATGCCCGCCGCGAGGATCAGCACGAGACGGCCGAACAGCGTGTCGGGCCAGAAGGCGCGCTTCACGCGCTGCCATCCGCGTTGCAGACCCCGTTGCAAGCCACACGTCGGGGCGTCCGGCGTCGTCACGCTTCGTGGCTCACATCGGCGACCAGCATGTAGCCCTCGTTGCGCACCGTGCGGATCAGCGCGGCATTGCGCGCCGAATCCTGGAGGTGATGGCGCAGACGGCTCACGCACACGTCGATCGAACGGTCGAGCGGCGTGTGGTCCTTGTCGAACACCTGTTCGAGCAGGAATTCGCGCGACAGCGGCCGGTTCGGATGATCGAGCAGCGTGCGCAGCGTGCGGTAGTCGGAGCCGCCGAGCGAGACCACCACGCCGTCGGGCGAGAGCATCTGCTTCATGCGTGTGTCCAGACGCCACCCCGCGAAACTCACGAACGCGCTGGCGTCGCCGTGGCGTCCGTGCTGGGCGTGCGGCGCAGGGTGCGCATGCGCCGCGTGGGGCGAACCCGAACCCGGCACGACGCGCG
This sequence comes from Paraburkholderia sp. SIMBA_027, assembly GCF_046535315.1. NCBI lineage: Bacteria > Pseudomonadati > Pseudomonadota > Betaproteobacteria > Burkholderiales > Burkholderiaceae > Paraburkholderia > Paraburkholderia sp. SIMBA_027. The sequence goes on from NZ_JAWRWY010000010.1 coordinate 42,691, forward strand.
CACGGCGCAGCACGACCTTGATCTTCGCGACCAGTTCGCGCGGATCGAAGGGCTTGGGCAGATAGTCGTCGGCGCCCATTTCGAGGCCGAGAATGCGGTCGAGCAGGCCGCCGCGCGCCGACAGCATGATGATCGGCACCGCGTTTTCGCGGCGCAATTCGCGCGTGAGATCGAGGCCGTCCTCGCCGTCGAGCATGAGGTCGAGCACGATCAGGTCGATCTTTTGCTGGCGCAGCGTCTGCTTCATCTGCGCGCCATTGGTGGCCGCGCTCGCTTCGTAGCCCATGTCGCGCAGATAGTCGCGCAGGAGCGTGCGGATATTGGGGTCGTCGTCGACGACGAGTATGTGGTCCATCGCTGTTCTTTTTCCGCTGCGGGCGGCGCCAACACATTCCATTACAAAAGCGCCGCTTCTCAACACATTGCCATTACATCGCGCCGCTAAAGTGTGGCCTGCAAATAGCAATCGTTCTCATTTATGAACTATATCACGCCCGTTTCCCGCGCCACGATTGCGTCGCACGCCGAACCTTTCGCCCGCCTTGCACGCACGGCCGCCGCCGCGGCCACGCTGGCGATGGGGCTTTGCCTGAGCGCCTCGCAGGTGTGGGCCGCCACGCCTGCTGCACCCGCGACGTCGAGCGCGGCCGCCACGGTCAATGCCGCGGCCGCGCCCGCCGCGCAGACCGTCACCGACCTCGCCGGCCGCACGGTGAAGATTCCCGCCAATCCGCACCGCATCCTGCTCGGCGAAAGCCGTCTGCTGTCGGCGATCGCGCTGCTCGAAGGCCAGCAGCCGCTCGCGCGCATCGTCGGCTGGCAGGGCGATCTGCCCGCGATGGACCCGCAGACCTTCGACGCCTACGCGCGCAAGTTCCCGCAGATCCGCACGATTGCGCTGATCGGCAAGGCGACCGAGGACAGCATCAGCGACGAAAAGGCGCTCGCGCTCAAGCCCGACGTGGCGATTTTCAGCGTCGCCGGTCACGGCCCGAGCCGCTACAACGCGCTCGTGAAGCAACTGGAAGCGACCGGCACGACGGTGGTGTTCATCGACTTCCGCGTGCACCCGATGCAGAACACGCTGCCGAGCATCAAGCTGCTCGGCCAGGTGCTGCACCGCGAGCAGCAGGCCGATGCGTATATCGCGTTCTACCGGCAGCATCTCGCGGCGGTCGAGAACGTCGTCGACAAGATTCCGGAGAACCAGCGTCCGAAGGTGTTCGTCGACATGCTCGCGGGCGTGTGGGACGCGGGCTGCTGCCACACGGCGGGCAAGGGCAATTTCGGCGAGTTCGTGCAGGCCGCGGGCGGCCGCAATATCGCGGCGGATCTGCTGCCGGGCGTGCTCGGCGACATCAGCATGGAGCAGGTGATCGCCTCGAAGCCCGATGTCTATATCGCCACCGGCAGCCGCACCAAGCCGGGCCTCGCGTCGCTGCGCGTGGGCGCGGAAACGAGCGAGCACGATGCGCAGGCGAGCCTCGCGCAACTGGTGGCGCGTCCGGGCTTCGACACCATCAAGGCGATTCACGATGGCCGCGTGCACGGCATCTCGCACAACTACTACGACTCGCCGTACAACATTCTGGCGATCGAGGCGTTCGCGAAGTGGTTCTATCCGCAGCAGTTCAAATCGCTCGACGTGAAGGCGACGCAGGAGGAGTTGTATCGACGCTTCCTGGCCGTGCCGGTGAGCGGCACCGATTGGGTCGATGCGCCGCTGCAAACCCAGGCCGGCGCGCAGAACGAGGCCGCGCGATGAGCGACGCGCGCCTGCCGGCCGGTTCGGGCTGGCGCGCGCACCCCGAAGCCGACGCCGATGCTGATGCCGAAGCGAGGCGCGCTGCGCAAGGCGAGGAGGCCGCGCGGCAGTTGCGCGCCTACACGCGGCTCACGCGCCGGCGCGCGCTCCTGCTGGTGGCGGTCGCGCTGCTGATCGCGGCGTCGCTGCTCGTCGATCTCAGTTCGGGGCCGTCGGGCCTGCCGCTCGCGACGCTGCTGCGCACGCTGTTCGAACGCGCGTCCGCCGATCCGGCCAACGCCGTGATCGTCTGGCAGATCCGCTTGCCTTACGCGGTGATGGCGCTCGCGGTCGGCGCGGCGCTCGGCCTCTCGGGCGCGGAGATGCAGACCATCCTCAACAATCCGCTCGCGAGTCCGTACACGCTGGGCGTGTCGGCGGCGGCGGCGTTCGGCGCGTCGCTGGCCATCGTGCTCGATCTCGCGATTCCGGGCGTGGCGCAGACGTGGATCGTCTCCGCCAATGCGTTCGTGTTCGCGTTCGCCTCGGCGCTCGTGCTCGATCTGGTCGCGCGCTGGCGCGGCATGAGCACGGCGGGCGTGGTGCTGATGGGCATCGCACTGGTGTTCTCGTTTCATGCGCTCGTCGAGCTGATGCAGTTCATCGCGTCCGCCGACGCGCTCCAGGGTCTCGTGTTCTGGACGCTCGGCTCGCTCGCTCGCGCGGACTGGCCGAAGATCGGCGTGCTCGCGGCGGCGCTCGCGATCGCCTTGCCGCTCTCGATGAAAAACGCGTGGGCCCTGACCGCGCTGCGTCTCGGCGAAGACCGCGCGGCGAGCTTCGGCATCGATGTGAAGCGGCTGCGTCTGGGCACGCTGCTGCGCGTGGCGGTGCTCTCGGCGCTCGCGGTGTCGTTCGTCGGCACCATCGGTTTTGTCGGGCTGATCGCGCCGCACGTCGCGCGCGCGCTGTTCGGCGAGGACCATCGCTTCTATCTGCCGGGCAGCCTGTTGCTCGGCGCGCTGATGCTGTCGATGGCGTCGATCGCCTCGAAGCTGCTGATTCCGGGCGTGCTGATTCCGGTCGGCATCGTCACGGCGCTGGTGGGCATTCCGCTGTTCCTCGGCATCGTGGTGCGCTCGCAGGGAGGCTCGGCATGAACGGTCTCGCGATTCACGACCTGAGCGTGCGGTATGGCCGCCGCGACGTGCTGCGCGGCCTGAGCGCCGGGCCGCTGCCGCGCGGCGAGATCACGGCGCTGCTCGGGCCGAATGGCAGCGGCAAGTCCACGCTGCTGCGCACGCTCGCGGGCCTTGCGAAACCGGCGGCGGGTTCGCTCACGCTCGATGGCGCGCCGCTCGCGCTCACGGCGGCGAGCGCGCGTTCGCACAGCGTGGTCTATCTGCCGCAGGCCTTGCCGGCGGGCGTGCGGCTGCAGGTGCTGGAGTCGGTGCTGGTGGCCGCGCGCGCGGGCCGCGATCCGGCCTTGCGCGCGCGCACCGGAACCGCCGCGCAGCGCGATCTCGCGACGGCGCACGCGACGCTCGAACGGCTCGACATCGCGACGCTCGCGAACCGCTCGCTCGACGAACTCTCGGGCGGCCAGCGCCAGCTCGTCGGCATTGCGCAGGCGCTGGTGCGCGAGCCGCAGGTGCTGCTGCTCGACGAGCCGCTCTCGGCGCTCGATCTCAATCACCAGTATCAGGTGATGGCGGTGCTGCGCGACGTCACGCGCGAGCGCGGCATCGCCACCGTAGTCGTTCTACACGACATCAACGCGGCGTTGCGCGCCTGTGATCGCGCGATGCTGCTGCACGACGGGCACATCGCGCACTTCGGCCCGAGCGCCGAAGTCGTCACGCCCGCCAGTCTTGCGCAGGTTTTCGGAGTCCGCGCACGCATCGAGCCTTGCTCGCGCGGTCTTCATCAAGTGCTGATCGACGGCATCGCCGATCGCCAGGGCATCGCCAGTCGCCACACGCGTTAAGCGTGCCGCGCGGCCCAGCCAGCCCACCCTCCATCCGTTTGTTCCGCTGTGCCGATGGCGCGTCGTTTCGCGACGCCGCGCCATCGCGCGCACGCGCGCGCATCGGACAGGCACGCGGCCACGCCGCGAACGACAACTCGAACCAACACGACATACAACAGGGCATTATGAAAAAGACATTCCTGGTCGCCGCGTGCGCGGCGGCATGGACCTGCGCGGCGCATGCGCAGGACAGCGTGACGCTGTACGGCATCATCGACGCGGGTCTTTCGTTCAACAGCAACTCGGGCGGGCACAACGTCGTGGCGGCGGGCAGCGGCAACGTGACCGGCAGCCACTGGGGCTTCAAGGGGCGCGAGGATCTGGGCGGCGGCACGGCCGCGATCTTCCAGCTCGAAAGCGGCTTCTCGGTGATGAACGGCACGCTGCGCCAGGGCGGCCGCATGTTCGGCTTCCAGTCGTACGTCGGGCTCGAAAACGCGCGCTACGGCGCGCTGACACTCGGCCGCCAGTACGACTCGGTAGTCGATTACCTCGCGCCGCTGAGCTTCACGGGCCAGCACCCCGGCGGCAACAACCTGAGCGCGCACCCGTACGACAACGACAACCTCAACAACTCGTTCCGCGTGAACAATGCCGTCAAGTACGCGAGCGCGAACTACGGCGGCGTGAAGTTCGGCGCGCTCTACGGCTTCTCGAACGAAACGGGCGGCTTCGACGACAACCGCGTCTACAGCCTCGGCGCGTCGTACGACACGGGTTCGCTGCTGTTCGCGGCAGGCTATCTCCAGGCGAACAACGGCGGCAGCAGCAACACGAATGGCGCGATCACGCTGACCGAGCGCACCTTCATCGCCGCGCAGCAGCGCATTTACGGCGCGGGCGTGAACTGGCTCGCGGGCAACGCGCGCGTGGGTTTCGTGTGGACGCGCACGCAACTCGGCGGACTCGATACGATCAACGGCGCGAACAGCCTCGGCATCGGGGCGAACGGCGAGGGCGCGAACTTCTCGAACTACGAGCTGAACGCGGTCTATCACTTCACGCCCTCGTTCAGCCTGGGCGGCGAGTACACGTATACGCAGGCGACGATGTCGAGCGCGAGCGGCCAGCATCATCCGCGCTGGCATGAAGTGTCGGTGGAAGCCGATTACTACCTCTCGAAGCGCACCGATCTGTATACGCAGGTGAGCTGGCAGCATATTGCCGCCGACGGCTCGGGCCTGGGCGCGGACGTGAGCGGCCAGTCGGCGTCGAGCAGCGATCAGCAGACGGTCGTGGGCGTGGGCATCCGGCACCGGTTCTGAGCGCGCGGCCGCGCGCCCGTCGATGGTGCGCCGCGTCGTGGCGGTGCACCAGCAGCATTCATCGCAGGCACACGAATGCGGCGCTGCGTCATGCACGCGGCCCGCGCATGGTTTCCCCGCCTGAAACGGGGTCTCTTGCCAAAGCCTTACGCCATCGGCGTTTTCGCGCGCATCATGCGGTCGGGCACGCAGTTGGCATACGTATTGCTAAATAGGCTCGGGGCCAACGATGGCTCCAATGAATTGACGTGACTCCCGCATGAGCGGGGGTGAATCCGGCAGGCGGGGCAACGGCGTCCCGAAGCGATAACCCGACACGCGGCTCGGCTCAGGCCACGCGCGTGAAGGCAACGCTTCGGGACGCTTTTTTATTGGTGCTCGCGCCTGGTGACTGTTCGAGCCGCATCGCTCGTCAATCACGCTTGTTATCCATTCTGTACTCCTGACGATGAAGCACGAAACCAGCGAAGCGGTATCCGGAGAAGTGGTGGGCGAGCTGATCAACCTCTCGGGGCGTCAGCGCATGCTCTCGCAGCGCATCGTGCTGTACGTGCTGCTCGCGACGCAGGACGGCGCGCAAGGGCAGGAAGCACTCGGCGTCGCGCGCGGCTGCCTTGCCTCGTTCGCCGACGCGCACGCGCAACTCGTCGAAGGCGACGGCCATTTTCCGGGCGTATTCTCGGACGCGCTGCGTCAGCTTTACTTCGGCTCGCGCCGCGCCGACGAGCGCATTCGCGCGTTCATGAAGCTCGCAGGCGACGCGATCGCGCAGCTCGAACGCGGCGGTATCGACAAGCGCGGCGGTGCGACCAGCACGAACGCCACGAACGTTGCGAACGCCACGACTGGCATCCACGCCATCGACGCGCTCGCGAAGCTCACCGCCGAAGCCACGCCGCTGCTCGATCTGCTGCAGACGCTCACGCTCGCGTATCAGGACGCGATGCGCGGCGTCGAGGCCCAGACGCAGCGCCGCGAAGCCGAAGTCGCCGACCAGCTCGCCACCATTTCGATGCGCGCCAACATCGTCGCGCTCAATGCACGCGTGGCGGCGGCGCGCGCGGGCCAGTACGGACGCGAATTCGCCGTGATCACCGCCGAGCTGGCCAATGTGATCGGCGAAATGGACCGGCTGATTCAGGGCGTGGTCGGCGCGCGCGGCGGGCTCGATACGCGTGCGGGCAGGCCGGCGCGCAGCGGCGCCGGACAGAACATCGGAGTACGAAATCATCGGATTCACGCGCCGCTGGCGTGCTGACCGTTTTTACCTGGGGAGAGCCTCGTGAAAGACCTGCTGAACTCGCTGAAGAGCGGTAACTGGCGCGCGCTGGTCGCGTGTTTTCTGTACTTCGACACCGGCTTCACGGTGTGGGTGATGTTGGGGCCGCTCGCGCCGTTCATCCAGAAGGACATCAAGATGACACCGGGCGAACTCGGCCTGCTGGTCGCGGTGCCGGTGCTCGGCGCGGCGATCCTGCGCGTCACGCTCGGCAATCTCTATCAGGCCTGCGACGGCCGCAAGGTCGCGCTGATGGGCATTGCGCTGTCGGCGATTCCGGCGCTCGTGCTGCTGCTGATGCCGGGCACGCCGTCGTACACGCTGCTGCTGGTGCTGGGCGTGCTGCTCGGCGTGGGCGGCGCGAGTTTCGCGGTGGCGCTGCCGATGGCGGGCAGCAACTATCCGCCGAAGGTGCAGGGTCTCGTGCTCGGTCTAGCGGCGGCCGGCAACATCGGCGCGGTGCTCGACGGCTTCCTGTTCCCCGGTCTCGCCAACAGCTTCGGCTGGGCGCGCGCGACGGGCGCGGCGCTACCGTTGCTGGCGCTCGCGGCGCTCGCCGTGTGCTTCTGGGCGCGCGATCTCGGCCCGAAATCGGGCAGCGCGCCGAAAGCGATGCGCGCGTTCTTCATCACGCTCGCCGGTCTGATCGCGCTGGTGCTGGCCGTGCACGACGGCGTGTTCGGCGCGGGCAAGACCGGCGTGCTGCTGCTGCCGGTGCTCGGCGCGCTGCTCGCGATCGCGGTGCTGCCGCGTCACTATCGCGGCGTGCTCGCGGAAGGCGATACGTGGGTCGTGATGCTCGTCTACAGCATCACGTTCGGCGGTTTCGTCGGCATGTCCTCGTATGTGACGACGCTGCTGATCTCGCTCTATCAGGTGCCGAAGCTCGAAGCGGGCGTGATCATGTCGCTGCTGGCGCTGACGGGCGCGATGGTGCGTCCGCTCGGCGGCCTGATCGCCGATCGCATCTCCGGCGTGCGCGCGCTCGTGCTGCTGCTCGCCGCGATCTCGCTGTGCGACTTCGCGTTCGCCGCGTGGATGCCGCCGTTCGCCGCGGGCATCGCGCTGCTGCTGTTCACGTATGTCTGCTTCGGTCTCGGCAACGGCGCGACCTTCCAGCTCGTGCCGCGCCGCTGGACCGGCCGCACGGGTCTGATGTCGGGCATCGTGGGCGCCGCGGGCGGCATCGGCGGCTTCTATCTGCCGGTCATCATGGGCATTGCGAAGGAAAGCACGGGCAGCTATCAGATGGGTTTTGCGACGTTCGGCGCGATCGCGGCGCTGGCCTTCATGCTGGTGGTGGCGCATCGCGCGCGCTGGCTCGAATGGGCGCTCCCGCAGGAAAGCGTCATGCCGCAAGCGGCTGTGCAGACCGTCGAGGTGCGTGCGGGCAACTGAGTTCCGTCACTGCGTCACGCGTAAAAAAACGCGCTCCGGTTTCAGGCCGGAGCGCGTTTTTGTTTCGACGATGTCGATGCCGATGCCTACGCGCCCATCAACTTCAACCCCGCGGGCAGCGCTTCGCCGAACACGCGGCCCGTATCCGCGTTATCGAGCGTGACGACTTCGCGCACCATCTCGATCCACGCGGGCGGCGCATTGCCGTGTTCGAGCCGACGCAGCACCGTGTCGCGCACGCCAGGATCGAGATCGCGCGAGCGGTCGCCGGTCATACGCGCGATTTGCGTGGCGGCGAACATTGCCGGTTCCACCTTCTTCCAGTCGAGCGCGAGGATCGCGTCGAGCCAGCGCGTGGCGACCTCGGGCGGCACGACGCCGTGCGCGCTGCCATAGAAGGGCAGCCGCGCGCCGATACGCCCGACGGCCCACCAGCTCTGATGATTCTCCGCAGGCTTCTGCAGCCGCGCCAGCAGCCGCTCGCCAATCTCGATCTTGCGATCCGCGCCGATCCGTTCGAGCGACGCGTAAAGCCGCGTCATATCGGCGTTGCCGAGGCGCGCGGGATCGAACGGCAGCTTGTGCTGCTTCGAACTGGCCGCGTCTTCGAGCCAGCGCATCGCTTCGAGCACCTGCTCCTGCGCGGCCTCGTCGAGACCGCCGGCCGCGCGCCGCCAGAGCGTCCACCATTCGGACCAGACCTGGCTGTCGTTGATGTGCTGGATGCCGTCGTCGAACAGCGTCCACAGTTGTTCGACGCGCCATTCGTCGAGCGGATAGCCGAACCCGGGCCGCACGCAATAACCGGCGAGATTGAGCCACAGGCGCTCGTGGTCGGGCGAGCGGCGGCGGCGCGCGGCGCGTTCCCAGAGCGCGCCGAACAGTTCGCGCAGCAGCGGGCTGTCCCAGTTCTGGCGCGCTCCGAGCGTGTGTTCGAGCTGCGCGCGCAGCCGCTTCACTTCCTTCGGATCGACCTTCGACGACTTCGCGCCGAACACGCGCTCGATCAGTTCGATGGCGTGATCGAGCGAAGAATGGCGGACGTCGTCGCCGGTGTTCGCGGCCTGAGCGGCTTCGTCGCGGCGCAACTGGAATTCGAGCAGCCAGCGCTGCGACGCGTCCTCGGTCGCGATACAGCGCACTTCAAGCGTGCCGACTTCGGTCAGTTGCGCCGTGAGCCGCACGGGCCTTTCTTCGCGCTCATTGCGCGCCTTGTTCGCGCCTCGCTCGCGCGCGACCACGGTCGCGAGCGGAGGCAGACGCACGAAGTCGGCGGCGTCCTGATCGAGATCGACGATCTCGCCCGGCTGCCACGCCGTTTCCGCGACCGTCGAGACCAGATGGAACTGCACGGGATGGCCCAGACGCAGCGCGAACACGCGCTCGTCGAGCTGCACTTCGTGGCCTTCCTCGGTGCCGCGCGGCAGCAGGCAGATGCCGCGCCGCGCGTCGCCGCCCTCGTCGAGCACCAGAAAATAGCTGCGTGGCGAGCCGCCGCCGATACGCGGCGCGTGACCCGCGCGCGCCAGCGCGAACGCGACCGCGCCGCGCGCGACGGCTACGTCGGGCTGATCGTTTTGCAGCACGGTGAGCGGCGCTTGCCGCCAGTTGCCCAGCGTCTCGCGCAGACGCGCCGACAGCGCGGGCGCGCGGAACACGCCGCCGTTGAGCAGCAGCGTGTCGGGCATCGGCGGGGCGGCGGATTCACCGTTCGAAACGGCATCGGCATGATGGGCGGACACACCGAGCGCCTCGCGCGACTGCGCGGCGAAGCGTTGCAGGAAGGACGCGATATGACGCGTGATGCCCGCATCGGCCGCATAGGGCAGACCGAATTCGACGATCGCCGCACGCGAGCGGCGCGGCAGATCGCGCGGGCCGACCGCCGGAAAGAATCCGTCGACGACGATACGCTCGGCCTCGTCGCGGCCCAGTTGCGTCGAACGCGCGCCGCCGATCAGCCGCGCGCCCGCACCGAGCAGCGTGATGCCGACCGACTCGGGCGCGGCGTCGCCGAGCAGTTGCTCTTTGGCGACGCGGCAGCGCTCGACGAGCTGCGACAGGCTGGCGGCCGAGAGCCGCGCGTCCTGCGTCGCGAGCCGGCTTTCGGCCAGGTGGGCGAGCGCGAGGTCCATGTTGTCGCCGCCCAGCATCAGATGGTTGCCCACGCCGATGCGCGTCAACTGCGGCTCGCCGTCCTCGAAATGGACCTTGATGAGCGTGAGGTCGGTCGTGCCACCGCCCACGTCGCAGACGAGCACGAGACGCGTCTGCGCGAGTTCGGCTTGCAGCGCGTCGCGATGATGGAACAGCCAGTCGTAGAACGCGGCCTGCGGTTCTTCGAGCAGGCGCAGCGTGGGCAGTTGCGCGCGCCGCGCGGCTTCGAGCGTGAGCGCGCGCGCGCCGTCGTCGAACGAGGCGGGTACGGTGAGCACCACGTCCTGATGTTCGAGCGGCGCGTGCGGAAAACGGTGATGCCAGGCTGCGCGGACGTGCGCGAGATAACTGGCGCTCGCGTCGACGGGCGAGACCTTCGCGACCTCGTCGGGCGCGCCCCAGGGCAGGATCGGCGCGAGCCGGTCGACCGAGGCGTGCGAGAGCCAGCTTTTCGCGCTGGCCACGAGCCGCCCCGGCACTTGCGCGCCGAGCGTGCGCGCGAGCTTGCCGATGACGGGCGCAGGCGTGTCGGCCGTGGAGGCGGTGGACGAAGCGGCAGACGAAGCAGCGGAATCGCGCCACGGCAAACGCAGCGTGTCGGCGGCGAGTTCGCCGGGCGCGGGGTGATAGCGCGCCGAAGGCAGCAACGGCTGCGCGCTCACTTCGCCGAGCCCCGTCAGTTGCTCGATTTCGAACACGCCGATGTTGCCCGCAGCGGCCCCGCTCGCGCCGGCTTCGGCCCAGGCCACGACCGTGTTGCTCGTTCCCAGGTCGATGCCGACGACGTATTGCTTCATCGCGTTCTCAGGCGGATCGGACTTCAAGCGTGCGCTCAGAAGCTCGCGCCCTGGCCCGCGCCTTCGCCCGCGCCGCCGCGCACGTCGAACTCGACTTTCCAGCGCTCGTCGCTACCCGACGGCACGGCTTCGAGTTCGAGCGTGCCCGCTTCGGTCACGCGCGCATGCAGCCGGACCGCGACGACTTCGCCCACGGTACGGCCCGCGCTGGGCAGCGTGGCCTGAATCGATTCGAGTTCCTGTAGTTCCTCGGGCGACCAGAAGTCGAGCATCGTGCCGACCTGATCCTGACGGCGCACCGACGAGCCGAAGAAGCGGAATTGCACCGGCTCGCCCACGACGAGGCCGAATTCCTGCGGCGGCAAGGCGGCGTCGCTGCCTTCTTCCATGCCGAAGGGCGCGACGCAGAGCGCCGAAATCGGCGGTTCGAGGCCCGGCACCGCGGGCATGGCCGACTCGATCGCCACGTAGTACGCGCGTGCCGTGCCGCCGCGAATGCGCACGCCCTTGCCGCGCTTCACATAGCCGTAATAGGCCGCGCCGCGTGCGACCGCGAGATCGAGGTCCGCGCCGCCGAGCAGACGCGCGGGGGCCGCGCCTTCCGCCGACAGCCAGCCGTTGATGATCTCGAGCACACGTCCGGCGAGCAGCGACGACTTGAACACGCCGCCGTTGAACAGCACGGCGGTGGGATGCAGGAAGCTCGTGCCTTCGGCGGGCTCGCCGAAGCCTTCGACTTCCGCGAGCGCCGCGACCTGGCGGCCGAGGAAGGCCGCGAGATGGCGCGTGACGCCCGCGTCCTGCGCGTAGGGCAGGCCGAGTTGCGTCAGGCCGGCACGGGTGCGCACGACCGGACGCGCCGCGGCGTCCACGCGCGGGAAGAAGCCTTCGAGGATCGTGGCCGTGAGTTCGGCGCGCGTGAGTTCGGTGCGGATCGAGCCGCCGATCAGCTTCGAGCCGCGGCTCGGCACCACCAGCGGCACCGCTTCGAGGCCGGCGTCGGAGAGCAGTTGCTCCTTGGCCGAACGGCAGGCGTAGGTGAGCGCGCGCAACTGCCACGGATCGGCCTGCGTGCCTTGCTGGGCGAGCTTGCGCGCGACCACGTGCGCGAGCGCGAGGTCCATGTTGTCGCCGCCGAGCAGGATGTGTTCGCCGACGGCCACGCGCAGCAGTTCGAGATTGCCTTCGCGCTCGACCACGGCGATCAGCGAGAGGTCGGTGGTGCCGCCGCCCACGTCCACGACGAGGATGATGTCGCCGACCTTCACGTCCTTGCGCCACGCGCCGCCGCTCTTCTGGATCCAGCTATAGAGCGCGGCCTGCGGTTCTTCGAGCAGCGTCATGCTGGTGTAGCCGGCGGCCTGCGCGGCTTCGGCTGTCAGCTCGCGCGCGGCCGGATCGAACGAGGCCGGAATCGTGACGGTGACGTCCTGCTGCGCGAACGGCGCATCCGGATGCGCGTGATCCCACGCCTCGCGCAGATGCGTGAGATAGCGGATCGAGCTTTCGAGCGGCGAGACGCGCGCGACTTCGGGCGGCGCGTCGTTCGGCAGGATCGCCGCGCGGCGGTCCACGCCCGGATGGCAGAGCCAGCTCTTCGCGCTCGACACGAGACGGATGGGCGTGCCCGCACCACGGCTGCGCGCCATTTCGCCGACGGCGTACTCGCGCGAGGCGGTCCACGGCAGCGTCAGGTCGCCGGGCGTGAGCTCGCCCGCGTTCGGCAGATAGAGAAACGAGGGCAGCAGCTCGGGCGACTCGATCGCGCCCGGCGCGGTGAGTTGCGTGACGGGCAGCACGCCATGCACGGTCTTCTCGCCGTCACTGGCGGCGAGGTCGACGTAGGAGAGGGCGCAGTGCGTCGTGCCCAGATCGACGCCGATCGAAAAACGCGGATCGCTCACAGTTCCACCTCGGCCGGTGCGATGACCTTCGCGTCGTGCGACTTCACGAGCTTGGGCAGTTTGACGTCTTCGACGCGCCAGCCGCGATGGCTGACGGTGCCGGTGAACGGCGCGGAGCCGACCACGTTGCCGGTCAGGCGGATGGCGGTGGCGTCGAAGCCTTCCGCGATGGTCACGCGGCTGCCTTCGGCCTCGCTGCGCACCGGGCGGATCGTGAAGTGCTCGCGCAGCGTGGCGCGGCAGCCTTCGTGGACGAGACGCGCGGCCGCGCCGATATCGGCGTCGTTGTAGCCGGCGATGTCTTCCTCGACGAAGTCGACGAAGCGCGCATTACGCTGCAGCAGGCCAAGCAGTTGCAGCGCCGATTGCGGGCTGGCTTCCTCGATGGCGGCGACGGGCGCGGGAGCGGGCGCAGCGACGGGCGCAGGTGCGGGCGCGGCCATCGGCGCGGCGGCGGGCACGGGCGCTTGCGGCGCGGGCGCGGCGGCCTCGCCGTTGCGTAGACGGCGCACGCCGGCCGCGAGGTCGGCGTCGCCGAGAATGGCGAAAAACGATCCGATGGCCAGCGAAAGGCGGCCAGCGAAGGAAATCTTGGCTTCGGTCATCAACTACTCCAGTGGTCTCGCACGCGCGGGCGAGCGTCCGGCCGGGCCGGGCGCCGCTGCGTCTCTCGCGCGGCTTCGCCGTGTTCGGGCCCCGTGTGCGGAGCGGCCGGCGGGAAAAAACATGAGCCCGTGCGGGCTCGAAACCCGTATTTTGCCTTGTCGCGGGCGCTTACCGGACAAAAAGCGGGCAAATTGGCCGTTCGGAGGAGGGAAAGCGGCGTGCGAGCCCGGTTTGGCGGGCATCGGGCGAGGCGATCGAGGTCGCGTGATGCCGGGCGCGCAGTCATGGCGGCGCACGAGACGCACGCGCCCGGGGTGAAACCGACGGCGTGTCGAATGAACACGCCGTCGTGTTCGCGCCGGAAGGGGATGCGAAGACTTTAAGCGTCGTCCTTGCCCGGCGCATCGTCCTTATGGAACACGCGTTTCGTGGTGCGCTTGGTGGCGTCCCAGCCTTCGTGCGTCGCGTGCTTGGTGGCGTCCCAGCCTTCGCGCGTGCCGTGCGCGATGCCGTGGCCGACGGTCTTCGCCGCGCTCGCCGTCGCGTGGCCGAAGTCGCGCGCCGCGTGGCCGGTCGCTTTCGCCGCCGACTTCGTGTCGTGCTTGATGTCTTCCTTCACTTCGTGCACGTCGGCGAACGCGGCCGAACTGGCCAGGCCGAACGCCAGCGCGGCCAGCAGGATTCGATGGGTTTTCATTGTGGTTCTCCCTTCAGCAGTTATCGATGGCGGGACGTCGCAGCGTCTCCGCCGCGGACGCGTCGAGCATGACCGCCGCGCGTCCCGTCAGCAGCACGCGGGCGTCGCAGCGCAGCGTGAAGCGGTAAAGAATCGTGGTGCCGTCGCCGCCGATGCGCTCGGCCTCGACGATGAGCGGCGCGTCCAGCGTATCGAGCCGCGCGACCTGCGCCTCGACGCCGCGCACGCTCGCGAGAAAGCCCGCGCGCGGACGCTGCGCCGTCGCGCCGATATCGGCGAGACTGCCGAGCGCGCCGTGCACGGCCATCGCCTGCGCCGCGTATTCGACGCCGCAGACCGAGGCGAGCCGGCCGTTCGCGCGCAGCGGATTGTGCGCGTCGAGATGGCTGGTCGCGAGGCAGCGGATCTGCGCGTCGTCCCAGGCTTCGACGCTGTCGAGCAGGCACATCGCGCCGCTGTGCGGAATGTGCGCGGCGATCCAGGCGCGGTCGAGCGGCGCGGCGAGCGTCGGCGCGTCGGGCGTCATGGCGCGGCCTCGCGCGGTGCGCCTGAAGCGACGCCCGACGCGGCATCAACGTCGGCATCCGGCCACGACACATCGAGCCGCACGCGCGTTTCCGGCAGATAGTCGATCACCACGCTCGCCGCCTGCCGCGTCGCGAGCGCGTGCAGCAACGGCAGCACGCGCGCGGCCGGGTTGTTGGCGCGCAGCGTTTCGAATTCGGGCGCGTCGAGTTGCGTGGCGGGCGCATCGGTGAGCTTCGCTTCGATGCAGGCCAGCGCGCGCGGACGCGCCGCGCCGTCGACATGGATATCGACATCTCCCTGCGCGGCATCGCCGACGGGCGCGAGCACCAGCGCCACGCCGAACGCATCGGCGATCGGGCGCACCGTGCGCAGCGGCTCGGGATATTCGCAGTCGTAGGCGACCAGCAGCGTCGGCACGCGGTCGACGGCCACCTGGGCGAGCGCTTCGAGCAGGCCCGCGCCGAAGCTCGCGTCGTGCGCGCACAGCACGTTTGCCGTCGCGCGCGCGTGCGACGCGATGCTCCAGTAACCCGCCGCCGCGTTGTGCACCGAGTTGTGAAAGCGCGTCGGCGAAAGCTGGCGGTCGTCGGTGGAGAGCGTTTCGCAGATCGCGTGGCAATTCACGCCGTCGCCGCCCGAGGCCGCGAACACGGACGCGAGCGTGGCGGCGTCGCGCCCGCTGGCGTCGACCGCTTCGTGGCCCACGGCGAGCGCCGCGCGCACGACCGGGCCGGTGCGGCGCCGCTCGGCGCTCGGCAGGCTCGCGGGCGCGGGCAGCACGGTGCGCGCGGCTTCGTACGGCGCGCGTTGCGCGAGCACGTCGGCGGCTTGCGTCCAGTTGGCGAGGCCCGGCCCGATCACGCCGATCCCTTCGATCCACGCATGCAGTTTCACGATTGCACCTCGTTCTTTGCAGCGCCGTTTTTCCGGCTCAACGCGAAATCCGCGCGCCCCAGCAAGAGGCTGCAATTCGTGCCGCCGAAGCCGAACGAATTGCTGAGCGCGGCGCGCATGTCGGCGTCGCGATTGGTCAGCGCGTAATCGAGTCCGAGCGCGTGATCGACGACCTGCGTGTTGACGCCCGCGGGCACGAAGCCGTGGCGCAGCGCGAGCGCCGCCGCGATCGCTTCGAGCGCGCCCGCCGCGCCGAGCGTGTGGCCGGTCGCGCCCTTGGTCGAGCTGCACGGCGTCGAACCGAACAGCGCGCCCACGGCGCGGCTTTCGGAGGCGTCGTTGCTCGGCGTGGCCGTGCCGTGCAGATTGATGTAGTCGATCTCGTCCGGCGCAAGGCCCGCGCTCGCGAGCGCCTGTTCGAGCGCGGCGCGTGCGCCCAGTCCCTCCGGATGCGGCGACGACATGTGATGCGCGTCGCTCGATTCGCCGATGCCGAGCAGCAGGATCGCGTCGCCCGGCAGAGCATCGGCTTGCGCGGGCAGGCGTTCGAGCAGCGCGAACGCGGCCGCTTCGCCGATCGAAATGCCGTCGCGCGCCACGTCGAACGGGCGGCACGGCTGGCGCGAGAGCAGTTCGAGCGAGTTGAAGCCGTACAGCGTGGTGAGGCACAGCGAATCGACGCCGCCCACGACCGCCGCGTCGATCAGGCCCGCTTCGATCATGCGCCGCGCCGAGCCGAACACTTTCGCGCTCGACGAGCACGCCGACGAGATCGCCGTGGCCGGCCCGCGCGCCCCGAAATAGTCGCGCACGAACGCGGCCAGCGCGTAGGGATTGTGGGTGCGCGCGTAGTCGAAGCCGGGATGCAGCAGGCCGGTCTCGCGGTCGCGCTCGCGATAGGCGTTTTCGGTTTCGAGGATGCCGCTCGTGCTGGTGCCGACGAACACGCCGACGCGGTCCGCGCCGTAACGCGCGACGGCGGCGTGCACGCGTTCGGCGAAACCGTCCTGTTCGAGACCGAGTTGCGCGAGGCGATGATTGCGGCACGCGTAGGCGGCGAGATCCGCGCGGATGTCGACGGCGTCGACGTCCTGGACCGCGCCGATCCATGTGTCGAGATCCGCGCGTTCGAAGTCGCACGGCGCGAGGCCGCTGCGCCGCTCGCGCAGCGCGTCGAGCATGGCGTCGAGCCCGCGGCCGAGGCAGCTGGTGGCGGTGAAGTGCGAGACGAGAAGGGGATTCACGGAGTTCGGTCCTGGGGCCGGCGCGCGCGCCATTTAGGGGCGAATTTTACCAAACGGGGCGGCGTTGCCGCCGTGTCCGACTGGCGTGACGGGCGCGGCGTCGAGCGCCGCGCGCAGGGTGATCCAGTGATAGTGCGCCTCGGCGGCGGCGCGCAGCACCTGCGGCAGCACCGCGAGCACGACCGGCTGGCCGAGCGCGTCGCGCGCGCTGTTGGCGTCGTGCAGCAGCAGGATGTCGCGCGGCGCGAGACCGGTCAGCAGACGTCGCGTCACGATCTGCGGATCGCGCTCGCGCGTGTCGAAACCGCGCCGCGTCCAGCTCGCCAGTTGCAGCCCGAGCGCGCAGAGCACCGGTTCGAGAAACGGATTGCGCAAGCCGGCGGGCGCGCGGAAAAAGCGCGGACGCGTGCCGCTGATGTCCGTCAGCGTGCGCTGCGCGGTTTCGATTTCGCGCCGCAGCGCGCCGGGTCCGCTGACCGAAAACGTATGCCGATGGCGCTGGCTGTGGTTCTCCACGGCGTGGCCGCGCGCGACGATCGCCTCGATCCACTTCGGATGCTGGCGCGCGCGCTCGCCGATGCAGAAGAAGGTCGCGTGCGCGCCGTATTCGTCGAGCAGATCGAGCACGCGCGGCGTGATCTCCGGATCGGGGCCGTCGTCGATGGTGAGGGCGAGGCGGCGGTCGGCGCCGGGCACGGACGTGACGGAGGCGGCAGACGCTGCGGGTAGGCGCGTCCAGTTCGGGCCGAGCAGCGCGCTCCTGGGCCAGAGGCCCGCCGCTGTCAGCGCGAGATGCGAGGCCGCGACGCTGCCGACGGCCCATGGCCACGTCGCGGGTTGCGCGATCAGCGCGGCGGCCGCGCCCGCATGCAGCGCCGCCGCGCCCGCGATGAACGGCGACGGCGCCCACCGGCGCGCGGCGTCGGCGTGGCGCGGATTCGGCTGCGCATGTGTGCGGTCCGCTCCCGGTGGCGTGGGCCCGTTCATGCTGGGTTTCCTTGTCGATGGGATTGCGTGTCGGCGTGTGCGCCAGTTTCCACTTCCTGCGCGGCGGACGTGGTCCCGCTGCGCGGCGCGAGGATCGCCGCGAACGCGAGCGCGAGCATCGCGCCGGGGCCGACGGTCAAGCCGAAGGTTTCGAGCAGCGGCACATGCGAGAGCGCGAGCAGCCCGAACCCGGCGACGGTCGCGAGATTCGCCACCAGCAGCGAGACCAGCGTGTGCGGTGCGATGGTCGCCGATTCGTCAGCGGATTGCCCATGCCGCGTCGCGCCGCGCTTGCAGAAAAACAGCGCATAGTTCGAGCCCACCGCCACGATCAGCAGCATGCCGACGAGGTGCAGGATCGTCATCGGCACGCCCGCGAGCGCGAAGCCCGCGATCACCACCAGCACGGCGGCGACGAGCGGCGCGAGCGCGCGCGCGGCCAGACGCAGCGAACGCAGCGCGAGCGCGAGCAGCACGCAGATCGCCACGAAGCCCGCGAGCGAGAGCCGGATGTCTTCGTGCACGTAGTTCACGTAGAGGCGGTCGGCTTCCGTTTTGAGGTCGACGAACAGCGCGCCCGGCACGCCCGCCTGCGCGACGGCGGCGCGGATCGCGGCGGCGTCGAGGCTCGACGTGTTGGCGGCGCTCGCTGCGTTCGCGTGCGCGGGCGCACGCAGCGCGAGCATCGCGTTCCAGTGGCCGTCGCGTTGCGTGAGCAGCGCATCGACGGCCAGCGCCATCGAGGTGCCGTTCAGGTCCGCACGCGTGATGAGCGGCGCAACGCGCGCGGCCTGCGCGTCGGCGATGAACGGCGCGAACGCCTCGGGTTTCACGCGGATGCTCTGGTTCGCGACCGCTTCGCGCAGACGCGCGCTCAGCGTCGCGGCGTCGGGCAGGCTCGCGAGGCGCGCGCGCTGCGCGGCGTCGCTCGGCAGATAGCGCGCGGGACTTTCGAAGCCCGCGAGCGTGCCGCGCGCGACGAGCGGCTGCAACTGCGCGCCGACGCGTTCCGCGCCTTCGAGCGCGGCTTGCGCGCTGGCGGCGGGAATCTCGACGAGATAGCGCACGTCGGGCGCGCCGAGGTCGGTGCGCAGGCGCGTGTCGAGCGCCAGGCTCGCGGCGGGCACGGGGCTCAGCGCGGAGAGTTCGCGGCTCCACAGCGCATCGCGGTGCAGCGCGACCAGCGCGACCGCCGCGAGGGCGAGCGCGGCGAGCGGCCAGCGCAGACGCGGCGCGTAAGCGGCGGCGCGCGCGAGCGCTGCGCCGAGGCGCGAGACATCGCGGATCGCATGCGCGCCGCCTTGCAGATGCGGCAGCACGAAACGCGTGACGAGCGCGGCCGTCACGAGCCCGGCGATCGAGTATGCGCCCAGTTGCACGAGGCCCGGAAAGCCCGAGAACAGCATCGACGCGAAACCGCACACGGAAGTCAGCACGCCGAGGCGGATCGTCGGCCACCAGTTCGCGATCCACGCGCGCAGGGCGGCGGCGCGCTGCGCCTGCGTCGATGCCGATGTCGACGAAGATGCCGAAGACTGCACGAACAGATAGATCGAATAATCGACCGCCTCGCCGATCAGCGTGGTGCCGAAGCCGAGCGTGATGCCCTGCACGGTGCCGAACGCGAGACTCACGGCCGCGATGCCCGCCGCCACGCCCGAAAGCACCGGCAGCAGGCCGAGCACGAGCGTGCGCGGCGAGCGATAGAGCGTGAGCAGCAGCGCGACGATCAGCACGAGGCTCAGCGCCGAAATGCGCTCGACGTCATGGCGAATCGCGTCGCGCGTCTGCACCGAGAACACGCCGGGGCCGGTCATCAGCAGGCGATACGCGTCGGCGTGCGCGCCGTCCGGCAGCGTGCGCGCGGCGGTGTCGAAGGCGCGCTGCACGGCCTCGATCGCGCGGGCCTGGGCGTCGGTGTCCGAGCCCGAGGCGGCGGTCTGCGCGACCAGCACGGCGCGCGTGCCGTCGCGCGAGGCCCATACGCCGTCGCGCGTCGCGGGCTGCGCGGCGCTGTCGAGCTGATCGACGAGCGCGGCCACTTCGCCGGTCGGATCGTGCGGCAGCAGGTCTTTCGCCACGAGTCCCGCCGACGAGCTGAGCAGATCGAGACTCTCGCCGAGCGCGTCGTGCAGGCCCGCCACGCTGAAGCGCTGCGGCGTGACCGCCGGACTCAGCGCGTAGCGATGCGCGTAGACGAACTGCTGGTCGCGCGCGTCGTTGACGGCCTCGCCGTTATGGACCGCCGCGAATTGCGGATCGGCGCGCAGCGTCGTGCCCATCGCGCGTGAAAGCCGCGCGCGCGACGACGCATCGCCGCCTTCGATGCCGACGAGAATCAGCCGAGAAACCAGTCCGTCGCGCAGTTGCTCGATCAGCACGCGCTGACCCGCGCTCGGCGCGCGCGGCAGGAACGCGGAGAGGTCGGTGTTGAACTGCGCGCGCGCGATGGCCACGGCGCAGCCGAGCAGAAACAGCAGCCACAGCAGGACGGCGGGCTGCACGAATCCGGCACTGCGGGCGGAACCTGGCGCGGGGGCGGTCTCGGAGTCGGGGCGGGTGTGGTGGTCCATCGGCGCGTCCCTTATGTCTTGTTGGTGTTGTTCGTGTGGACAGGGCGATGCCGGGCGCTCAGCCCGACGTGGACGCCGAACCCTTCGCCGCCGTGGCCGACGAGGTCGACGAAGCCGCCGTCGCCGCGAGCGGACGCAGCTTCATCAGCGAATGATCGCCGCCCGCCTGCTGGATCGCCACGCTGCGCAGCTCGCCGCGCGAACCTTCTAGCGTGATCGTGTCGACGACCTTGCGCATGCGCGAATCGAGCGGCGTGAGCGTGAGCGTCCAGTCGTCGCCGTGACCGGCGAGCGCGACTTTATAGGTCTGTTCGAGCGCATAGCGATTGCCCGTCAGCGTCGCGCGGATGCTCTCGATGAACGCGCCCACTTCCGGATAATGCGCGAGCGCGAGCGTGTATTTGCGGTTGTTGCGATCGACCGTGAGCATGTCGCCGTCGACGACGAGATGCTCGGGCTTCGGGCTCAGCGTGTTCTTTTCCAGATGATCGGGCGCGGCGAACGCCAGTTCACCCGACGATTCGACGGGCTCCGCGGCGATCGCGAGCCAGCGCGTTTCGGTGAAGGCCGCGCGGCCGGTCTTGTGCTGCGCCAGCGTGGCCATCAGGCGGTCGAGCGTCCAGGCGGGCGCGGCCTGCGCCGGCGTGACAGGCGCGAGCGTGCCGATCGCGCTCAGCGCGGCGCCGCCGCCGACGAGGGCGATGGCGGCGAAGACGCGCGCGATCAGGCGGCGCGAAAGAAGGTGAGTGCTCATACGTGGGGTGGTGCTCATGCGTCGGAAGTCTCCTGGGCGGTCAGGCTGGCCGAGGCGCGGCGCGTGGCGCGCGTGGCGCGCGTGGCGTGCGCGTCGCGTGCGACGACGCTGTCGGCAGAAGCAGGCGCGGACGCAGCCGCATCGCCCGCAGGCTTGACCGTTTTCCAGAAATCGAAATAGTTGAACCAGTTATAGGGCGCCGCGCGCGCGTACTTGTCGAGCAGCGAGACGTAACGCGCGAGCGCGGCGTCGATGGCGGCGCGGCGCGCGTCGCGCGGCGTGTGGGTGAAATCGGCGACCACTTCGAAGTGCACGTCGTAGCGGTTGCCGCCGCGATAGAGCCCGGTCATGAACAGCACCGGGCGCTTGAGCATCGCGGCCATATAAAGCGGGCCGAGCGGGAACGGGGCGGGTTCGCCGAGAAACGCCATGCGGCGCATCGTGGCGGCGTCGTCGGCGAGCAGCGTGCGGTCGGCCAGCATGCCGACCATGCAGTTTTCGTCGAGACGCTGCTTCACCTTGAGCATCGAATCGATCTGGCCGAGGCCGATCACTTCCGGGCTCGCGGCGGGATTCACGGCGGCCAGCGTCGCGTTGATCTTGCGCGCGTTCTCTTCGAACATCGTCACCACCACGCGCAGACGCGGGCGCGTGCGGCCGAGCGCGCGCACCACTTCGAAGCTGCCCAGATGCGCGCCCATCAGGAACGCGCCGCGTCCGCCCGAGAGCGCTTCGTCGACGAGCTGCTGGCCGTGCGGGCGGATGTCGAACAGGTCGAAGCGTCCGTGCATCAGATAGATGCGATCGTGGATGGTGGTCGCGAACGTGAAGACGTGACGCCAGCAATCGCGCCATCGCGGCGCACGGTTGAGCGCGCGGCGCAGATAGTCGCGCGAGGCGCTGCGCGCGCGCGGCGAAAACAGCACGTACCAGGCGGCGCACAGATAGAGCAGGGCGCGTCCGGCGGGGCGGCCGAGGCGCAGCGAGAGCCACGTCATCACGCGCAGCAGCAGCGCGCTGCCGCGCTCCTCGCGTTGTGCCCAGTCGGGGCGCGCGGGTTTGGCGGTCGCGTTCGGGGCGGCTTGATCCGCTTGCTGATCCGCTTGATTCGATGCAGCGGATGCGGTCGATGCGGTCGTTGCGTTTGCGTCCGGCGGCAGGTTCGGCGTCATGGCGCGGCCTCCGCGTGGACCGACGGCACGGCCAGCGTGCCGCTCGCCACATCGCGCTCGCCCGCACGCACGGTGAAGCGGATCGCGCCGCTCGCGGCGGCGTCGAAGGCGAGGTCGAGCGCTTCGCCGGGCGCGGCCGGGCTCAGGAACTTGGCCGCCGAGAGACGCCAGGTGTCGAGCGGCTGGTCGAGCGCGGCACCGATGGCGTCGATGGCGCGGTCGAGCAGCACCACGCCCGGCACGATCGGCTGGCCCGGAAAATGGCCCGGCAGCGCGGGATGATCGGCGCCGATCGTGAAACGCAGCGCGTGCGCTAGCGTTTTCGCGGGCGCGGATTCACAGGTCGATGCCGACGGAGACCCCGACGCCGCAGCGCGCGTATGACGCGCGGCCAGCGCCGCGAGCACGTCGCGCGGCAGCTTGCCGGTTTCGTTGCGCGGCAGCGCATCGACGAACACGAGCGGACGCGGCAGGAACGCGGCGTCGATCCGTTCGCGCAGCGCGCGCTGCAACTCGGCTGCGTTCAGCGAAGGCGCGACTACCAGCGCGACGAGGCGCGTGATTGACGTGTCGGCAGTGTCGGCGGCGTCGCCGGGCATGAAGAACACGCCGTCGGTCACGCCGGGAATCGCGTTGAGCTGATGATTCAGATACGCGAGCGAGGTGCGCTTGCCCGCGATATTGACGAGGTCCTGCTTGCGCCCGTGCAGCAGGAAACGCTGCGCGTCGAGCAGTTCGAGCGCGTCGCCCATCGGCACGGGTTCGTCGAGGTGGCCGCCGCTGGCCCAGAACGTGGTGCTGTCTTCCTGATCTTGCTGTTCGTCGTCGCGCGCTTTCAGGGCGTTCAGCCGGATGCGCGGCAGCAGTTGCCAGACCGCGCCGCGCGCGGTGCGGCGCGTGGCGATCTGGCCGGTTTCCGTGCTGCCGTAGATTTCGATCAGCGGCGCGCCGAGCCGCGCTTCGGCTTCGCACGCGAGCTTTTCGGCGAGCGGCGCGGTCGCGCTGAGCACGAGCGCCGCGCGCGGCAGCGGCGCGTCGCTGGCGAGCAGCGTGCGCAGATGGATCGGCGATGTGACGAGCACGCGCGGCTGCGGCACGGCGTCGAGTTCCGCGCGGATGTCGGCGGCGTAGAACGGCTGGCGGCTGCTGAAGGCGAGGCCGCCGATCAGCGCGAGCAGCACCGTCGATTCGAAGCCGTACATGTGCTGCGCGGGCACCGTGCCGACCAGCGTGTGGGCGGCGGCATCGTCGCCTGTCAGACCGAGACTCTGCGCGGAGGCGCGCACGCCGTCGACGAGGCAGCCCCATGTCTTGCGATGCGGCACCGGCGCGCCGGTCGAGCCCGAGGTGAAGACATAGGCCATGACGCGCGCGGCGTCGATCTGCGGGACGACGAAGGCGTCAGTGCTGTCGCGGCAGTCATGGTTAGTCAGATTTGCTGCGGCCGTGTCGGGATATTGAAAGCGCGGCAGGGCGATCGCGCAGTCGGGCGAGTCGTGCAGGCAGAAGGTATCGGGCGCGAAGGCCGCGAGCTGACGGACCGTTTCCGGCGTGTGGTTCGAAGGCAGCAGACTGATGCGCCGCGCGACGAGCGCCGCGCACAGGCTCACCGCGAAGCGGTAGCGGTCGCGGCAGACGTTGAACACGTGGCCGCCCGGCGGCAACGCGGCGGCCACGTGTGCGACGTCGGCGAGAAAGCCGCGCACGGTGACGGGCGCGCCATCGCGCCAGGCGATGACCTGGCGGGGCGAAGCGTGAAACAGCAGCGGATGAGTCGGCATAAATCGGTTGATGCGAAAACTTCGGCCAGCAGCGCGGCTGCCGGCCCGTCGTTCAGGGCGTGGCGCGCGCGCGGTACGCCCGCACCGCGTCGAGCATGCGGGCGCGCGGTTCGTGCGGCAGCGCCAGCGCGCGGCAGGCGTGCTCGGCGGCAAACATCGCGCCCACCAGCGGCAGCGCGACGTAGTTGGCGAAGGTGGCCCAGGCGACGATCGGCGCGAACGCGAACATCAGCGTCGACACAGCGGCGATCGCCACGAAAAACAGCGTCCACGCGAGCGTGATGCGGCGCGTGTAGCGCACGATCGCACGCGGCAGCGGACCGCCGCCGCGCATCGTGCGCGCGAACTGCGTGCACAGCGGCTCGCGCCCGGCGGCCAGCGTGCGCCCGAACAGCAGCGCCAGCCCGAGGTTGAAACTCACGTGTTCGAGATACAGACCCCATTCGAAGTGATAAGCAAGCGGCGTGCGCGCGCTCCACAACGCCCCGACGGTCAGCGCCCAGAGCGGCAGCAGCCAGGCGCGGCGCGGCGATCCGGCGGCGGCGCCCAGCGCGAGCACGAGCGGCGGCAGCAGCGCCATCGCGAGGCCGAGACCCGCTTCGCCGGGCGTGGCCACCGCTCGATGCGCGAGCAACTGGTACGCGATCACGCCCGCCACAGCCAGACCCGCGCGCACGACGCCCAGCGCCGCTTCCCTCGGGGAGCGGGCGCTGTCCGGACGGCGGTCCGGCGAGGGCGCGGCTGGCGCGTCGGTGCGGCGTGACATCGGGTTCCTTATCTTCAAATGGTAGTGGGCGGCGGCTTCGGCGGCGCTATTTTCCATGCCGGAAGCCGTCATAGATATGACAAAAACGGGCCGCAAACAGCCTGCAGGCGGGTGGCAGCCGTATTTTAGGGTGGCGGCGTAGCGCCGTCCGACAAGGCACCGGCAGGTTTGTAACCGTTTGTATGCCTCTGTGCAAGCCGCGACCCCGCTCCGATCGGCGCGCGTCCAATGCCGTGCAAGCGTCTGCGGCGGTCGTGTCCCAAAATTGCGGGTGAGACGGTTCGGAACGTCTGTAACCTTTCGGCGGGCGACACCGTATACGCCCCGATACCCATCGTCTAGAATCCGCGTAACTTTTACCAAACGATCCCTAAATCGGGCAGGCAGAGCGGGGTGAACGCGCCTGCGAGGCAAGCGGCGGCGCGGACGATGTCCCGTCCGGCGCGCCCCCGACGGGACGCAACCGCGGTACGACCGCGACACGATACGCACGCCTATGAACGCTCTCGAACATGAACTGGCCGCGCTCATCGTCGGCGAACTGAATCTCGAAGACGTCTCGCTCGACGACGTCACGGCCGAAACCCCGCTCTATGGCGAAGGCTTCGGGCTCGACTCCATCGACATCCTCGAAATCGCGCTGCTGATCTCGAAGAAATACGGTTTCGAGCTGCGCTCGGACAACCCGGACAACGAAAAGATCTTCGCGACGCTCGGCGCGCTGGCGGCCTACGTCGACGCGCATCGCGTGCGCTGATCGCACGCGCCACGCGACCGACGAACCACAGGAGAGAGCCGATGCGCGCACTCGTGACAGGCGGCAGCGGAGTGATCGGCCAGGCGATCTGCGACGCCCTGGCCGCGGCGGGGCATGAAGTCTGGGTGCACGCGAACCGTCAGCTCGCGCAGGCCGAGGCCGTGGCGCAGCGCATCGTCGCGGCGGGCGGGCAGGCGCGCGCGATCGCGTTCGACGTCACCGACGCCGACGCCACCGAAGCCGCGCTCGCCCCGCTGATCGACGACGCCAACGGCGGCCCCGTGCAGATCCTCGTCAACAACGCGGGCATCACCGCCGACGCGCCGATGGCCGGCATGTCGCGCCAGCAGTGGCGCAGCGTGATCGACGTGTCGCTCAACGGCTTCTTCAACGTCACGCAGCCGCTTCTGCTGCCGATGATCCGCACGCGCCACGGGCGCATCGTGAACGTCGCGTCGCTCGCGGGCGTGATGGGCAATCGCGGCCAGGTCAACTATTCGGCGGCCAAGGCCGGGCTGATCGGCGCGACCAAGGCGCTCTCGCTCGAAGTGGCGTCGCGCGGCATCACCGTGAATGCGATCGCGCCGGGCGTGATCGAGTCGCCGATGGCCGAGCGCGCGTTCCCCGCCGAGCGCCTCAAGCAGATCGTGCCCGCGCAGCGCGCCGGCAAGCCGGAGGAAGTGGCGGCGATGGTCGCCTATCTGGTCTCCGACGCCGCCGCCTATGTGACCGGCCAGGTGCTGTCGATCAACGGCGGTCTCGCCTGATCCGGCGCGCCGTCCCAACCACTCCGTTCCCGTTCCATGCAAGCCGACGTTACTTCCACCCCGCCGCGCGCCAGCGCGACGCATCTCGTCCTGATTCCGAGCTACAACCCCGGCATGAAGGTCGATGAGACGGTGCGCGCCGCGCGTGCGCACTGGAATCCCGTGTGGGTGGTCGTCGACGGCAGCACCGACGGCAGCGCCGAACGTCTGCAGGCGATGGCCGCGCAGGACGACGGCCTGCGCGTGATCGTGCTGCCCGCCAATCGCGGCAAGGGCGGCGCGGTGCTCGCGGGCATCGAGGCCGCCGCGGCGCAGGGCTTCACGCACGTGCTCACGATGGACTCCGACGGCCAGCATCCCGCCGACCTGATCCCGCGTTTCATGGCCGCTTCGCAGGCGAATCCCGAGGCGATGGTGCTCGGCCGCCCGAAGTTCGATGCGAGCGCGCCGCAGCTGCGCGTGCAGGGCCGCCGCGTGTCGAACCTGCTCGCCGACGTGGAAACGCTGTGGGCGGGCATCGGCGATTCGCTGTATGGATTCCGCGTCTATCCGATCACGCCGCTGCGCACGATCATGACGCGTCTGCCGTGGATGCGCCGTTTCGACTTCGATCCCGAAGCCGCCGTGCGGCTGTGCTGGGCGGGCGTGCGGCCGATCCAGATCGAAGCGCCGGTGCGCTATTTCAAGGCCGACGAAGGCGGCGTCTCGCACTTCAACTATGCGCGCGACAACCTGCTGCTGTCGTGGATGCATCTGCGGCTCGTGGCCGGTTTTGGCTTGCGCCTGCCGGGGCTGGTGGCGAAGCGCGTGGTGAGCGGCGGGCGCTGAGTTTTATTCGGCATGCTGATGAATTGAGTCGCGACGGTTTTGCGTTGGTCGTGCGTTGGTCGTGCGTTTCATGCGCGCGCAACTGTGCTGGTCGGCGCGCACGCACTGTCACTTTGCGAGAAGGCTGGCTGGCCTGAGAATCGGCGCACGGGATCATCCGATCGTCGTCCGATAACAACATCAGGAGCGCCCCATGAGCCGTCCGCAAGCCGTCCCCACCGTGCAGGTCTCGAATCCGCGCGCCATCGTCACCGAATGGCGCTTCGCGCCCGGCGCCGAAACCGGCTGGCACGTGCACGGTCACGATTACATCGTCGTGCCGCAAACCGATGGCGTGCTGCTGATCGAAACCCGCGACGGTCCGCGCGAGAAACCGCTCGTTGCGGGGCAGAGCTACGCGGGCTTGCAGGGTGTCGAGCACAACGTCGTCAATGCGTCGCCGCGTGAAGTGGTGTTCGTCGAAGTCGAGATCAAGTAAGCGTCGATGTCGCGCTCAGTGGCGATGCTCACGCGCGGCGCAATTGCGGCAGCGTCGCCGCAGCATTCAGCGCTGCAACATCCGTTTCACGCGACGCGAAAGCCAGCGCCTCGCCAATCGCCTCGCCGACCAGAATGATCGCCGGACTGCCGAGCCCGGCGTCGCGCGCGAGCGCCGCGATCGTGCCGAGCGCGCCCGTTACGCGGCGCTCGTTCGCGCTGCCCGCCCACTGCACGACGGCGGCGGGTGTGGCGGGCGAGAGCGCCTGCGCGAGCGTCGCGCACAAGCCCTCGATGCGGCTCATGCCCATGTAGATCGCGAGCGTCATGCCGGTGGCCGCGAGCGCGCGCCAGTCGGGCTCGCTGTGATCGCGCAGATGCGCCGTCACGAAGATCACGCCCTGGCAATGATCGCGATGCGTGAGCGAGACGCCGAGTCCCGCCGCCGCCGCGAACGCCGACGAAATCCCGTTCACGATCTGCACCGGAATGCGCGCGCGATCGAGCGCCGCGAGTTCCTCGCCCGCGCGCCCGAACAGCAGCGCGTCGCCGCCTTTCACGCGCACGACATGCGCGCCTTTTTTCGCGTAACGCTGCATCAGGCGCTCGATAAACGCTTGCGGCGTCGAGCGGCAACCGCCGCGCTTGCCGACCTTGATGACGCGCGCCTGCGGAGCGAGCGTGGCGATCTCGGGATTCACGAGGTCGTCGATCAGCACGACGTCCGCGCTCGCGAGCGCCTTCGCCGCTTTCAACGTCAGCAGGTCGAGGTCGCCCGGACCCGCGCTCAATAAAGTGACCTTGCCCATCGTGCCGATGGCGTTCCGGTTCGTCATGTCGATCATCTCGATTGCCCAATAAAAAACGGCGTCCGCTCGTCGTCGATGACGAGGGGACGCCGTTGTCCTGAGTTCTGTCCATCCTGCGAGGGCGATGCGTCGCGTGCCAGCATCGCGCGACGCGCCCGGCATCGTTGCCGTTCGTATCGACTCGCACGCGCTAATCACGCAAGTTCCAGACCAGCGCGCGGTGCACTGCGCCCGCATGTCTCGTCGATGCCTTTCTGCGCGCATCGCACGCGCCCGAAACCTTATGCGCGGCATCGACAGCGCACTAACGCGAAGCCGGCCCATTCATGGCGACAGCGCACAGCGACTGTGCTGCACGGCACCAAATCTGTGCTCCGCTGCATCACGACGCGTCAGGCCGTTGCGGTGCGCCGCCCGCGAGCGATCACGTGAAAAGCCCGCTGCACGGGGCTTTCGCGCTGCGCGCACGAATTGGCACAGCGCTTGCATAACGATCGTCGACAGGATCAACGGCGATCCGGCTGCGCAGCAGCAGAGCAGTGCAAATCGATTGAATTCAGGGCAACGGCGTCCCCCGAGTCTGGCTTATTGCAAGCTGGCTTCGCGGGACGCCTTTTTATTTGGTGCACAAGCATGACGCAAACTTCGCTCGCAGTGAACGGTCTGAACGTCGTCGTCATTGGCCACGGCATGGTGGGCCATAAATTTCTCGAGAGCGTGCTCGCCGAAAGCGCGAACGTGCGCGTCACGGTGCTCTGCGAGGAGCCGCGTCCGGCCTACGACCGCGTGCATCTCTCCGAATTTTTCGCGGGCAAGAGCGCCGACGATCTCTCGCTCGTCGCGCCGGGCTTCTTCGAACGCGACGAGGTGCGCGAGCGCGTGCGTCTCGTGCTCGACGCGAAAGCCGTGTCGATCGATCGCGAAGCGCGCACCGTGAGCGTGTCGAACGGCGAAACGCTCGCGTACGACAAACTCGTGATCGCCACCGGTTCGGTGCCTTTCGTGCCGCCGATCGACGGCAACGATCGGGCGGATTGCTTCGTCTATCGCACGATCGACGATCTCGAAGCGATGCAGGCCCGCGGCGCGAGCGCGACCACCGGCGTGGTGGTGGGCGGCGGCCTGCTCGGTCTCGAATGCGCGAAGGCGTTGCGCGATCTCGGCCTGCAGACGCATGTGGTGGAATTCGCGCCGCGCCTGATGGCCGTGCAGGTCGACGACGACGGCGGCCGCGTGCTGCGCGCGAAGATCGAGGAACTCGGCGTGACGGTGCACACGCAGAAGAACACCACGGCCATCGTCGACGGCGAAAGCGCCGCGAATCGCATGGTGTTCGCCGACGGCACGCACCTCGACACCGACATGATCGTGTTCTCGGCGGGCATCCGTCCGCGCGACGAAATCGCGCGCGCCTGCGGGCTCGACGTGGGTCCGCGCGGCGGCATCGCCATCGACAATGAGTGCCGCACGAGCGATCCGCATATCTACGCGATCGGCGAATGCGCGCTGTGGCAAGGGCAGATTTTCGGCCTCGTCGCGCCTGGTTACGACATGGCGCGCAACGTGGCGAAGACGCTGGCGGGCGAAGCGATGGGTGAAGCGGCGGCGGCGCGCTTCGCGGGCGCGGACATGAGCACCAAGCTCAAACTGATGGGCGTGGATGTGGCGAGCATCGGCGACGCGCACGGCAAGACGCCGGGCAGCCGCGCCTATCGTTTCGCCGACGAACGCCGCCAGGTCTACAAGAAACTCGTGGTGTCCGAATGCGGCACGAAGCTGCTCGGCGCGGTGATGGTCGGCGACGCGAGCGAATACGGCACGCTGCTGCAAATGATGCTGAACGGCATCGCGCTGCCGGAAGCCCCCGAATTCCTGATCCTGCCGCAAGCCGACGGCAGCGCCAAGCCCGCGCTCGGCGTGGAAGCGCTGCCCGACGGCGCGCAGATCTGTTCGTGCAACAACGTCTCGAAGGCGCAGATCTGCGCGGCCGTGCGCGATGGCGCGACCAGCATCGGCGCGATGAAGGCCACGACCTGCGCGGGCGCGTCGTGCGGCGGCTGCGTGCCGCTCGTCACGCAGATCATGAAGTCGGAGATGAAGCGTCAGGGCCTCAGCGTCAACAATCATCTTTGCGAGCACTTCCCGTATTCGCGCCAGGAGCTGTATCACATCGTGCGCGTCGAGCAGATCAAGACCTTCGGCGCGTTGCTCGCGAAGCACGGTCACGGTCTCGGTTGCGATGTCTGCAAGCCCGCGGTGGCCGGCATTCTCGCCTCGTGCTGGAACGAATTCGTGCTCAAGAAGGAGCACGCGAGCCTGCAGGATTCGAACGACTACTACCTCGCCAACATCCAGCGCGACGGCACCTATTCGGTCGTGCCGCGCATGCCGGGCGGCGAGGTCACGCCCGAAGGGCTGATCGCCGTGGGCATGGTGGCGAAGAAGTACGGCCTCTATACGAAGATCACGGGCGGCCAGCGCGTGGACCTGTTCGGCGCGCGTGTCGAACAGTTGCCACTGATCTGGGAAGAACTGATCGACGCGGGCTTCGAATCGGGACACGCCTACGGCAAGGCGCTGCGCACCGTGAAGTCGTGCGTCGGCTCGACGTGGTGCCGCTACGGCGTGGGCGATTCGGTCGGTCTCGCAATCGGCCTGGAGAACCGCTACAAAGGCCTGCGCGCGCCGCACAAGATCAAGTTCGGCGTCTCGGGCTGCACGCGCGAATGCGCGGAAGCGCAGGGCAAGGACGTGGGCGTGATCGCCACGGAAAAGGGCTGGAATCTGTATGTGTGCGGCAACGGCGGCATGAAGCCGCGCCACGCCGAACTGCTCGCCGCCGACCTCGACCGCGACACGCTGATCCGCTACATCGACCGCTTCCTGATGTTCTATGTGCGCACGGCCGACCGCCTGCAACGCACGAGCGTGTGGCGTGACAACCTCGAAGGCGGCCTCGATTATCTGATCGACGTGGTCGTGCACGACAAGCTCGGTCTCGCCGCCGAACTCGAAGCCGAGATGCAGATCGTGGTCGACACCTACGAAGACGAATGGAAGGTCGCCGTGACCGATCCGGCTACGCGCCGCCGCTTCCGTCACTTCGTCAACAGCGATGCGGGCGACGCGAACGTGACCTTCGTCGAAGAACGCGGCCAGATCCGTCCGGCCACGCTCGAAGAACGCAAGGGCATGCCGGTGCGTGCGCAGTACGAAGGGCTGGCGGCGATTCCCGTCGTCGCCGAAACGATGTGACGTGGCGGTTTTCGATCAACAAATAACGAGGAATCCGAAATGAATGCCATTCTTCAGCAAGACGAAACCTGGGTGTCGATCTGCCAGCTCGACGACATCGTGCCGAATACCGGCGTGTGCGCGCTCGTGAACGGCGAGCAGGTCGCCGTGTTCCATATCGACGACGGCGCGGCGCGCGTGTTCGCGATCGGCAACTACGATCCGAACTCGAACGCGGCCGTGCTCTCGCGCGGTCTCGTCGGCAGCCTGGGCGAGCGCATCGTGGTGGCGTCGCCGATCTACAAGCATCACTTCGATCTGGAAACCGGCGAGTGTCTCGAAGTGCCGGGTAGCTCGGTGAACGCATTCGCCACGCGCGTGGAAAACGGCCAGGTGTGGATTTCGGCCTGATTTTCACGCAGTTTTTCTGATTCGCCTTTTCACTCACCAAGCCGATCCGAACGCGCATGAGCAGCCCGAAGTCCGCGAAATCCGTCAAGACCGTGTGCCCCTACTGCGGTGTGGGCTGCGGCATGATCCTGCAGGTCGAGGATGGCGCGGTCACGAAAATCGCCGGCGACGCCGAGCATCCGACCAACTTCGGACGGCTCTGCACGAAGGGTTCGTCGGCGCACGTGGCGCTGCGCAATTCGGGGCGTCTCGAACGCGCGTTCGTGCGTCACACGCGCGACGCGGACCCCGTGCCGCTGCCGATCGCGCAGGCAATCGCCGACACGGCCAGGCGGCTGCGCGCCACGCTCGACGCGCACGGCCCCGACGCGCTCTCGTTCTACGTGTCGGGCCAGATGTCGATCGAGGCGCAGTACCTCGTCAACAAGCTCGCGAAGGGCTATGTCGGCACCAACAACATCGAGTCGAATTCGCGGCTGTGCATGGCGAGCGCGGGTAGCGGCTACAAGCTCTCGCTCGGCGCGGACGGCCCGCCCGGTTCGTATCAGGACTTCGACAAGGCCGATCTGTTCTTCGTGATCGGCGCGAACATGGCGGACTGCCATCCGATCCTGTTCCTGCGCATGATGGACCGCGTGAAGGCGGGCGCGAAGCTGATCGTCGTCGATCCGCGCCGCAACGCGACCGCCGATAAAGCCTCGCTGTTCCTGCAGATCAAGGCGGGCACCGACCTCGCGCTGCTCAACGGCCTGCTGCATCTGCTGCACGAAAACGGCCACACGGATAGCGATTTCATCGCGCAGTACACGCAGGGCTGGGACGAGATGCCCGCGTTTCTCGCCGATTACACGCCCGACAAAGTCGCGGACATCACCGGCATCGCCGCCGACGACATCCGCCGCGCCGCACAGATGATCGGCGCCGCGCCCGAGTTCATGACCTGCTGGACGATGGGCCTGAACCAGAGCACGCACGGCACGTGGAGCACCAACGCGATCTGCAATCTGCATCTGGCGACGGGCAAAATCTGCCGTCCGGGCAGCGGGCCGTTTTCGCTCACGGGCCAGCCGAACGCGATGGGCGGGCGCGAGATGGGCTATATGGGTCCGGGCCTGCCGGGTCAGCGCTCGGTGCTTTCCGAGGAAGATCGCGGCTTCGTCGAGGACGCCTGGTCGCTGCCGCGCGGCACGCTCACGACGAAGCTCGGCGGCGGCACCATCGACATGTTCGAGCGCATGGCAGCGGGCGAGATCAAGGCGTGCTGGATCATCTGCACGAATCCGGTGGCTTCGGTGGCGAACCGCAAGACCGTGGTGGCCGGTTTGCGCGCCGCCGACCTCGTGATCGCACAGGACGCCTTTCTCGACACCGAAACCAACGCCTACGCCGACGTGCTGCTGCCCGGCGCGCTCTGGGCCGAGGCCGAAGGCGTGATGATCAATTCCGAGCGCAACATGACGCTCATGCAGCAAGCCGTCGAGCCGCCGGGCGAGGCGTTGCCCGACTGGGAGCTGATCGCGCGCGTGGCCTGCGCGATGGGCTATGAAGACGCATTCGGTTACGCGAGCGCGGCGGAGGTTTTCGATGAAATCGTGCGGTTCTCGAATCCGAAGACCGGCTACGATCTGCGCGGCGCGAGCCACGCGAAGCTGCGCGAGACGCCGCTGCAATGGCCGTGCGCGCCCGCCGATGCGCAAGGCGCGCACAACGAGCGCAATCCGCTGCGCTATCTGAACGACGGCGTGAGCCAGACCTTGCGCGAAAACGCCGACGGCACGCGTCCGCGTCTCGCATTCGCCACGCCGCATGGCAATGGCGTGTTCTTCGCGCGTCCGCACGTCGCGCCCGCCGAACTGCCCGACGGCACTTTTCCCATCGTCTTCAATACGGGACGATTGCAGCATCAGTGGCACACCATGACCAAGACCGGCAAGGTGGCCATGCTCAACAAGCTCAATCCGGCGCCGTTCGTCGAGATTCATCCCGAGGATGCGAGCGCGCTCGGCATTGCCGCGAAGGATCGCGTGGAAGTGCGTTCGCGGCGCGGCCGCGTCGTGCTGCCCGCCGTCGTCACCGATCGCGTGATGCCCGGCAACTGTTTCGCGCCGATGCACTGGAACGACGTGTTCGGCGACGAACTGTGCGTGAACGCTGTCACCAACGACGCCATCGACGCGATTTCCCAGCAGCCCGAACTCAAGTTTTGCGCGGTCGCACTGACGCGCGTCGAAGCCGAACCGGCGCCCGCGCCCGGCACCGCTGCACCCGACGCCGAACCGACTCCCGAGCGCGCCGCCGCTCCACTGCTCCAGGAAAGCACCATGTCCCGCGAAGTGACTCACGACGGCGCGCGCCTCGACGCGTTTGCGAATCTGTTTGGCCTCGGCGAGCTGGCCGCGCCGGCGCTGAACGAAACAGAGCGGCTCTGGCTGGCGGGTTTCGTCGGCGGCCTGCGTGCATCGCAAGCGCGCGGCGAGGGCGTGCCGTCCTTGCCCGCGCATGCGCCGTTCGCGCCCGCCACGCGTGCGTGGGTCGACGGCACGCTCGCGGGCTTGTTCAGCGGCGGCGCGCCGGCCGAGCTGGAATCGGCACACACTGCGCACGCGCAGAGCGGCCTGCACGCGCTGCAAAGCGACAAGAGCGCGGCCGTGCGCATCGCGCATGCGCGTCCGAAAGTGACGCTGCTCTGGGCGTCTCAAACCGGCAACGTCGAGTCGCTGGTCGAGCGCTACGCGATGCAATTGATGGAGTCGGGCTTCGAGATCCGCGCGACCTGTATGGCCGATTACGCGCCGGAGACGCTGGAGAAAGCGCAGTACGTGTTGCTGATGACCAGCACCTTCGGCGACGGCGACGCGCCCGACAACGGCGAGTCGTTCTGGGCGGCGCTGAAGGCGCTGAAGGCGGATAGCGCGCCGCGCCTCGCGTCGCTGCGTTATGCGGTGCTCGCGCTCGGCGACCGCAATTACGATCAGTTCTGCGGTCACGGCCGCAATCTCGATGCACGTCTGGACGCGCTCGGCGCGCAACGTCTGATGGCGCGCGTGGATTGCGACAGCGAGTATCAGGAAGCCGCCGACGCGTGGCTCGAACGCGTGGTCCAGCGCATCAAGGAAGAGGATGCGGCGCTGCACGCGGTGCCCGCGGGCGGTGCGATTCCCGAGGCGCTGCCCGGCAGCGCGCCGACGAAGGCGCGGCCCGCCGCGTCACGTTTGATCGGCAACGTGCGGTTGAACATGAAGGGCGCGTCGAAGGATACGCGCTACTTCTCGCTCGCGACCGCCGAAGCGGGCCTCGAATACGAAGCGGGCGACGCGCTCGGCGTGTGGCCGACCAACTGCCCGGCGCTCGTCGACGAACTGCTCGATCTCACGCATCTGCACGGCGACGCCTCGGTGGACGTGCCGGGCGCGGGCACGATGCGTCTCGCCGATGCGCTCGCCACGCACTACGAAATCGCGCGTCCGGGTCCCGATGCGCTGGCCTTCGTCGCCGCGCGTGCGAAAGACACGGGGCTCGCGGCGATGCTCGGCGAGGAGCGCAAGGGCGACCTCAAGCAGTGGCTCTGGGGCCAGCAGCTCGCCGACGTGTTGCACGAATATCCGGTCGAACTCTCGGCGCCGGAACTGATCGGCATGCTCAAGCGTTTGCAGCCGCGTCTTTATTCGATCTCGTCGAGCCCGAAGGCGCACGCGGGCGAAGTGCATCTGACTGTTTCGGCCGTGCGCTACAACAATGGCCGTCGCGAGCGCAAGGGCGTGGCGTCCACCTTCCTCGCCGATCGCGTGGCCGAAGGCAGCGTGCCGGTGTTCGTGCAGAAGAGCACGCACTTTCGTCCGCCGCGCCACGGCGATACGCCGATGATCATGGTCGGCCCCGGCACGGGCGTCGCGCCGTTCCGCGCCTTCCTGCACGAACGGCGCGCGCGCGGCGACTCGGGCCGCAACTGGCTGTTCTTCGGCGAGCAGCACGCGGCCACCGACTTCTACTACCGCGAAGAGCTGGAGCAGATGCACGACGACGGTTTGCTCAATCGCCTCGATCTCGCGTTCTCGCGCGACCAGCAGGACAAGATCTACGTGCAGGACCGCATGCGCGAGCAGGGCGCGCAGATGTGGGCGTGGCTGCAAGAGGGCGCGCATCTCTATGTTTGTGGCGACGCGAGCCGCATGGCGAAAGACGTGGATGCCGCGCTGAAGTCGGTGGTTGCGCGCCATGGCGGCATGAGCGATGAAGCCGCCAGTGAATATGTTGGGCAGATGGCGCGCGAGAAGCGTTATGTGCGGGATGTGTATTGAAGGGGGGCGCGCCTGAGCAACGCCGTCGGGGCGCATCGCCCGTGCGCCTGGCCCCCAACTTCGTAGTGCATCAATTCGCCGCCGCCTGGCTTCGTGTGCACCAGATTAGCCCACACGTGATCGTGCGGCCCGATGCCGGGGACATCGTGCCCGAATTCGCAGAGGGCGGTGCATTCGCGGCTGTGGCGCGCAAACATCGCACGCTTCGTCAGCGTGCCGCTCGCACTCGCGCCGGTCACACTGCATGGCGGCGCGGCGCGCGCGCCAGCGTGAACGCTCAAGCAGGCGGCTCGCGCATTCACGCGGCGCCTGCTGGCGACGATGGAGGAAGCGGGCCTGAAGCGCGCAAAAGCCGGTATTTGCGCGCTGCAAACGCGGATTAGCGCGCGCGGTTACGCCAGATTTCGTGACCCGCGCAGATGGCGACGAACACGCCCAGGAGAATAGCGCCCACCGAAGCCGACTGAACGTCGGCATTCGCGGCGCTGTCGTTGCCGATCGCGCGCAACCAGAGTCCGGCGCCCGCCGCCGTGGCGGCAAGTCCAACGGCCAGGCCGGTCGCGGCCAGCATCGTGCGCTCGCGCGCTTCGTGTAGTGACTTCATCATCTCGATCCCCGACTCACGTACTCAGTAATCACCGAAAGCAAGCAAGTAGCGTGCCCCGTGTGATGACGATACGCCGTCGGAAATCGCTCGACATCTGCAAACAAAAATAGCGCCAGCGAAAAACATGCGAAAAACGCATGAAGGGCGAGCGACGCGATTAGCGACGCTCGCTGCCCGTCGCGCGCTTCTGCTGATACATGGAGGTGTCGGCGCGCACCAGCAAGTCGTCGATCGAGCCGTCGAAGTCGCCGCCGCCCGCCGCGTTGCCCACGCTGCAGCGCAGTTCGTAGGGCTTGCGCGCCGTGCGGTTGAACACCTCGAGCTGCGAGCGGATGCGTTCGATGGCGTGCAGCGTGCCCGCTTCGTCGGCGTCGCCGAGCAGGACCGCGAACTCGTCGCCGCCGAGCCGCCC
The DNA here is from genome assembly GCF_046535315.1 of Paraburkholderia sp. SIMBA_027. Lineage (NCBI taxonomy): Bacteria > Pseudomonadati > Pseudomonadota > Betaproteobacteria > Burkholderiales > Burkholderiaceae > Paraburkholderia > Paraburkholderia sp. SIMBA_027. Next base: position 79,866 of record NZ_JAWRWY010000010.1, read on the forward strand.
GATCACATCGCCTTCACCCAGTGCGGTCAGCATGATCGTTGCGAACGCAACGAGTGCGCGATCGCCTTCGGCATGACCGTAGGTGTCGTTGATCTGCTTGAAGCCGTTGAGGTCGAGGTAGAGCAGCGAGACCGGCTGCTGCGCGCTGCGGCGCATGCGCAGCGATTGCTCGGCGAGTTGCTTGAAGCCGCGCCGGTTCGAGAGACCCGTAAGCTCGTCGGTGGTCGCGAGCTGCGTGGCGGCGATTTCTTCCTGCGCCATGTCCGCGAGATCGCGCAGCACGATGCGTTCTTCGTCGTCGAATTCGCGTGGCCGGTCGTCGATCAGGCAGAGCGTGCCGATGCGCATCTGATGCCCGGCCGACAGCGGACAACCTGCATAGAAGCGGATGTTCGGCGCACCGGTGACGAGCGGGTTGTCGGCGAAGCGCACGTCCGTTCGCGCGTCGCTGACGAAGAAGAGGTCGTCGCCGAGAATCGCGTGGCCGCAGAACGAGACGTCGCGCGGCGTTTCGGAAACGTCGAGGCCGGGATGCGACTTGAACCATTGACGCCGCGTATCGACGAGCGTGACCGCCGCGATGGGAACGTTGAACAGTCGTCGTGCGAGGCGCGTAATGCGATCGAAGCGTTCCTCGGGCTGGGTGTCGAGTAACTGGAACGACCGCAGAATTTCCACACGCTCGGCTTCGTTTTCCGGTGCAGAAGGTCGAAGCATGGATGAGGGCGAAGTGAAGAAAAGAGAGTTTCGATTCTAACGCCAGGCGTACGCGGAACGCGAGTTATGTGCCGGCGCAATGTTCGCATGATGCGCGGATCGGGTGCAGCGCGGCCTTTCGAAATGACTGCACCACGGCTGCATCCGCAAGCAGGATCGAATGCTGGACGAATCGCTTAAATCGCGTTGTTCGCACCGCTAGGCCGCGGCCGTGGCGCGAAGCGATTCGCAGGTTTCGAACAGCAACGCGCGTGCCCAGCGCCGCGCTGGATCGCGATGCGTGCGTTCATGCCACGCGGCGGTCTTGGTGAAGCCCGGAATTTCCAGCGGCGCGGGCAGCACGGCGAGACCTTCGGCGCGTTGCGCGAGCCGCTGCGGGACCACGGCGATCAGATCGCTTGCGCGCAGGATTTCGGGCAGCACGAGAAAACTCGTGACCGAGAGCGCGACGCGGCGCGCGCGGCCATGCTGCGCGAGCGCTTCGTCGGTGACGCCGTGAAAGCTGCCGCCCGTGTACGACACCAGGGCGTGATCGAGCGCGCAGAAACGCGCGAGCGTGATGCGTCCGCGCGCGGCGTCGGGATGATCGGCGCGCATCACGCAGACGTAGCGTTCGTCGAACAGACGCCGCGCGTGCAGATCGGCGGGCGTGCTTTCGGGCGTGACGAGCGCCACGTCGACGTCGCCGCGCGCCAGTTGCGCATGCAGCGACGGGTCCTGCACCAGCACCACGGCCACGCGAATGCCCGGCGCTTCGCGACGCAACACCGCGAGATACGGCGCGACCACGGCCTGCAGCGCATAGTCGGTGGCGGCGAGCGTCAGCGTGAAGTCGGCGCTCGCGGGATCGAAGGCTTGCGGCGTCAGCAGCGTTTCCACTTCGCCGAGAATCTGCTTGAGCGGCGCGACGAGTTCGAGCGCGCGCAGCGTCGGCGCGATGCCGCGTTGCGTGCGGATGAACAGGGGATCGTCGAAGGCTTCGCGCAGGCGCACGAGCATGCCGCTCACGGCGGGCTGCGTGAGCGCGAGACGGCGCGCGGCGCGCGTGACGTTGCGTTCGTCGAGCAGGGCGTCGAGCGCGCGCAGCAGGTTCAGGTCGATTGTCCTGATATCGGCGGGCATGATTTCAGATTGTGGAAGTCATCGAAATGAATGATTTCAGCATAACGGCTTGCGCGGCTGACGTCCAGTGCGAGGCGTCGGCGGCATCGTTAATCGATGGGTTACGATGAAGGCCCGCCGCCCGTGTTTTCCATCACCAGGAGCCCGTTCGTGCCGTCCGCCGATTTCGCCATCCGTCCCGTCGAGGCCGCCGATCACGCCGAGTGGCTCGCGCTCTGGCAGGCCTATTGCCGCCACTACGAGGTGACGCTCGACGAGCGCGTGAATGCGCGCACGTGGGCGCGTATCGCCGATCCGGCGGAACCGATTCACGCGCTGATCGCGCACGGGGAGGACGGCGAGCCGCTGGGTCTGTGCAACTACGTGCTGCATCCGAACACCTGGAGCGATCAGACGGTCTGCTATCTGGAAGATCTTTACGTGGCGCCGCAGGGACGCAGAAAGGGCGTGGCCACGGCTTTCATCGAGCGCCTGCGCGAGATCGGCGAGCGCGAGAACTGGTTTCGCATTTACTGGATCACGAACGACGCGAACGAGGCGGCGCAGGCGGTGTACGACCGGATCGCCTCGCGTAGCGGTCATATCCGCTATGAAATCGCGTTGGCGAAAAAGTAAGCATCGCGAACGAATTATCGAGGCATAAAAAACGCCCTTGCAGCGTGAGGCTGCAAGGGCGTTTTGCGTGAAACTCACGACGCCCCACGAAGCGCGGGGCGCATGAAATCACTTACTTTGCTGCGGTTGCGAGCGCGTCGTTGAACGTCTTGCTCGGACGCATGACTTCCGCGAGCTTCGCGAAGTCGGGCTTGTAGTAGCCGCCGATGTCGACCGGCTTGCCCTGAACGGCGGCCAGTTCGGCGACGATCTTCTGCTCGTTTTCGGCCAGTGCCTTCGCGAGCGGCGCGAAGTGAGCAGCGAGTTCCGCGTCGTCCTTCTGCGCGGCCAGTTCTTGCGCCCAGAACAGCGACAGATAGAACTGGCTGCCGCGGTTGTCCAGCTCGCCGGTCTTCGGCGACGGGCCCTTGTTGTTGTCGAGCAGCTTGCCGGTTGCGGCGTCGAGCGTCTTCGCGAGCAGCTTGGCGCGCGCGTTGTTCGTCTTGATGCCGAGGTCTTCCAGCGAGACGGCCAGCGCGAGGAATTCGCCGAGCGAGTCCCAGCGCAGGTGGTCTTCCTGAACCAGCTGCTGCACGTGCTTCGGCGCCGAACCGCCCGCGCCCGTTTCGTACATGCCGCCGCCGGCCATCAGCGGAACGATCGAGAGCATCTTCGCCGACGTGCCCAGTTCCATGATCGGGAACAGGTCGGTCAGGTAGTCGCGCAGGATGTTGCCGGTGACCGAGATCGTGTCCAGGCCGCGGATCACGCGTTCGAGCGTGTAACGCATCGCGCGGACTTGCGACATGATCTGGATGTCGAGGCCCGTCAGGTCGTAATCCTTCAGGTACGTTTCGACCTTCTTGATCACTTCGTTTTCGTGCGGACGATACGGGTCGAGCCAGAACACGGCCGGCGTGTTCGAGTTCTTCGCGCGCGTGACGGCGAGCTTGACCCAGTCGCGGATCGGCGCGTCCTTCACGAGGCACATGCGCCAGATGTCGCCTTGCTCGACCGGCTGCGTGAGCGCGTCGAGCACTTCGCCCGTGGCGTTGTCGACGATGCGCGCCGTGCCGTCCTGCGGGATTTCGTAGGTCTTGTCGTGCGAACCGTACTCTTCAGCCTTCTGCGCCATCAGACCGACGTTCGGCACCGTGCCCATGGTCTTCGGGTCGAATGCGCCGTTGGTCTTGCAGAAGTTGATGATTTCCTGGTAGATGCGCGCGAACGTGCTTTCCGGAATCAGGCACTTCGTGTCGGCCGGACGGCCGTCGGCGCCCCACATCTTGCCGCCTGCGCGGATCATTGCGGGCATCGAGGCGTCGACGATCACGTCGTTCGGTGCGTGCAGGTTCGAGATGCCCTTGGCCGAATCGACCATCGCCAGCGCCGGACGGTGCTCGTGGCACGCGTGCATGTCGCGGATGACTTCTTCGCGTTGCGATTCCGGCAGCGCTTCGATCTTCGTGTACAGATCGACGAGACCGTTGTTGACGTTCACGCCCAGTTGTTCGAACAGCTTGGCGTGCTTCGCGAACGCGTCCTTGTAGAACGTGCGCACGGCGTGGCCGAACACGATCGGGTGCGAGACCTTCATCATGGTCGCCTTCACGTGCAGCGAGAGCATGATGCCCGTCTTGCGCGCGTCTTCCATCTGGTCTTCGTAGAAAGCCAGCAGGGCCTTCTTGCTCATGAACATGCTGTCGACGATTTCGCCGGCCTGCAGCGCAACCTTCGGCTTGAGGACGATGGTCTCGCCGCTCTTCGTCACGAGTTCCATGCGCACTTCGCGCGCCTTGTCAGTCGTGATCGATTTTTCGCCGTGGTAGAAGTCGCCATGCTTCATGTGCGCGACGTGCGTGCGCGAAGCCATGCTCCACTCGCCCATGCTGTGCGGGTGCTTCTTCGCGTAGTTCTTGACGGCCAGCGGCGCGCGGCGGTCCGAGTTGCCTTCACGCAGGACCGGATTCACGGCCGAGCCGAGGCACTTCGAATAACGCTTCTGGATCGCCTTTTCTTCGTCGGTCTTCGGATCTTCGGGGAAGTCGGGGATCTTGTAGCCCTTGCCCTGCAGTTCCTTGATCGCGGCGACGAGCTGCGGCACCGATGCGCTGATGTTCGGCAGCTTGATGATGTTGGTTTCCGGCAGTTGCGTCAGACGACCCAGTTCAGCCAGGTTGTCGGGCACGCGCTGGTCTTCCGTGAGGAATTCCGGAAACTCGCCGAGGATACGGCCCGCCACGGAAATATCGCTGGTCTCGACGTTCACGCCGGCCGGCGCAGCGAAGGTGCGGATGATCGGCAGAAACGCGCTGGTGGCGAGCAGCGGCGCTTCATCGGTCAGGGTATAGATGATGGTGGGTTGCTGGGTACTCATCGGCTTCTTGGCGGGTTCTCAAACAGGGTGGTGACACCACCGGCTGCGCGCAGTCGGCGAAACACCTGGATTTTGCCTGATTTTGGAGCGGTCCGGGGGCCAATCGAACACGGATTTCATATCGTGAAATTGCGTTGCGTGGCGTCGTTTCGTCGCGAAGTCGTCGCGTTTGCCGCCTTCGGGCGGCGTCGGCGCTGAAAACGTTATCGCGCCAAATGGCCGTCGCATAAGGGAAATCGGGCTGTTGACCGCCCTCTGGCGGCCCTGCGAGCCCTTTTTCGTTTTGGCCCCCGATTCTCTGTCAAGCTGGTAAAGACCCTTGCGAAAAGCCGACCGAATCGATGAGTCTTATAGAAGAATTTTTTTCCGGGACAGATCATTTGCGGCGTCGTTTTCCTGGTCGTTTAGTGGGGTATTCGACGGGTGTTCGTCGTGTTGCGGTGCGGAAAAATTATTGGGGGTAGATCGATGGGGCGATCCGATGGCGGTTGTTCGTGAATGCCGAATTGCTCAGGTGGGGCGCGGCGCGAAAGCCGAACTCAACCTCGGCTCCCCTCAAATGCCGCAAAAGGCGAGGGCAGCGGCTGTCCGACCGAACAGGGTCGTCCCGCCCAACACGCATGCCACTGCGGATTTCACCAATGCCTCACGCGACGGCCAATTCACCAATGTCGAATGGTCGGAAGCCGATCTCTCCGACGCGGTTTGGCAGGACGGCCACCGGTGTGCGTCGCGCTCGTCAGGTCGTTGTCGGTAGTCGCGTTTTGTTCCCGATCAGACGGTCGTGGCAGCATGAGCGGCCTGATTGCCAGCCGACCGTATGCAAACGTCTCACTGCGCTCGATGCCGGCGGTCTCGCCCGCATGCGGCAAGCGCGGGCCATGGCGATCGGTCGGGAGGTCTGGACGCGAAAAAGCGGCCGCCGCGAGGCGGCGCGCCTGTTTCGTCGCGGCCGCTGAGCGCACGGTGGGCGTCGGGCCGCATGGATAAAGCGCGCTTTCACCCGCGATTCAAAAACGCCAGCAAATCCGCGTTGACCTTGTCGGCTTCCGTCGTGCACATGCCGTGCGGCGCGCCTGGATAGATCTTGAGCGTGGCGTCCTTGACGATCTTCGCCGAGAGCTTGCCCGCGTCGTCGATCGGCACGATCTGGTCGTCGTCGCCATGCAGGATCAGCGTGGGCACGTCGAACTTCTTCAGATCCTCGGTGTAATCGACTTCCGAGAATTCGTGCACGCATTCATAAAGCGCGAGGATGCCGCCCCACATGCCTTGTTGCCAGAACGAATCGATCGTGCCTTGCGAGACTTTCGCGCCTTCGCGATTGAAGCCGAAGAACGGCACCGCGAGATCCTGGAAGAATTGCGAGCGGTTGTCGACGACGCCCTTGCGGATGTTGTCGAACACTTCCTTCGGCAGGCCGCCCGGATTCTTCTCGCTCTTGATCATGATCGGCGGCACCGCGCCGATCAGCACCGCGCCTGCCACGCGCTTCGTGCCGTGACGGCCGATGTAATGCGCAACTTCGCCGCCGCCCGTCGAATGGCCGACGAGCGTGGCGTCCTTCACGTCGAGCTTGTCGAGCAGCTCGGCGAGGTCGTCGGCCCAGGTGTCCATGTCGTTGCCCTTGGCGGGCTGGTCCGAGCGGCCGTGGCCGCGCCGATCGTGGGCGATGGTGCGAAAGCCTTTCTGCACGAGAAAGAGCATCTGCGCGTCCCACGCATCGGCGGACAACGGCCAGCCGTGCGAGAAGACGACCGGGCGTCCGCTGCCCCAGTCCTTATAAAAAATCGACGTGCCATCGCGAGTGGTGAACGTGCTCATCTGCGGCTCTCCTGGTTCAAGCAGGGAAGAAAAACAGCGAGGAAGTCACGCCGCAGCCGCGAGGTCTCGCGCGCCGCGTGGCGGCGTGGCGAAGACGGCGAGCGGTGGCGGAACTCTGCGTGATCAGACGGATGCTTACGTGCGCGGCAGACTGGCCCGGACACGCGCACGAGTATAGAGAGGATGCGAAAGCGATGGCGCCATCCTGCGCAATTGACGTCCGCGAGCTGTGCATGTGCACATTCGCGAAACAAACGCGCCAGACGTTTCAGTTCGCGTGATGAAAATGGCGGAAGCGTGACGCAATGAAAGACCTGAATCACGACACTGAATCGCGACACCGAACCCTCACGCGAAAGGCTGCGGATAGCCGTGCGCGGAAAGCCAGTGGCGCACCATGCGCGCCTGCTCCGCATCGAGCGATTTGAGAACCTGTTCGGCGGGCTGTTTGCGCAAGGCTTCGACGATGGGCGCGAGCGGCACGCCTTGCAAATGCCAGACGCCGAGCGGCTGATCCGGCGTGACGACCACCTCGGCTTCGGCGATCAGATCGCCGTCGATCACGGGCGCGCGTTCGATCACGAGCTGGCTGAAATCGGCGCTCGATTGCGAGGGTTCGTCATCGGGCCAGATGCGGCGCGTTTCCCAGAACGGGCGTAAGGCCCAGCGCAGTTCGAGTGCGTAGACGTCACGTCCGGCGCGCGCGAATCGCGTGAACAACTGTTCGATACGTTGCTGATGAAAGCGCAGCGCAAGCGGCGCGCGTTCGGGGCAGCGCAGCAGCGTGTGGATCACGGCGGGCGCCTGCAAGGCCGTGGACAGCGACTGGAAGATGCCGTTGCCCGCGAGCGGATCGACGGCCATGGCCGCGTCGCCGACGCGCAGCCAGTTGCTTGCGGCCGTGCGTCCGCAGAGCGTGGCCGTGCTGCTGCGCGCGTAGAGACGCGCGTCGGTGTCGGTGTCGCCCGCGAAGAAGTCGCCGGCGAGCGGCGCGTGGCGCATGCGCGCGCAAAACGCGAGCAACTCGTCGCGTTGCGGCAGTTCCGCGCTCGCCACGTCGAGCGTCATTTGCCAGTAACAGCGGCCGTCGGGCAGGCGCGCCATCCACGCCCAGCCGTCCTGGAGACTTTCGACGGCGCAAGCCGCGCGACCGGGCTGGCCGTCCCAGCTATTGAGCAGGCTGAGCGTTTGCGGGCCGCGCGTGGCGTCACGCATGAGGGGCGCGAGTCGCCCGCGCGCTTCGACGAGAAAATCGGCGCGCAGCGAAAGCGGGCCGTCAGCGGTATCGATCATCAGATCGTGGCCGCTCGACGACGATTGCAGCGTCCGCACATTCGCTTCGATCACGTCGACGCCTACGCTGCGCAGGTCGTCGCGCAGCGCCCGGTCGAACGCGCGGCGCTCGACGAGAAACTCTGCGTTAAGCGTTTCAGGGCACCGTTCCAGAGCGTGGTGCGCGTGCAAGGTCCGATCGCGCAGCTGGCGGCGCGATGCAGATTCGCGTGACGCAAGCCTTCGATGACGCGTGCAGACAGCGACTCGACCGCATCGAAACGGCGCCAGTCGCTGACCACCTGCACAACATAGCCGAGCGTGGCGAGTGCGCGCGCGACGGCGGCGCCCGCGGGCCCCGCGCCGAGCACGACGATGCGCGGCGGGCTGGCGCAATCGATGCTCATCGTCATTCAGCCTGCGTGGGCAGGGGCGTCGACGAAAGGCTGCACACTGTCCCCCGTTGTGAGTGAAGCCGCGCGCCATCGTCGTGGATGGCGCACATGAAAAGGCAATCTGGCATGGATGCCGCGATAAGTCCATCCGGGCAAGGACGCATTTTTTCCCGTGGATGCGCGATACATGTGCCGTCGATGCGCGATGCGTATGAACGATCGTGCTCGCACGATTGATGCGTGCTGCTGAATGTTTGCGTCCAATGAAAAACGCATCGCCGCCCGGGGAAAGGCGGCGATGCGTATTCTTCAGACTTCGTGTTGTGTGATACGTCGCGCTTAAAGCGCCAGTTTCAATGCATTCGCACGCGCCACGCCGTGGTTGTCATCAACGGTTGACGACCTGCTTCGGATACGAAAGCGCAAGCGCGCAGCCGATCACCATGCACAGGGCGAAACCATAGAGCCCCGCGCTTTGCGAATGGAACGTATCGCGCAGCCAGCCGATGAAATAGGTGCTGCCGAAGCCGCCCAGATTCGCGATCGAGCATGCAAACGCGATGCCGCCTGCCGCCGCCGAGCCCTTGAGAAACGTCGAGGGCAAAGACCATACGACCGGCATGGCCGCCGCCGCGCCCGCGTTCACGAGCGAGAACAGCAGCACGGTCGACAGCGTGCCGTGCGAGCCGCCCGCCGCGACGGCCAGCGCCACGGCCGAAACGAGGAAGGGCACGACGATATGCCAGCGGCGTTCGCGCAGACGGTCCGAACTCGCGCCGCACCAGAGCGTGGCGATCACGGCGGCGGCGTTGGGCACGGCCATCAGCCAGCCGATCGTGTAGGTGTCTTTCACGCCGGTGTCGCGCAGGATCGTCGGCAGCCAGAAACTCACGGCGTAGAGGCCGAGCAGCACGCACAGATCGATCAGGCCGAGCGCCCACACTTTCGGATCGACGAAGGCTTTGCCGAGCGCGTGACTCTTGCCGCCGGTGGGATCGGCATCGAGATTCGCGCGCAAGGTCTTCTTTTCCTGCGCGTCGAGCCATTTCGCTGATTCGATGTTGTTGGGCAGCCAGCGCAGGATCGCGAGACCGAGCAGCACCGAAGGCAGCGCCTCGATGAAGAACAGCCATTGCCAGCCGCCGAGACCGTGCGCGCCGTCGAAGAAGCGCATGATCCAGCCCGAGATCGGGCTGCCGATCATGCTGGAGAGCGGCAGACCGACCATGAACAGCGCGACGATGCGCGCGCGCCGTGCATCCGGATACCACTGCGTGAGGTACAGCAGCACGCCGGGCAGGAAGCCCGCTTCGGCCACGCCCAGCAGGAAGCGCACGATGTAGAACTGCATCGGCGTGGTCACGAACATCGTCGCGCCGGACAGAATGCCCCACGTGATCATGATGCGCGCGATCCACAGCTTCGCGCCCACGCGCTGCAGAATCAGGTTGCTCGGCACCTCGAAGAGGATGTAGCCCGCGAAGAACAGGCCGGCGCCGAGACCGTAGATCGTGTCGCTGAACTTGAGCGCGTCGAGCATCTGCAGCTTCGCGAGGCCGATGTTGATCCGGTCCAGGTAGGCCGCGAAATAACACAGACAAAAGATCGTGATGAGGCGGAACGTGACCTTGCGGTATAGCTCGCCGTGTTGGGCGCCGGCAGGTGAAAGTGTGGCGCTGCCGGATTGCACGGTTGACATGGAAGGCTCCCTGGTGGGATGAAGCGGATGGAAGTTAGTCGTCCGATGCGTGCACACATCGAGCGCTCACAGATGACTGTATAGCATGTCAAAATATAAGCGTATACGCTCTAAATATTCTTGCCGATGAAAGCGGATAGGGGTTTTCATCAGGCGTGTCGCCGCGAGGATTTCAGCCTGTAAATAAGGTGATTTCGTGCCTTAAAGGTAATCATGTTCGTGCCGGAAGATGGTGCTCGTTCAGCACTAAATTTGTGCGAATACGCTCGAATTAGTAGCGATGACGCTGGATCGAATCGGGCGCGAATCCTGCGTCTCGCACGCCTTGTGGAACGTTCGTTCGTTTCCGACCCTGCGTCGGCGCGACGAATGCGCGGATGATCGAACGCAAATGGCGAGAAGGTGTGCGTATCGAACGTGAATGTCTAAGGTGTACACTACATTTTTTCGCCAACAAGCCGTTTCGGGCCGAACCTTCATGCCGTCTCCCAAGGACTCATACGACTTCCACGATCAGGTGGGCCATCTGCTGCGCCGCGCCTATCAGCGTCACGTTTCGATCTTCCAGGAAGCCATTCCCGATTCCGACCTCACCGCCGCGCAGTTCGTCACGCTGTGCGCCGTGAAGGAAAAGCAGGGCTGCTCGCTCAACGACATCGTCAAGACCACGGCCATCGACCAGGCCACCATTCGCGGCGTGGTCGAGCGCCTGAAGTCGCGCGCGCTCATCGAAGTGCTGCCCGACCCCAACGACGGCCGCAAGCTGCTCGTCCGCGCCACGCCCGCCGGGCTCGCGCTCATCGAGCGCACGGTGCCGTTCGCGAAGCAGGTGACCGAGCGCACCTACGGCGAACTCAATGCGGGCGAGCGCGTGGCGCTGCTGTTTTTGCTGCGCAAGATGATGGAGTCGGACGGCGAATAAGGTTGTAAATAGCGCGCGATAAGCGGGCGCACGATTAACGCGCGCTCACCGCCTCCGCGTGGCGCGCGTCGAGTAACTGGCCCGCCGCGCGCAAGCCTGCGCGGATCGTGTCGGGCGTAAAGGGCGGCGCGTAGAAGCGCACGCCGGTCGCATCGAAAATCGCATTCGCCAGCGCGGCCGGTCCCGGCACCGAGGCCGACTCGCCCGCGCCCATCGGCGGCTCGCCCTGGCGCGGCATCAGCACCACGTCCACGGCGGGCAGTTCGGGGAAGGTCAGGATGGGGTAGCTGCCCCATTCGCGGCTCGCCACCTTGCCATCGGCGAAGCGTACGCGCTCCTTCAGCGAGCGGCTCAGCACCTGAATCACATTGCCGTGAATCTGATGACGCACGCCGTCCGGATTCACCATCGTGCCCGTGTCCTGACCCACGGTGAGACGCTCCACGCGCACCTCGCCGGTCACGCGGTCCACCACGAGATCGACCACCCACGCCGACCACGCCGCGCCGAAGCCCGGGAAGCGGCTATGCACGTAGCGCGCGTAAGCGATGCCGCGTCCGCGTGCGTGGCGCTCGGTGTCGTTCGGCAACGCGGCGCGTGTCACGCGCGCCTTCCAGCCCGCACGTTGCGCAACCGCTTCGAGCAATTCGGCGGCGCGTGCATCCTGCAGATGACGCAGCCGAAAGTCGAGTGGATCGACGCCGGCTTGCGCCGCGAGTTCGTCGGCGAACGCATCGTGCGCGAATGAATTAGGCAGCGCGGAGACGCCGCGAAACCACGACGAGCGCACGAGCGGCGCGAGATCGTCGCAGACAAAGCGGCGGTTCTCGCTCACATACGGCGAGACAGCCGTGCGATCGCCCATTTCGAACACGCGCGGCTGCTCGCCCGGCACGACGCCCGTGAGCAGCGCGGCGAGCAGCGGCGCGTCGTTCGACGGATAGCGCGTGCGAAAGTCGTAGCCCGTCATGCGGCCTTCGCGCGAGACCGTGCCGGTCACTTCGACCACCTGACCCGTACCCTTGGGTTCCCATGCGTGCTCGTCGGCGCGCGTGAGCTGCACGCGCACGGGCGCCTGTACCGCGCGTGAGAGCAGCAGCGCGTCGCCGCAGACGTCGTCGGCGCAATTGCGGCCGTAGCAGCCCGCGGCTTCCATGCGGACGATGTCGATGTCGGCCTCGTCGCGGCCCATGAGCGTCGCGAGGTCGTAGCGCAGCGAGACCGGGTTCTGCGTGCCCGACCACACGGTGATGCGCCCCGCGCCCGGCTCGCGATAATCGGCGAGCGCGCACGACGGTCCGATCGAACCGTGCATCTGATACGGCCACACGTAAGTGCGCGTGAGGGTGAGCGCGCCGGGCGCCGTGCGCGCAGCGTCGACATCGCCTTCTTCGAGCAGCGGGCGGCGCGTGGCCGGCGCGGCGAGGATGGCCGCGCCGGGATCGTCGAGCGAGGGCAGCGCGGGCATCGGCTTCCACGTCACGCGCAGCTCGCGCGCCGCGCGGATGGCTTGCTCCTCGCGCTCGCAGACCACGCCGACGAAGTCGCCGCTCACGACCACGGCGCGCAGCCCCGGCACATGCGCGACCGATTCGCGATCGACATGTTCGAGCAGCTTGCCGACGAACGCGCCGCTGTCGATGCCGTGATAGGGCGGGCGCACGACGCGGCCGTGCAGCATGCCGGGCACGCGCATGTCGTGCACGAAGGTGAGCGCGCCCGTGGCCTTCGCGGGAATGTCCACGCGCGGCAACGACTTGCCGATCACGCGATATGTCGACGGATCCTTGACCGCGACCTTGAGATCGAGATCGAGCGCGATGCGGCGGCCCGCGACGAGTTGCGCGAAGCTCACGCGGCGCGTGTCGCCGGGCTTGTCCCCGGTGTTGGCGTGATCGGCATCGGCGAAAAAGACTTCGGCGTTGTCGGTCGCGAGGGCGTCGACGGGCGCGCCAAAGTGCTGCGCCGCGAGTTCGAGCAGCGCGAGGCGCGCCTGCGCCGCCGCGCAACGCAGCGGCGTGGCCGAAATCTGGATCGAGGCGCTCGCGATGGTCGGCCCCTGATTCGGCGTGGCGGCGGTATGACCGAGCTGCATCGCCACGCGCGCGGCGGGCACGTCGAGTTCCTCGGCGACGATCTGCGCGAGCGAGGTGCGGATGCCCGTGCCGAGATCGACGTGACCGTTGAACGCGAGAATGCGGCCGTCGTCGAGCACGGCGACGAACACTTCCGGCACCTCGGGCACGAACGACGAGAGGCTGCCCGGCTGGCCGGGCGCGGGCTTGACGGGCGGTGCGGGCTGGCGCACGACGGTGAGGCAGCTCGCGCGCGCGAGCAGTTCGGAGCGGTTCACGGCAGAGAGTTCCTGTGGCGGCGCGCGTGACGTCGGGCGGGACTTGCGTTGATCGCGTCTTCGTGCGAGCGCGTGTACGTGACGCTACGTCGCCAAAAAACACACGTCAAACGACGAGCGGCGAATGCACGACCAGCGAGCCGCGTTCAGCGCCGCGCGGCCTCGATCGCGGCAATGGCCTCGTCGAGCGGCATCACGGCCGCGTACTTCTGCTGCATGTCGAAGAGGTTGGCGTTGTGCGGCTCGATCGCGCGGTCGCCCACGCAATCGGAGAGCACGAGCGGGCGGAAGCCATGCGACATCGCATCGACGACGCTCGCGCGCACGCAGCCGCTCGTCACCGCGCCGGCGACCAGCAGCGTCTGCACCGCGCGCTGCGCGAGCCACGGCGCGAGTTGCGTGCCGAAGAACGCCGAGGGCACGGTCTTGCGCACCACGAGTTCGCCGCGCGCGGGCGTCAGCTCGGGCACGATCGCGCTGTTCGGATGGTCCTCGGTGAGCGTGGCCATGCCCGGCACTTTCAGCGAGAACACGTTGTCGTCGCTACCGTCGGCCGCGTAGACGATGCGGCTGTGCGCGACCGGCCAGCCCTGTTCGCGTGCGAGCGCGAGCGCGGTTTGCGTGCGGGCGATGGCGGGCGCGATATTGCCGCCGCCGAAGGTGTTCGGGTCCGCGAAGCCCACCACGAAGTCGATGATGAGCAGGCCGATGTTGCCCTTCACGGGCAGCGGCGTGCCGAAACCTTGCTGGCGATAGACGGCGGCTTCGGCGTGATCGCCGTGATGTGCGTGATCGTTCATGTCAGATGTTCTGCGTATGAATGGGCGCTCAGCGCACGATGCGGCCGTCGCGCACGACGGTGTCGTCGTCGAGCTTGACGGTGCAGTTGCGCAGCGGAATGTCGATATGGCAGGTCGTGGTGCGCGAGCCGCCGCCTTCGTTGTTCGGCCCGAGAGAGAACAGGAAGTTGCCTTCGAACGCGCGCGCGTCCATGCCGATGGTCGCCTCGCGATCGTAGAGGCCGAGCGTCGACCAGCGCGCGCGCGGCTGCAAGCCCCAGCCGATGTGCGAGATCGCGTAGCCTTCGGGATCGTTGAACGTTTCCATGTAATCGCGCAGCAGCGCGGCGTCGACGCCGCCTTCGATCTTCGTCGCGTAGCCGCCTTCGACGGTCAGCACGATCGGCTCCGTCACGTAGCGCTTTTGCGGCAGCAGGATGTCGCCGCGATCGATCACGATGGTGCCGTGCGCGGTGCGGTCGTCGGGATACGTGAGCGCGAAACCGCTCGGCCAGTGATCCCAGCGGCCCGGTTCGTCGACGAAGCCGTATTCGGCGGTCGGACCGAATTCGCCGAGCGGACACACGAGCGCCGTGCCCGCGGGCGAACTCACGCGCATCTCGCGCGCCGCGCCGATTTTTTTCGCGGCGGCCAGCACGCGCTCGCGATCTTCCAGCGTCGGCACGAGACGCGCGAGCACCTCGGGCGGCTCGACGGCGAGCAGGATTTTCGTGCCCGACTTGAGGATGTCGTGCTGCTCGGGCGAAAAGAGCAGCGTCATCAGATCGAGCACGAGATCGCTCGCCTTGAGCGCCGCGATGGCCGCGTGATTGCCCGTGAGCGGCGTGGTGCCGAGCCATGCGAGCGAGTCGCGGCTGAAGGCTTTCTCGCCGTTCACGGGCGGCAGGTCGAGCCGGTTGACGATCGCGCCCATCGACTGCGTGGCGATCAGCGCGCACGCGAGTGTTTGCGCATGCGTGGCGACGCTCGTGAGGATCGTGACGGTCTGGCCGGCTTCGAGGCGCGAGAGCGTGAGCACTTCTTTCCACGCTTCGATCAGTTGATGGTCGCTGACGGGCATCGTGCGTTCTCCGGTGAGCGTTGCGGTTTAAACAGTAACGGCGGCGGTAACAGATTCGGCTTGCTGCGCGAGCGGTGCGCCGAGAAAGTCGCCGAATGCCGCGTAGAAACCGGCGGCGTTGTCCCACGGAATCATGTGGCCCGCGTCGGGCACGCGCACGTGCTGCAGCGCGGGCGTGGCGCGCTGCAAGTCGGCGACGTCTTCGTCGCGCACCACGTCGCCGCGCCCGGCGGTGATGAGCAGCGCGGGCAGCGTCAGTTGCGCGGCGTCCGCGTGGAAGTCGTCGGTATGGAAGCCCGCGTACGAGGCGAGCACGGCGCGCTCGTCGCAGGTATGCAGCCATTCGGCGCGCAGACGCAATTCTTCGTCGGTCCACGTGGGGCAGAACGCGCGCATGCCTTCGGCGTCGATGCCCTGACGCGCGAGCGCCATCGAATCGACATACCACGGCAGCTTGCCCGGATAGTCGCGACGTCCCGGACCCGAGACCGGCGGATCGACGAGCACTACCGATTCGAGCGCGCCGTTCGCCTGCAACGCGGCACGCGCGGCGATGCGCGCGCCCATCGAATGACCGACCAGCGCATAGCGTTCGAGCCCGAGCGCGGCGGCGAGCGCGACCACGTCGGCGGCTTGCGCATCGAGACCGTAATCGAGCGTGGCCGATGCTTCGGAGAGGCCGCGTCCGCGCACGTCGATCACATAGGTGTCGAACGTCGCGCCGAACACCTCGCCGACGAAGCCCCACGTGATGGCCGGACTCGTGATGCCGGGAATGACGATAACCGCGGGCCGCGCGGCGCGTTCGCCTTGCGCGCCGCCGTAGCGCAGATAGTGCTGGCGGATGCCGTTCGCGTGAACGTTCGCGCCGTAGAGAAACGTGCTGGACATGAGGGCTCCGGTTGCGTTACTGCGTGACTACGTGACGGATCGATAAAAGACGGCCGCTCAATACGCGCCCGAAAGCAGCGCGCCCGCGCCCGGTACGATGGGTTCGAGATCGAGTTCGCGCAGCATCGCGTAGGTGGTGGCGATGGCGGCGGTGATCACGGGCTTGCCGGTCATCGCTTCGACTTTCGCGACGGCGGCCAGCGACGGCATCTGCACGCAGGCGGACAGCACGATCGCATCGGCATCGGCGTAATCGAGCGTCTTGACGATCTCGGGCAGGCGCGCCGGATCGTGACGGCCGACTTCGAGGTTGTCGGGAATTTCGAGCGCGCGCCAGTCGAGCACTTCGTAGCCTTCGTGCCGGATGTAATCGACCACGAGTTCCGTGAGCGGCTTCATGTACGGCGCGACCACCACGATGCGTTTCGCACCGATCACCTTGAGCGCGTCGACGAGCGCGCCCGCGCTCGTGAGCACCGGCGCGGCCGCACCGTTCTCCGCCGTGTGCTTCGTGAGACGCGCCTGCGAAACGCGGTGATAGCCGCGGCCCATCGCCATGATCGCGACGAGGCACGCATAACCGAGCACGTCGACGCGCGCATCGGAAAGCTCGACAGCGCAGCGGTCCGACTCTGCATCCATTGCGGCCAGCTCTTCCTTGACGACCTTCTTCATGCGCATGCGGCTCGAATGGAACGTGAAGCGCTCGGGGCGGATCGCTTCGCGCAGACGCAGCATCGCCGGAATCTCGGTTTCCATCGTGGTGTTCGAGCTCGGCACGATCTGGCCGATGCGGTAGGTCTTGCTCATGACGCTCACTCCATTGCAGTTGGGCGGCGACGAAACCCGGCGGGCGCAGGCGTCGTCGAAATCTTGGCAAAGTCTAGTGTGTACGTTTTAAATGTGCAACGTGGAAAATTAATCGTTCACGTGCATTGCTTCATATATAGCGATTTAATGCTGTTTCAGTCCGCGATACGACCAGGGAAAGTTTCCGCTTGCTGATTTATTTTCTAATGTGTACGCTACATTTCACCTCGGCAGACCTCGAACTCAACCCGACCCGGCGGCGCGTTTGCCGCGTGGGCGCACGACCTGGAGAAATCATGAGCAAACCCCGTATCGCCATCATCGGCGCAGGCCTGGGCGGCGTGGCAGCCGCCGCGCTGATGCAGCGCCGCGGCCACGACGTCCGCCTTTACGAGCAGGCACCCGCGTTTTCGCGTCTCGGCGCGGGCATTCACCTCGGGCCGAACGTCATGAAGATCATGCGTCGCATCGGCTGCGAGGACGCGCTCAACGTCATGGGCTCGCACCCCGATTACTGGTACAGCCGCGACTCGAAAACGGCCGAAGCGATTTCGCAGATTCCGCTCGGCGACTACGCGCTCAAGACCTATGGCGCGAGCTACCTGACCGTGCATCGCGGCGACTTCCACAAGCTGATGACCGACGCTGTCGCGCCGGGCACGATCGCGTTCGGCAAGTGCCTGAGCGCGGTGGAGGATACGGGCAGCGAAGTGCGCCTGACGTTCGCCGACGGCAGCGTGGAAACCGCCGACATCGTGATCGGCGCGGACGGCGTGAACTCGAAGATCCGCGAGCATCTGCTGGGCGCGGAACCGCCGCGTTATACGGGTTATGTCGCGCATCGCGCGGTGTTTTCCGCGTCGCTGCTCGGCAATCGCGCGTACGACATGTGCGTGAAGTGGTGGTCGGAAGACCGTCACATGATGGTTTATTACGTGACCGAGAAGCGCGACGAGTACTACTACGTCACGGGCGTGCCGCAAGCCGAATGGCCCACGGGCGTTTCGATGATGGAAAGCAGCCGCGAGGAAATGCGCGAAGCGTTCGACGGGTATCACCCGGATGTGCTGAACCTGATCGACGTGTCGCCGTCGATCACCAAGTGGCCGCTGCTCGAACGCGATCCGCTGCCGCTCTGGAGCCGTGGCCGTCTCGTGCTGCTCGGCGATGCCTGCCATCCGATGAAGCCGCATATGGCGCAAGGCGCGGCGATGGCGATCGAGGATGCGGCCATGCTCACGCGCTGCCTCGACGAAGTGGGCACGACCGATTACGCGGGTGCGTTCGCGCTGTACGAGGCGAACCGGGCCGAGCGCGCGTCGAAGGTGCAACTCGTCTCGCACAACAATACGTGGCTGCGCACGAACGAAGACCCGGCGTGGGTGTTCGCGTACGACGTGTTCAACACGCCGCTCGTCGCGCCGCAGGCGAAGCGCACGCCGAGCGCCAGCGAGGCCGCCACGGCATAACGTGCATCGCGTGGATCACGTGCATCACACGCGTGCGCGCCGAATTTCGGCGGGTTATAACGTCTTGTGCGCGCGTTCGTCGAACGCCGCGCAGGGCGGTGGAGCGGGTTGTCGCCAGTCATGCCCTGTGCCACGCAGCCCGTGCTCACCTTAAATTCGAGTCAGTTCATGTTGCATTCCGCTTCCTTCGCGGGGCCGCTCACGCTCGGCGTGAACGGCACGACGCGCACCATCGAGGGCGTCACGCCCGACACGCCGCTGCTCTACATCCTGCGCAACGACTGCGAACTCAACGGCCCGAAGTACGGCTGCGGGCTGGGTCAATGCGGCGCGTGCACAGTGCTCGTCGACGGCCAGCCGACGCGTTCGTGCGTGGTGCCGGTGGCGGCGGCGCGCGAGCGTGAAGTGACGACGCTCGAAGGACTCGGCACGCTCGGCGCGCTGCATCCGGTGCAGCGGGCGTTTATCGACGAACAGGCCGCGCAGTGCGGCTATTGCCTCAACGGCATGATCATGAGCGCGACCGCGCTCCTCGCGCGCAATCCGTCGCCCGATGAAGGCGCGATACGCGACGCGCTGCGCTTCAATCTGTGCCGCTGCGGCACGCATCTGGAGATCGTGCGCGCCGTGAAGCGCGCGGCGCTGTATCTGCAGCAGGCGGATAAAGTAGAAAACGAGCAGGGAAGCGAAGCGCGATGAGCGAGGACGATCCGCAAGGGCTGGCCTTGCGCGCCGATGCGGCGTTGACGGCGATGAACACGGACGCGCACGCGCAGCAATCGGGCACGCTGCGTCGCGCGGATTACGCGTGGCCCGCGCAAGGTCGCGAGGCCGATGCGCAACTGGCCGTCGAAGCGCGTCTCGCCGCTGATGGCACGATGACGAAGTGGCATTACCGCGCGCGTCTCGACGCGCAGGCCGAAGCTGAAGCCGTGCATGCGGAAAGCGCGGCGCTGCCGCCGCTGCTGTATCGCCATGTGCAGGCCAGCATCGCCGTGGACGATCCCGCGTGCGCGATTCCCTCGCAGGCGCATGCGTTCGCGCGCGAATCGTTTATCGACGAAATCGCGCACGACGCGCAACGCGATGCAGTCGCGTTGCGTCTCGATCATCTCGACGCGAACCGCGACGCCGGTGCGCGCGAAGTCATTCGCATGGTCAGCGAGCGCGCGGCGTGGGGCGCGCCAGTGGCCGCGGCGGCTCAACCCGACTCGCCGTGGGTGCGCGGGCGCGGCTTTGCCTTCGATGGCGAACGTGCCGACGATCACGCACCGCCTTCAACGCCTGCACTCGATTACGCGGATAAGAGCACGTCGGCGCAACCAGTGAAATCGGTGAAACAGGCGGCAAGCTGGTCCGCATGGGTCGTCGATCTCGATGTCAATCGTGCAACCGGCGATATCGCTGTGCGGCGCGTCGTGGCCGGTCAAGGCGCGGGTACGCCGGATCAGACCGCGCTTACGGGCATGCCCGCATGGCAGATCGAAGAGGCCATCGCGCGCGCAACCGGCGTGCGTCGCCTCGCTCGCGCCACGCACGACGAAACCGGCTCGCCAGCCGGCAATCAGCCTTCGGTTTCGCATGACCTGATCGATTCGCCATTCGATTCGTCAATCGATTCGGAATCCGGATTAATTCAAAGTCGCAACGATCAAGACGAAAATCGTATCGATCAGATGAGCGCGCCCGCGGCGGCCGCCATCGCCAATGCGCTCTACGACGCCACGGGCGTGCGCTTTCGCGCGCCGCCGTTCGATCCCGACACGCTGCGCCGCGCGTTTGCGGCGGCCGGTCCGGCCGTGGCGCTCGATGCACCCGCCGCGCAACGCCGTCCCTCGCGCTGGAAACGCTGGCTTGCAGGCGGCGGCATCGGCGGCGTGGCGGGCGGGCTGATCGGCCTCGCATGCTCGATGCTGCCCGGTCCCGCGTCGATCGCGCCCTTGCCCGCAGGCGCGAACGCCGACGCCTCCGCATGGAGCGCCGCGATGCTCGAACGCGGTCGGCAGATCGCCATCGCGGGCGATTGCGCCGTGTGCCACACGGCGCCCGGCGGCGCGACCAACGCGGGCGGCTTCGCGCTGGAGACGCCGTTCGGCACCGTCTGGTCGACCAACATCACGCCGGATCGCGAGACCGGCATCGGCGCGTGGACTTACGAAGCGTTCGCGCGTGCGATGCGTCAGGGCATTGCGCGCGACGGTCGCCATCTGTATCCCGCGTTTCCGTACACGTCGTTCGCGCGCATGAGCGACGCCGACATGATGTCGCTCTACGCGTGGCTCATGTCGCAACCGGCCGTGAAGCAGGCCGCGCCCGAAACGAAGCTGCCGTTCCCGATGAATCAGCGCCGCCTCGTGGCGGGCTGGAACTGGCTCTTCCACGACGACGCGCAGTACGCGCCCGATCCGCAACGCTCGGCGCTCTGGAATCGCGGCAAATATCTCGTCGACGGCGCGGGCCATTGCGGCGCGTGCCACACGCCGCGCAACGCGCTCGGCGCGGAAAAGGGCGGCTTCGCCTATCTCGCGGGCGGCAGCGCCGAAGGCTGGGACGCGCCGTCGCTCGTGGCCGCGCACGCGGGCACGAACAGCAAGGTCGGCAAAAGCGGCGCGCCCGTGCCGTGGACCGAAGACGCGCTGTTCGCCTATCTGCGCACGGGTTTTTCGCCGGAGCACGGCGTGGCGGCGGGGCCGATGGCGCCCGTCGTCGCGGGGCTCGCCGATTTGCCGGAAGCGGACGTGCGCGCCATCGCGCATTACATCGCATCGCTGTCGCCGCCGGTCGAAGCGGCCGCCGCCGCGCAGGCCGCCGCTGCACGCGCCTCAGGCGCGAATGCCGATGCGCTCACCACGCTCGGTTTCCAGAACGGCCAGCGCATGTTCGAAGCGGCGTGCGCGGTGTGTCACGCGGCCTCGGGCGGCGTGGGCCATTTCGGCGTGCGTCCGCTGATGGGCCTGAACACGAGCGTGAGCCACGCGAGCCCCGACAATCTGCTGCACGTGCTGATGAACGGCATCGAGCAGCCCGCGACCGAAGGGCTCGGTTACATGCCCGGTTTCAAGGACAGTTTCGACGATCGCCAGATGGCCGAACTCGCGAGCTATATCCGCGCGCGTTATGCGCCGGACGAACCCGCGTGGCGCGATCTGGAAAGCGCGTCGGCGCGCGTGCGCGCACAGACGCATTGAGCGGCGCGATCGTCAACGCGCGCAGTATCCCGTGACGGAGGCAGACGTGAGCATGCAGGACGCGGATCGCGAAGTGCTGGAAACGGCGGCGCGCTGGCTGGCGGCGGGCCGCACGGCGTGGCTCTACACGGTGGTGCGCACGTGGGGTTCGTCGCCGCGTCCGCTCGGCTCGCTGATGGCTTTGCGCGACGACGGCCACCTCGTCGGCTCGGTGTCGGGCGGCTGCATCGAGGACGATCTCGTCGAGCGTCTGCGTGCGCAAGGGCCGCCGCGCGCGCGTGCATCGACGCTCGAATATGGACTGAGCGCCGACGAAGCGCATCGCTTCGGCTTGCCTTGCGGCGGTACGATGCGCCTCGCGTGCGAAACGCTTGGCGCGCACAGCCGGCTCGATGCGCTGCTCGTGGCGTTGCGCGAAGGGCAGTTGATGCGCCGCACGCTCGACATGCGCAGCGGCGCGGTGACGCTCGTGCGCGTGCAGTCAAGTACACAAGCGGACGCATTCAGCTTCGACGGCGAGCGCCTGACCACGATGCACGGGCCGTCGTGGCGCCTGTTGCTGATCGGGGCGGGCCAGTTGAGCGAGTACGTGGCGACGATGGCGCTGCCGCTCGGCTATGCGGTGACGGTCTGCGATCCGCGCGAATCGTATCTCGACGACTGGCGCGTGGCCGGCGTCGCGCGCGTGCGCACGATGCCCGACGACACCGTGCTCGCGATGCGCCCCGACGCGCGCATGGCCGTGATCGCGCTCACGCACGATCCCAAGCTCGACGACCTCGCGCTGATGGAAGCGTTGATGACGCCCGCGTTCTACGTCGGCGCGATCGGTTCGCGGCGCAACAGCGCGGCGCGCCGCGAGCGCCTGCAACTGTTCGGCGTGACGCAAGCGGCGCTCGACACGCTGCGTGCGCCGGTCGGTTTGTATCTCGGCGGCAGCACGCCGCCCGAGATCGCGCTGTCGATCGTCGCCGATCTCACGGCGCGTCGGCATCGCGTGCCGGTCGATCGGCTGGCGGATGTGGAGGCGGGCAAGGCGCTGGTTTGAACGGTGCGCGAACGTTTTCGAGCGTAGTCGCGTGCCGTCACTGGCACGGCGTTACGCGCCCTTTGTCTTCGCGTTCTTCTTCAAATGCGCGCGGTTGTATTCGATGGCGGCGCGCACGAGCCGCTTGAGCGCGCGGGCGTCGACCTTGTCGCCTTCGGCATAGTCGATGGCGCGCCGCGCGTTGCCTTCGAGTCCCGCATTGAACAGCCCGTCCGGATCGGCGAGGCCCGCGCCGTGCGCGAACGTCACCTTGACCTTGCCCTTGTGCGCGTTCGCGACGGCGATGAGTCCGTCGCACGACCAGGTCGGGCTGCCCATCCATTTCCATTCTTCGACGATGGCGGCGTCGGCGCCGCGCATGCACGCGCGCACGGCGGCGAGCGTGGCGCCGCGCCAGTCGTCGATGCCGGCGATCAGTTCGTCGATGCGGGCGGAGGGATTCGTCGGCGTGGTGGTCATCGCGTGCGATCCTCGGGCGGATGGAGGTGCCAGTATGCCGCGAAACGCGTTAGCGCTTGCGCCGGGTTTTACGGCGCGGCGCAACATACGTGGCCGCCGCGACGGTCGAGGCGGCCGTCAACAGAATCAGGCTGCCCGCGATGAACGGCGCAATCTGCGCGTGCACGGCGTCGGGCATCGGCGGCCCGGCGAGTCGTTCGACGCCATAGAGCACGGTCGGAATTTCCCACAGTAGAAACAGCGAGAGGCAATGCACGGCATAGGCCTTGAGCGGCGCGCGGCTCATCAGATAGAGCGAGAACGTGGCGAGCACGATCACGGTCGTGTCGCCCCAATGATGCAGCCGATACCAGTCGGGCAGCCAGTCGATCGCGCCGACGACGCGCAGGCCGAGCAGCCACGTCACGGTGTTGCCCGAAGCGAGGGCGAGGGCGGTTAGAAGCGGGGCCTTCATCGGGCGAATGCGCGAGCGCGGAAATACGAAAAGGCGACGATGTTAGCGGTTCGGTGCGCTCGCCGCCAGCGTAGTCGGCATCGCAACGCAGATAAAGTTGTTAATGCAACTAACGAAGTGAATGAGCTTGAATAAACGCACCTAACGCTACGTTCGATGCGCTCGCCCATCCGTATCAGCGAAGATTGGGTGGATTGGATATTAATCTGGATGCCGAAGTAAATTGGATGATCGATGCGCTTGTTATGTCCTTGTAACCTGGCACTGTCCTGGCGTCGTTCAAGCGATTCGCTTCACGCGCTCAAGTTTTCCGCGAACGTGCCGTAGAGCACGGCGTAGCGGCGCGCGGGCTGAAGGATGGCGAGGATGAACGCGATGCGTCCAGCAGCGCCGCGCGTAGCCCGTTCCCAAAATCAACCCGCAATGACGTCACGCCTGAAACTTACGGTTTCCCTCGTTCTGATGGCTTTCGTTTGTCTTGCGACGCTGGCGCACGCCGCGTTGCCGACCTACGACCCGGACGTCGAGCCCGCCGCGCCGCTCAATGAAAAGATCCTGCGCGTGCCCGTGCAGGCCTCGCCGCGCGTCAATCTCGAAGTGACCGTGTATATGCCCGCGCAGGGCGGCCCGTTTCCGCTCGCGCTCGTCAATCACGGCGCGTCCGACGATCCGCCGAATGCGCCGCGCGTCGCCGATCAGTTCATCCCGTGGTACTTCCTGTCGCGCGGCTACGCCGTCGCCATGCCGATGATGCGCGGCTTCGCGCAATCGGGCGGCCATATGACGCCGCACGGCTGCAATGTGCTCGCCATCGGCGCGGATGCCGCGAGCGATATCCGCAAGGTGCTCGACGTCGTGAAGACGCTGCCGGGCGTGGACGCCACGCGCATCGTCGTCGCGGGCAAGAGCATGGGCGGCTGGAACACGCTGGTGTTCGGCGCGGCGAATCCGCCTGACGTGAAAGGGTTGCTCAATTTCGCGGGCGGCGTGAAGGAGAGCGATTGCAGCCAGCCGGACGCGAGCCTGATCGCGAGTGCCGCCGAACTCGGCGCGCGCACGCGGCTGCCGTCGATCTGGTTTTACGGCGACAACGATCAGATCTTTTCGAGCGCGACGTGGCACGGCATGTTCAGCCGCTACACGGCGGCGGGCGCGCACGCCGAACTCGTCGATTACGGTGCGTTCCAGAAAGACGCGCACGCGATGACGGCCTCGGGCGCGGGCCTGCCGCTGTGGGTCGAAAAAGCCGATGCGTTTCTCGCGGGCATCGGTCTGCCGGGCCGCGAAGTCGCCCCTGAATATTTGCCGCGCGCGGCGCCGCGGCCGAGCGGTTACGCCTCGCTCGACGACCTGGCGGCCGTGCCGTTCCTGAGCGCGCAGCAGAAGGCGAAGATCTATGCGGGGTTTCTGGCGGCGCCGCTGCCGCGTGCGCTGGCGATCGGCAGCACGGATGCGATCTGGGCGTCGGGCGGTTTCGATCCGGCGCGCACGGCTCTCGCGCGCTGCTGGCAGACCTCGCAGTACTGTCAGATCTATGCGATCGACAAGACCGTGGTCTGGCCGCGCCAGCCGGATGCGCCGCCGCGCACGCAGTTCGCCGCGTTGCAGAACGTGAATGCGGTGCCGTTTTTGCAGCCGCCCGGGCGGCGCGCGTATGAGCAGTATCTGGCGACGGTCCGTCCGCGTGCGTTCGCGATTGCGCCGGACGGCGCATGGGGCGCGG
The DNA here is from genome assembly GCF_046535315.1 of Paraburkholderia sp. SIMBA_027. NCBI lineage: Bacteria > Pseudomonadati > Pseudomonadota > Betaproteobacteria > Burkholderiales > Burkholderiaceae > Paraburkholderia > Paraburkholderia sp. SIMBA_027. Next base: position 105,043 of record NZ_JAWRWY010000010.1, read on the forward strand.
CGTCGGGCGTCGATGCGATCAGCGAGGCGCTGGTGCGATGCGGCAACGGCCACGAAGGCTGCCGGATCTATTCGGTCGATGGCGACGTGGTCTGGGCGGGAAAGTGATCGTCGCGTCAAAGTGCAACTAACTGCCAGTCCCGTCCCGCACCGCCGAATCGGGCGCGCGTGGCGCGGTTATGTTCCACACGTCGTTTTTGAACTTGTTATTCAGGGTGGAATCGGCGAGAGCGTACTGCGGCAATGCGTCTCTGGAGTGCTTTTGCAGGCGGACTATATTGATTTTTATATCGTCTGGATTGTTTCACGCACTGTCATGGCCAGGAAATTTCCGCTGCATCCCTCGCATCCCGAGCGTGTCTGCTGGGGTTGCGACCGCTATTGCCCCGCCGCGTCGCTCAGTTGCGGCAACGGCTCCAGCCGCACCCAGCATCCCGTCGAATTGCTCGGCGACGACTGGCTCGAATACGGCGATTGGGGCTTTGATACGTCGGACGAGTCGCCTGCAAGTCCATCCACCTTCGAAGCCGCCGCTTCGCGCTGAATCTCAATCTCCCACGCTGGCTGTTTGCGCGCGATTTCACGCGCCTGCGCTCAATGCGAATGCCGGTGATGCACGTCGGGGAAATGCGCGTGCGTATGCGTGAGCGGCAGATGCCGGTGCGCGTGCGTATGCGGCTCGGTGCCGTCCCAGTCGAAATCGTGATCGTGCTGATGATGCGCGTCGTGACGATGCCGATGCGTGTGATCGAGCATGTCGTGCGTGTGTTCGTGCTCGTGGCGCTCGCGCACGTGCAGCCAGACGCCGAACGCCATCAGCGCGAGCGCGAGCCAGAACGTGACGGCGGGGCGCTCGGGCCAGATGCCCAGCGAGAGCGCGACGCCGAACAGCGGCGCCACCGAAAAATACGCGCCGGTGCGCGCCGAGCCGAGATCGCGCAGCGCCACCACGAACAGCACGAGACTCACGCCGTAGCCCGCGAAACCCACGGCCATCGCGCCCGCGACGCGCGCGGCGTCGAGCCAGTGCGCGCCGAGCCAGAACGCTACGCCCAGATTCACCGGACCCGCCACGAGGCCCTTGATGCACGCGATCGTCATGGCGTCGTTGGCGGAGACCTTGCGCGTCAGATTGTTGTCGATGGCCCAGCACAGGCAGGCCGCCGCCACGAACAGCGCGCCGGGCGCGACGCCCGGCGAACCCGCTGCATGCGCGCCCGATCCGGTCCACGACAGCAGCACGCCGCCCGCGACGATGGCGGCCATGCCGAGCGCGATCGGCGTATCGAAATTTTCGCGAAAGCACAGCCAGGCGATCAACGCCGTGAGCACGCCTTCGAGATTGAGCAGCAGCGAACTCGTGGCGGCAGGCGTGCTGACGAGCCCGAGCATCAGCAACGCGGGCCCGGCGACGCCGCCCGCGGCGATTGCGCCCGCGAGCCACGGCAGTTCGGCGAGGCGCAGCGGGGCGTGGTCGGGCGGGGCGTCGGCGGTCCGGCTCAGTCGACTCAAGCGGCGCACCAGCATCGCAACGGCGAGACCCGCGCCGCTGCCGAGATAGAAGAGGCCCGCCACCATGAACGGCGGCATGGCGCCGAGCAGCGCCTTGGCGAGCGGCGTGGCGGCGCCGAACAGCGCGGCGGCGAACAGCGCCGTGGCAATGGCGCGATGATGCGGTTTCATGGTCGGGCGAAGGTCGGGACGAGCGGTGCCGGGCGTGTTCGTCCCGCTGAATGTGCGCGGTGGGAGGGGAATTATCGCGCGATTTGCGGGGCGTTGCGTATCGTGGGGGCTTCAAGTCTCACGAATGCACCATGCGGGAATATCGCGAAACGCGCGTCCGCGATGAGCGGCGACAAGCTTCGATAACCCGCGATAAACCTCGCACCACCCGAACACACACTCACCCGAACAGCGCCTCGCGTCCCGCGGGCGAACCGAAAATCGCGTCGGCGTCGTGACCCGCTCCCGCGATTTCGTGCGTGGTATGCGTACTCGCGTGCGGATGCCGCGCGCGCATGTACTGCGCCCAGGCGCGGCCGCGCGCGAGACGATGTGCGCCTTGCGTCATCGCTTCGCACGAGCGGTCGAGCGCCGGATGCGCGGGATCGCAATCGCGTTCGCCGAGCAGCAAGATCACATGACGGCGCGCGTACTGCGCTTCGAGCGCGCGCGGATCGAGCGTCGCCGTGTTGTTTGTCTGCATCGCGCGCGCGTACGGCGGCAACGCGTCGAGCCCGTATTTCCAGCGATTGAAACCAGGACAGCGCGCCGCGTCGAACGGCGCGAATCCGCCCGCGCCATCGGGGCGCTGCGCATCGAAATACACATACGACGACGGATTCGCGATCACATAACGCAGCGCCACGCCGCGCGCGGCGAGCGCCGCTTCGCCGGCCGCGAGCACCGCGTAACGCTGCACGACCTGCGCGCCGCCCGAATGCCCGGCGATCACGACTTCGCGCAGCACCGGAAAGCGCACCGTGTCGGCGAGCGCGGCCAGCAGCGCATCGACGACATCGAAGGAACTGAGCGGCGCGGGACCGTGCGCGTCGTCGCCGCCCATCCAGTTGGTCCAGTCCCAGCGCAGCGTGGAGGGCGGCAGGCGATGCGCGTCGATGTCGGCGTCGGCGAGAAACTGCGGGACGAGCAGCAGCGTGTCCTGCGCGGCGCGATTGCCCGCGGCGTGGGCGCCGTCGCGCGCGCGTTGCGCGAGCGCAAAGTAGGCGTCGGCGTTGCGCAGGCGGCCGTGCAGCAGGATCACGGCGCGCGTGGCGTCGTTGCGCGGCGCGTTCCAGCCGCTCGACGTGTAGAGCGGAACCGTGCCGCGTCCGCGCGCGGTATCGATGGCGAATCGCTGCGGCGCGACTGCGGCGACGGGCCGTTCGTTGGGCGCGCGTTCGTCGTGGACGCTGTCCTGGGCGCTGTCGTGGACGCTGTCCTGGGCGCTGTTTTGGGCGCGGTCGTCGGCGTGACGATGAGGCGTGGTCGACGAGGTCATGCTGCGGGGCTCCGTGGCGAGGCGAGGCGGCGGTCGTCGGCGTCGCGGTGGCCGCGTCGCGTCGCGGCCACCAGCACGAGCGAGAACAGCCCCGCGAAAATCAGATAGAACGCGGGCGTGAGGCTCGAACCCGTGAGGCGCGTGAATCCGGTGATCGTGAACGGCGCGAGTCCGCCGAACAGCGTCACCGCGACGTTGTACGAGAGCGCGACGCCCGACGAGCGGCTGCGCACCGGAAAGAGCGTCGCGAGCATGCCGGGATGGCCCGCCGACATCGCCGCGAGAAAGACCGTGGCGATCACCTGCGCGACGAACAGCCGTTCGGCCGAAGGCGCGGCGACCACGTAGACGAACAGCGGATACGCGCAGGCCATCCACGCGATCGTCACCGGATAGAACAGCCGGTACGCGCCGTAGCGGTCCATCAGGCGGCCCGCGAGCGGAAACAGGAACAGGTTCAGCACGCCGCAGAAGAACGCGCCGCGCAGCGCGACCGCGAGCGGCAGGTGCAACTGGCGCTCGACGTAGACCGCCATGTACGAGTGCCACACGTAGTTGGTCGCGGCGCCCACGGCGATCACGCCCATCGCGCAGAGCGCGGCGCGGCCGTTGTCGCGGAAGAACTGGCGCAGCGAAACGCGCGGCGGCTTGCCTTCGTGCGCGCGCAGTTCGACGAATTCCGGCGATTCGGCCACGCGATGGCGGATATAGAAGCCGATCGGGCCCGCGAGCGCGCCGCAGAGAAACGGCACGCGCCAGCCCCACGCGACGAGTTGCGCGTGCGTGAGCTGCGTCGTCAGCAGATAGCCGGTGCCCGACGAGAGCAGCAGCGCGAACGACTGCGCCGTCATGTTGAAGCTGCCGTAGAACATCTTGCGGCCTGGCGGCGCGTACTCGACGAGCATCGCCGAAGCGGTCGCGAACTGGCCGCCCACCGACAGCCCTTGCAGCAGCCGCGCGAACACGATCAGCGCGGGCGCGGCGAGGCCGATGTGCGCGTAGCCGGGCGTGAGGCCCATCAACAGCGTGCTGGCCGCCATCGACATGATGATGAGCGAGAGCGCGCGGCTGCGGCCCATGCGGTCCGCGTAGAGCCCGAGCAGAATGCCGCCGAACGGCCGCACCACGAAGCCGATCGCGAAGGTGGCGAGCGTGAGCATCAGCGAAAGAAAGCCGCTGCCCGCCGGGAAAAAGACCTGCGCGATGATCTTCGAAAAGTACGCGTAGATCAGAAAGTCGAACCATTCGAGCCCGTTGCCGAGCACCGAGGAGAAGATCGCGCGACGGACCATCGCGGGAGAGAGCGACGACGGGTTCGGGCTCATGGTCATGGCGCGCACCCCGCCGTGTCGAACATCGCGGCGAGCGCGCACGCGGATGTCAGCATGCGCGCGCCGTTGTGACCGACGCCCGGCACCACGTGCAGCGTCTGATCGAGGCCTTGCGGATGGCGCGCCTGCAGATAACGGAAGTACGCCTGCGCGCGCGCGACGCGCTGCGGGCCTTGCGCCTCCGCGGGACAACTGCGGTCGAGCGCCTTCTGTTGCGGATCGTCGTCGTTGCCGCCGACCAGATAGGTCACGCGACGCCGCGCGTAGGCGGCTTCGAGTTGCGCGGGCGTGCGGTCGGCGAGATAGGCGGGGCGTTGCTGCATGCCGTATTTCCAGGTGTCGAAGTCGGGGCACGCCTGGGCGTCGACGGGCACGGGGCGTTCGGCGTCGAAATACGCATACGACGACGGGCTCGACACCACATAGCGCACGTCGATGCCGGCCTGCGCGAGTGCGCCGAGATCGCGCGCCGCGACGGCGTAGCGCTGCACGACCTGGCCGCCGCCCGAGTGGCCCGCGAAGATCACATGGCGCAGATTGGGAAAGCGCGTGCGGTCGGCGAGCCGTGCGACGATCGCGTCGAGCACCGCGTACGAACTCACGGCTTGCGGCGCGACGGCGGCGTCGCCGGCCATCCAGCCGTTGGCGTCCCAGCGCAGCAGATCGGCGGGTTCGTCGCGGCCCGCGAAGTCGAGCGTCGCGAGGAATTGCGGCGCGATCAGGAGCGTGCCCGATGTGTCCACACCCGAGTCCACACCCGTGTCCGCGTCCGTGTTCGCACCCTCGGCAGCGGCGGCGTCGCGCGCGGTTTCGGCGCTGTGGAAATAGGTATCGGCGTTGCGCAGCTTGCCGTGAATCACGATGATCGCGCGCGTCACGGCGGGCTGCGGGCGGTCCCAGTCGCGCGAGACGTAGAGCGCGAATTCGGCGGGACCGCCAGGCGTGTCGATGCGCATGCGCGTATCCGAAATGTGCGAGACCGGACGCAGATGCGGCGAGTAGACGTGCGCGGCATCGCCGGGCGCGGCGTGCGCGGGCGCGCCGATGCACGCGAGCGTCATGGCGATGGCCGATGCAGTCAGCGATGCCCTGCGCGCGAACGCCGTGCGCCTGACCGGCGATTGTGCGTTCGCCGCGCGCGACGGCGGCCCTTCGGGATTGCGTGTCATGCGTACCACTCCATCAAACGGATGCGTGCGAGGCGTCGGTGTATCGGTGTATCGGTGTATCGACGTCGGCGCTCAAAAGCGATGAAACATGCCGAGCGTCACGCCGGTCTGGTTCGGCCCGTAGGCCGTGCTGTCGGTCGTGCCGACGGGCGTGTATGTGCTGCTCGTGCCGTTCGCGTAACGCGTCGCCTGGGCGTAGGCCACGGTCGCGTAAAGCGACGTGCGCTTCGACAGATCGTATTGCGTGCTCAGCACGCCCATCCACGTATTCGATGCGCCGGGCGTCTTGTTGAGGTCGTAGTAGTACGCGGCCGTCAACTTCAGATGACGCATCACCGGATAACGCGCCCCCGCGAACAGCAGCGCCTGCGATTCCGATGCGCTCTTCGTCGGGTTGTACAGATAGTGTTCGTAGCCGCCGAGCAGTTCGAGCGCGCCGAGGCTCTGGCGCGCCGATACGCTGTAGTTGCGCGATTTCGTCCACTTGCCGCTCGAATTGATCGCCCCGTTGCGGTAGTCGTAGGCGATGGCGACGCCGAAGCTGCCGCCATCGTAATCGAGCCCGCCGCCGTACGCCGCGCTGCTCTGGAACGAGTCGGCGTCGCCGCCGAAGCTGTAGTCGGCGATCGCCGTCAAACCGGCGAGGCGTCCCACGTACTTGACCGAATTGCTGTTGCGCGCGCGGAAGGCGAAGTCGTCGGACGAGCCGGTCGTCGGGAACCACGTGTACTGCTGCGCGAACGACATCGGATCGTAGCGCAACAGAATGTCGTACATCGCCGTGTATTGCAGGCCGAACGACAGCGAGCCGAAGCGCTCGTTCGACAGACCGACGGCGGCCGTGCGGTTGAACAGCGTGCCCGCCGTTGCCTGGGTGCCGTCGTTGCTGTTGAAGCCCGACTCCAGCACGAACCATGCGCTGTTGCCGCCGCCGAGCGGTTCGCTGCCGCGCACGCCGAAGCGCGAGTTGTGAATGCCGCCCGAGTTTTCGCGCACCAGCGAGCCGCCCGTGGCGCTCGCATGCGAGAGGAACTCGACGTTCGCGTCGATCACGCCGTACAGCGTGACCGAGCCCGTGCTCGCGCCCGCGCCGCCGGTCGCCAGTTGCAGCGCCTCGTCGATTTCGCCTTGCGCGTGGGCCGCGCTCCAGCTCGAAATAAGAATGGCTGCCGCGGCGGTGTGCTTTTTCATGGTGGTCTCCGATTGTCGTTTTTGCGTCGTTTTGTGCTGCGCTTCGCCGCGCCGCAACGGCGGTCGGGCGAAGTCCACGCATCGTAGGGTTGCACGCGATAGATGTAAAATATCGATTCGATGACCCTCCCATACGTTGAAAATATGGGAGCCGCGCAACCGATCCAGGAACCCGGAAACGATGGAGCTACGCCATTTGCGGTATTTCCTCGCCGTCGCCGAAGAGCGGCAGTTCACGCGCGCCGCCGAGCGGCTGGCGATGCAGCAGCCGCCGCTTTCGCAGCAAATCCGGCTGCTGGAGGAAGAAGTGGGATGCGAGCTGTTCGTGCGGATGCCGCGCGGCGTCGAACTCACGCCCGCCGGCGAGGCGTTCGCGCAGACCGCCACGCTCGTGCTGGAGCGCTTGCAGCAGGGCGTCTCGCACGCGCGTCGTATCGCGCGCGGCGAGCTGGGGACGATCTCGATCGGCTTGACGAGTTCGGCGGGTTTTCATCCGCTCACGACGCAGATCATTCGCGCGTTCGGGGCCGCGCAGCCCGGCATCGAAATCGAACTCGCCGAACTCAACGCCGCCGAGCTGATCGAGCGTCTGCTCGCGCGGCAAGTCGACGTGGCCTTTTTGCGCAAGCCCGTGGAAACGCCCGCCGATCTGTCGTTCGTGCAACTGCTCGACGAACCGATGGTGGTGGTCTTGCCGCTCGGGCATGCGCTGCTCGGGCGCGACCGGGACGGCGACGGTGATGGTGGCGGTGATGGCGAACCGCCCGCGCTGCCGCTCGAAGCGCTCGCGGGCGAAGATTTCATCCTCGTGCGGCGGCCCGGCGCGCCGGGCATGTACGCGGATTTTCTCGCCGCCTGCAAGCGCGCGGGTTTTCTCCCGCACGTCGCGCGCGAAGTGCCGCGCATGCTCACGGGCATCCACATGGTCGCGGCGGGGCTGGGCGTGACGCTGGTGCCGGCGTCGATGCGCCACTACGACCACGGTAATGTGGTGTTTTGCCCGCTGAGCCGCGCGCATGGACTCAGCGCGCCGCTGCATCTCGCACATCCGGCGACGATGCACAATCCGGCGGCCGAGCGCTTCGTGGAATTTGCGCGGGCGAGTCAGGTGCAAGCGCGCGCGGGCTGAACCGGCAGGACGAACGCGCGAACTTCAGCCTTCGAGTTGACTTCCCGCCGCGCCAAACAGCCGGGCGACGACCGAACGCAGCCAGCGGTTGCCCGCCTCGTGATGGTAGCGCGCGTGCCAATGCTGCCGCACGGCGAATCCGTCGACGGGAATCGGACACGCATGCACCGCGAGATCGCTCGCCTGCGCCAGCGTCTCGCCGATATGACGCGGCAGCGTTGTGATCAGATCCGTGGTTTGCACGATTGCGCCCAGCCCTAGAAACCCCGGCAATTCGAGCGCAATCTGCCGTTCGATGCGCTCGCGCACGAGCGCCTGTTCGAGCAGCGCCGTGCCCGTTCCCGCGGTGATCGCCACGTGTCCTTCGCTGCGATACGCCTTCACGCTGAGCCGCTTGCGAATGCGCGGATGATGGCGATTCGCGAGGCAGACCCAATCCTGCTCGTAAAGCTGCTGCTGATAAATGCCGCCGCTCAGCCACGGCACGTAACCAATCGCGAGATCGGCTTCGCCCGATTCCAGCGCGCGCTCCGTATTGCCGTCGATGCGGGCGGCTTCCAGCCGCACGCCCGGCGCCTGCGCGCGCACATGCGCGAGCAGACGCGGCAGCAGCGTGACGTGGCTCGCATCGGTCATGCAGATGCGAAAGCGCCGCTGCGCCGTGGCCGGATCGAAGGCGATTTCCCAAGCCGAAAAGCGCCGTAACGATTCGAGGATTTCGCGGCACGGACCGATCAGCGCGTCCGCCTGTGGCGTGGGCGCCATGCCGGCCGGCGTGCGGATAAAGAGCGGATCGTGCAGATGCTCGCGCAACCGCGCGAGCCAGATGCTGACGGTGGGCTGGCTCTGACCGAGTTGCTCGGCCACGCGCGTGACGCTGCGCGTGTCGTAGAGCAGGTCGAACAGTTGCAGCAGCTTGAGGTCGGGGAGTTCGGTCGGGGTCGTCACGATGCACCATTATTGCGTGAGGCAATGACGACATTGTAGCCATTGCATTGCGACATTGACCGGCGGCTCTTATCGTGGCGTCACACGTTAAGGAGACGCTCTTGAAAATTGCCATTCTGGGAGCCGGCGCGCTGGGCTGCGCGATCGGCGCCACGCTGACCGAAGGCGGCCACGAGACCTGGTTGATCGACCGTTCGCCCGCGCATGTCGAGGCGATGCGCACGCACGGATTGCGCGTCGACGACGCGCGCGGCTCGCGCCAGGTCGCCGTGCGCGCGACCACGCAGGCCGCGGAGGTGGGCGTGGCCGAAGTCGTCATCGTGCTCGTCAAATCGTTTCATACCGACGCGGCGATTCGCGGCGCGCTGACGCTCGTCGGGCCGGAAAGCGTCGTGCTGTCGCTGCAGAACGGCCTCGGTCACGAAGACATTCTGGCCGATGCCGTGGGCCGCGAACGCGTGCTCGCGGGCAAGACCTATGTGGGCGGCGTGCTGCGCGGCGCGGGCCATATCGAGTCGGGCGTCGTGGGCAAGCACACGGTGATCGGCGAACTGGATGGACGCGTGACAGCGCGCGTGCAACGCATCGCCGCAGCGTTCGATCAGGCGGGTCTCGCCACGCAGGTCAGTGACAACATCGTCGGCGCCATGTGGGACAAGCTGCTCGTGAACGTGGCCACGGGCGCGCTCACGGGCCTCACGTCGCTCACCTACGGCCAGCTTTACGACGAGCCGCTGCTCAAGGCCGCGTCGCTGGCGGCGGTGGCCGAAGCGATCGCGGCGGCGCAGGCCGCGGGCGTCACGCTCTCGATGACCGAACCGGAACAGGCGTGGACGCTGGCGGCCGACGGTCTGCCCGCCGCGTTCAAGACCTCGATGCTGCAGAGCCTCGAAAAAGGCTCGGTGACCGAGATCGACTTCATCAACGGCTCGGTCGTGCGCTGGGGCGCGCGTCATGGCGTGCCGACGCCCGTCAACGCGACGCTCGTCGCCTGCATCAAGGGCGTGGAGCGCGCGATGGCCGACCGGCGGCAAGCGCAGGCGCGGGCATGAGCGCGCCGAAAGCCTATCTGGAGCACGTCGCCCTTTTCGTGCGCGACATCCACTGGCATATCCGCTTCTTCGAGGACGTGTTCGGCATGACGATGCGCGAGGTCGACGGCACGCTCGACGCGCCGCGCCAGTTCTGGACGCTCGGCGGCATGCAGTTCATCCAGATGGCGGATTTCGCGGGCCCGGAAGGGCGGCTCGGTCATCTCGGCATCATGTGCGAGGACGTCGACGCGGCGCTCGCGGCGGCGCGCCGTTACGACGTGCAGCCGATGCCGCAAGGCGCGAACTGGCTGCGTCTGCCCGATGGTCTCGCCATCGAATTCATTCAGGCGAAGCCCGCGCGCTGTGTCGCGCAGGCGCTCGCCATCGATCCGCGCGCGGAGGCATGACATGAGCATCATCGAAAAAACCTGGGACGACGCGCGCGAAGGCGACGAATGCGTGAGCCCGACTTACGTCGTCACAAAAGAGCGCATTCTCGCCTACGCCGATCTCACGGGCGATCACACGCCGGTGCATGTCGATGAAGACTACGCGAACGCCAGCCATTTCGGTTGTCTCGTCGCGCATGGGCTGTTCGGTCTGTCGATCGCCGACGGCCTGAAAACGCAGAGCGATTATCGTTTTCTGCCGGGCATGTCGCTGGGGTGGAGCTGGGACTTCGTTTTGCCGATCAAGGTGAACGACGTGCTGCACGTGAAGTTTCGCGTCGGCTCGATGCGGCCTAGCCGAAGCCGTCCCGATTGGGGCATCGTCGTGCTGCCTTCGGAACTCGTCAACCAGCACGGCGACGTCGTGCAGCGCGGCGAGCATCGCCTGATGGTGCCACGCCGTCCCCGAGGTGCGCGATGAAACAGGCGCGTCCACTCGAAGGAATTCGCGTTGTCGATTACAGCCACTTTCTCGCGGGTCCGTATGTGGGGCGCTGCCTCGCGGCGCTCGGCGCGGAAGTGATCAAGGTCGAGCGCCCCGGCGGCGGCGACGCCGGACGTCAGCATGCGACCGTGCTCGACGCGCGCAGCAGCGGCTATTTTCTGCAGCTCAACATGGGCAAGCGCGGCGTCAGCGTCAATATGAAAGACCCGCGCGGCAAGGCCTTCATGGAGCGTCTCTGCGATTCGGCGGACGTGTTCGTGGAGAACTATCGTCCCGGCGCGCTCGACAAGCTCGGGCTCGGCTATGAGGCGCTGTCGGCACGCAATCCAGGCCTTGTTTACTGCTCGATTTCGGCTTACGGCCACACGGGACCGGACGCGCATCGCGCCGGTTTCGGCCTGATCGCCGAAGCGAAGAGCGGCATCATGCAGATGGTCGGCACGCCGGGCGAGCGCCCGCCCTTGCTGCGCATCTCGCTCGGCGACATGTACACGGGCATTCATGCGGTGGCGGCGATCAATGCGGCGCTGCTCGGCCGCGTAAAGAGCGGTCGCGGCCAGCATATCGACATGGCGCTGTACGACACGCTGGTGTCGATGCACGAGTACGCGGTTCAGTGCTATACGCTCGCGGATGTGCTGCCCGAACAGACCGGCCACGATATGCCGGGCTCGACGCTCTACGGCGTGTTTCGCGCGACCGACGGCGATCTCGTGATCGCGGCCCAGGTGGACGACGCGTGGAAGCGTTTCGCCGCGCTGATCGAAGCGAGCGGCGGCCCGCGCGGCTTTGGCGCCGACGCGCGCTTTCACGACAGTGTGGGGCGCAACACGCATCGGCTCGATATTCTCGCCGTGGTCGAACCGTGGGTGGCGGCGCGCACGGTGGCGCAGATTCTCGCTCTGCTCGATGGCATCGATGTGCCTTGCGCGAAGGTGCAACGCATCGACGAAGTGATCGCCGATCCGCAGATTCAGGCGCGCGGCATGATCGTCGAACAGGAGCATCCGCGTTACGGCACGCTGCGTCTGCCCAATCTGCCGTTTCGTTTTTCCGCGTGCGATACGACGATCTGCGAAGTCGCGCCCGATCTGGGTCAGCACAATGCGGAAATCGCGCAATCGCTCGGCTTCACGCCCGCCGAGATCGATGCGATGCAAACCGATGGCGTGCTGTTCGAACAGTGAGGCCGCAATGAAGGATGCATATGCAGTCATTGGCCATCCGGTCGGCCATACGAAATCGCCGCTGATTCACGGCCTGTTTGCCGAAGCGACGCAGCAGGCGATGCACTACACCGCGATCGAAGCGCCGCGCGAACCGGCAGGCGCGTTTGCAGCGACGGTGCGCGAATTCATCGCGGCGGGTGGCAAAGGGTTGAATATCACCGCGCCGTTCAAGCTCGCCGCATTCGAAATGGCCGACGCGCGCAGCGAACGCGCGACGCTCGCGGGCGCGGCGAACGCATTCAAGTTCGAAGACGGCAGGATTATCGCGGAGAACTTCGATGGGATCGGTTTGCTGCGCGATATCGAGGTGAATCTGCGCACGCCGCTCGCCGGGAAGCGGGTGTTGCTGCTCGGCGCGGGCGGCGCGGCGCGCGGTGCGTTGCTGCCGTTTCTGGGCGCGCGGCCCGTTGAACTGGTGATCGCGAATCGTCATGTCGAGAAGGCGCGGGCGTTGGCGGCGCAACTGGCCGCACACGGCCGGATCAGCGCCTGCGCCTACGGCGAACTCGAACGCAGGGGGCGTTTCGATCTGGTGATCAACGCGACTTCCGCGAGCCTGACCGGCGATCTGCCGCCGGTGCCGCCGGGCGTTTTCAGTCCGCGTGGCACGGCTTATGAGCTGGCTTATGGCAAGCGACTGACGCCGTTTCTGCGGCTCGCGCGCAATGCGGGCGTGGCGGGTGTGGCCGATGGTGTGGGTATGCTGGTGGAGCAGGCCGCCGAAGCATTTGCATGGTGGCGCGGCGTGCGCCCGGAGACGCAGGCGGTCATCGACCGGCTGACGGTGCCGCTCGATTGAGCGCGAACAAGGAGACGAAGTGACGACGATTCTGATGTTGCACGGCATTAATCACAACATGTTCGGCAAGCGCGATCCGCGCCAATACGGAACCATCACGCTCGAACAGATCGACGCGCAATTGCAGGCGCTCGCGCGCGAACTGGAGGTACGCGTGGAGTCGTTCCAGACCAATAGCGAAGGCGCGATGTGCGAGCGCATTCATCGCGCTTTCGAAGACAGTGTCGATGCGGTGCTGATCAATGCGGGAGCGTGGGCGCATTACAGCTACGGCATTCGCGATGCGCTCGCGATCCTGACCTGTCCCGTGGTCGAACTGCACATGTCGAACATTCACGCGCGCGAGGCGTTCAGGCATCGATCCGTGTTCGCGGAAATCGTGACGGGCCAGATTGGCGGATTCGGCTCGCAGAGCTATTTGCTGGCGCTGCGCGCGGCCGCGGACGCGGCATCGGTGCAGCAGGCTGAGCGTGTTCAATCCGCAACGTGATCCATCACTCGTGACGCAAGGCGAATGATCCCAGATCGTCAAGATGCCTAAGCAATGCCTCGACGTCGTTCGGTGCATGAGCGAAACCTTCGGCTTCGCCGTCCCGCAGACTGACCTTGCGGCTCGCATGTCCGTGAAGCCAGCCGCACAGCCCCGCGCCGAGCACCGGCCATACCGCCTGGCTCGCCGGCAGCGCGAATTGCAGCGCGGTCGACGGCGCTTCGCCGTCACGGGGCGGCCTTTGAGGCGCGGGCGTCAATCCCGTTCCGCCGTCCAGCCGGATCGTTCGCGCCGCGCGCCGCGCATCGTAGAGAAACGCGAGCGCCGCTTCATGGCTGGCGGGATGCAACACCAGATGAACGAGTTTCGTATCCACTTCGCTGGCTCGTCGACGCAGGGTTGAGAACAGGGGATCGACAGCGGTCGTCGCGCCGACGCGCGAGCATCGACGCACGCGACCCTCAAAACTCCACGGCATGCCTGAGCTGGACGCGCGCGGTCAGGCCGGAAGGGCGGCGGTTGAAGAGCGTGAGATGGCCGTCATGCGCGCGCACGATGTCGCGCACGATCGCGAGTCCGAGCCCGACGCTGCCCGGCTGGCTGCCGCGCGACGGATCGAGACGCACGAACGGTTCGAGCACGTCGCGCAGCCGCGTTTCGGGAATGCCCGGACCGTCGTCGCTGACGTCGATGAGAATCGTGTCGTCGCGCACCGAGGCCACGACCACCACGGTCTCGCCGAATCGCAAGGCGTTGTCGATCAGATTCGCCATCACGCGCTGCATGCCGTCGGGGCGGCAGAAGTAGCGGATCTGGCGCGGGCCGTCATAGCGGATCGCCGCGCCGGCTTCCTCGTACTCGTCGCACACGGTCGCAATCAACGCGCTCAGATCGAGCCATTCCTTGTTTTCGTTGTCGTTGCCCGTATTCAGATACGACAGCGCCGAGGACACCATCGTCTGCATCAGGTCGATGTCCTTGCGCACTTTGTCGCGCATGGACGGGCTTTCGTTGGTGTCGATCTGTAGACGCATGCGCGTGAGCGGCGTACGCAGATCGTGGCTCACGGCCGCGAGCATGCGCGTGCGGTTGTGCAGCGACTGCGTGATGCGCTCCTGCATCAGGTTGAACGCATGCGCGGCGCGGCGGATTTCGAGCGGACCTTCTTCCTCGATCGGCGCGAGCGCGATGTCGCGGCCGAACGCGTCGGCCTTGTCGGCGAGACGGCGCAGCGGACGCACCACCAGCGACACGGCCCACACCGACATGCCGAGCACGCCGACGCACATGAACAGAATCGCGCCATAGAACGGGAAGCGAAGGCGCGGCGGCTCGGGGCCGATGTGCTGCGTGCGGACTTCGAGTTGCGCGTCGTCGCCGGGCAGTTTGACGAGCACCTGGATCGTGCCGCCGGGATCGGTCTTGTCGCAGGAATGCACGCTGACCGTCGCGCCGATGTCGCGCAGTTCGTCGCGCAGCGTGTGATACAGCTCGCCGTTGTCGAGCGTGTTGACGGTGCAGCGCGCGGGCGTGGTCGTCATGCCGAGCACGTAGTCGGGCGTCTGCATGACGGCCGCCGTGTGTGCGCGCGCCTCGACGGGCAAGCGCGCGAGCACGCGCGCGAAGTTCGCGATGCGGAAGGTCGGCTGCCACGGCCACGGCGGTTTGGGCGGGCCGCTCGGGTTGAGCAGCAGCAGCGTGAAGAGCGCGAACGTGACGCTCGACGAGCACACGATGATCGCGAGAATCTGGCCGAGCGTGGTGGAAAAGAAGCGGCGCATCACGCGTGCATCACTCGAAAACGACGTCGCGCTGGAAGGCATAGCCGTCCGCGCGCACGGTGCGTATGGTTTCGTCGAGCGGATCGTCGCCGCTGAGCTTGCGGCGCAGGCGGCTGACGAGCAGATCGATCGAGCGCGCGGCGATCGGGAAATCCTTGCCGCGCGTGAGGGCGATCAGTTGTTCGCGCGAGAGCACCTGGCGCGCGTGGCGGCAGAACACGAGCAGCAGATCGGTTTCCGCGCCCGTGAGCGGAATGCGCAGGCCCGTGGGCGAGCGCACGAAACGCCGGTACGGATAGAACGTGTGTCCCGCGAACGCAGCCACGAGCTCGGCGCCGGGGTCGCGCGCGGCGTCGCCGGGCGCGGCGCTCTGGCTGGTCTGGGCGGGCTCCGCGCCGCTCGGCGGACGCCGCAAGGCGGAACGGATGCGCGCGAGCAGTTCGCGCAGATCGAAGGGCTTGGAGACGTAGTCGTCGGCGCCGAGTTCGAGGCCGATCACCTTGTCGGTGGTCTCGACGAGCGCGGTCAGCATGATGATGCGCGGACCGCCTGAGGCGCGCAGACGGCGGCACAGCTCCAGCCCGTCCATGCCCGGCAACATCACGTCGAGCAACACCAGCTCGACGCTCTCCTGCGCGAGCATCGCGAGACCCTGTTCGGCGCTCCCGGCCACCCGCGTGCGATAGCCTTTGCCGCTCAGGAATTGAGCCAGCGGCGCACTGATGTCGGGGTCGTCTTCGACGATGAGAATGGGAACGTTGTTCAAGGGAGGGCGGCAGCGGAGAGGCGTGTGGAGTTCGCTTTCATTGTCCGATAATTCGCTGACGATCGGGCTGCATATCGTGTGTCAATCTGGCTACATTGTGTTGATTCCATTAAAAATCAACAAGATATGAGCGTCATGCCGTATCGTTCGCGGCTTCATTCACGTATTGCGAACGGCATGGACAAGCGCGTAGAGCCCCCCCGAGCACCCGATGAAACCCCCGTGCGCGAGCCGCACGAAACACGCTCGCAGCGGCGTCGCCGCGTCTGGCCGTGGGCGCTGCTGCTGCTCGGCGTCGCCGCGGGCGCGCTGTTCGCGCTGCGTCCCCACGCGCCTGGCGCGGGCGGCCCGCCGGGCTTGCCGGGCGGACCCGGCGGCCCGGGTGGCCCCGGTGGTCCGATGAGTGGCATGGCGCAGTCGGTCGGCGTCGCCACCGCCGCGACGGGCGACGTGCCCGTGCGCCTGAGCTCGCTCGGCACCGTGACGTCGCTCGCGACCGTCACCGTCAAATCGCAGATCAGCGGCTATCTCCAGTCGATTGATTTCCGCGAAGGCCAGCACGTGAAGAAGGGCGACGTGCTCGCGCAGGTCGATCCGCGCCAGTACGAAGTGCTGCTCAAGCAATATCAGGGGCAGGTCGTGAAGGACAAGGCGCTGCTCGACAACGCGCGCCTCGATCTCGCGCGCTACCAGCGCCTCGCGAAAACCGACTCGGTTTCGCAGCAGACGCTCGACACCGCCGAGGCCACCGTGCGCGAGTACGAAGGCACGGTGCTGACCGATCAGGCGCAGGTCGACGCCGAAAAGCTCAATCTCACCTATTGCCGCATCGTGTCGCCGGTCGACGGACGCGTGGGGCTGCGTCAGGTCGACGTCGGCAACTACGTGACGGCGTCGGACACGGACGGCGTGGTCGTCGTGACCGAGACCGATCCGATTTCGGTCGTGTTCACGCTGCCCGAGGACGATCTGGGCCGCCTCAACAAGCGCCTCGCGAGCGGCGCGCGTCTGCAGGTGACGGCCTACGACCGCTCAGGCGAGGAGAAGCTCGCGGACGGCGTGCTCGACACCGTCGACAACCAGATCGACACCACGACCGGCACCGTGAAGCTGCGCGCGCTGTTCAAGAACGCCGACGGCGCGCTGTTCCCGAACCAGTTCGTCAATATCTCGCTGCTGCTCGACACGCTGCACGGCGCGGTGACGATTCCGTCCGAGGCCGTGCAGACCGGCACGCCGGGCACCTTCGTCTATCGCGTCAACGACAATCAGACCGTGTCGCTGCGCAAGGTGCGCGTGGGCGCATCGGCCAACGGCCGCACCGCCGTGCTCGCGGGGCTGGCGGCGGGCGATCGCCTTGTCGTCGACGGCGCCGATCATCTGAGCGACGGCGCGAAGATCCGCGAGCCGAAGCAGGGCGCCAGAAACGTCACGAAGGACGCGGGCAACGACGCAGGTAAAAGCGCGGGCAACGACGCGGGCAATAACGCAGGCAACGACAGCGCCGGCGCAAAGGCCCGCCCGCAGTCATGAATCCGTCGCGCCTCTTCATTCTGCGGCCGGTCGCGACGACCTTGCTGATGGCGGCGCTGCTCGTCGTCGGCCTCGTCGCCTGGCGCTTTCTGCCGCTCTCCGCACTGCCCTCGGTCGAATACACGACGATCCAGGTGCAGACCTTCTATCCGGGCGCGAGCCCGGACGTGATGACGTCCGCCGTCACCGCGCCGCTCGAAGATCAACTCGGCGAAATGGCGGGCCTTAAGCAGATGGCCTCGCATTCGTCGGCGGGCGCCTCGGTCATCACGCTGCAATTCGATCTCGCGGTGTCGATGGACGTCGCCGAGCAGGAAGTGCAGGCCGCCATCAACGCGGCCGACAGCCTGCTGCCGAGCGATCTGCCCGCGCCGCCCGTCTACGCGAAGGTCAATCCCGCCGACGCGCCGATCCTCACGCTCGCGATCACCTCGCCGACGATGCCGCTCACCGAGGTGCAGGCGCTCACGAACACGCGCATCGCGCAGAAGATTTCGCAGATGGCGGGCGTGGGCCTCGTCACGCTCTCGGGCGGCCACAAGCCCGCCGTGCGCGTGCGCCCGAACATTCGCGCGCTGGCCGCTTACGGCCTGAACGTCGACGACTTGCGCACCACGCTCACGAACGTCAACACGAATGCGCCGAAGGGCTCGCTCGACGGCCCGCATCGCGCGTGGACGATCGACTCGAACGACCAGATCGAAGATCCCGAGCAGTATCTGGATACCGTGATTGCGTATCGCAGCGGTCGTCCCGTGCGTCTGCGCGATGTCGCCGACGTGGTGGCGGGCGCGGAAAACACGCAGCTCGCCGCGTGGAGCAACGACACGCCCGCGATCTTGCTGAACGTGCAGCGCCAGCCCGGCGCGAACGTGATCAAGGTCGCCGATTCGATCAAGGCGATGCTGCCTGCGCTCACGCGCGATCTGCCGTCGTCGGTGCATGTGGCGCTGCTCACGGACCGCACGACCACGATTCGCGCCTCGGTGAAGGACGTGCAGTTCGAACTCGCGCTCGCCGTCGCGCTGGTCGTGATGGTGATCTTCGTGTTCCTGCGCAACGTGCCCGCGACGCTGATTCCGAGCCTGTCGGTGCCGCTCTCGCTGGTCGGCACCTTCGCGGCGATGTATCTGTGGGGCTTCAGCCTCGACAACCTCTCGCTGATGGCGCTGACGATCGCCACCGGCTTCGTGGTCGACGACGCGATCGTCGTGATCGAGAACATCAGCCGCCACGTGGAAGCGGGCATGGAGCCGCTCGATGCCGCGCTGAAGGGCTCGCGCGAAATCGGCTTCACGATCATCTCGCTCACGGTCTCGCTGCTCGCGGTGCTGATTCCGCTGCTGTTCATGGGCGACGTGATCGGGCGTCTGTTCTACGAGTTCGCGGTGACGCTCGCGGTGGCCATCGTGATCTCGGCGCTCGTCTCGCTCACGCTGGTGCCGATGCTGTGCGCGCGGCTGTTGCGCGCCGCGCCTCATGGCACGCACGGCACGCATGCAGCGTCGAAAGCACGCAAAGGCCGCGACTGGTTCGGTCCGATCATGACGCGCTACGACCGCGCGCTGACGTTCGCGCTCGATCACGAAAAGGCCACGCTCGCGGTCGCGGTGGGCACCTTCGCGCTCACGGCCGCGCTGTACGTGCTGATCCCGAAGGGCTTCTTCCCGACGCAGGATACGGGCGTGATCCAGGGCATCACCGAAGCCTCGCAATCGATCTCGTTCGAGCGCATGAGCGCGCTGCAAACGCAGCTCGCCGACGTCGTGCTGAAAGATCCGGACGTGGTGAGCCTGTCGTCGTCGGTGGGCGTGGACGGCAGCAACATGACGCTCAACATGGGCCGCATGCAGATCAACCTGAAGCCGAAGGACGAACGCAGCGCCTCGGCGAGCGAGATCATCCGCCGCCTGCAGAACGAAACCGCCGACGTGACGGGCATCGCGCTGCATATGCAGCCCGTGCAGGATCTGAGCGTGGATACGCAGGTGAGCGCGACGCAGTATCAGTTCATGCTCGACAACCCGTCGATGGACCAATTGAGCGTGTGGACGCCGAAGCTGGTGGCCGAACTGCGCAAGCAGCCCGAACTCGCCGACGTGACGAGCGATTTGCAGGACGCGGGTCTCGCCGCCACGGTGCAGGTCGATCGCGCGACCGCGGCGCGCTTCGGCATCACGCTCGCGACCATCGACAACGCGCTCTACGACAACTTCGGCCAGCGCATCGTCAGCACGATCTTCACGCAATCGGACCAGAAGCGCGTGATCATGGAGATCGATCCGAAGCTCGCGCGCGGCCTCAATGCGTTCGATTCGGTCTATCTGCCGTCGTCCACGGCGACCGATGGTCAGGTGCCGCTCTCGGCCGTCGCGCGCATCGTCACGAGCAAAAAACCGATCCAAATTTCGCACCTCGGCCAGTTCCCGGCCACGACCATTTCGTTCAATCTCGCGAAGGGCGCGTCGCTCGGCGCGGCGGTCAAGGCCGTCAAGCGCGCGGAAGCGTCGCTCGCGATGCCGGACAGTTTCGAAACGCGTTTCCAGGGCGCGACGGATGCGTTCCAGTCGTCGCTGTCGAGCGAGCTGTATCTCGTGCTCGCGGCGGTGCTGGTGATGTACGTGGTGCTCGGCGTGCTCTACGAGAGCTTCGTGCATCCGCTCACGATTCTCTCGACGCTGCCTTCGGCGGGCGTCGGCGCGCTGCTGGCGATGGCGCTCACGGGTGCGGATCTCGACATCATCGGCGTGATCGGCATCGTGCTGCTGATCGGCATCGTCAAGAAGAACGCGATCATGATGATCGACTTCGCACTCGTGGCCGAACGCGACGAAGGCCTCACGCCGCGCGAGGCGATTCATCGCGCGTGTCTGCTGCGTCTGCGCCCGATTCTCATGACGACGATGGCCGCGCTGATCGCCGCCGTGCCGCTCGCGCTCGGCACCGGCAGCGGTTCCGAATTGCGCCATCCGCTCGGCATCGCGATGATCGGCGGCCTGGTGTTCAGCCAGGCGCTCACGCTGTTCACGACGCCGGCCGTGTATCTCGCGATGGAGCGCATGGCGGCGTGGCTGCGCGCGCGCGGCTGGACGCTCAACGGCGCACAGCGAGGCGCGTCATGAATCTGAGCGCCGTGTTTATCCGGCGGCCGGTCGCGACCATTCTGGTGACGATCGCGATTGCCGCGGCGGGCGCGCTGGCGTTCGGCCGTCTGCCCGTCGCGCCGCTGCCCGCCGTGGACTTTCCGACCATCCGCGTGCAGGCGCAGATGTCGGGTGCGAGTCCCGAGACGATGGCGGCCACCGTGGCCGCGCCGCTCGAACGCCACCTCGGTCAGATCGCCGACGTCACCGAAATGACCTCGCAGAGCAGCGTCGGCTCGACCGACGTGATCCTGCAATTCGGTCTGGACCGCGATATCAACGGCGCGGCGCGCGACGTGCAGGCGGCGATCAACGCCGCGCGCGCCGATCTGCCGAGCGCGCTCAAGTCGAATCCCACCTATCGCAAGTTCAATCCCGCCGACGCGCCGATCCTGATCGTCTCGCTCACCTCGAAGACGCTCACGCCGGGCCAGCTCTACGACAGCGCCGCGACCGTGCTGCAACAGCGGCTCATGCAGATCGACGGCATCGGCAACGTCGACCTGAACGGCAGTTCGCTGCCGGCCGTGCGCGTCGAGCTGAACGCGGGCGCGCTGTTCAAATACGGCATCGGCCTCGAAGACGTGCGCGCCGCGCTTTCCGCCGCGAACGCGGACAGCGCGAAGGGCATGGTCAGCGACGGCGCGCTGCGCTGGCAGCTCTACGCCAACGACCAGGCCGAACGCGCCGACGAATACCGCAATCTGGTGGTCGCGTGGCGCAATAGCCGGCCCGTGTTCCTGCGCGACGTGGCCGAGGTGAACGACTCGGTCGAGAGCCTGCGCAACGCCGGTTATGTGAACGGCAAGCCCGCCGTGATGCTGTGGATCTTCAAGCAGCCGGGCGGCAATATCGTCGACGTGGTCGACCGCGTGAAAGCCGTGTTGCCGCAATTGCAGGCCGCGCTGCCGCCGGGCACCGAAGTCACGGTTTCCGACGACCGCAGCAGCACGATACGCGCGTCGCTCTCGCATACCGAACGCACGCTCGTGATCGCCGTGGTGCTGGTCGTGCTCGTGGTGCTCGCGTTCCTGCGCAACGTGCGTGCGACGCTGATTCCCGCCGTGACCGTGCCGGTGTCGATCCTCGGCACGTTCGGCGCGATGAAACTGTTCGGCTACAGCCTCGACAATCTTTCGCTGATGGCGCTGACCATCGCGACCGGTTTCGTCGTCGACGATGCCATCGTGGTGCTGGAAAATATCGCGCGCCATCGCGAACGCGGCGCGTCGCGTCTCGAAGCCGCCTTCGCGGGCGCGAAGGAAGTGAGCTTCACGGTGATCTCGATGAGCATGTCGCTGATCGCCGTGTTCCTGCCGATCCTGTTGATGGGCGGACTCGTCGGGCGGCTTTTCCGCGAGTTCGCGATCGTGCTGTCGATCGCGATTGCGGTGTCGATGATCCTCGCGCTCACGACCACGCCCACGCTGTGTGCGCTGCTGTTGCGCAGCGCCGAGGACGAAGCGGCGCAGCCGCGGCGCGACAATCGTTTCACGCGTTTCTTTGCACGCGTGAGCGACGCGCTGGGCCGCAGCTTCGACGCGGCGGAACGCGTTTATGAGCGCACGCTCGGCGCGGCGCTGCGTCATCCGCTGCTGGTGCTCTGCACCTTGATCGCCACGATTGCGCTGAACGTCGTGCTCTACGCCGTGGTGCCGAAAAGCCTGTTTCCGCAGCAGGACAGCGGCATGATGGGCGGCGGCATGATGGCCGACCAGAGCATTTCGTTTCAGGCGATGAGCGTGAAGGTCAAGCAGGCGCTCGCGATCGTCAAGGCTGATCCGGCGGTGCAGACCGTGGTGGGATTTACGGGCGGTCACGGCACCAATCAGGCCTTTACGAGCATCACGCTCAAGCCGCTCGACGAGCGCAAGGTGTCGGCGTTCACGGTGATGGCGCGGCTGCGCAGCAAGCTCGCGTCGATTCCCGGCGCGCAACTGATGATGTTCCCGCGCCAGGATCTGATGGTGGGCGGACGGCAGAGCTTCGCGCAGTTCCAGTACACGCTGCAAGGCGACGACACCGCGCAAGTCCAGCAATGGGCCACGCGTCTGACCGAGGCGCTCAAGCATGTTCCCGCGCTCGCCGACGTCAGCTCCGATCAGCAGAACGGCGGTCTTTCCGCGAAGGTCGTGGTCGATCGCGCGACGGCGATGCGCTTCGGTCTCACGCCGGACACGGTCGACGCGACGCTGTACGACGCGTTCGGCGAGCGCGAGGTGTCGACCATCTACAAGGCGCAGAACCAGTATCACGTGGTGATGGAGATCGCGCCGAAGTGGTTGCAGGACCCGTCGTCGCTGAACGATATCTATGTGAGCACCTCGGGCGCGGCGGCAAGCGGCACGTCGACGACGAACGCGGTTTCCGGCACGGTGACGAGCGCTTCGTCGTCGTCATCGAGCACGACTTCAAGCAGTTCGGCCACCAACGCCTCGACCAATTCGATCGCGACCAGCAGCGGCGGCAGCGTTTCGACGGGCGCGGCCGTGAGCACGTCGAGCAGCACGATGGTGCCGCTTTCCGCGTTCTCGAAGCTTGTGCAGGCGCACACGCCGGTCTCGGTGAATCACCAGGGCCAGGCCGTGGCCGTGACGATCTCGTTCAACCTCGCGCCCGGTCATCAACTCGCCGACGCGACCGCCGCCGTCGATCAGGCCGTCAAGGATCTGAACATGCCGAACACCGTGCACGGCGCGTTCGCGGGCACGGCGGGCAGCGCGCTCGCGGCGGCCTCGGCCATGCCCTTGCTGATCGGCGCGGCGCTGCTGGCCGTGTATGCGGTGCTCGGCATGCTCTACGAGAGCTATGTGCATCCGCTCACGATTCTGTCGACGCTGCCCTCGGCGGGCGTGGGCGCCGTGCTCGCGCTGCTCGCGACCAACACGGAGTTCTCGGTGATCGCGCTGATCGGCGTGTTTCTGCTGATCGGCATCGTCAAGAAGAACGCCATCATGATGGTCGATTTCGCGCTCGACGCGCAGCGCACGCAGAACCTCGCGCCCGCCGACGCCATTCGCGCCGCCTGCGTGATGCGCTTTCGCCCGATCATGATGACGACCTGCGCGGCGCTGTTCGGCGCGGTGCCGCTCGTGCTCGATCAGGGCATGGGCGCGGAACTGCGCCGACCGCTCGGCATCGCCATCATCGGCGGGCTCATCGTCAGCCAGTTGCTGACGCTCTACACGACGCCCGTCGTCTACCTCTATCTCGATCGCCTGCGCCATCGCGCGCGCGCCCTCTGGCGGCGCGTGCGTCCCGGTTCGTCCGGTGGCGCGATGACGGACACATCCGCATGAAGCTCGCACCTTTCCGTATCCGCAATTCTCTCTGCACGACCCTCGCCGTCGGCGCGGCGCTGCTCGCGCTGCAAGGCTGCACGGTCGGCCCCGACTATCGACGTCCCGACGTCGTCACGCCCGTCGCGTTCAAGGAAGCGCCTAAGGGCTGGAAGAGCGCGACGCCCGCCGACGCCGCCGCGCGCGGCGACTGGTGGAGCGTCTATCACGATCCCGTGCTCGACTCGCTCGTGCCGCAAGTGGCGATCAGCAACCAGAACCTGAAGGCCTACGAGGCCGCGTATCGCCAGGCACTCGCGGTCGTGCGCGAGGCGCGCGCGAATCTTGCGCCGACCGTCGCGCTCGCGCCGGGCGTCACGCGTTCGCGCAGCAGCAACACGACGGCGACGACGGGCTCGCTGGAAGCCAGCGCGTCGTGGGATCTGGATCTGTGGGGCAAGGTGCGCCGCCAGGTGGAAAGCGACAAGGCGAGCGCGCAGGCGAGCGCGGCGGAACTGGCGGATCTGACGCTGTCCGCGCAGGAATCGCTGGTGTCGGATTACTTTTCGATGCGGTATCAGGACTCGCTCACGCGTTTGCTGAACGACACCGTGAAGGCCTATGAGCGCAGCCTCGATATCACGCGCAATCAGTACGAAGCGGGCGTGGCCGCGCGCTCGGACGTGGTGACGGCGCAGACCACGCTCGCGACCGCGCGCGCGTCGGCCATCGCCGCCGAAGCGTTGCGCGACCAGTACGAGCATGCCATCGCGCTGCTGATCGGCCGTCCGCCTTCGGGGCTGACGATCGCGCCCGCCGAACTCGCGAGCGAGGTGCCGGACGTGCCGCTCGTGGTGCCGTCCGAACTGCTCGAACGCCGCCCCGATATCGCCGAGGCCGAGCGCACGATGGCGCAGGAAAATGCGCTGATCGGCGTGGCCGTGGCCGCGTACTATCCGACCATTTCGCTCTCGGGCGCGGCGGGCTATTCGGGCGTGCTGCCGCTGCTGAGCGCGGCCAACACGCTCTGGTCGATCGCGGCGAGCGGCAGCGAAACGCTGATCGACGGCGGCGCGCGCTCGGCGGCCGTCGACGCGGCGCGCGCGTCGTACGACCAGAGCGTCGCGAACTATCGGCAGACGGTGCTCACGGCGTTCCACGACGTCGAGGACGAACTGTCGAATCTGCGTGTGCTCGGCGAGCAGGCGGTCGCGCAGGACGAAGCCGTGAAGCTCGCGCGCCAGTCGGTGCAGATCTCGCTCGACGAATACGAGGCGGGCACCGTGACGTACACGACGGTCGTGACCGCGCAGGCCACGGCGCTGTCCAACGAGCAGACCGCGTTGCAGGTGCGTTCGAACCGGTTGATCGCGAGCGCCAGTTTGATCGAAGCGCTGGGCGGCGGCTGGGACGCGTCGCGCCTGGCAGGGACGGAGACGGCGCAAGCGTCAGACGACCCGCAAACGCTGCAAACGGCGCAAGGTCGATGAGGTGCTTGACGTGTATGGCGGTATGACAAGCGAGGTCGGTGCGAAGGCGAAGGC
The DNA here is from genome assembly GCF_046535315.1 of Paraburkholderia sp. SIMBA_027. Classification (NCBI taxonomy): domain Bacteria; kingdom Pseudomonadati; phylum Pseudomonadota; class Betaproteobacteria; order Burkholderiales; family Burkholderiaceae; genus Paraburkholderia; species Paraburkholderia sp. SIMBA_027. The sequence goes on from NZ_JAWRWY010000010.1 coordinate 130,302, forward strand.
GAAGATGCGCGCCGACATGAAGCCCGTGTCCGCCCGTATTCTCGTGGTCGATCCTGACCGCGCGCTGTGTGAACTGCTCTCGCATTTTCTCGTCGAGGCAGGTTTCGAGGTGTCGCTGTTGTCGACGCCGACGCAGTTGCCGCACGACGTGCGCGCCGCGTCGCCCGATCTCGTGCTGATGGAGCGCAGCTTTCCTGACGTCGATGGCTTTGCGTCGCTCAAGGCGTTGCGCGGACACGGCGACGCCACGCCGGTCATCCTGTTCTCGTCGCTCGCCGATGCGATCGATCGCGTGATCGGTCTCGAACTCGGCGCCGACGATTACCTCGCCAAACCCTTCGTGCCGTCCGAACTGCTGGCGCGCATTCGCGCCGTGTTGCGCCGCACGTCGGCTCGCGCGCAGGTCGCGGTGCCGGAGGCGGCCGTTACGTGGAACGATGTGCGCGGCTTGCGCGATTGCTGCTTTGGCCCATTCCGGCTCGTGTTCGCGTCGCGTACCTTGCTGCGCGACGGCGAGCCGCAAAGCATGACGGACAGCCAGTTCGCGCTGCTCGCGGTGTTCGCGCAGCGGCCGATGGAAACGCTTTCGCGCAGCCGCCTCGTCACGCTCACGCGCGGCTGCATTCGCGACAGCAGCATGACGGTGGCCGTGGCGCGGCTTCGCACGCTGCTGGAGGCCGACCCCACGCGGCCGCGCTGGATACGGACGGTGCGCGGCGAAGGGTATTGCTTCGTGCTCGATCCGGACGGGCAGGCGTGAGGCGAGTCTGGCGGGGGAGAGGTCGCTTCGCGCTCGACGCGGCGCGCTGAAGCGCTGACACGGGGATGTCGATCAATAAGTCTTTGTTATCGCGGGAGAACGAATCAATCTTGGTGTTATCGCGGCCTCGCCTATAACGTGTGAATCAGCTCGCACGCGTCCCGTATGCGTGCTTCCCGCTGCTTCAACACATGGGGTTGGATCTCTACTATGTACAAGGCAATCAACAAGATTCCCTCGGCGCCACAGGCGACGCCTGCAACTATTGCGGCTTTGCGTGAACTTCCGGTTTCGACACTGAGCGACAGTATGCATCGCAACACGGGAACGTCAAGGCTCCGGCCGTATCATCGGCTGGGCAAGCTGACCATGGCGGGCACCGCGGTGACGGTGCGCTCGCGCGGCGGCGACAATCTGGCGTATCTGCGAGCGCTCGATTTTTGCCGTCCGGGAGATGTGCTCGTGGTCGACGCCGGTGGCGATCTGAACAACGCCGTGGTGGGGGGCATCCTGTCGTTCTACGCGGCGTCAGCGGGCCTGGCCGGACTCGTGGTCGACGGTGCGATCCGCGATGTCGCCGAAATCCGCGAGCGTGATTTCCCGCTTTATGCGCGGGGTGTAACGCATCGTGGTCCCTACAAGGATGGCCCGGGTGAGATCAACGTGCCGGTGTGCGTCGACGGCATGGTGGTGCATCCGGGCGACATCGTGGTCGGCGATCAGGATGGCTTGCTTGCCATTCCCCAGGCCGACGCGGAGTCCGTGATCGAGAAGGCGAGGGCCGTCGTGAAGGCCGAAGCGGAAACGATGCGCGCGATGCGCGAGGGACGCTGGAGCCGTGAGTTTGTCGACGCGCTCGAAAGCCGCAGCAACAATTAAAGCCGTCTCTTCCGACGATCTGAACGCCGGCATTGAACGATGCCGGCGTTTTTTATGAGCACGTTTCTGCGAGGACTGTTGCGGGCAGGAAGGGCACGGCTGGAGGAGTCGGAGGTGCGTTCCCCATCGCGCGATGAACGAGGGAAACGCACGGGTCAAGCGATCAGTCGAATATCATGACGACCTTCATCGAGGTCGAGCGATTGCCTGCGGTCTGGAAGGCGCTGAGCGATTCCTGATACGGAAAGATGTCCGAAATCAGCGGCCTGAAGTCGATAAGGCGTTTGTTCAGCAATTCGACGGCGGTGGCGAATTCTTCGTGGAAGCGAAATGCGCCACGCAGATCGAACTCCTTGGCGACGATTACGTTGATCGGCAAGGTCATCTCACCGCCAAGACCAACCTGAACGACGATGGCGCGCGGCTTGAGCACGTTGAATGCGCCGCATAGCGCCGCAGCATTCCCGCTGGCCTCGAACAGCACATCGAACCAGCCTTTGCCGATTGCATAGCGATCGAGCGCGTCCGGCGTCTGCGCGATATTCACGGTGGCGTCGGCGCCCACGCGGCTCGCGCATTCCAGCGGGAGCGAGTTCATGTCCGTGACGACGATTTCCGCAGCGCCGGCGCGTCGCGCGGCCGCGACGATCAACGCGCCAATCGGACCCGATCCCGTGACGAGAACCCGCTTGCCGAGCAGCGGGCCCGCGCGGTTCACCGCGTGTAGCGCTACGGCAGCGTCGGCGGCCCCATGAACCGATCTTTGGGGGCCGACGAACAAGGTGCTCGCACGGGCGCTGGTTCGTCTTCACGCGGAACGCGTGGACGTTGACGCGGTCTGCGTCGTTTGGGCTGTTATCCCAGCGCCTGGTTGATCACCGCGTAATAGCGCCAGTTATTGTCGAGTTCGCCGAACTGAGCATTCTCGGCGATGTTGCGGACCATTCGCACCACATGGCTTGCGGGCGTCAGACCCAGATGGCGAAGCCACGGACCCAGGTTCGCTGTTTCCGGTGCGTCGACCCGCACAACGTCGCCTGCATGCTGCGCCAGCCAATGACCGATCAGCCGCTTCGCCCGCGCATCGTCATGCGACGGAGCGGCGATCACCGGACCGATCGCATAGCCCAATCCAAACGGTCTGATCAGCGAAAACCCGACAATTTCCCCCTCGCGCTCGATCACCACGCCGCGTGCCAGGGCTCGCAGCGACAGCAATATGTCACGCCGGTCCAGTCCGCAAGCACGCGACGCCATCTGAATGACCGCAGGCATGTCTTCATCCGCGAGCTCCCGCAGGGTCTCCTGTTCGAGTGCGTGTTTCTCCGGAATATGCGCGGGAATCCCGCGGTACTGAGTCAGCGTGCCACAAGCCCGGAAGCCGACGCTTTCATACAGGGGCTTACCTGCTGCGGTGGCGTAGAGAAACGTCATGCGGTTCCCTGCTACGTTCGCGACATGCTCCAGCAGACGCCGCCCGATGCCGCAGCCTTGCCGTTCCGGAGCGACGATCAGCATGCCGAGCGTGGCGCGATCGTCGCCGAATGTCCAGCAGAAGGCCGTGCCGATGATCGCGTCTTCTGAACACGCGACGTAGCCATTCCCGGCCGCAGCGGCGAAACGCCAATCCTCTTGCCGGTGCGCCCAGCCGACAGCGGCTGAAAGCCGGGCTGCCGCTTCGACGTCGCCCATCATGAAAGGGCGGTAGTGGAGAGTACCGGTGCGGGCTGAACTGAGCATAGGCGGCGACGGGCGTTGCGACGTGAACTCGGGTGGAACGTGCAATCTTCCACACGACTCGGGCGGAGGATAGGACGTTCTTCTCACGAAACTTCACACCGGCTGACCGAACGTCCATCGGGAATGGATCGATCCGTCGATTCAATATAATGATGGGGATGGTGAGCCACCCCGGGCGGCAACCCCCTTCTCTTCTTTTCGCGCGCTGTCGGTGCATCGAATCGGGCAGTTCATTGCGACCCCGCAAATTTATTTTTGATCACTGGTCAAAGATTCTGTGTTCACTATACTGAAATCCAGTGAGCTAATTTTCATTTGTCGACGGGTCGATACTGCGCGGCGATCGCGGCGTGCAGACATCGCCGCACGGGTGGCTGAAACGACTCCCGTACCTGGCCGATTGTTGTTCCAGAAACCCCTAAAGGAAAGGACGCCATGTCGTACATCGCATTCAACCTGTCTCGCGCTACGTTCGGTGCCGCTTTGAAGCGCTTTGCCGTTGTCTCGGGCGTCACGCTGTCGCTGTCGGTGTGGGGGCATGTTGCACAGGCCGACGCCGCCACGCTGCGGGCCGGCTCGCCGCCCTCGAGCGCCCCGACTACGTTCCTCGACATCAAGACGCAACAGATCGAGGGCTTGATGCCCGACGTCGTGCGTGAGATCGCGAAGCGCGAAGGCTTCGATGTCGATTATCAGGCGGTGCCGTTTTCGGCCCTGATTCCTTCGGTGGTGTCGGGCAAGATCGACCTGATCGTTGCCGGCATGACGCCGACCGAGAAACGGGCCGAAGTCGTATCGTTTTCGCAGCCGGTCACCGCATTCGGCGAAGGCGTTATCGTGAAGGCGTCGGACAAGACCAACTATCGTTCGGCGCAGGACTTCAAGGGCATGTCGATCGGCGCGCTGACCGCGACCGACTATGGCGACCAGTTGACCAAACTCGGCATCTTCAAGGAAGTGAAGATGTACGACAGTCCCGCCGACATGACGCGCGATGTCGCGCTTGGCCGCATTGTTGCCGGTTTCAACGATTACCCGCTGCTCAAGGCGCAGGAAGCGATGGGTTCAATGGCTGGCACGCGCGTCGACGACGCCTATGTGCCGATGAAGAAATTCGACATTGCAGTCGCGGTGAAGAAAGGCAACGACGCACTGCTCGCAAAGATCAACGACGCGCTCACGAAGATGAAGGCCGACGGCACACTCGACGCGCTGCTGAAGAAGTGGCACATGATCGCTTGAGTATCGATGCCACTGCAGGCCCTGCTGTTGAGGCCACTCAGTAGCGTCGACATGACGGTTTCATTGAACAGACGAGAGACATGCTTAAGATCGATGAAGTCATAAATAGCGAAGGCTTTCCCGATCGCTGCGATGTGGCGGTGATAGGGGGCGGCATCGTCGGCGTCAGCACGGCCTATGAACTCGCGCGGCGCGGCGTATCGGTCGTCTTGCTGGAAAAAGGCGTGATCGCGGGCGAACAGTCGGGGCGCAACTGGGGTTGGGTACGTCAGCAGAATCGCGATCTCCATGAATTGCCGCTTGCCATGCAAAGCCTGCGGCGTTGGGGCGAATTGAACGAGGAGTTGGGCGACGATATCGGCTTTCGCAAGTCCGGCATTTTGTACAGCACGGAGAGCCAGGCGGATGTTGCGCAGTGGGAGAAGTGGCTGGCGGGGGCGAGGGCCTTAGGGTTCAGCAGCGACATTCTGTCTGCGCGTGAACTGGCTTCGCGCATTCCATCCGGCAAGGGGAAATGGGCGGGAGGTTTGTGGTCGCCGTCCGATGGTCGCGCCGAACCGTCGAAAGCCGCGCCTGCGATTGCCAGAGGCGCGCAAAAGCTGGGCGCCAGGATTTATCAGAATTGCGCGGTCCGCGCACTCGACGAAAGCGCGGGTCGCGTTTCCGGTGTCTGGACGGAGCGAGGCCGTATCGCTGTCGATAACGTCGTGCTTGCGGGTGGCGCATGGAGTGCGCTGTTTTGTCAGCGGCAGGGCATCGCGCTTCCGGCCATCAACGTGATCGGCACGGCGTTGCGTACCGCCGAGGCGCCGGGTGTGATCGACGGTTGTTTCTCGGGGCCGAATTTCGCGCTGCGGCGTCGGCTCGACGGTGGCTATACCATCGCGGTTCCTGGATATGGCCGCGTAGAACTGGCGCCGCAAAACCTGCGGCATTCGATCCAGTTTCGCACCATGTTCCGCAGCAAATTGAAGAAGAAACTGAAGATCCGCGTCGGGTCGAGTTTCTTCGACGGTCCGGAAGCGCGCGCCAGTTGGGGCGACCGTGACGTTACGCCCTTCGAGCGGCATCGCGTGCTCGATCCACGGCCCGATACCGAGTGGCTCGAGCGCGCTTTGCGCAACGTGGCGAGTGTCTTTCCAGAACTCGCGGGGCTGCGGATCGCGCACGCGTGGGCTGGCGCGATCGACACCACGCCAGACCTGGTTCCTGTTATCTCGCCCGTCGATGCGAAGCCCGGCCTCACGATCGCCTCCGGGTTCAGCGGCCACGGCTTTGCATTGGGACCGGGGGCGGGCATGCTCGTGAGTCAAATGGTGATGGGCGAGCGGCCGCAGTTCGATATCTCGCCATTTCGCTTGGGGCGATTTAGCGACGGTTCCGATGTACGCGTCCCCGAGATGATGTGAGTCGCACGGCGTATTGTGCGCGGTCTTGAAGGCGTGCGACTTTCCGTTGAGCGCGATTTAAAGCGCAGCACGCCTTTCGAGTGCGCGAGATAATGCGCGGAAGGCGAGAAGCTGGGTTTCATGCAATTGTCTGTTGCTGTCGCGCCCGACGAATATCTTGAGCATCGCGCGCCCATCGGCATTGATGAACCAGATGGACGCGGTGTCGACGCCCATGAAACGACGTTCAACGAACGCGATGTGTTCGCAGCGATCGGAGCGGATGTGGCCTTTCAAGCCCTGGTCGCCCTGAAGATTGAAGAAACCGTGTGCATGTTGGCCGCGCGGTAACGTCCCTTGAAATTCGAGGATCAGGTCGTCGTGATGGATGAGCGTGGTGACCTCGCCCCAATCGCAAACGTCCGACCAGACCGTTTCAAAAAGTCCGCCATCCAGAACGTGAGTGTGCGGAAGTCGCCGAATGATCTGCAACGGCGAGACAGAATACGTACGGGCGATGTCTTCGACAGTGCCATCCGGCCCGGTTGCGAGAAAGTCGATCAGTGCCTGGGTGCTATGCATTTGCGAAGTCGCCATGGAGCGTGGTCAGTTGAGGAAGCAGAGTCTGTAGCGCCTGCAGCAGATTGTTGCCCCAGAAGCGGCCTTCGGGCGTCAGGGTAAAGCGCGAATCTTCGCAGTTCACGAGGCCGCACCGTTGCCATTGCTGTAGCAGGGGAGCGAGCACGACTGGGTTTTCGACAATACGGCTCAGGTCGTAGCGCCCCGCTTCGATGCCGCCCTGAAGATCGAGACGCCAGCGTTGTTCGCCATTTGCGCGGGTCATCGCCATGATGGGTTTTCGTCCATCGTCCAACTGCGCAAAATAAGTGGTGAGGTCTGGCGCAATCCTGTACGAATCACCATCGAGATTGCCGCCCGCACCGCTGCCGAATGCAAGACAATCCGCGCCTTGCTTGATCAACAGGTTGTAGATGTTGCGCTCACGCGTGGTTCGCGCCCAATGGCTATTGCTGAGTTGATGCCAACCATTTTCGCCAAGCAGTCGTGCGCCCTCGACATAGAAGTCTCGGCGCGCGGCGAGATCCGGCAACGTGATGCGCTGATCGACGACGGCTTTGGCCAGCGCAGTCGAAGGCAGCAGATTCAGCGAATAGAGATCCACGCCGTCAAGCCCAAGATCGCGAACCAACTTCAGATCGTCGAACCACGATTCGTGAGTTTGGCCGGGCAATCCGAAGATCAGATCACAGACAACGGCTGCGCTGTCGCGTCTCGTCAGCTTGCGCAGGAACGCGAGCGCTTCCTCGCGGGTGGCTCGACGTCCTAAACGACGTCGTATGAGGGTGTCGAACGTTTGAATGCCGATCGAAAAGCGGTTTGCGCCCGCGTCGAGGCATGCATCGACACGATCGTCGTCAAAATTGAGGACGCGCCCTTCAATGGTGATCTCGCAGTCCGGCGCCAGCGGCAAGCAGCGCCGTACGACACTGATCAGCCGATGTAGTTGTGCTGCACCCAGCGCCGAGGGTGTCCCGCCACCCAGGTACACGGCGTGAACCGGCGCGTCGCGATGAAGCGCGCAAGCGGATTCCAGTTCAATTTCGCGGATCAGGTAATCGCAGTATTTCTCCATGACGTCATCTTCCAGACGATTCTGGTAAAAGCCGCAAAACCTGCAGCGTGTCGCGCAAAATGGAATGTGGAGATAGACGAGGCGCTTGTTTGAGGGCAGGCGACGGTTGCAGAGCGTTTGCCATTGCGCGGCAATTTCCTGCGCCGGGACGCTGTTCTGTGCGCGCCAGGGCATGATGGCCGGGCGATCCGCGAACGGTATGCCGTTTTCCGCAGCATAAAATCTTGTGATGTCTGGCGTCATGCGAGTCTGCTTTTCCGAAGATGTCGATGACTCACAATAGATGAGACCGTTTCTCATTTATTGGGTATCTCCGGTCTGCTCTGAGCTATGTCAATTCTGTGCAGTGGCTTACCCACGCACAGCACCGCGCATGAAGTCGAGTGTCTCGCGACACTTTCAACCCGCATTTCCAGCAGAGACTGTTCGTCTATCAGACGGTCCGCAGAGGTTCGCATCGTGCAGGTCTCTCCTCCAGGCCCGTTGCATCGCTGATGCAGTCGCCGATGCCCAGGTAGGTTCTGTTCGTGTGCGGCTCCGTGCGTTCTGTGGCGAGAAACGGTGGGCCTGGCGCGCAACGATCGACAGAAAGCGAGCGGAGCCGCCAAGGCTGCGCTCGCGTCGGAGTGCCTATTTTCGGAGTCACGCAACGCCGTGCGCAGCGGGCGCCGGCGCCCGATACCCACCGGACGCGAGCCGCCGCGCTCTGTCAATCAGCTCAGCGGCACCTCGACCGATGCCTGTTCGCCATCGCGCACCACCGTAATCGAAACGCTGTCGTTGGCCTGAGCGATCATGTCGCGCAGTTGCTCGACACTCCGGATCAGTTCGCCATCCACCGCGACGATGATGTCGCCAGTTCGAATGCCCGCTGCCGCGGCCGGCCCGGTCGCCTGCTGCACCATCAATCCGCCCGGCAACTGCGCTTGCTGCTGCTCGTCGTCGCTCAGCGGTCTGACGGCGACGCCCAGACGCGGGCCGCTCTGCTGCTGGCGTTGCTGGCGCGGTGCAGTTTCCGCGCGTTCCGGCGATTGCTGCGCGCCGATGACCATCGGCAGCTTGCGCTCGGCACCGGAGCGCCACACGCCGACGCTCGCGTCGCTCCCCGGCGAAAGCTGGGCGATCTGGCCGATCAATTCCGTCGGGCTGCCAATGTGCTTGCCGTTGACGCTGATGATCACGTCGCCTGCACGCAGGCCGGCCGCTTGAGCGGGGCCGTCGGGATCGACAGAGCCTACGAACGCGCCGCTGTTCGAGTCGAGGCCAAGCGCTTTTGCCTTATCCGCGCCAAGCGGTTGCACGCCCACTCCGATGCGGCCGCGCGTGACGTGGCCGGTGCTGACGAGTTGATCCTTCACGTGCATGGCGGCATCGATCGGAATTGCAAACGACAGGCCCTGGAAGCCACCTGTGCGCGAATAGATCATCGAGTTGATGCCGATGACTTCGCCGTTCAGATTGAATAACGGGCCGCCCGAGTTGCCGGGATTGACGGGCACGTCGGTCTGTATGAACGGGATTGGGCTGTCGTCGGAGAACGAGCGTGACTTCGCGCTGATGATGCCAGACGTCACCGTGCTGTCAAAGCCGTACGGCGAGCCGATCGCGACGACCCATTCGCCGACCTTGCTGTTGTCCGGATTTCCGATCCTCACCGTTGGCAGATTCGACGCGTCGATTTTGACAACGGCCACGTCCGTGGTTTTGTCCTTGCCGATGACGCGCGCGTGGAATTCACGGCCGTCGGTCAGCTTGACGCTGACGCTGCTCGCGCCGTCGACGACATGGTTGTTGGTAAGTATGTAGCCATCCTGACTAATAATGAAGCCGGAGCCGAGTGCTTCACCGCCGCTTGTGCTCTGGCCGTTCTCATCGATCGAAGCAGCTTCCTTGACTCCGATATGCACCACCGCCGGGCCGTAGCGCGCAACAATGCCAGAAAAATCCGGGGCAGCCGGGCTGGAGGCGCTGGTTTTCGCGGTCCCGCCGCCGCCCGATGCGGACGTCGACGCTTGCACTTCATTGACGACCGCATCGGCAGGTCGATGAAGAATGGCGTACGCGCCGCCGAGCGCGAGGACGAGACAGATCGCAACGCTGTTGCGCCGATATTTTTTGGAGATCATGGCCAGGGAGTGTTGCTGAGGAGAAAGAGATCGACGCGTAATGTAGTGGCGCCTACTTAAAGGAAGCTTAAAGGTGGCGTGAGATTGGACGAATTCGAACGGAGAGGGTTGGGGTATGCATCTGCTCGTTGGAAGTGCTGACGGTTCGACGCTTCTGTGTGCGATGGAGTTGAATGAATCCGTTCACGGTAGCGATGCGCCATGAAGCAATGTTGGTCCACCGATTTCCGTTGTGGTCGCAACCTATTTAATATCGGATGCCTCATGTCGGCTGTTCCTGTTATCGACGGTTGCGGGACGACGGCGTTCGCATCGGAAGCGTTCCTCTAACTTTTCTATGTGATGATCGTCGGGGAAATTGGGGACGTACGCTTTTTGATGAGTGTGTTAATTCCGCGGACGGCTCGTCCCGGCTCTGCCGGGATGGCCGGCATGAATCGTTACAATGTATGGACGAGTTCCTGTCGACAGAATCGCATGCGAAATATCCTGACTTCCTTTTTCCGGAGCGGCGACGCCATCCGCAGTCGTCGCGTAAGTGACATCGTTTTATCCGGTACGCTCGATCTGCCGGCGCCTTCTGCGGCCGTGCTTGCCGATTGGCAAAGAGAGACAGCGTTGCGGCTCGCTCTGGAACCCGGGGATGTCGAGGCAATGCCTCTGGCGCGCACGCAAATGCGCTGGCCGGACTACAGGCGCTGCGTGGAGGCGATGTCCGGTTGGGCCGTGGCCCTGGGACTGCCTGCGGGGATTGCAGATTGCGACATGGCGCTGATGGCCTGTCGTGGCGCGCGGTATCACCACGATGGCGAGCAATATGGCGATACCGCTTTCTGCAATCTCTTCCTGAGTGAAGATAAGGGGCTGGATTTGCATTTTCCCTTGACGGGCCAACGCTTTCCCATCGAGCGGGGAACAGCCGTGATTTTCGATCCGGTCCAACCCCACGGCGTCATTCGGCGCGGCAGCAGCAATTTTTCCGCAGCCGAATTTGCATCGGGCGAGGACTTCACCCAGGTTTTCCTGACGTGGGAACTGCCGATAGAAGACGCCGATATTGGAAGCGCGCTAAAGGTCGCTTTCGATATTGCTCCCTCGACTTCGCTGCAAGTCGAGAAAGAGCAGGTCTGGTACAACGGCTCACCCGCTACCGTGTGTCCGCAATCGGGTCGCCTGCTCCGCGTTGAGCAGTATTGAAGTCACGGCCCGGTACCGCGCACAGCAACGCGAAATAGGCGACTCGTAGCTGATCCACAAGCCGCCGTTTTTCTTAAGCGGTCGATCAAGACATCATTGCTCGCTGTGGACGAGGTTAGCTTCGCCCTCCGCGATTAGGTCTGCGGCGATCTCCAGCACTTCGGCGAGCCTGAACAACAACTGCTCGCGCCACTCTTCATCGTCAGCGGATGCCGAGGGTTTTGCCAGGCTCTCCATCAGCGAGCTGGCGGTTTCAAGGAATGGCAGGCTGCGGTGATAGCTCGATGCGGCCATCATCGCGGCATCTGTCGCGGCCTTTATCGCTTGCGGATTCTCGTCGGGGAATTGCTGCGTCGGCGTCTGTCCTTCGGCTGCGAGCAAATCAATACGCAACTGACTTTGCGACCATACGCGCAGCGCTCGCTGCTGAAGGTTCGCATAGTGCTCGCGCAGTTCGGTTTCACTAAGCATTTCGGCGTTTGCTGCTCTCATGTTCGGGAAGCGATATTTTACGTTAGCGCAGAGACACCGATTGAAGCTTCCTGCTTGCTCGCTCAGAAATATTAGCCACCGTATCAGTTGGCAAAACGATATCTGCCGCCATAAACCGTTGGAAAAGCCTGTTCGGAAAATCGTGCTCGTTTATGGCGAGTCAAACGTCTCCTGTCGTTCGCAGCACCGTTTCCTCACGAGTTCGACAAGCCAGTCGGCGAATACCTGAAGGCGCCGGGAGAGGTGTTGCCGATGCGGATAAAGCAGCGTGACCGGCATGGGCGCAGCACGATATTCCGGCAGAACCTCAACCAGTTCTCCGGCCTGGAGATGGGTCTCGACGTCGTAAGCGGGGATCTGTATGAGCCCGAGGCCCGACAGGCAACACGCGATATACGCCTCCGCACTGTTGACGGTGACGCGCCCCTTGATCGCGAGCGTCCTCGCCGTGTCGCCCTCAACCCATTCCCACGGCGCGAGCCGGCCGCTGGTTGGAGAGGCGTAACCGATCGGTATGTGGTCGACGAGGTCGTCGGGGGCGCGCGGTACGCCGTGGCGGGCAAGATAGGCAGGGCTGGCGACGTTGATGAGCGTGAGCGCGCCGATCGGACGCGCAATGAGCTCGGATTCGTGAAGCATGCCCACGCGCAGTGCGCAGTCGACTCTTTCTTCGATCAAATCGACGGTTCGATCCGTCGCGCCAATTTCAATGTCGATTTGCGGATACGCATCGAGAAACGCAGGAAGCGCCGGCGCAACGATCAAGCGACCAATGCGCCCGGGCATATCGACACGTAAGGTACCGGCGGAGGCGAAGTCCGCCGAACGGAACAGATGTTCCGTTTCCTCTACATCGGCGATCAGTCGCTGGCAGCGTTCGTAGAAGGCCGCGCCGTCCTGGGTTGTGGTGACCTTGCGTGTGGTGCGGTTCAGCAAACGCGTACCGACGCGGTTTTCCAGTTCCTGAATGGCGGCCGATACGGACGAGCGAGGCATGCCGAGCGTATCCGCGGCGCGCGTGAAGTTCGCGCATTCCACGACGCGGGTGAAAACACGAAACAGATCGATTCGGTCCATGTTCGCCGATTAGCCAGAGCGCATTCGATAGGGGAAATTCGACGCCAATAATTGGTCGCGATTTCTGACTGATGCATCCAGAAATACAGGCTTTATAGACCATAAATCGAACTATACCATTCGCTATAGAGTGACTGCATCGGGCGGTCACGCAGATCGGAGCGGCAGAATGGCAAACCATGAAATCCACGGTAAAACGGTGCTGATTGCAGGGGGGGCGAAGAACCTCGGTGGCCTCATCGCGCGGGACCTCGCCAGTCACGGTGCGAAGGCAGTCGTCATTCATTACAACAGCGCGAGCACGAAGCAAGCTGCGGAGGAAACGGTTGCCGCCGTCAAGCAAGCCGGCGCCGCGGCCATTGCACTGCAGGCGGACCTGACGAGTGCCGCAGCGGTGGAGACACTGTTTGCGGATGCGATTGCCGCGGTTGGGCGTCCGGACATTGCGATCAACACCGTGGGGAAGGTGCTGAAAAAGCCTTTCACGGAGATCAGCGAGGCGGAATACGACGAGATGTCGGCGGTCAATTCGAAATCCGCATTTTTCTTCTTGCGCGAAGCAGGCCGCCACGTGAATGACAACGGGAAAATCGTCACGCTCGTGACATCGCTGCTGGGCGCATTCACACCGTTTTACGCTGCTTACGCGGGCACGAAGGCGCCGGTCGAGCATTTCACGCGCGCGGCCGCGCAGGAGTTTGGCGCGCGTGGAATTTCGGTGACAGCGGTCGGGCCTGGCCCGATGGACACGCCGTTCTTCTATCCGGCTGAAGGCGCGGACGCCGTTGCTTATCACAAAACGGCCGCGGCACTGTCGAAGTTCTCGAAGACGGGCTTGACGGATATTCAGGACGTCGTGCCGTTCATTCGTCATCTTGTGAGCGATGGCTGGTGGATCACTGGCCAGACTATCCTGATCAACGGCGGGTACACCACGAAGTAAGTCGCCGGCGCGCCGGGACGCATCCTCCCGGCGTGCGCACGCTTGCACGAAAGATGACGTCAGCGTAAATGGCGAGGTAGTATTCGATGAAATCAGAAACTGCCTTCATCGAATAATGCAGTCGACATAAAAATGGCCAAACTCGGGATCCCTGCCGCTGTCGTGGTGCTGGCATTGCTGTGCGTTGGCATCGCGTCGCCGGGCCGCGCGCAAACGCCGGCCATCCCGACTGCCTCCACACCGGCTCCGGGCACTGAGCGCGATGCCGAGCGGCGGGAAACCATTGCGCGCGTCATCACGGGCATTATTCGTTTTACACATTGGCCTGTTTCGTCGGACAAACTCCGCGTATGTCTGATGGGTGACGAGGCCGATATGGCGCGACTGGCGCCGTCGATTCGCGATCAGGGAGCCGGCCTGGCGCCACCGTTGTCGGTGACGACGCAAGCGAATCTTTCTGGCCGCGCGCAACCCCAAGCCGACTGCAACGTCATTTATTTCGCATCACGATCCGTACTCGATGATGCCGACCGCCATGCCTTTTTTCGCCGCGTGGCGGACCGTCCCATATTGACGGTCGGCGCGCTTCCCGTCGCATGCGATATGGGGGCGATGTTCTGCCTGAAAGCCGAACAGGATCCCGCTTTATTCGGTGCGAATCTGGATGCGATTTCTCGCAGCGGCTTGCACGTCGATCCCAAAGTATTGTTGCTGGCGCGCCGGCCCGGGAGCGCGAAATGAGCAGAGCAAGGCATGAACCGGAAAAGGGGCATACGCCTATCCCGCTCGCAAAGGCCTTGCGCCGGGCGCACGTTTTGAGCGTTGCGGTCGTCGTGATCGTATCGAATGTCTTGCTGATGAGCGGTGGCTTGATCGAATTGCGTCATATTGCAATCGAGAATATGTCGCTGACGGCGAGTTCGATCGCCTACACGCTGGAAGCGGCCGTCGTCTTCCATGACCGGGCAGCCGCGATGGATATCGTGAAGCGCATTGCCACTGCGAACGCAGTGGAAACGGTTGATGTGCTCGATGGCAATGGCGCGCCGTTTGTGTCCTGGCGCGACGCCACCGACGCTGCCGGTGCGGCGCCCTTGCCGATATTCGCTTCCTTCTATCACGCATTAGGACCCAGCCAGATCACCGTTCCGGTCGTCAGCGGTCAACAGAAAGTAGGCGAAGTACGTCTGCGTGGCCGTCCCGACCGCGAAGTGGCATTCATTCTCTCAAGCGCGGCGTGGATTCTGCTGTGCGTGGCCGTGAGCATTCCTGGCATGCTGGCGCTCTCGCACCGGATGTTCAAGGCCATCGTGGAGCCGCTTGGCAATCTCGCCAATGTCACGCGACAGGTTCGCCTGGTGCGCGCGTGGAACCAGCGCGTTCCGCGCTCGCGGCTCACGGAAATCAACGATCTCGCCACGGACTTCAACGCCTTGCTGGAGGAGTTGCAGGTCTGGGAGGCGCGGATGCAAACCGAACAGGCGACGCTGAGCCATCGCGCCGCGCATGACAGCCTGACGGGTTTGCCGAACCGGTCATTTTTTACCGAACGATTCGAAGTCTTGTTACAGGGGGCAGCCGCGACGCACGGACGGCTCGCGGTGCTCTACGTGGACTGCAACGATTTCAAGGTCATCAACGACGAATATGGCCACGATGCGGGCGATGATGTGCTGAAAGCGCTGGCTTCGCGCATGCGTTCGAGCGTGCGCGTCAATGACATGGTCGCTCGCCTTGGCGGCGATGAGTTTGTGATCGTGCTATCGCCCATCACGGATGTTCAGGAACCGCAGCAGATTGCGTTATCCATCGCGCAGGCGATGGCCGACCCGATTCACATCGGCAACGCCAGGACCGTCACAGCGTCGGTGAGCGTGGGCATTGCGGTCTATCCGGAAGATGGCCTGGACAGTGCGGGCTTGACGCGGGCCGCGGATCGCGCGATGTACGAAATGAAGCAGCGCAAGCCCACAAGGCAGCTTGGCGCGACCTCGCACAGCGAAGGGCAAGACGACCAACGGGAAGACCCGCCGGCGGCGTCGCACACCGGCTCGAAGGCTGGCGCGCAAGCAGACCAGACTGCATCCATTCCACCCTTTATCGATTCGTTCAACTCCCCGGCGAACTAATATGCATGGTATGCAACACAATTTTCGCGCAATCGTTGCGGCGAAGGTGATCCGGTTCTTCGGTTTAATGAGCATCGTAAGCGTGGCATTCACGCTTGCGGCCTGCCAGACAGCGGCCAAGGAAACGGGATTCAGTCAGGCACAGATTGCCGTCTTGCAGTCCGAGGGCTTCGTGCAAACCGACGAAGGCTGGACGCTTGGGTTATCGGCAAAACTGCTTTTTCCCACTGACGACGCGGAACTCAGTTCGCAAAGTCGCGAAGTGGTGAAAAAGCTGGCGTCGTCGCTCAAGTCCGTGGGATTGACGCGTCTGCGCGTACTGGGTTTCACCGATTCGGTGGGCAGCGACGCGTATAACGATCTGCTGTCACAGAAACGGGCTGACTCCGTCACGAACGAGATGGTGGCTTCGGGCATTCCGCGCGAAGGCGTTGTTGCACAAGGCATGGGCAAGCGACACCCTATTGCCGATAACAGCAGTGCGCAAGGGCGCGCACAGAACCGGCGGGTAAGCGTTGTGGTGCAGAGCGAGTAGCGGTATTGCCCGCAAAGGATGCTCGTATCTCTCCGTACTACGCGGGCTGCGGCGAGACGCCCGGATTGGCCGCCACAAACGCGGCCAGCGTCTGGATGGGCATGGGTTTGCCGAAGACCCACCCTTGTGCGAACTGCACGCCGGCCGCACGCAGAATGTCGCGTTGTTCGACAGTCTCAACGCCTTCCGCAATCATCTGCAGATTCAGCGAGTGTGCCATTTCGATGATGTGCATCGTCACCTGGCGCGTGGGGGCGGTCGTGGCAATGGAATCGACGAACATTCTGTCGATTTTCAGAAAATCGAGTTTGTACGTGGCGAGATAAGACAAACTCGAATTCCCTGTGCCGAAGTCATCAATCGCGACTTTGAATCCCTGTGCGCGCACGTTCAGCAATACGTCCGTTGCCTGCTCCGGATTCATGAAGCCGCGCTCCGTTGCTTCGATAACGA
Source organism: Paraburkholderia sp. SIMBA_027 (assembly GCF_046535315.1). Lineage (NCBI taxonomy): Bacteria > Pseudomonadati > Pseudomonadota > Betaproteobacteria > Burkholderiales > Burkholderiaceae > Paraburkholderia > Paraburkholderia sp. SIMBA_027. The sequence goes on from NZ_JAWRWY010000010.1 coordinate 146,917, forward strand.
TGTTCTCCGGCAGTGCATTCATCGCGGCAAGCATGTCATTGAGCTTGGCAGGCGTCTCCGCAGAGTTCAAATCGGCTGCGGAGACGTTGATCGCAATATGCAGATCCGGATGGTTCTTGATCAGCAGCGAGGCATCGCGCGCTACCAGTTCAATGACTTTCTGTGTGATATTGACGATCAGGTTGCTCGTCTCCGCAACCGGAATGAATTCAGATGGGCCAACCGGTCTTCCGTCACGGCGCTTCCAGCGGATCAGTGCTTCGGCTCCGACGCATCGAAGCGTACGTAAATCCATGACGGGTTGATAAAGCAGATAGAACTCGTCGTTTTTCAACGCGATCCTGATCTGATTCGACAAAGAGAAGTATCTGCCAATCGCAATCCAGCTGAGCAATGCCAACAAGGCACCGATCTGCACGGAGAGCGGAATCGCGCTGCGTGCAGGTCCGTCCGATAGCGTTTGCCACCACGTCACGGGCATCGATGCAAAAATCACGTCGCTTTCTTTTTCTGTGCGCACGGCGACAACGAGTCGATCTCTATCGACAAAATGGGTGTCCCCTTGCTGGAATCGGCGTGTCCATGCCGGGTCGTAATAGCCGTGAGAGCGGACCACGGATTGCGATGGGAAACTGATGTGCGAAAATGACACCGACGACGTTTCAGGCAGGATATCGAGCACGACGCCCGGCGCAATGAAAATGGCATCGTTGCCTCGCGCATTGACGTTGAACGTTGTGCCCGGCAAGGACGGCAGATTAACGGCGCTCCACGATTTCATCCCGCTCGAATCGATTCGTTCCGGTTGGCCCAATGGTTGGCGTTGCGCCAGATTTGTCATCGTGGCGCACTGGAGCGCGCCGTCGGCGAGGTAGCCCATGCCTTTGAGCATCGGCTTTGTCGCAATGATGTTTCGCATGCGAGCCAATTCACGCTCTGAGCAAGGGTCTTGCGCAGTGGCAACAGTTGTCGATCCAGAACGCCGCGCGTTTTGTACCTCGCTCAGTGCGCGCATCACTTCGTCGCGCGTTTCGGACGAGCGTCGGCCAATATCGGTCGCCAGCGCATTCAGGTGCTGCACTTGCGCCTGTCGTCCGGCGAGCCAGGTCAATGTCACCCCGAGGGCAACGGGCAGCGCCATCGAAACGGTTGCCGCGAGCAATGATGCAATCCAATATTTTGTACCGGAGGCCACGTTTACCCCGCTCTAACATATGGAATTACCTGCGCCCGACTGTTGACCAGTGTAAGCGTTCGTCAGTCAAACGCGATTCTGAATCTCGGCCCTTAACAATAGTTAACGAATCTCGGGAGCCGGCGGTTTGGCCGGGTTTCGCATGGGGCTTATCAGTGGCGTATCGGGAACACCGCGCGCAGATTAACCGGGAATGCGGTTGTGATGGCGTCAGCGACGGTGAAGAGCCCATCAGGGCTTGCTTGCCGTGAACGGCGCGTGAAGTTCATTGACTCGAGAAATGCCGATGAGAGATTGGGACGACGAAACCGAAGAGGAAGAAGCGCCGCCGCTGGTTGGACCGCAGCGGCCTTCAGCGCGCTCTGTCAATTTTTGGCCTAAGGGATCGCGCGGTCTTGACCGCATGGACCAGCAGGCGGCAGAGGCGCGCGCGCAAGTGCTCTTCGGCACGGCATGGGCAAAAGATCCGCTGGAGAAGGGCAGAATAGACGGGATTGGCTTCGCCGGTGATGGTGTAAGGCGGCTGCCAGACGACCGTGCTTCGTCGACGTTCAAGCTGGTGCCCTCGGAGTTTCTTCGGCATGCGCAAAAGATGCGGCCGGAGAAACCAGAAGCGACGGTTTCGGCATTCTCACAGTGGATTTATTCGCTCTACGGCCAGGCGTTTGGCGACGATGAAGACCGCGAGCGCGGGAAGGCGATGGAGCAGGAGATTCTCGAGAGGAGGACAAAGGCAGCCTGTTGCGTCAACAACGGATTTCTGCGCAGCATTGATTCGGATTGGCGTCTGATTCACAACGGTTTGCATGTGCGCGATAGAGATCATGTGGACTACTTCACCATCGATAGTTTGAACGTCAATGGTGAGCCACTGCGCGCGTCTCCGGATCTGGTCTACCGCAACCAGCGGTTTTCAGAGGTCATCATCGTCGAGATCAAGTATTCAAGAATGCAGATTCCGGCGAATCTTTGGCCCAATATTTGGGGGCAACTCTGGTGCTACGCCCAGATCGACGTCGCACGGAACGCCAGCAGCCTCACTGCCGTTGGTGAGGTGTGGGGAGAAAGTTGGACGAGGGGGTACGGACGAGGGCGCAACTACACGCCAGGTGTGCCACTCGTGAGTTTGCGCGCATCGGTGCGCCGGGACCCGCGTTCGGCCGCGTATCACCGGTTCTTTCGGGCGCTCTTCGAGATCTATGGTGGTCGTGGCGGGACTGTATAACTGACGAAACGCCGTCTTGATGTTGCGGCTCCGCGTTCGTTCATCGAAGGCGGCAAATTCAAGGCGGTCGACAGCAGCGCCAACACCTTTGCGCCAACGAAATCGATGGGCGGCAAGCGGCGTCGAGAAAAGTACCCGGCGTGACGTGCGGCGCTCGCAACGGCGCCGTACGCGCCGATCTTTTCAAATAGCGCTTGATTGCAGGCACGAAACCGGCAAAGTGCCACGAAAAGCAGTGGCACGGAGCAGCAGTCACGACTGCATGGCGTCCTTATAAATGAGTCCGTCTTTCATGATCATTTTCAGGTTCCGGTCCGGATCCGCTAGAAGGGCGATGTTTTGAAGCGGATCGCCATCGACGACAAGAAGATCGGCCCACGCCCCGGGTTCAAGCACCCCGAGCCTCGCCGGATACGGATTGCGCTTCCCCGACATGGCGAGCAACTCGCCGTTCGTTGACGTCGCCATGCGCAGCGCCTGCGAACCGGAATACCAGCGGGTGAGGTGCCCGATCATGGTTCCCTGGCGCGTCGCGAGGGCCTGTGAAAAAATCAGGTCCGTTCCGAATGCGACCTTGAGTCCGTGCTTGCGCGCGAGCTTGTACGTATTGTCCGTCCCCGCGGTGACTTCCATGAATTTTTCTCTGCCCGACGGGGGCAATGGGGCCACGTCTTCTTCGGTCAGGAAGGGCTGGGTGCTCAACCAGGTCCCGTTCTTCGCCATGGCTTCGGCGGTCCTGTCATCGATGAGATGGCCGTGCTCGATGCATTGAACGCCGGCGGCAAGCGATCGTTGCACGGCTTCGGGCGTGTAGGCATGCACGAGCACGTATGTTCCCCAGTCCGCTGCCGTTTCAACAGCCGCTCGCAGTTGCGGTTCGGTGAACGTCAGCATGTCGAGCGGGCTGCGCGGCGTGGACACGCCACCGCATCCCACCAGCTTGATCTGCGTGGCGCCCTGCATGAACTGCTCGCGCACGCGCAAACGGACTTCGTCTGCCGTATCGGCAATCGCGCTGCCGCCTGTTCTCTCCACCGCGCTGATCTGGCCAGTCGTGCGCGGTATGTCGGTGAGGAGGCGGAAATCTCCGTGCCCACCCGTCGTGGTGATCATCGCGCCGGACGGGTAGATGCGCGGGCCGCTGATCAGGCCCGTGTCGATGGCTTGCTTGAGCGCGAAAGCGGGCCCGCCCGCATCGCGGACAGTCGTGAAGCCTCGCAACAGGGTGCGCTGAGCTTCGGCGCCGGCAGCGAGGAACAGGAAGCTCATGTCCGCCTGCAGGATGGTCTGGATGGGGACCGCGGCAAGCAAGGAGTGCCAGTGCATGTCGATGAGCCCCGGCATGATCACCTTGCCCGCGCAGTCCACCGTCCTGGCCGAGCTGGATGCCGGCGGCTGGCCTCTTTCGAGCTTCGAAATCCGTTTTCCCTCAACGATAAGATACATCCCGTCGACGAGCGAAGCAGACTTGCCGTCGAACAGCCGGAAGTTCGTGAAGGTAGTGACAGGCGATGAGGCCGGCGGGCTGGCGTTGCCCTGCGCCAGTGCGAATTCGGGCACAACGGTAACGAGCATTGCCGCGGCCATGTCCGCCAGGAAACCACGTCGCGCCAGATCCGCGCCGATGCGCCGGTTCGCATACTGCGCCAGTGCCTTGTTGCAAAAGCAGGAGTACGGCAGGTTTGCAGTCGTTACACCGCGAAACTTTCCTGATGGCATGGCCATGCCCTCCTGAGTCGTCTTCACGGACCAGAGCCAGATCGTCGAGTCGTGCCGATGCGCCGTCTACACAATCTGCTCGCGCGTTACGGCGCATGTTACGACACATTCTTTGCGCGTCGCGAATGCGTGTCCGGCGTTTCAGTGTGGCGTGCTTGGCGGTCGCATTTCTGGCGCACCGGTTAGCCGGGCAAGATGCGCCGATATTCGCACGACATTGCCAGTCTGAAATCTCTCTCTGACGCCGCAAACGTGAACACCCGCGGCTGATGGGGGCAAGCCAGGCAAATTCGTAAAGTCAGATTCCCGGCCGCCTTTGGTGCCGAGACTCTGAGCCAGCGGTGTTTTCTTCGTCGATGGTTACCTTCTAAAGGCGCATCATTTTCTCTCAGATTCTATTTTTTTCACTGCCTCGAGCATCGGTTGATGCTTCGAGTCGAAAATAGCGCAGTTAAATAACAATTTCAAATCTTTGTTCGCAGATTTAAATCGCAAACGTTTGCCTTTCTGCTTCGGCGCGAAAATTAACCGTTTTGCATTAAAAGTCACTGGGGCGGCGAGACCTCGATTCGTCGCCGGTTAAAGGGCGCTGATGACCGGATCGCCAAGGTCATCACATTCATTCGTTTTCACGGAGATCGCGGCGCTTTGCTCTACGACCTGTTCAACAGCCGGGCCATGCTGCGGTTGACCCAGCACCACCGCTGCGAACCCATCGGCGAACAGCGCATTGAATACATCAACGTGCCGACCCAGACGTGATGTCGCGGTTTGCGTGACAGTTTCTTCGTAATCCATATTATCTGGTCCCGGCAAATGATACGAGGACGAATCAGCGGCTTGCGACTCAGGCGAATCAAATCAGTAAGCAGCGGCCGACAACCGATAGCGGATAATTCGCGGCGTGCCAGCCGTGAAGGCAAATCCTGTCCGGCTCGCGAGCGGATGGTCGGCTGAAGGCGTCACAACTCTGCCCAGATCGAAGAAGCCGCTCACGGGCTCCACGCCCAGCGCGAAATTACGGCTGGCCCAAGGCGCGTAATTGCGGCCGCCGTTACTGATCCAGAGCACGGCGTCCGGAAAATCGTCCGTGTTCCAGTCGAGCTTGACTTCCGCTCGGTCAACGGGGTAACGCAGCACGAAGGGCGGTTGGCAAGCCTCCAGCTGCACGAGCTCCTCGGTTTGCTGCGGTAACGGCAGACGCGATACATCGAACGATCCCTCGCAGGTGTCCAGCTTCGTCAGCGAATCGAAACGCCGATTGCGCAGAATCTGCGAAAACTCCGGCTCGATGGCGACCGGATACGTATGGACGGCGCGATACGGGCATGCCAGCACCTCGACACCTTCCGGGGGCACCGCGAAAGTCGGATGGAGGGCGAATGGCAGCGTCACGTCACGCCGCACATGGACCGTCAGGGTGACGGTCAAGGACGCTTCGTGCGGGTGCGCTTCGACGAGCCGTTCGAGATAGTCGATCGCGCTTTCAGGCGGATAGTCGATGCGTAGCTTGATCGCGTGCGCCGTCTGCTCGACGCATCGCCACATATGATTCGAGCTGTAGCCGTGCCGCCATTCGTCGTCGGCCACCTTGGACGCGAAGCCTTCCGGAAGACCGGGCGGCGCGTCGGTCGTCCCGAACGGCAGGCAAGGCCACTCGCCGCGCAGCGCGCGCAGGAGGCCGGGCCACTCCGGATCGTCTCCCCACGGCGCGACATGCAGCGGCGAGACGCTGCGTCCCGCGCCCAGTTCGAATCGCACCGGCGCGAGCATGCCGCCGAGGGCTTGGACCGTCGCCACGCCGTGCGGCCACTTCAAGGTCCAGCGTTCGTTGTCCAGCGTCGTTGCGTCTTCCACGTTCGTCTCCTCGCACAGAGCGTTTTCAATGCCCGATGCGGATCGCGGTCTTGTCGAAGAACGCCCGATCCAGTTCGAAGCCGAGGCCGGGTCGGTCGGGCGCATCGAGCCATCCGTTTCGCTGTTCGAGAGGCTGCGTGACCAGTGCCGTTCTGAACGGATGCGATGACGTATCGTATTCGAACAGCGGTTGATCGGCGTACAGCGCATAGTGCGTGTCCGGCGTCGCGGCGATCATGTGCAGCGAAGCGTACTGCCCGACGGCGGTGCCCCAAACGTGCGGATTGACCTTCACGCCGTGAACCTGCGCGAGCGCGTTGATATGCCTGAGCGCGGTGAAGCCGCCGGCGAGACAGATATCGGGCTGCGCGATATCGACTGCGCCGGCCGCGAACAGATCGTGAAATCCATACATCGAAAACTCGGCTTCGCCGCCGGCGATCGGCGTGTCGATCGCATCGCGCACGCGGCGATAGCCCGCGAGATCTTCGGGAACGACCGGCTCTTCGAGCCAGCGCAGACGCATCGCGTCGAGCGCCCGCCCGAGACGGATCGCTTCGTTCGCACTGTATGCGTGATTGACGTCGACCATGAGCTGCGTCTCGGGCGCCAGCGTGTCGCGTATGGCGTGCATGACCGCGATATCGTCATTCAGACCGAAGCCCAGTTTGACCTTCATGATCGAGAAGCCGGCGCTTTCGTGACGCTTCGCTTCGGCGGCCATCGCGGCGGATTGCCCTTGTCCCTCGGGGCGGAAAAAGCCGGTCGCGTAGCACTGCACACGTTGGCGGAACGCGCCGCCCAGCAGTTGCCATACGGGTTGGTTCGCCACCTTGCCACAGATGTCCCACAGCGCGATATCGACTGCGCTGATGGCGCCCAGCACAACGCCTTTACGGCCAAAGTCGCGCGTGCGGACATACATGTTGTTCCAGAGCACTTCGGTGTCGAGCGGATTCTTTCCGAGCAGCAGCGGCTTGAGCGCGCTTTCGATCACGGTCGCCGCGATTTCGGGCGGTTGCAGGCCGACGCTGAACGTTTCGCCCCAGCCTTCGATGCCGTCGGTGGTGCGGATCCGCACGACGGTGGTTGAGCGGCCCGTCACCCATCCTTGCGAATAGGCGAACGGTTTGTCCAGTGCGGTCTTGAGCACATAGGTGTCGACGCTTTCGATTTTCAACATGAGTGACCTTCCTTGCAATGCATTCGATAAATGGCGCAGCGTCTTGTTGCCGATGGTTTTCGTCGATGCGCTCAACCGACGACATAACCGCCGTCGACGGCCAGCGTGGCGCCCGTGATGTAACGCGAAGCGGGCGTCGACAGAAAGATCGCCGCGCCGACGAGGTCGTCGGCTTCGCCCCAGCGCTTGAGCGCGGTCCGGTCGGCAATCTTCGTCGCGGCGTGCGGTTCGCTCCATAGCCCGTGCGTCATGGCGGTGCGGTGATAGCCGGGCGCGATGGCGTTCACGCGCACGCCGTCGCGCCCATGCCGGTGCGCCAGCGCGCGCGTCAAGCCGAGAATGCCGCTCTTGCTGGCGCAATAGGCGGGGACTTCCTCGTCGGCGAGATAACTGAGCATCGAGGCGATATTGATGATCGTGCCTTGCGAGCGCTTCAGGAGCGACATCATGGCGCTCGACAGGCGCATCGCGCTGACGAGGTTGATGTCCATGACGTTCAGGAATGTCGCGTCGTCGTATTCGTCGCCGGGCCGCGAAATGCCCTGAGAATTGACGAGAATATCGAGGCGTTCGAATCGTTCGGCAAATGCGGTAATCGACGCCGGCGAAGTCACATTCAGGCTGTCGAATTCGAGCCGGTCGGTGGCGTGTTCCCGTTTGAGTTGCGCGATTTTTTCGGCGGAGCTGCCGGTCGCCGTCACGCGTGCACCGAGGCCCGCCAGGCCGCGAGAAATTTCCAGACCGATGCCACTCGTTCCGCCCGAAACCAGCGCGGTCTTGCCGGCCAGCAAATCGGGCGCGAAGCAGGAGAGAATATCGTTCATAACGTATTTACACCTTAGGGATCCTGATCATAGGGAAGCGATCGAACGTAGGGTGTCGATCGACGCAACCGTTTAAAGCGCGGGCATCAGCGCGGCGTCGGCGGGCGTGCTCCGGCATGCGGGGAGTGCGCCGGGCAGCGTCTCGCCCATCATCAGCGCCACGCCGCGATCGGCGACGGCGTAAGTCGTGGCCACCGTGTTGCCGCTGATGATGGTGGGCCACGACGACGTGTCGAACACGCGCAGGCCCGCGATGTCGCGCACCGTCATGTCGTTGCGCAAGACGGCCATCGGGTCGTTGTCCGCGCCCATGCGCGCCGTGCCCGCCGGGTGATAGACGGTCTTGACGGTGCGTCTGCAATGCTCGGCCAGGGCTGCGTCCGAGGCCGCGCAAGCGTGCGTGACGGCCTGTTCGTCGGGCAGCACGATCCGGTCGACCATCGCGGCGAGCGGACCTTCGCGCATGATTTGCGCGGCGCGGCGCAGTCCTGCAATCGACAGGCGCAGGTCGTCGGGATGCTCGAGATAGTTGGGATAGACGATAGGCGTGGCGCTCGGGTCGGACGTTTGCAGCGTGACCCGGCCACGGCTTTTCGGGCGCATCACGCAACTGTTGAGCGTAAAGCCGTAGGCCGCCTTGGTCGACGTCACGTCCGGGTCGAGATAGACGGTCGGCAGGCAGAACATCTGGATCGACGGCGCGCCGGATGTATCGTCGGGATTGAAGAATGCACCGGCTTCCACGGCGTTCGACGCAACGGGGCCGCTGCGGAACGCGAGATATTGCAGGCCGTTGCGAATCTGGTTCCAGCCGCGGTCCTGACCGAAATAGCCTTGCCGCCCGTTGCAGAATGCGACCACAGGCACTTCATGATGGTCCTGGAGATTTTCTCCCACGCCTGGCAGATCCGCGATCACCGGAATGTTCAGGCGCGCAAGCGCATTGGCCGGGCCGATGCCGGACAGCATCAGCAGCTTGGGCGTCACGAGCGCGCCCGCGGTGAGCACGATCTGATCCGCGAATAGCTGTTCGCGCTGCGTCCCGCTTTGAATTTCTATGCCCTTCGCCACGTTCTGCTCGATCAGAATGCGCGTGACCTGTGCGCCGGTGCGGATCGTCAGGCGTGCATCGTTCATGACCGGCGCGAGGAACGCGTCGACGCCGCTGCACCGGCGTCCCTGAAACGTGGTGGTCTGATAGAAGCCCGTTCCCCGCTGCGTGCCGCTGTTGAAGTCCGGGTTATAGGGCAGGCCGTTCTGTTGCGCCGCGAGCACGAAGGCGCGCGACACGTCGCTCAGATTGGCGCCATCGGAAACCTTCAGCGGGCCGTTCACGCCGTGCGCGGCATTGTTGAAAGTCGAGTTGCCTTCGAGCCGGATGAAATGCGGCAGCAAGGCCTGATAGCGCCACGACTCGTCGCCGGTGAGGGAGACCCAGTCGTCGTAGTCGCGCGCCTGACCGCGAATGTAGACCATCGCGTTGACCGAGCTGCCGCCGCCGAGCACCTTGCCTTGCGGGATCGACGGTTGACGGTCGTTCAGATGCGGATGTTTCGCGCTGCGGTGGAACGTCATGTAGTCGTGATTCGACAGCAGTTTGACGAATCCCGCGGGCATGTGGATGAGCGGATTGCGATCAGGTGCGCCCGCTTCGACGAGCAGCACGCGCGCGCCATGGTCGCGCACGAGCCGGCCCGCCGTCAGGCATCCCGCCGCGCCCGCGCCGATGACGATGAAATCGTAGTGTGTCGTTGCCTTAGCCATGAATGAAACCCTGGAACTGTTCTGTGATTCAGCCGCCGGCCGGCGCGATTGCCAGGCCGGCGGGGCCGGGCGTTCAGCGGCGTGTTTGCCGCGCCACGCCCGCGAGAATCGCCGCGCCCGCAATCGCAAGGCCTTGAACGATGAGCTTGCCCGACTCGCCCGCGCCGTACGCGTTGAGCACGTTGAACAGCAGCGTCAGCGCGAAGGCAGCCGCGCCGGGGCCGATGAGTCCGCCGCGTCCGCCGCCGAAGGTGATGCCGCCGAGAATCACGCCGGCAATCGAGTTCATCACCACATCCGCGCCGACGCTGGTCGTGCTCACGCCCACATAGCCCGAGAGCAGGAGGCCGCCGCCCGCGGCGAGCAGCCCGGCCGCGACGTGCGAGGCAATGAACACGCCTTCCACCGGCAGCCCGGAAAGCGCTGCCGCCGCCGGATTGCTGCCGACCGCTTTCAGCAGACGCCCGAACACCATGAGGCGCAGCGGAATGGCAAGCAGCACCAGCACGGCGACCCAGAGCACGGTCGCGACCGGCACGATGCCGATCTTCGCGCTGCCGAGCATTTGCACGGAGTCGGGCACCGAGCCGGGACTGCTGCCCGAACTCAGGAACAACACGGTGCCGGTGAGAATCGATGCCATCGCCAGCGTGGCGATGACGGCGGACGCGCGGAACTGCGTGATCAGCAAACCGTTCACGAGGCCGACGAGCGCGCCGACGGCGAGCGCACCGGCGATCAGCATGGGCGCCGACAGCTCGTTGAGCGGTGCCGAGGTGATCAGATAGTTGGTGAGGACGAACACGCCGCCGATCGACAGGTCGATCGAGCGGCAGCGCATCACGATCATCTGCGCGGCCACGGCGAGCCCGAGCGGGGCGGCTTGCCGCGCGATGACCATCTGGAACGGCCATTGCAGCAGGACCGGCCTGAAGAACAGGCAGAACAGGAGCAGCGCGACGAGCACGACAATCGACGGCGGCACCACGTTGACGAACTGGCGCACATTGAAGCGCGGCGCCGCGCGCAGAGACAGGTTTCCGGTCTCGGAAGCGTGTTGAGCAGGCATGATTTAGATCCCGATTTCTTTGCGGCGACGCAGGCATACCGCGAACAGAAGCAGCGTCCCGTTGACGACCGAGAGCAGGAAGGGATTGATCTGAACGATATTCATCCCGTTGCCGACGATGCCGAGCAGCAGCGCGCCGAAGATCGTGCCGAGCGGGCCGCCGACGCCGCCGCTCAGCTGCGTGCCGCCCAGTGCGACGGCCGCGACGGAGTCGAGTCCGTAAGACGCGCCGACCCACGGATCGCCCGACGAAATGCGTCCCGCGAGGAAGATGCCGGCGACCGCCGCGAACAGCGCGCAGAGCACATAAGCGGCAATCGTCGTGCGCGCGACGCCCACGCCGGCCAGCGCTGCGTTGTCCGCGCCGCCGCCCACGGAATAGAGATGCAGCCCGAAGCGCGAGCGATGCAGCAGCGACCACGCGATCCACGCGGCCAGCGCGACCCAGAGAACGGCGACCGGCACGCCCATCACCGAGTTGCCGACCGCGGCGGAGATCGGCGCCCAGATGCTGCCGCCGGGCGAAGGCTGAACCAGCAGCACGATGCCTTGCAGGATCGTACCGGTCGACAGCGTCATGATGATCGGGTGCACGCGAAAGCGCGTCACGCCGATGCCGTTCACGACGCCGACCAGCGCCGCGCTCGCAACCGTGAGCGCGATCGCGAGCGCGGGCGAGCCGGTCGTGGCGAGGATGCAGGTCGAGAGGCTCATGACCACGCCCACCGAGAGATCGAGGCCGCCGGTCAGAATCGGCAGCGTCTGTCCGAGCGCGACCACCAGCAGCGGCGTCGCCTGAACGATCAGGTTGGCGAGATTCTGCGGCGTGCGGAAACTGCTGAACGACGCGCCCAGCGCGACCACGGCGACCAGCAAAAGCAGTCCCGATACGTATTGGCCGCCGTTACGGTCCGCGCGCCGCGATGCGAGGCGATTGATCATGCTGCGACTCCTGCGGGTTGGACGGTGCGGGCGACGGCGGCCTGAAGGATGTCTTCCTCCGTCGCGTCCTTCGCGTCGATTTCCTTCACGATGCGATGGTCGGACACCACCAGGACGCGATCGGCGAGGCCGATCACTTCGGGCAATTCGCGCGATGTGAAGAGTACTGACCCGCCGCGCGCGCAGAACGTGCGCAAGGCGTTGTAGATCTCCACCTTCGCCCCGACGTCGACGCCGCGCGTCGGCTCCTCGATGAGCAGCACCTCCGCGTCGATCGCGAGCCAGCGCCCCAGCATGACCTTTTGCTGATTGCCGCCCGACAGGTTCACGACGGCCAGCGCGTGACTGGCGGCGCGAATCCGCAAGTCGTCGGACAGGCGCTTGACGAGCGCCGAGAGCGGCCGCGCGAAGGCCCACGGCAGGCGGCGCTGATGCACGCCGAGCGTGAGGTTGTCGCGAATCGGCTGATCGAGATACAGGCCTTCGCCTTTGCGGTCTTCGGGCATGAACGCGAAGCCGTTCGCGAGCGCGCGGCGGGCGCTCGCACGCGGACGCAAGCGCGTCGACGCGCCCGAGCGGCGATGCAGTTCGAGCGTGCCCGTGCAGCCTTTCACGACGCCGGCCAGCGCGCGAACGAGGTCGCGCTGACCTTGCCCTTCAAGACCGCCGAGCGCGACGATTTCGCCGCGCCGCACGGTGAAGTCCACGCCCAAGCGGCCCGGCGCCGTGCTCAGGCCGCTCACGCGCAGCGCGACGTCGTCGCGCGTTGCGGCGCGCGGCGGGTAGAGATGTTCGACGTCGCGGCCCACCATCAGCGAAAGCAGGCGGTCGGGGTTCAGGTCGGCGGTGGCGTACGAACCCACGAGCTTGCCGTCCTTGAGCACGGTCGCCGTGTCGCAGAGGTCGAAGATCTCGCGCATGCGGTGCGAAATGTAGAAGATGCACTTGCCCTGGTCGCGCAGCTTCAGCAGTAGCGACTCGATGCGCTCGACGTCCTTCGTATTGAGCGCGGCAGTCGGTTCGTCGAAGATGAAAACATCGGCGTTGACCGCAAGGCCCTTGGCGATCTCGACCGACTGCTGCTCCGCCACGGTCAGCGAGCCGACGAGGCGGCGCGGGTTGATCTGCAAACCGATGTAGCCGAGCGCGGCCCGCGCCTCTTCTTCCATGCGCCGCCGATCCACGCTATACAGCCCGCGCTTCGGTTCGCGGCCCAGAAACATCGTTTCCGCGACCGTGAGATTGGCGACCAGCGAGAACTCCTGAAACACGGTCGAGATGCCCGCATTCAGCGCGTCGAGCGGCGAGGAAAACTTCACCGGCTTGCCGCGCAGAAAAACCTGTCCTTCGGTGGGCGCGACCACGCCGGCGATGATTTTCATCAGCGTCGACTTGCCCGCGCCGTTTTCGCCCGTGACGGCGTGGATCGAACCGGCGCGGCCGGTGATGCCGACATTCACGAGCGACGGCACACCGTCGTACAGCTTGGTGATGTGCGTCGCTGCGACTAAGGTATCCATGCGAATGACTCCCGCTTGACTACTTCGAGCCGTAGTACTTTTTGAGGTCGGCTGCGGAGAGCGCGCTTGGCGCCCAGTAGTTGTCGTTCAGGTCGGGCCGGTAGAACTGCGCGAAATTGGCCTTGGTGATCGGCGCCGGGCGCAATACGTAGTGCTTGTGCAGCGATTCGCCGCTGAGCAACGCAACGGCGGCGCGAATGCCCGCCGCGCCCTGTTCGGACGGGAAGACGGCAGCCGTGGCGTTCGCGCCGCTGTCCTTCCATGCGCGCATGAAGCCGTTATTGCCTTCGCCGGTGATGGGCGGAACGGGCTTGCCGAATTCCTTGAACACTTCGATGCACGCACGGCTCATGTCGCCGCCGGAGGACCAGATGCCATCGGGGTTAGGATTACTGAGCATCAAGGACTCGCAAACCTGCTTGCCCTTGTTGTAAGACCAGTCTCCATATTGCTCGGAAGCGATCTTGATGTTCGATCCCGCGAGCGCCTTGCGCAGACCTTCGTAGCGCATGGTGTCGGCAGCGATGCCCGCCTGGCCGCGCAGCACCCAGATATTGCCCTTGCCGTGCAGCGTGTCGACGAGGAATTTGCCGCCGACCTCGCCGAAGTACAGCGCCTCGCCCTGAATTTCGGTGGTATACGCGTCGGTTTCGATTTCCGTCGAATGCACGATCACGGGAATGCCCGCGGCGACGGCCTTCTTGATCACGGGCGTCAGCGCCGTATAGGACACCGGCGCGACGATGATCGCATCTACCTTCTGCGCAATCATGTCCTCGATGTCGGCGATCTGCTTGGCGGGCTTGGAATTGGCGTCGGCGAAAATGATCTTGCCGATTTCCTTGTGTTTCGCGGCTTCCGCGTCGGTCTCGTGGACCATCTGCGTCATCCAGGTGTTGCCGAAACCCCAGATGCTGAAACCGATGCGCCACGGCGGCGCTTTCTTGAACTGGTTCGGCGCGCTCAGCGGATTGTTGCCTTCGCGTACGATGGCCCCCGGCATCAAAACGGGCTCGGCTGCATGAGCGGCGACGCCCGCGAGGGCAAGCGCGGCCGCGACGATAGCGCGGCTGAACGAAGTTTTTCGTTGTTTCATGGATGTCTCTCTCCAGGTTGTCCTGCGTCTTATGTGTTCTGTGCGCTGCTTGGCAGCGTTCTTCGTGTAGTGTAATATGTCACATGTTAGATGTTGATGTCAACGACATCTGCGACGGCTCATCGCAACCGAATCGAAAGGAGCAGTGCAAATGAATCGCGTGTTTACGCCCATCACGCATACCCATCTGACCGATCAGGTGTACGACGCGGTGCGGGCCCGCATCCTGAGCCGCGCTATCAAGATCGATGAGCAGATCAACGTGGAAGAGGTCGCCGCCGAGCTGCAGGTCAGCCGCACGCCGGTGGTCGACGCCATCAAGCGGCTCGCGACCGATGGCCTCGTCGAAGTGCGGGCGCGGCGCGGCACGTTCGTCAAGGGCATCACCGAGCAGGATGCGAACGAGATCTTTCAGGTGCGCGAGGCGCTCGAACTGTTCGCGGCTTACCAGGTGATTCACAGCCCGGAAAGCGCGGCGGTGACGGCGCGCATGCAGTCGCTGATCGAGGAGATGAGCGGCTTCATGTCGAACGACGAGTTCCGCGACTACACGGCGTTTTCCGTCGCCGATGCGGGATTCCACAACGCATTGATCGACGCGTGCGCGAATCAGCGCCTGAAGACCAGCTACGAAAATCTCAACATCTATATGCACATCATGCGCAGCCATTTTTATCGGCCGCTCGTGCCGCCTCGTCGCGTGCATACGGAGCACCTCGCGATTCTCGAAGCGGTCGTGGCGAAAGACGACGCGGCGGCGGCGCGCGCCATCCGTCAGCATCTGGCTTCGACGCGCGAAAAGATGATCAACAACATTCGCAACAGCGGCGGCGTGTTGTAGGCGGCAGCACGCCTGTTCCGCGCACCGGCCAGAAGAAGCCGGGCAGCGGGACTGCCGGTTCGCCGGAAACGAATAAAACATGGAGACAAACGTGAACAAGGACGCGGGCAGTACGTGCACGCTGGCGGTGGGCACTTATACCTTGCCCATGCCGCATGTGGAGGGCAAGGGCGCAGGCATTTATCTGCTGGATTTCGACGCATCGACTGGCCGCTTGAGCGAACGCGCGGTCGAGCGCGCGGCGAATCCGTCGTATCTCACGCTATCGAAGGATGGCCGCCGCCTGTATGCGGTTCGCGAAGTGAACGCCGAGGACGGCCCAGGCGTGAGCACGTATGAAGTCGATGCGGCCGGTCGCTCGCTCACACTGCTCGGCGATCTGTCGACGCCGGGCGCGTGGCCGTGTCACGTGGCCGTGGACGAAGAACTGGCCTTGCTGCTCGCATCGAATTATCTGAGCGGCGAAGTGCTCGCCTACAGGCTCGATGCGAATGGCGTGCCGGCGGGCGAGCCGGTCGTGCTCGAACGTGAAGGCAGCGGCCCGAACGCCGCGCGTCAGGAGGCGCCGCATGCTCATTGCGCGGTGTTCAGTCCGGACCGTCGCCATCTGTATCTGGCCGATCTCGGCGTCGATGGCGTCGTGCGCCATGCGCTCGACGCAAGCAAGGTCATCAAGACGCCGGACCGGTTTCTCGATGCCGCGCCCGGCGCCGGTCCGCGTCATCTCGTGTTCACGGCGTCCGGCAAGCATCTGCTCGCCAACTACGAACTCGCGTCGACCGTGCGGATGTACCGGCTCGCGGACCACGCCGCAGAACTCGTCTGCGAAGTGTCCAGCCTGCCCGAAGACTTCGGCGGCGAAAGCGGAGCGGGCGGCATGCGGCTGCATCCCTCGGGCAAATTCGTCTACGTGGGCAATCGCGGACATGACTCGATCTTTTGCGCGCGTATCGACGAGGCCGCGGGCACGCTCACGCCGGTCGGCAACTGGAGTCTGGGCGGGCGCACGCCCCGCGATCTGGCGATCTCACCCGACGGAAAGTATCTACTGGCTGCCGCGCAGGATGACGGTTTCATCCGCGTGTATGCGATCGATGCGCAGACGGGTGCCTTGAACGACACCGGCTACACCTATCCGATTCCCACCGCAGTGTGCCTCGAATTTATCCAGGGAGAATGACACCGTGAATCACACTATGCCCCGCAAGATCATGGTCACGGGTGCCGGCGGCAACCTCGGACAGAAAGTGGTCGAAGCGCTCACGCGCGCCGACTGGTGCGAGCAGGTCATCGGCATCGACCGCAGCGGCGACTATTCGAAGTTCTCGGAGCACGCGCGCAAGCGTCTGCGGCTGGTGCGCGGCGACCTCACGCAACGCGCCGGCGAATGGACCGAGGCGATGAACGAGGTGCACGCGGTCATCCACTTTGCCGCCTTGAATCCCGTTCCGGATTCGTCGTGGCTGGAGTCCATGGCGTCCTACGACATGACGCAAAATCTGTTGATGGAGTGCGTGCGCGCCGGCGTTGGACGTTTCGTGTTCGCGTCGTCGAATCATACGATGGGCGCGTACAAGGACGATCCGCTGGCGCAACAGATGGGGCCGGGGCGCTTGACGACCCGGATCGCCACGGCGCCCGGCACGCGCTGGCACGACGGCAAGCGCGAATTGCATTCGCTCGCGTACGGCACCGCAAAAGTCATGGGCGAAAAACTTTGCGCCTCCATTGCTGAGTTGTCCGAAGGACGTTTGAGCACGGTGTCGATACGGGTCGGCTGGGCGCTGACCGGCGATAACAATGCGCGCGACATCACGCATTCCGGCTCGCCCGCTTCGACCTCGGATACGACCGAGCTGGACGAAGCGGCGCGTCGCACGCTGCGGTGGTTCCGCAACATGTGGCTGTCCAATCGCGATCTCGACCAGTTGTTCATTCGCTCGGTGCTCGCGCCCAGCGACGAATGGCCGGCACCGGCCATCATCGTGAATGGCGTGTCGAATAACGCGGGCATGGATTGGGATTTGAGCGATGCCATCCGCTATCTCGGCTATCAGCCGGAAGACGACGCGTATCTGCACGTCGAGCGGACATGACGGAATCGCGTGCCCATGACCATCTCCAATATTGAGGATCTGCGTCGGCAGGCACGGCGCAAGTTGCCACGCATGTTCTTCGACTATATCGACGGCGGTGCGTTTTCAGAACGCACGCTGGCGAGCAACACCGAAGACTTCGATGAGTGGACGCTCGAGCAGCGTGTGCTCGTCGATCTTTCGAAACGCGATCTGTCGAGCGACATCCTCGGCGCGCGCTACTCGATGCCCGCGATGCTCGCCCCTGTGGGATTCGCCGGATCGTTCTGGCCGAACGGCGAGGTGCAGGCGGCGAGGGCGGCGACACAAGCCGATATCCCGATGTGTTTGTCGACTTTTTCGATTAACTCGATCGAGGAGGTCGGCGCGGTGATGCCGCGCGGTCTCGCGATGCAGTTGTATGTCTTCAAGGATCGCGAGCTGGCAACCGAAATTGTCCAGCGCGCCTGGCAGGTTGGCGTGACCACGCTGTTCCTGACCGCCGACACCAACGTGTCTTCCGTTCGGGAACGCGATACGCGCAACGGATTTCGCACCGCTTCGTCGCTGAAACTCGGCACCGTACTCGATCTGCTGTCGCGGCCCGCTTGGTGTCTGCGCATGGGGCTGAACGGCAGGCTGACGCTCGGCAACGTGAAGGGCAAGGCCGGGGTGCCGCGCAGCCTGATGGCGCAGGCCGCTTACCTGTCCGGCAACGTGGACCCTGGCATGAACTGGGCCGATCTCGCGTGGCTGCGCGAGCAATGGCCAGGCAAGCTGGTGGTGAAGGGCGTGCTGTCCGTCGAGGATGCGAGCCGCGCGCTCGATGGCGGCGCGGATGGCGTCTGCGTGTCCAATCACGGTGGACGTCAACTCGATGGCGCGCGCTCGTCGATTTCCGTGCTGCCGGACATTGCACGGTTTGTCGCCGGGCGCGCGGAGGTGTTGCTCGACAGCGGCATTCGGCGCGGCAGTCATATCGTCAAGGCAATCGGCCTGGGCGCGGACGCCGTGCTGCTCGGACGCGCCTATGCCTACGGACTCGGCGCGGCCGGGCGCAAGGGCGTGAGCCAGGCGATCGAATTGCTGCGCACGGAAACCGAATTGACGCTTGCCCTGATGGGCATGCGGTCGATCGACGAGCTGCGCGCCAATCGCGATGCCGTGCGTCATCGCAGCCATCACGCTGGACAGGCGGGCGCCGTTGCCGGGGCGCTGATCGACACACTCCCGCGCAAATTCACCCCCTCGAAGTCTGAACGCGATACCTGCCATGCCGACAAAGGCGCGACGCTGTAAAGCGGCGTCGGCTTATCGAATGTCGGCGCTTGATTGTCCCCGAAAAAGCCACAACGGAGCACTACCATGCCGGAAATCATCGAGAAGTATTCCCCCATGATGCCGTACCAGTTGCCATTTCCCAAGGAGGCCCAGAAAGAGGTCGTCGTGCCCTTCGCCATCCCCGACGACGAGCGCGTATGGGTGCCGCAGGCGGAGAACGTCTCGTTTCGTCCGCTCTGCCTGAACGCCTCGCAGGGTTACTGGATGAACCTGCTGCGCGTGCGCAAGTCGGGCGTGCTGAGCCGCCATCGCCATCCGCAGGGCGTGCACGGCATGGTGTTGAAGGGGCGCTGGAAGTATCTGGAGCACGAGTGGACCGCCACCGAAGGCAGCTACGTCTACGAGCCGCCGGGCGAGACCCATACGCTCTACGTGCCGGACGACGTTGAAGAAATGATTACCTATTTTCAGGTGAATGGCGTGATGTTCTATTGCGATCCTTACGGCAATTACACCGGCTACGAAGACGTCTTTACGAAGATCGATATGTGCAGAAAGCACTATGCTTCGGTCGGTCTGGGTGAGGACTACGTCGATCAATTCATTCGCTGATCGGCTTATTTCGAACGTCGCTACACGATTCTATTCAAAACGCGTAGTAGTGCAAATAATGTCGATTTAAAACCAGACCCCCTTGATTCCGGAACTCATATGACGTTCAAAGAAGGACTGCTCGAAGGAAAAGTCGCGCTGGTGACAGGTGGACGAACCGGTATCGGCGCCGCGATCGCCAACGGCCTTGCGCAACTCGGTGCAAAGGTTTTCGCGGCGGGATTGCCGCCGCCCGCCGATACGGCCGACACGCTCGCCAGGACGGTCGAACAGGTCACGCTGGATGTGTGTTCGACCGACGAGGTGAATGCGGTGCTCGGCCGCTTCGAGCGTCTGGATATCGTGGTGAATTGTGCCGGCGTGATCCGGCGCGGCGACGAACACCAGGTCGAGGTATTCGAAAAGGTTCTCGACATCAACCTGAACGGCACCATGCGGGTGTGCGCGGCCGCGCGCGCGTTGCTCAAGCAATCGTCGGGCTGCATTGTCAATACGGCGTCGATGCTGAGCTTTTTCGGCGGCGGTCTCGTGCCCGCCTATAGCGCGAGCAAGGGCGCGGTCGCGCAATTGACCAAGTCGCTGGCGATTGCTTATGCGGCGGACGGCATTCGCGTCAATGCCGTCGCGCCCGGCTGGATCGCCACGCCGCTGACCCAGGCGCTGCAAAACGACGATAGCCGCTCGCAGGCCATTCTCGGCAGAACGCCGCTTGCTCGCTGGGGTTCGCCCGACGAAGTGGCTCAGGTCGCACTGTTTCTCTGTACGCCCGCCGCGTCGTTCATGACGGCGGCGATCGTGGCCGTCGACGGCGGCTATCTCGCGGCATAGCGTCGATGCACGGTGAGGCGCGCCGCAGCAAGCGCGCGCACCGTGCATTGTCAATGCGCCCCATGCACTTCGGCGCTTGCAATCCGCGCGGCGATCCGAAGTGTCCGGGCCAGGATTTATGTAGCAGGAAACAGGCATGGACATTCAATCCACCGAAACGCCCGCGCTGATCGGGCTCGATTGGGGCACGTCGTCGCTACGCGCCTATCTGTTCGACGTGTCGGGTCGCGTGCTCGATTCCTGGCACTCTGCCTGCGGCATCATGCATTTGCCGAAGCCGCGCGAGTCGGGCGGCTTCGACGACGTATTCGAATCGATATGCGGCGACTGGCTGAATGCGAGCGCCGTGCCGGTGATCGCGGCCGGCATGGTCGGCAGCGCGCAAGGCTGGGCGGAGGCGCCTTATATTGCGGCGCCCGCGAACAGCGCGCCGCTAATCGGCGCGTTAAAGACGGTTGTGTCGTCACGCGGCACGCTGGTCCATATCGTGCCGGGCATCATCGAACGCGGCGCGTTCCCTAACGTGATGCGCGGAGAGGAAACGCAAATCTTCGGCGCGCTGACCGCACATCCGGCGCTGGGCGCTGGCGGCAAGACGCTGATCGGCTTGCCTGGCACGCACGCGAAATGGGCGTTCGTGGTCGACGGCTATCTCGAACGCTTCCTCACCTTCATGACCGGCGAAGTATTCGCCGTGTTGCGCGACTACACCATCCTCGGCCGCACGATGCATCCGAGCGGAGGCCGCGACGACGACGCCTTCCTGCGTGGTATCGACATGGCCGTGCATGCGGGCGCAACCGGCATGCTGTCGACCATCTTCAGTACCCGCACGCTCGGACTCACCGGCGAACTGCGACCCGAGCAGCAATCCGATTATTTATCGGGTTTGCTGATCGGACATGAACTCGCGGGGCTGTCGAGTCATCTGGCAAGCCAGGGATCGACACTGGACGACTGGAAACTCGGTTTGATCGGCGCAGAAAACCTGTGCGAACGCTATCGGACGGCGCTCCATCGAATCGGCGCGCCCGATGCGGGCATTCTGCACGGCACCACCGAATGCGGGCTTTTCCATATCGCCCGCGAGGCGGGACTGCTGCCGACGATTGCGCGCTCAATCCCCGAATGAAACAACGTGATAATGAATTTCGAATCCGATGAAGTGCGCTGAGCGGAAATCCGCTCACAACTGAAGACGGCGTTGAAAGCCTGCCCGTTGATTGCCATTTTGCGTGGCATGACGGTGCAAGAGGCTGCCGATCACGCGAACGTGTTGTGCGAAGCGGTGTTTCGCGTGAGGGAGGCGCCGCTCGGCGTGGGGCGGCATCGGTATTGATGCCGCTTCACGCAACACGTCGAGGGAATCGATCAGCGACGCTTGTCGGTCACTTGACTGAGCATGACCGCGGCGACAATCAGACCGCCGCGCACGACATACTGCCAGTACTCCGAAACATTCAGCAGTGTCATACCATTGCCGATCACGCCAAGAAACAGTACACCGACAAAAGTGCCCCAGATGCGGCCCTTGCCGCCGAACAGACTGGTTCCGCCGATGATGGTGGCCGCGATCACGTCGAGTTCCATGCCTGTGGCCGTCGTGCCGGTGCCGGAGCCGATCTGCGAGGCAATCAGAATGCCGCTTACTGCGGCGAGACCGCCGGTCAGCACCAGCGTGGCGGTTTTGATCCACGAGACCTTGATGCCCGAGAGGCGCGCGGCCTCGGGATTGCCGCCGACTGCATAGACGGCCCGGCCGAACGTGGTGTAGTTCATCACGAAGTGCATGATCAGCACCACGGCCACGAAGACGAAGGCCGGAAACGGCAGGCCAAACAAGGCGCCGTTGCCGACAAAATCGAACCAGCCCGGAAACGTCGCCAGAGGATAGCCGCCGGTAATCAGGTTCGCGGCGCCGCGCAGCGCGGTGAACAAGCCGAGCGTCGTGATGAAAGTCGGCACGTTGAATACCGCTTTCATCGCGCCACTGAACGCGCCGCACGCCATACCGCAGACAATTGCGGCACATGCGCCCAGGATCACGGCCGCGATGCTCCCGACGAACGGCGTGCAGGCGCCTACCACCCAGGCCAGAATGCAGCCTGCCAGCGCCATGCCGGAGCCGACCGAGAGATCGATTTCGGCGCAGATGATCACTGCGGTCATGCCACAGGCGACGATGCCGAGCATGGAGATCGTCCGCATCACATTGAGCAGATTGGACAGCGTGGAAAAACCCGGCGCGTAGATCGTGAGCATCACGGCCACGAGAATCAGCACGACCTCGAGCATGTAGCGATACAGCAGACCGTTTGCAGGCTGCCGTGTGCGTGCGGGTGACGTTGTGGCGGTCAAGGTGCTGTCTTTGGCGTTCATTGCACGCCCTCCATCATGATTTGGTAGAGATCGTCGAGTGCGATCGTTTGCGGGTCAACCTCGGCCACGAAGCGCCCGTGGTGCATGACCAGAATGCGATCGCACACCTCGAGCAATTCCTCGGGTTCGCTCGACACGACGATCGCGCTCATGCCGTGCAAGGCCTTTTCGCGAATGATGTTGAAGATCTGCTCCTTCGCCTGGATGTCGATGCCACGGCTGGGCTCGTCGAAGAACATCACGCGCGGGTTCGTGTTGAACCAGTTGCCCAGCACTACCTTCTGCTGATTGCCGCCCGACATCGACGACACCGGCAATTGCGCGTCCTGCGCCTTGATGGCCATTTCAGCGATTTGCCGGCGCACCGGTTCCGCTTCCATCCGGCTGTTGACGAAGCCGAAGCGCGACAGGCGCGCGAGCCCGGCCATGCACAGATTCGCGTGGATCGACTGCGCCTGCACGAGCGCATGTTCCTTGCGGTTCTCCGGCGTGTAGCCAAGGCCGCGCCTTTTCATCGCGGAGGGCGAAGGCGAGTCGACGGTTTCGCCGTGCAGTTCGATCGTGCCGCCGTCGAGCGGGTCGGCGCCGAAGATCGAACGCAGCAATTCGGTGCGCCCGGCGCCGAGCATGCCCGCGATGCCCAGTACTTCGCCGCGCCGCAAATCGAAGTGGATGTTTTCGAATGCGCCCTTGCGATGCAGGTTCCGGACCGAGAGCGCGGGCTCGTTCGCACTGAGCTGGCGCGGCTGCACGCGCGCCGGCAAGTGATGCTCGCCGAACATCGCGCGCACGACGTCCTTCGGGCTCGTCTGCGCGATCGGCAGCGAACTGATGTGATCGCCGTCGCGCAGCACCGTGCAGGTATCGGCGATATCGAAGATCTCGTTCATGCGGTGCGTGATGTACAGCATCGTCACGCCGTGCGAGCGCAGGCGTCGCACCAGCATGAAGAGTCGCTCGACTTCGCGATGACTGAGCGCCGAGGTCGGCTCGTCGAGCAGCAGCACGGCGGGCGAAGTCGCGTAAGCCTTGACGATCTCGATCATCTGCTGCTGACCGACCGGCAGTGTCGACACCAGCGCGTCCGGCGAAATCTCCAGCCCGGTGCTTTCGAGCATGCGGGCAGCGTCCTCGCGCAACTGCTTCCAGTCGATGCGGCGCACCAGTCCTTTGCGCGCGAGCGGCAAGCGTCCGAGGAAAATGTTCTCCGCAACCGAAAGCGTGGGCACCAGCGACAACTCCTGGTGCACCATGCGGATGCCTGCGTCGAATGCATCGGACGGGTGATGGAAATCGCATTCCTCGTCGTTGATGATGAGCTTGCCGGCATCCGCGCGGATCGAGCCCGCGAGAATCTTCAACAGCGTGGACTTGCCCGAGCCGTTCTTGCCCATCAACGCGTGAATCTGCCCGGGCTCGAACGTATGCGTGAAAGGTTTGAGCGCGATGCTGGCGCCAAAGCTTCGCGACAGACCGCGCGCTTCGATACGCGCGGTCGTGGCAAGACGGGCGCTTTCGCTGGCCATCTCAATTGACATTTTTGAGGCTCGCGGCGTAAGTGGCGAGCGTCTTGGGGTCGTCGCGGCTCAGCGGCACGGCGGGCACTTCGATGACCTTGTCCACCGGCTGACCCTTGACGGCCCTGAGCGCCGCCTTCACCGCTTCGCGGCCGATGAGCTTGGGCTGCGCGGCGGTGGTGGCCACCAGCACGTCGTCGTTGTCCTGGAGGAAATTCGTCAACTGCTCGGAACCGTCAGTGCCGAAGACGAAGACCTTGCCCTGCTTGTTCATGCGCCGCACGGCCTGGACCGCGCCCACGGTGCCGCCTTCGTTGGCCGCGTAGATCACGTTGATGTTGGGGTTGGCCGTGAGCATGTCGCTGACCACGCTCACGGCTTTTTCCGCGAGCCATGCATCCTGTTCCGCGACCACGTTGAGCTTGCCGCCCTTGCGCGCTTCGGTAAGGAAGCCCTGTGTGCGCGCGTTGCTCAACTCGGGCAACTGCGCCTTGAAGCCGATCAGGCCGACCGTGGCCGAGCCGCCGAGTTTCTCCTTGATGAAGCGTGCGGCGGCCTTGCCGGTTCCGCCGCCCATGATGGCGCCGGACGACCCCACGCGCGCGGCCGGAAAGTCGGCCTTGATGTCGGTGGTCCACGTGACGATCTGGACGCCCTTGTCGTGCGCGCGCTTGAGCGCGGGAATCGACGCCTGATCGCTGAGCGGCGCAATGACGATGGCCTTCACGCCACGCGCCACGTAGGTGTCGATCAGGCTGGCTTCTTTTTCGGCCTTGTTGTCGGAGTTGCCGTCGAGCAGGGTGACGTTTTCCGCCTTGGCTTCTTCGCTCATGCCGCGTGCGACGCTGCGCATGAACATGTCCTGCTGAAAGACGATGCCGGCAATGGAGGTGTTGTCCGCGGCTTGGGTCGCGCCGGCCTGGAGGGCAAAGAGGGCCGCGGTCGCGAGCAGGGTGAGGTTGCGTAATTTCATCGTCGACGTCCTTGATTGTTGGAGAGTGGTTGGAGCGAAGCCACAGGCTGGTCAGGTAGCGGAGATCTGAATGGAGGCGTTCAGGGCGTCTTCGGACGCGGCGATGATGGGCTGGCGCACGAACCAGTGATAGATGCCGGCGCCCAGCACAGAAACGAACGCCGATATGACGAACACCGACGCGAACGACCCCGTGGCATCGACGATCACGCCCGCGACGAGCGGCGAAACCGTCGCGCCGAGAAAACCGCCGAAGTTTTGCACCGCGCCGACCGAAGCGACCGTCGACGCCGCAGTGACTTCGGCCGGCAGCGACCAGGCATGCGCCACGACCGCGCCGTTGAAGCCGAGAGCGAACGCCATCAGCAGAACGGCGAACGTCAGGCCTTGCGTCGCGCCGAAGAGGCTGTTGAGCGGCAGCAGCGCCAGCACGACGGCCTGAAGCAGCAGCGCGCCCACGAGCGTGACCTTCTTGGCGCGCAGCGTGCTCCAGCCCGGACGCGCGGCGAGCTTGCCGGAAAGCACGCCGCTGGCGAGATCGCCGATGATGGCGCCGATCCACGGCACGCTGGCGACGAGGCCGAGCGACGCGAATTTCACGCCGAACTGCTTGATGATGAAGAGCGGAATGAAGACGAGGAAGGTCTGGTAGACCCACATGTTGCAGAAGAAGCCCGCCATCATGCCCCACATGCTGCGTCGCTTGAACAGCGTGAGCCACGGTGCCCGCGATTCCGTTCCGGATAATAATTCGTGATCCTGATCGATCCATTGACGCTCTTCGCTGCCGAGCTGGCGGCAACGATTCACGTCGCGGAAACTCGCCAGAAATACGATGGCGACGACAATGCCGGCTGCGCCTGCAAAGTAAAACATCGTGCGCCAGCCGAGTTCCGCCACGACCCACACGAGCGCAAACGTCAGGAAGGCGGGGCCGACCTTCAGCGCCGCGTCCCAGCTTGCGTTGGCGATGCCTTGTTCGCGGCGCGGAAACCATTGCGTCACGATCTTGTTGGTGGACGGCAAGGACGGTGCCTCGGCGATGCCGAGCGCGGCACGGGCGCAGACGAACGCGCCAAGCGAATTCGAAATCCCCATCGCGGCCGTCGCCGCGCTCCAGACCATGACTGAAATGCCGAGCAGCCAGCGCGGTCCGAAGCGATCGACGAACCACCCAGCGGGCAATTGGCCGAACGCATAGAAGAGCGAAAACGCACTGCCGAGCAGGCCGATTTCGGTCGCGGTGATGCCGAGGTCGGCTTGCATGGCCGGGGCGGCGATCGACAGGGCGAGTCGATCGATGTTGTTCACCAGCGCGAGCAGGCAAAGCAGGGCGAGGACGTACCAGCGGCGTCGGCCTCGCGGTTTGTGCAGCGCGCGCATGGGCGCGTCTTTGAAATGAGTATGCATACGGTGTCTCCTTCTTGTCTCCCGGCCTGCTGGCGCGCGGACTAGATGCGGCCGAACTTCGCGAGCAGGTCCTGGAAGGTCTTGCCCTCGAGAATGAGTTCTCGCATTTGCGCTTCATTGCGCGCGATGGTCGCGGCGCGTTCGTGAACCTCGGCCATCTGCGCGACCGGCACGACGGCCACGCCGATTTCGTCGGCGACCACGAGATCGCCGGGATGGACGATCACGCCGCCGCACGAAACCGGCACGTTGACCTTGAGCGGCTCGCGACGACCCGAGAGCGCCGTGTGCGCCTGGCGCGGGCCGACGGCTTTCGAGGAAATCGCGAAGTCGAGGAAGCGCGCCTCGTCGGTGTCCCGGCAACTGCCGTCGATCACCGCGCCGACGATGCCCGCGTTTTTCGCGAGACCCGTCATGAGGCCGCCCCAGATCGACGTTTCGGTCTCGCCGAATGCGTCGATCACTACGACGTCGCCGGGCCGCGCGACCGTGAAGATTTCGAGGCAGTCGACGATGTCGCCGGCCGTGAGCTGGACCGTCAATGCGGGGCCGATGATCTTGTGTGCGGCCGCACGCGGCTTGATATCGTGGCGCATGGTGCCGTTGCGCTCGAGCGCATCGGAGACCACGCAGGACAGCGACATGACGTCTGCCATCGCGACGAATCGCGCGATCAGGTCGGTATTCAGCTCGGGGCGCGGGTTGATGATGATGCTCATTTGAATTCCTGAAGTAGTACTAAAAGATCAGTTGCGATAATGCACCGCGTTAGGCGGCACCTGTCCGAGCAGCACGGCACGCACGTTTTCGGCGGCGACGCGGCGAGCCTCGTGCAGCGCATCTTCCGAAACGTAGGCGACGTGCGGCGTGATGATGCAGTTGTCGAGCGAGAATAGCGGATTGTCGTTCGGCGACCAGTCGGTCTGTTTGGCGGGTTCTTCTTCTGTGTCGTCGAGCGCCGCGGCGGCGAGCCGGCGGCTGGTGAGCGCGCGATGCAGCGCCGCGTTGTCGACGATCTTGCCGCGCGCGCAGTTGACCAGCAGCGCGCCGGGTTTCATGCGCTCGATGGCCGCTTCGTCGATCAGATGATGCGTCTCGGGCGTGTATGGGCACATCACGTCGACGAGATCGGCGTGACGAAGCAGTTCGTCGAACTCGACTTTACGCACGCCGTGCGAGTGCATCACGCCCGCCGAAACATACGGGTCGTACGCGAGCAGTTCCAGGCCGAACGGTTTGAGCTTGTGCGCCATGTTCTGCGCGATGCGCCCGAAGCCGACAAAGCCGAACACGCTGCCGCGCAAGCGCCGGATAGGCCGGTTCCACGCCGACCAGTGCCAGGTGCCGCGCCGCGTCGCGTCGGCGTAGGTGGGAATCGAGCGCAATAGCGTGAGCGCCATGCTGATGGAATGGTCGGCCACTTCTTCGAGGCAATAATCCGGCACGTTGGTCACGACGATGCCCGCAGCGTGGGCCGCCTTGACATCGAGAATGTCCAGGCCGATGCCGTAGCGCGCGATGACCTTGCACTGCTTGAGCGAGCCGATCGTATCGGCCGAAATCTTCGCGTATTGCTGCATCAGTGCGTCGGCGTCGCGCGCGGCTTGTGCGAGATGCGCGCCCGTGCGGTCCTGCAAGCCGATGACCTGCGCGCCGATTGGCGCCAGCACGGACTCCTCGATCGCGAGGTCGGGGTAGTCGTGATCGGTGACGTACACCTTGTACACGTTGATGTTCTCCTTCAAGGGTGAGATTGCGGTTAAATGTGTTGCGCTATACGCAACATGGATGTATATTTCGCAACACAGGGTCGACAGTACCCTTCGCAAGCCTTTGGGGCAACCAAGGGAAAACGCGTAGGCGTAGCCGCGTCGAGCGGATTGCTCCGCGACCGCCGGGCGTCTGTTCGAGAAAGAGAGAGGAGATACGACGTGTCACAAAGCATCGAGCGCGCGATCGAAGTGCTGGTCTTGCTGGGCGAAGGACCGCAAACGCCGGCTGAGGTCGCGCGGCGACTCGACGTCCATCGTTCGACGGCGTTGCGCATCATGGAGGTGTTGCAGGGGCAGCGGCTGCTGCGCAAGCTCGCCGACGGACGTTATGGTGTCGGGCCGGGCATCGTCTCGCTGGCGCATCGCGCGCAGGACCAGTTCAATCTCGCGCAGTTGGCGCATCCGCATCTCGTGGCGTTGAGCGAGTTGCGCGATCAGACCGTGCATCTTGCCGAGTTGCAGCACGATGCGATCGTCTATATCGACAAGATCGAGCCCAAGCGGTCCATTCGTCTCACGTCGCGCATCGGTCAGGCTGCCTGCCTGCATACGGCGAGTGTCGCGAAATGTATTCTTGCGTCGCTACCCGAAGACGCGAGACAGGCGCTTTTCGAACATTACGTGTTCGAGAAACACACGCCGACGAGCCTGCTTTCCTATGAGGCGCTGGAGCGTGAACTGCGCACCGTGCGCGAGCGCGGCTGGGCGACCGACGACGGCGAGCGCGAAGACTACGTGACGAGTATTGGCGCGCCCATTCGCGATGTAACCGGACAGGTCGTGGCCGCGCTGTCGGTCATTGAGCTCAAGGCCATTCATGATCTTGGTTCGATGCAGCAATTGATGCTGGAGCCGCTGCTGGAAACGGCGAACGCGATTTCGCGGGATCTTGGCTGGAACAGCTAGCGTTGAGGGCTTCACGAATTGCCGCGTCAACTCCGCGCGCGACGTCGCGCGGACATCGCGGCATGGGCTCTAGCACGAACGCAATTGCTCGCAGGCGAGAATTGCGCGGATTTCCTTCATGCGCGCCCGCCAGGAACAGGGTGATTCGCCCACGAACTGCTTGAATACGCGACTGAAGTGCGCCTGATCGCTGAAACCATATTTCTGCGCGATATCCGACGTTTTCAGCGGCAGCGTGATCAGATCGCGTTGCGCTGCGGCAATGCGTTGTTTCAGCCGCCATCGATGCGGCGTCTCTCCCACTTTATCCCTGAAGGCGCCGAAGAAATGCGCCTTCGACATGTGCATGCATGCGGCGACATCGGCGATCGCCATCCCGCCGCACAGATCGGCGCCGAGAAGATGCAATGTGCGCGCGACCCAGGAGTCGTCCGCCGTCGCGCGTGGACGTAAGGCGTCTTCTGGCGGGTTCGGTGCTTTCACGGTGCGTGGGTGTGGGCTTGGGGAGTCTATCGGTCGACAGACTCTGCACGACCCGTCGTTCCGCGTAAATAGACCGCCGGTCAAAACACTCTTGACCGGAAATCAAGGACGCGCGCAGGCGCGCGCGCATCGAGACCGCAGTCGCGCGCGAGATCCACACGGCAGGCCGTGCGCCGCCGATCAAGCGCCGTTTCCACCTTGCACGGCGACGGCGCCCGTGCAATCGATCAGCGCAGTGAAATTCGGCGTAGCCGCGTTTTGATCCGGCGTTCGAAAAGGGACGACCCAGTGACGTGCTTCGTCGTCCCAGTGAGCGCCCGGCTGAATCGCGAACTGCTTGCTGGCGAACGCGGGCGCAGTCGCGCCGGCGATCTTGCCTCTGAGCGCTTTCTCGCGCCATTGCGGCGGATTGTCGGCGCACAGGCCGGCTTCGGCGGGCTTACGGGACCACGGTTTCATTTCGGCGAGCACGAAGGTGGTGATCAGCAGGGCTGCGCAGACGAGCGCGGCGAGGGTCGAGTTCTGGCGCGAGCGGCGACGGACGGCTGGCTGCATGAAGACTCCTGGGTGGCGAGGGGCACGACGCCCCGTTGCAGGTAGGTACATGCTTCAGAGCGCAAGCACGATGCCCGTGAGATTCGCCGATGCGGTTGACGTCGACGGCAACGCCCACGCCGCGCGGCGGCACGTGAATTGCTGGCGCGTTGTCGAACACGAACAACACGCGCGGGAGGCGAGGGTGACCAGACATCAAGTATTGACCGACGTCCCCGAACGACTCGCTGTCGTTCGCAAGGCCGTGGCGGACGAGCTTCCCTGCGGGCTGCGTTATGTCGACGACTCGCGCCGGGGCTACACGCGCAAGCGCAGTCGCAGCGGTTTCGTGTACTTCGATACACGCGGCAAGCGCATCGACGGCGAGCGGGAAATCCGCCGCATTCGCGCGCTCGCCATTCCGCCCGCCTATACCGATGTCTGGATCTGCCCGGATGCGCGCGGCCATCTTCAGGCGACCGGTCGCGACGCACGCGGGCGCAAGCAGTATCGCTATCATCCCGAGTGGCGCGCGACCCGCGATGCCGATAAATACGAGCGTTTGCTCGCGTTTGGCGCGGCGCTGCCGAAGCTGCGCGCCTGCGTCGAACGCGATCTCGCGCTCGACGGCATGCCGCGCAACAAGGTGCTGGCGACCGTGGTGCGTCTGCTCGATACGACGCTGATCCGGATCGGCAGCGAAGAGTACGCGCGAGACAATCGCTCATACGGATTGACGACGCTGCGCAAGCGGCATCTGACCGTGTCGCCGAAGGGGCTGCGCTTCCGGTTTCGCGGCAAGAGCGGCATCGAACACGACGTCGCCGTGAGCGACCCGCGCGTGGCGCGCATCATGAAGCGCTGTATGGATTTGCCGGGCCAGGAGCTGTTTCAGTATCTCGATGCGGACGGCACACGGCACGTCGTCGACTCGGCGGACGTCAACGATTATCTGCGCGAGGCGACCGGCGCGGAATTCACAGCAAAGGACTATCGAACGTGGGCAGGCAGCGTGTTCGCGCTCGCGGCTTTAAGGAAGCTGGAGTGGGCGACGGTGACCGAGGCGCGTTCGCAACTGGTCAGCACCATCAAGGCGGTCTCGCAACTGTTGCGCAATACGCCGGCTGTGTGCCGCAAGTGTTACGTGCATCCGGCCATCATCGCGGCATTCGAAGCCGGTGAACTGGCTGCGGCGATGGGCATTTCACGCCGGCGCGGCTTGAAGAGCGATGAGGCCGCGCTCGTGATGTTTCTTGGCAAGTATGCGAAGCCGGTCGTGAAACGTGCCGCATGAATGCACTGCGAAGCTTGCCCCGGAGCGCGGGGCTGGCGCGCTGCTTGTGCGTAGCATGGCATAGGGATTGCGCTGAAGGTTGGCTCACTTTCAGGAGGCACCCATGCCACATCGCAATCGTCCCCATAGCAAAGACTCCGCACCATCGAACGGCGCCGCCCAGACGGACGCCAAGTCGCAGAGTCTGGAGCCCTTTCGCTCGCGTGCGGAGGGTGAAGCGTTGCGCACCAATCAGGGCGTCAAGATCGCCGATAACCAGAATTCCTTGCGCGCCGGTCCCCGTGGTCCCTCGCTTCTCGAAGATTTCATCCTGCGCGAGAAAATCACGCATTTCGACCACGAGCGCATTCCGGAACGGATTGTGCACGCACGCGGTTCTGCCGCGCACGGCGTCTTTCAGGCCTATGAATCGCAAGCCGATCTCACCCGCGCCGATTTTCTGCAGGACCCCGCGAAACTGACGCCTGTCTATGTGCGGTTTTCGACTGTTCAAGGTCCGCGCGGCTCTGCCGATACCGTGCGCGACGTGCGTGGTTTCGCCACCAAGTTTTATACCGATGAAGGCAATTTCGATCTCGTCGGTAATAACGTGCCGGTGTTCTTTATTCAGGACGCGATCAAATTCCCCGATTTCGTTCACGCGGTCAAACCGGAGGCGCCCGATGAAATGCCGACGGGCGCCAGTGCGCACGATACCTTTTGGGACTTTGTCTCGCTTGTGCCCGAAAGCGCGCACACGGTCATCTGGGCCATGTCGGACCGCGCGATTCCGCGCAGCCTGCGAACGATGGAAGGGTTCGGCGTACACACGTTTCGCTTCGTCAATGCGAAAGGTCGGGCGCGCTTCATCAAATGGCATTGGCGTCCTGTGCTCGGTTCCTATTCGCTGATCTGGGACGAAGCGCAGAAAATCGCCGGCAAGGACCCCGATTTTCATCGGCGCGATTTGTGGGAAGCGATCGAGCGCGGCGATTATCCGGAATATGAACTGGGCGTGCAGATCATCGAAGAGGAAGACGAGCACAAGTTCGGTTTCGATCTGCTCGATCCGACCAAACTCGTACCGGAAGAACTGGTGCCGGTGAAGATCATCGGCAAGATGACGCTCAATCGCAACCCGGATAATTTTTTCGCGGAAACCGAGCAGGTCGCGTTTCATCCCGGGCATATCGTGCCGGGCA
Organism: Paraburkholderia sp. SIMBA_027; assembly: GCF_046535315.1. Lineage (NCBI taxonomy): Bacteria > Pseudomonadati > Pseudomonadota > Betaproteobacteria > Burkholderiales > Burkholderiaceae > Paraburkholderia > Paraburkholderia sp. SIMBA_027. The sequence continues at coordinate 179,397 of NZ_JAWRWY010000010.1, forward strand.
TCGATTTCACGAACGATCCGCTTTTGCAAGGGCGATTGTTCTCGTACACCGATACGCAGATCAGCCGTCTGGGCGGCCCGAATTTCCACGAGATTCCGATCAATCGCCCCGTGTGCCCGTACGCGAACAATCAGCGCGACGCCATGCATCGGCAAACAATCAACGTGGGGCAGGCGTCTTATGAGCCCAATTCGGTCGGCGACGGCTGGCCGAAGGAAACGCCGCCGGCCAAAGGTGGTTTCGAAAGTTATCAGGAGCGCGTGGACGGCACCAGGATTCGCGTGCGCAGCGAGTCGTTCGCCGATCACTTTTCACAGGCGACGATGTTCTATCACAGCATGTCGACGCCGGAAAAAGAGCACATAGTGGCGGCGTATACGTTCGAGCTGGGCAAGGTCAAGAAGCCGGAGATTCGCGAGCGCGTCGTCAACGAGATTCTGGCGAATATCGATGCCGATCTCGCCGCCCGCGTCGCGCTCGCGCTCGGTTTGACCAAGCCGAAGGCGGGCAAGAAAGCGGGCAAGCCGAATCCGGCCACGTCGCCTGCGCTCAGTTTGCTCAACCGCGCGCAGCCCGGCATCAAGACGCGCAAGATCGCCTTGCTGGCGGCGCCGGGTGCGGACGCCGCCACGCTCAAAACCGTGCGCGATGCGTTGGCGAAGGAAGGCGCAACGGCGCTGGTCGTCGCGCCGACGCTTGCGCCCATCGACGGCGTCGTGCCGGATGCCACGATTGCCGGCATGCCTTCGGTGATGTTCGACGCGGTGTTCGTGACGGGCGGCGAGACGGCGTCGCAAACGCTCGCGCAATCGGGCGATGCCCGCCATTTCGTGGCTGAAGCGTTTCGCCACCTGAAAGCGCTCGCCGCGATCGACACAGGACGTTTGCTGCTCGCGGCGGCGCAGTTGCCCGCGCAGGCGGACGGCGTGGCGCAAGGCGATGCATCGGACCTCAAGGCCGTGCTGAAGGCGTTTATCGAGGCGGCCGGCCAGCATCGTATCTGGACGCGCGCGGCGCAGGCGGAATCGGTGCCGGCATGATGGCGGCAGGTGCAAGGCGGCAGCGTCAAGCGAGGCGAAGATGAAACTGCGAAAACCCGGAAAGCCGAAGCCGCGCGAGAACGCGCAGACGCGCTTTTCCACCTGCGCAAAGCCGCTCGTGGATGAAGCGATCCAGCGTGCCGCGCGGCTCGACGAGAACGCCGACGAGCTGCACAAGCTGCGGGTGGCGTTGCGGCGCCTGCGCACGCTTTTGTGGGCGTGGCGTCCGCTGCTCGACCGGGAAAAGGTGGCGGTCGAGCGCGCCTATCTGAAGCGCGCGGGCATGGCGGCGGGCAGCGCGCGCGATTGGGATATCGCGTTGCAGTTGCTGGGTGAGGGCGCCGACGAGTCCGCGCCTGTCGGCGAACGCATGCGGGCGGCGCGCGCCGAGGCCTGCGAACGGGCGCGCGCGACGCTCGCCGCCACCGGCCTCAAACCCGCCTTGCGCGAGATGCTGCACACGATGAATCGCGAGTTGAATACCGCTCATGAGCGCGTGCCGGTCAAACGTTTTGCGCGCGAGCGGGTGCGGGCCGCGCAACGCGCCCTGACAAAGCGCGAGCGACGGGCGAAGCGCGCGAAGCGTGACGATTACGCCGCGTGGCACGACGTCCGCAAAGCAGCGAAGCAATTGCGTTACTTGCTGGAGTTTTTTGCTGCCGATTTGCCGCGTCGCGAGGTGAAGCGTCTGAAGTCGCTCAAGAAGCTGCAAAAGCGTTTTGGGGCGCTCAACGATGCGGTATCGGTGACACACCTGGTCGATGCGCATCGCGAAGTCTTTGCCGATGCAGCCAGCCGCGACGTCACGCTCGCGGCATTGGCGCGCACGCGCAAGCGCAGGATGCGCCGGGCGGGGAAATTGATCGGCGCATAAGGGCCGTTCCGATCCCGGCGAGCGGGTTCGCTGCGCGCGCCGCTTGACCCGCGCGCAGCCGCTTGCAGCCGTTTGCAGCCGCTTGCAGCCGTTTGCAATCGAGAACCCGCTTTCGCGGCTCAGGCGAGCAAGGCGTCCTTGGTCACGATCTTGCGCGGAATGAGCTTGAGTTCGTAGAAGGTATCGGCGATCTGCTGTTGTTGCGCGATCACTTCTGCATCGATCGGCTTGTAGATGTGCGCGTAGTGCTTGAGGCCGCTCTCGATGATCGCGGCGTCGAGCCCCTGGATCGGCGCGAGTTGTGCGGCCGCCGCGGCAGGATTGGCGCGAACCCATTGGCCCGTTTTGCCGAGTTCGTCGAGGGCGATCGCAATCGCGTCCTTGCGCTTTTGCGCGAATTCGCGCTGACTCAGGAAGAATTGATGATGCTGGGCGATGCCGTTCGCGTCGGTGATGAGACGGGCGCCGTCCTGCGCCTCCACCGCCGCGAGGAACGGGTCCCACACTGCCCACGCGTCGATCGAACCGCTTTGCAGCGCGGCGCGCGCATCGGCGGGCGCGAGGTAGACGGGCTGGATATCGCTCAGCGCGATGCCGTTCTTCTGCAGCAGCGCGACGAGGAACCAGTGCACGTCCGATCCCTTGTTCAAGGCGATTTTCTTGCCCTTGAGTTCGGCAACGGTCTTGATCGGCGATTGCTTGCCGACCACCAGACCTTCGGCGTGGGGCGTCGGCACTTCGTAGGCGGTGTAGACAAAGTCCGCGCCGGCGGCCTGCGCGAAAACCGGCGGCGCTTCGCCCACGTAACCGAAATCGATCGCGCCGACGTTCAAGCCTTCGAGCAGTTGCGGCCCCGCCGGGAACTCGTTCCACGTCAACTTGATGCCGAGCGGCGCGAGGCGCTTTTCGAGCGCGCCGTTCGCCTTGAGCAGCACCAGCGTGCTCGCGGCCTTCTGATAGCCGATGCGGAATTGATCGGGCTGAAATTTGGCCCAGGCGGGCAGCGCGGCGCCTGCGAGCGTGGCGCCCAGCGCGGCGAGTACGGTACGGCGGCGGTCGAATCGGGTGGTCATGTTTTGCGGTCCATCGTCAAATCGGGCAGGTGCAAAATGTACCGTTTCGGCCGCGTTCCACGAAGGAATCTTCTACGCTAAGCAAATGACGCTGCCGGGATTGCGATTTGTCCGCTGCTGCGTCGATGCTTTTGTGACGACCGCGTGTCTTTTGCCCAGGTCGATCACGGCGGCCGGTTTCCTCAAACCCTCGGGCGAGAAAACACGTTGACGAGATTTCCGTCCGGGTCGCGCAGCAAGAGCGAACGATTACCCCACGGCATCAACGTGGTCGGCATGACGACCTGTGTGCCGCAGGCATTCATCCGATCGAACACCGCGTCGACATCCTCCACTTCGAACTCCAGAATCGCCGATTGATTCGCCGATTGATTCGCCGCGGCCGTGGCAGCACCGGCATTGAAACGCGCGATCAACTGCTCGGACGACATGGCAAGCGTCGCGCCTTCGAAGCGCATTTCAGCAAACCCATCGGCCGGACGTAGCGCTTCGAGGCCGGATAGCCTTTGATAAAACGCCACCATCCCATCGATATTCCGAGTAACAACACGAACCGATGCGAACTTCATTTCTTTGGCTCCTCGCCTGGAAAGGAAGCTCAGTCTAATGGTCGACACTGTCAATTTCCGGCAGTATCGTGCGGCTGGCGACGTGATTGCGCATGCGCCACTCGCGAAAGCACGCGGGGCTTCCGGATTGGCTGGCGAGGCGCGAGCCAGGGCAGCGCGGCGGTGATCGGCGCGCTCAGCGGCGCGGCGCTCTACGCGACCCTCGACACGTCGTCGCTCGAATCCTGGGGCTGGCGCGTGCCGTTTCTGCTCGGCTTGCTGATTGCGCCGGTCGGTCTCTACATCCGGCGACACCTCGACGAAACGCTCGAGGCGCGCGCACGAGACGCAATCGCTCACCGAACTTTTTGCCTCGCACAAGAGCAAGATCGTGCGCGGCGTACTGTCGATCGTCGCGAGCACGGTGGGCATGTACCTCGTGGTGTTCTTCATGCCGACCTTTCTGGTGCGCGTGCTGCACCTGCCGACCTCGCTTTCGTTGATGGCGGGCTGCGTATCGGGCGCGACCATGATGGTGATGTGTCTCGTCTCGGGGCTGTTGGCGGACCGCATGCGCGCGCGCAAACCGATGGCGCTCGCCTCGATCGCGCTCACGACGCTGCTGATTTATCCGGCGATCGCGCTCATGACCACGCATACGGGCGTGCCGCTCGCGCCGTGACGACGAGTTGCGCGGTGCCGCCAAACAACGCCCTGGAGGATACGCAGCCAGCGGTTGCGGCGTCCAATACTGTCGATGGAGAATGCGATACCGAATCGGTATCGCGTATAGATAGCCGGGGGGCGATCAATCCGGCAATGAGCGGGGCGTGAGTTGCGCCGTAGAAAATGCGGTTGCCGAAGAACTCTTCGCCTCGCGACCGTCAATATCGATGGCCTGCGATCGCCGCACGGCCATCACGCATGCAGATAGCGTTCGAGTGCAATGACGGGGGCCGGCTTGGCGAAGAAAAAGCCTTGCAGTTCGTGACAGCGCTCATCGAGCAACGCTTGCCGTTGGTCTCTCGTTTCCACGCCTTCGGCGGTAATCGGCAGATCGAGGCTGCGGCACAGCTCGGTGATCGCGTGGATAATGGCGGCCGATTTCGGATTATTACCGAGTCCATTCACAAAGCCGCGATCGATCTTCACGCGCGTAAAGGGAACGCTCTGCAGCAGCCCCAATGACGAATAGCCCTTGCCGAAATCGTCCATCGCGACACCCACGCCCATTGCGCGAATTTCGTTCAGAATGCGCGAGGACGTGCCGGACGATTCCAGCAATACCGATTCGGTGATTTCCACTTCGAGACGATGTGCCGGAAGCGCCGCGTTCGTGAGTGCGTTCGCGAGGATGAGCGTGAAGTCCGCGTGAATCAGCTGAGCCGGCGAAACGTTCACGCTCAGGCGAATATGCGCAGGCCAGAGCGCCGCGTCCCGACACGCCTTCTCCAGCACCCACGCTCCGAGTTCCGGCATCAAGCCTCGCTCTTCCGCAACCGGAATGAATTCGGCGGGCGACATGGGGCCCCGTTTGGGATGACGCCAGCGCAGCAGCGCCTCGCATGCGGTGGTGATGCCGCTATGCGCTTCGACGATGGGCTGATAATGCAATTCCAGCTGATTCGCGCGCAGGGCGTTTCGCAGATCGTCTTCGAGTTCGTTGCGCAGTCGGATCGGATTGTTCATGCCGCTCTCGTACAGGCGAAAGCAGTTGCGGCCCGCGCGTTTGGCCGCATACAGCGCGAGGTCCGCGCGTTGGAGCACCGTGCCCGCATCGATCCCGGCCCGCGCGTGAACGACGATGCCGACGCTTGCGCCGATGCTGATTTCATTGTTCGTGATTTCGAACGGCGCGGAGAGATTGTCGATGCAGCGTTGCGCGAGTTCCGCGGCGTCATTCACGCTTCGAAACGGGACTTGCAGAATCGCGAACTCGTCGCCGCTCAAACGGGCCAACTGGCCGCTCGAGCGCACGGCGCCGGCGAGCCGTTGCGCCACGGCCTTGAGCAGTTCATCGCCGACATGATGACCGAGCGTGTCGTTGACGGACTTGAAGCGATCCAGATCGAGAAAAAGCAGGGCAAACGGCTGCTCGGACGAGGCGCTTTCGGCCAGCTCGGACAAGCGTTGCTGGAAGCTCAAACGATTGGGCAGGTCGGTCAGGTGATCGTGATGAGCGAGATGAGTGATACGGTTTTCGGCGATACGCCGCTCGGTCATGTCTTCGATCGTGGACACCCAGCCGCCATCCGACAGCAGGCGCGTGACGACCGAAATGCTGCGGCCCAGACGGGCGACTTCCATCGTCGCCTGCTGCTGATTCGCTTCAAAACGCTGAACGTGCTGCGCGCGGACCTCTCTGGCCCACCCTGCCGCCTGAGCCTGGGACATGCCAGCGTGCTCGCCGATTCGCCGTAGCAGCGTGCTCAGCCGCATCCCTTCGAACAAGGTGCCCCCAGGGAGCGACAGGATGTGGGCGAACTGGTCGTTGGACACGACGAGGCGTCCGCGATGATCGAACAGACACAATCCATGCGCCATGTTGTCCAGCGCGAGATCCAGATTGCGCGTGGTCTCCTCGAGCGCAAGCGAGATCTCGCGCTTTTCGCTGCAATCGCGCGTAATTTTTGCGAAGCCGAACAGCTCGCCGGCATCGCCGTAGATCGGCTGGATGACCACGTGCGCCCAGAGCCGGCTTCCATCCTTGCGAACGCGCCAGCCTTCGGTCTCGAACTTGCCGGTTCGACGAGCTGTTTCGAGGCCGTACTGCGGCAAACCGCGATCGCGGTCCGCGGGCTCGTAAAAGCAGGAGAAATGCTGGCCGACGATCTCGGACGCCTCATAGCCTTTCGCCCGTTGCGCACCGGCGTTCCAGTTCGAGACGATGCCGTTCGTGTCGAGCATGTAGATCGCGTAATCGGTGACGCTTTCCACCAGCAACCTGAAACTGCGCTCATGGTCGCGCGTCGGCTTGTCCAGCGAGCGCTCTATGATGCGATCGCGCATTAAATTATCAGACCCGTGGAGTCGAGGTTCGCCGCCTGGGAGAGGCGCGAGGGAGACAGGTGCCCAGATTTGCGTGCCGTTCTGACGCACGCGCCAGCTTGCTCAGCTTTCATTTTTTTGAAGATCTGATCTGTTTCGCGAGATGCCCAGTCGGAATATATGCGGCTTGGCGGGGCGCGTGCAATGGTTAAAAAGCACTTGTGGGCACGCAAACGTTTCATTCCGACGATTCAGCGCCGAGGCTGCATTTTTCGTCGGCTCAAAAGCGTTCGGTAAGGGACGAGCACATGGACGGATGCCCCGATCCGCATTGGTCTGCGTTGGTCGCTTCCCTGTTGGACGCGCTCGATGCCGGAGCGAGGCGTCGGCAGGATGGGGGAGAAAGACGGCTGCTGCGGGGCGGAGATTTTGCGCTTTTCCACAGGACCTGCGGAGCCGCATGGCGCCGTGTGGGAAGAACTTCGATTCGCGGAAAGGAGCGGTTTTCCGCTCCGCTTCCGTTTCCGCTTCAGCCGAATTACTGCCGCATCAACGCCATCATCGCGCCGAAGCCGACGAATACGCCGCCCGTCACGCGATTGAACGCCTTCGCCACGCGGCGGCTCTTGAGCGTCGCGCCAATGCGCGTGCCGAAGCCCGCGTACACGAGATACCAGCTCACTTCGCAGACCGCGAAGGTCGCCACCAGCACGCCGAACTGCGGCAGCGTCGGGCGGCTTGCGTCGATGAACTGCGGCAGCAGCGCGGCGGCGAACAGGATCGCCTTCGGATTGCTGCTGGCCACGAGGAAGCCATTGCGGAACAGCGTGGCGGGCGAGCGCGCCGGGCGGGCGGCGAGCGTTTCGGCTTCAGCGTTGCTGGCGGCGTGTTCTTCGACGGGCGCGCCCCAGGCCTTCACGCCCAGGTACACGAGATAGGCTGCGCCGATGAAGCGCAGCACGTTGAACATCGTCGGCCAAGCCTGCAGGAACACCCCGAGCCCGGCGGCGGAGACCGCGAGCATCAGCACGAGCGCGGACAGGCAGCCGCCCATGGTCGCGCTCGTGCGGCGCAGGCCGTACTGGGCGCCGTGCGACATGATCAGCAGCATGTTGGGACCGGGGATGGCACAGACGACGAAGACCGTGGCGAGGAAAAGCCACCAGGTATGCAGGTTCATTGCGACGGCGGACGTAAGAAAAAAGTAGGCGAAACGTCGATTATGCCAGTGCGCGCGCGTCCACAGCGACCGGTCTCTGGCCGGCATCTGGCCAGTCATGGACCGATTCCGGGGCCGCAAAAGAAAAAAGCCCGCGATGAAGGCGGGCTTGAACCACGTCGATAGAGACATGGAGGAGACGAATCCAGTATAGGCAGGGCTTTGGCGAGGATCAATATTTGTCTGCGGATTCAACCGTTAACCATTGTTAAACAAGGAGATTTATGATTGCTCTGCCAGTCGGTCGCGCCCAGAATGCATCAACGCCGATGCTCGGCGAGCGTGGTGAGCGCAATGGGAGAAAGGTGCGGCGGCAACGGTGTCTGTGCGGCCCGCATCTCGACAGGCAGGCAGCAGGGATGGACAGCAGTGATCGGAAATCGGGCAAACCGGAGGGGTCAAATGGGCATTCTGGACAAGTTGGGTGAAGTGGCTGGCGCGGTGGCCGCGGTGGAAGCGGCCGAGAAAGTCGATCCGAACGCGGGCTTTTTGACGAAGGCGGCCGCCGCGGTCGCGGGCTTCGAAGGCGCGGGGGCGCTCGAGAACATGGTCGAAAAGAAGGAAGATGAAAAGCAGGCCGACGACGACGCGGCCGCCACGGATTCGCAAACCTGAGCCGGCGCAGGCGAAGTTTCCGCCTTGATGCATCGGTGATGCGCCGTGATTCACGGCAGCCGGGAGTGACAAGCGCTCATGCGCCGCGGTCTTCGGGCCGCGGTTTTTTTATGCGCAATCGATGCGTCAACGTTGCGTCATCTTCGATCGACCGGATTAGCGGCGCTCACTGCTTCACGAAAACAAAATCGCAATGCCGCGTGGTGGTGCGCTGGCCGCTGCCCGAAGCCGCGTCGAAATGCGCGCTCACTTCGTACGTGTACGGCGTGCGCGGCTGCGGATGACCGACCGCATACGCGGGCGCATTCGTGAGTCCATTCGCCATGAGCGTGGAGGAACCGTCGGGCTCGATCTTGCCGTCGAGCGTGAGCCAGCCGCCTCCGTCCTTCACGCCATGTTCGCCATGCAGCACGCCCTGCACCACGGTGGCGGGGAATTGCCAGGTATAACTCAATGTATTGTCAGGCGCGGTCGGGCAATTGAGCGTGACGTTCCACGCGCCGTCGAAGGGACCCGCGGCCTGGGCGTCGAGTCCGTAACCGAGTGAAACCGCGCAGGCGCCCAGTATCGCCATACAGCTTGCCGTCCTCGATCTGATGCGCAGCGTGTTCATCGCCGCTTCTCCGGTTTCGCGCCGTCATCGCGCCAAACCGTGTCTCACGCAAGGCGCATTCCCGCGTGCACGCTCACGCGGGTCGCCTTGATTCATCCGATCAGCCCTGGCGATTCACGCAGACGGGTTGCCGATCGCATCGAGTTTCGCGAGCACGTCCGCGCTCAGTTCGAGATCCGGCGCGCGCAGGTTTTCGCGCAGATGCGCACGCGACGACGTACCCGGAATCAGCAGAATATTGGGCGAACGGTGCAGCAGCCAGGCGAGCGCGACGCTCATCGGCGTGGCGTCGAGTGATCGCGCGAGGGTCGAGAGCGCCGTCGACTGGATCGGCGTGAAACCGCCGAGCGGAAAGAACGGCACCCACGCGATGCCGCGCGCGGCGAGCGCGTCGACGAAGGCGTCGTCGGCGCGATTGACGAGGTTGTAGTGGTTCTGCACGCAGACGATGGGCGCGATGCGCTCGGCGTCGGCGACCTGTTTCGCGGTCGCGTTCGACAGGCCGATATGACGCACGAGGCCGCGCTCGCGCAGGCGCGCGAGCCTTTCCATCTGCGGTTCGACCGGGCCTTCGGCGGGCTTGTGCACGTCGCCCATGATGCGCAGGTTCACGACGTCGATCGCGTCGAGCCCCAGATTGCGCAGATTGTCATGCACGGCGCGCTCGATGTCGTCGGGATCGTGCGCGGGCAGCCAGCCGCCCTGGTCGTCGCGCACGGCGCCGACCTTGGTGACGATCGTGAGGCCGGCGGGATACGGATGCAGCGCCTCGCGGATGATCTGGTTCGTCACGTGCGGGCCATAGAAGTCGCTCGTGTCGATGTGGTTCACGCCGCGTTCCAGCGCCTCGCGCAGCACCGCGACGGCCTCCGCGCGGTCCTTGGGCGGCCCGAACACGCCGGGGCCGGCGAGCTGCATGGCGCCGTAGCCCATGCGGTTGACCGTGCGGCCGGCGAATTCGAAGGTGCGGCTCGGGGTGGTCTGCTGGCTGGTCTGCGGGGTGGTCGGCTGGGTCATGGCGTTCTCCTCGAAAAGGGATGGCGCCAGTATGGACTGAGTCGCGTTGGTGGATAATCCCGTCAGATCCGCACGGGTTGTGCAAAATTTTGCACAATGGCGCATGGGCGCCCCCATCAAACTGTCCGCGCCGCATTCCGCTTTTCTCGACCCGATTCGTCCCGATTCGACCTCATCATGACGCGCGAAACCCGACCGCAAGGCCATCCGGCCCTCGAAATGAACGATCTGGCCGCCTTCGTCGCCGTGGCGCGCGCGGGCGGTTTCCGCGACGCCGCGCGCGCCGGCGGCGTCTCGCCGTCGAGTCTGAGCACGGCGGTGCGGCGGCTCGAAACCCGGCTGGGTCTGCGGCTGCTGAACCGCACGACGCGTAGCGTCGCGCCGACCGAGGCGGGGCAAAGTCTGCTCGACACCATCACGCCGCTGTTCGCCGAGATGAAGGCCGCGCTCGACGTGCTCAACGGCTATCGCGACCGGCCCGCGGGCGTGCTGCGGCTGAACGTGCCGGCCAACGTCGCGCGCAGCGTGCTGCCGCCGATTCTCGCGGGCTTCGCGCGCGCCTATCCCGAGATTCGCGTGGAAGTAGTGGTGGAAGACGGTTTCGTCGACGTGTTGCAGGCGGGCTGCCACGCGGGCATTCGCTACGACGAGCGGCTCGAACAGGACATGATCGCGATTCCGATCGGGCCGTCCGTGCAGCGCTTCGCCACGGCGGCGGCGCCGGACTATCTGAAGGCGCGCGGCGCGCCGGCGCATCCGCGCGATCTGCTCGACCACGCCTGTCTGCGCGTGCAGTTTTCGGGCGGGGCGATGGCGATCTGGGAGTATCAGCGCGACGGCGAGACGGTGCGTCTCGATCCGCCGGGGCCGCTGGTGGTGAAGCCCGCGGCGGCGCTCGATCTGGCGATCGAAATGGCGCTGCGCGGGGCGGGCGTGGTCGCGATGTTCGAGGACATGCTCAAGCCGCATTTCGCGAGCGGCGCGCTGGTGCCGCTGCTCGAGGACTGGTGGCCGCAGTTTTCCGGGCCGTTTCTCTACTACCCGGGGCGGCGGCATCCGCCCGCGCCGCTGCGCGCTTTCGTCGACTTTCTGAAGTCGGGCGCCGAGGCAGGCGCGAATACTTCGTCATCCTGACGAGATATCCGCGCGGGGCAAACGCGCGGGGAAAGCGCAGCGTTTAGCGCGCGGCGCGCGTCCAGCCGAATTCGATGAACACGCGGCACAGCTCGGCCATGCCCTTGGCGTCTTCGTCGTCGAAACGCGCGAGGTGCGGGCTGTCCACGTCCCACACGCCGATCAGCGTGCCGTCCGCCGCCACGAGCGGCACCACGATTTCCGACTGCGAAGCCGAATCGCAGGCGATGTGGCCCGCGAACGCGTGCACGTCGGGCACGAGCTGGGTCTCGCGCGTCTGCGCCGCCGTGCCGCACACGCCCTTGCCGAGCGGAATGCGCACGCAGGCGGGCTTGCCCTGGAACGGGCCGACCACGAGTTCCTTGCCGTCGAAGAAGTAGAAACCGGCCCAGTTCAGCCCGTCGAGCGAGTGGTAGACCAGCGACGAGAAGTTCGCCGCGTTCGCGATCGCGTCGGTTTCGCCTTCGATCAGCGCGCGCGCCTGGGCGGCGAGCGTGGCGTAGAGCGCGGGTTTGTCGGCGGGAAGGGAGTCGGTGAGCGAAAACATGGTGTGTCGAGCCTGGTGAATCTGGGGTGAATCCGGGAATGAAGCGGCGCACAGCGCGCCTGCGAGGGCGCCAGTTTAGGCCAGATCGGGGGTTTTTGCTCGATTGGGCCCGATTGTCGGGGGCGGCGGTGGGGCCTTTGTGACCTTGCCGTGGGCGTTACCGCGCGCGGTCGTGCGATCGGTGCGGGCGATTCTGCTCGGCGATGTGCTGCGCCAGCCGTCGCGCGAGCAACACGAACGCTGGATGGTCGCGAGTACGCCGGGGCGCAACCGCATTCGCGCGGCACTGCCCGCGGACTGGCTGGCGGGCGATCGTCCCGGCACCAGTGTGGAGGCGCAGACCAACGACTACGCGATCGTGCGTCCGCTGGGCCGCGCGCCGCCGCTGGTCGCGGCGTATCGCGGTGGACATGCCGCACCGCGGGGCGGTGCGGCTTGAGGCGCGAGGTGAACGAGCGTGGATAACACGGCGACACCGCCCGCAATCAGACGACTGCGTGCGCTTCGAGCGTTTCCGCGAGATGGTGGGCGAACGCGCGCACGCGCGCGCTCATATCGTGTCGCGACGGATAGACGATAAAGAGGCCGGTTTCCGCAGCCGCTTCGCCGCCTGTTTTCACTTCGATCAGCGTGTCTCGCGCGACGTCGTCCTCGCACAGATGCGACGGCAACGCGGCCTCGCCCGCGCCGCACAGCGCGAGTTGTCTGAGCAGTGCGAAGCTGTTCGCCCGTGCGGCACGACGGTTTCTTTCGCGCGATGGCGGCGTTGCCGGTGCCGCACGCACTCGCCGCCGTGCGGCGCGTGTGCGCGCAATACCGCCAGGAGATCGTCGGGGTTTAAGGCTTTTCGGCGCGCGTCTGGCGCGCGTTCGCGCGACCCGCTTCGTCGGCGATATCGAGCGCCTTGCGTTCGCGGCGCTCCTCGTTGCCGCGCCGCGCACGCATGCGCTGACGCGAGAGCACGCTGATGATCTCGCCCGTGCTGGCGTTGGCGGGAATCTCGTTGCGGATGACGTTGGGCACCATCGGCAACCCCTGACGCTGCCGGCGCAGCGCCTGCGAAATCGCGCGGCGGCAGTCGTCGCCGTGGCAATCCCACTCGTCGCGCAGCTCTCCGCAGTATCGGCATTTGTCCATCGGTTCAGTTTACCCGGAATCGGCGCGCGCTTTCGGGGCGCGACCACGTGACCCCGCCACGTAACCACGCGACTACGCGCAGGCAAGCGCTGCGTGCGCCCGCCGACGCAGCGCAGCAATCGGCGCACGCGCGCGCCCGGCGCGGCGCTATCATCGGCGATGACTCGAAGCGGGAGCGGCCCATGGCAACGAAAACGTCAGCGACAGCGACGACGGCGCAAAGCGGCAACATCGGCACGGTCCTGTTCGACATGGAAGGCGTGCTTTCGCACTACGACCGCGACGCGCGCGCGGCACATCTCGCGGCGCTCACCGGCGCGACGCCCGACGCGGTGCGCGCCGCGATCTGGGATTCCGGCCTCGAAGCGCGCGCCGATGCCGGCGAACTCGCGCCCGATGCCTATCTGCGCGCGCTCGGCGAACTGCTCGGCTGCGCAATGGACCGCGCGACCTGGCTGGCGTCGCGGCGCGCGTCGATCACGTCCAACGACGCCACGCTCGCGCTCGCCGCGCGCGCGGGCGAGCGCTGCCGCATCGCCGTGCTGACGAACAACGGCAGTCTCGTCACCGATCACCTCGACGCACTGAATCCGCCCGTCGCGCGTCTGTTCGGCGGGCGCGTCTATGGCTCGGCGCAATTCGGCGCGGTCAAACCCGCCGCGCGGACCTACCTCGGCTGCGTCGAGCATCTCGGCGCAGCGCCGCATGAAACCCTCTTCATCGACGATAGCGACGCGAACGTGCAAGGCGCGCTCGACGCGGGGCTGCACGCCTGTTTGTTCGTCGATACCGGCACGCTCGAGCACGACCTGCGCCGCTTCGGCGTGTTGCACGACTGAAAGCAGGCACGAACGCCTGCGCAAGCGCAGCTTCAGGGTGGATCCGGCTTGAGCCGGGTGCGTTTCGCGACTACGCTCGGACATTCAAAAAACGCATTCTCACCGATGGGAGCTTGCAAGGCATGCATGACCTGAGTGTCCGGCGTTTGAGCCACGTGGTGGCGCTCGCGGAGGAGCGCAGCTTCGCGCGCGCGGCCGAGCGCGTGCATCTGAGCCAGCCCGCGCTGAGCCGCAGCATCCAGGCGATCGAAGAGGAACTCGGACTACGCCTGTTCGACCGCGCGGTGCGCGGCGTGGCGGTCACGCAGGCGGGCAAGGCGGTGGTGGAGCGCGCGCGGCGCGTGCTGTTCGAGGCCAGTTGCCTGACGCGCGACGTCGAACTGCTCAAGTCGCACGAAGCGGGCGAGGTGCGCATGGGCCTCGGGCCGTATCCGACGATGGTGCTCATGCCCGACCTGCTGGTGGCGTTGTCGCGCCGTCATCCGGCGGTCGAGATGAAGGTGTCGGTGAATCAGGGCATGCAGATGGTCGAGATGCTGCTGGCCGAACAGCTCGACTTTCTCGTCACCGACCGGCGCGTGCTGCCCGACAATCCCGCGCTCGCCATCAAGTCGCTCAAGCGGCACGACGGCGGCTGGTTCGCGCGCGCCGGGCATCCGCTCACGCGCCGCGGCGCGGTGAGCACGGCGGTGCTGCGCGACTTTCCGCTGGTGTCGGTGCCGCTGCCGCCGTTCATGCGCGCGGCCGTGCATCGGCTCATGAAGATCCGCTCGCACGAGTCGATTGGCGTGCAGCTCGAATGCAACGATCTGCAGGTGCTGAAGTCCTTCGTCGAGCAGACCGACGCCTTGCTGTTCGGCACGGTGTCGTCGGTGCGGCGCGAGCTGGCGGCGGGCACGATCGAGCGCATCGAGGTGGCCGATTCGCCGCGCATGGGGCTCGATATCGCGCTCGTGGTGCTGGCCGAGCGCACAATGTCGCCGGCGGGCGAGGTGGCCGTCACGCTCGCTCAGGAACTGCTCGCGGATGCGCAGAAAGCGAACGTCTGAGCACGGCCGGCACGCAGAAGGAAATCGTCGCGCGCCGCGACTATGATGGACGCATCGTCCATCGCCGGAGTGTCCGATGAGCCTGTCCGCACGGCGTTCTACCTGGCGTTCTGTGCTCGCCGCGCTGTGGTTCGGCGCGAGCGTGGTTGACTCGCAAACTCCCGCTTACGCGCAAACTCCGGCGACTGCCGAAGCGGTGCAGTCCGCCGTCCCCGCGACCGCGCCGCTCGTCTACGTAAGCGATTTCGAACTCGACGCCTCCAGCGTCACGACCGATCAGAATCCCGTCGATCAGGCGCGGCGTCTCGCGGGCGGTTTGCTGCCGAGGCCTTTGCCGCGTCTGCGCGGCGAGGATCCGCAGGCGAAAGCGCGCGACATCGTCGAGGAGATGGCGTCGACGCTGGTCGCCGACCTGCGCCGCGCCGGTGTCGATGCGCGCCGACTCGCGGCGGGCGCGCCCATGCCCGCACAAGGCTGGCTCGTGCGCGGCGTGTTCCTGCAGGTGGACGAGGGCGACCGCTTGCGGCGCGCGATGGTGGGCTTCGGCTCGGGCGCGAGCGAGGTTCAGCTGGCGGTGGCCGTCGACGATCTGGCGACGCACGCGCCCGCGCCGCTCTATCAGGTGATCGACGCGCAGTCGAGCCACAAGACGCCGGGCGCGGGGGCGGCCATCGCGCTCAATCCCTACGTGGCCGCCGCGAAGTTCGTGATCGCGCGCGGCGATCAGCGCCTGACCGTGGAGCGCGCGGCGGGACAGGTTGCCGATACCGTGGTGGCGCGCGTGAAAGCCGCGCCCTGAGTCATGCCGCGACGCCGCAGAAAAAGCCGCGTTCACACGCGCTTCGGAATCTCCAGCCCGCGCTGCACCGCAGGACGCGCGACGAATGCATCGAGCACGCGCTTGACGTTGCTGAACGAGTCGAAGCCCACCAGATCGCCCGCTTCGTAGAAGCCGACCAGATTGCGCACCCACGGGAACGTGGCGATATCGGCGATCGAGTAGTCGTCGCCCATGATCCACGTGCGGCCCGCGAGGTGCTGGTCGAGCACATTGAGCAGACGTTTCGACTCGGCGACGTAGCGGTCGCGCGGACGCTTGTCCTCGTACTCCTTGCCCGCGAACTTGTGGAAGAAGCCGAGCTGGCCGAACATCGGGCCGATGCCGCCCATCTGGAACATCACCCACTGGATCGCTTCGTAGCGCGCCGCGCCCGAGCGGGCGAGGAGCTGGCCGGTCTTGTCGGCGAGATAGATGAGGATGGCGCCCGATTCGAACAGCGGCAGCGGCGCGCCGTCCGGACCGTTCGGGTCGAGAATCGCGGGAATCTTGTTGTTCGGATTCAGCGAGAGAAACGCGGGTGACAGTTGATCGTTGGCGTCGAAGCGCACGAGATGCGGCTCGTACGGCAGGCCCAGTTCTTCCAGCATGATCGAGACCTTCACGCCGTTGGGCGTGGGCAGCGAATAGAGCTGGATGCGCTCGGGATGCTGCGCCGGCCATTTTTCGGAGATCGGGAAGGTCGAAAGTGCGTTCATGCTTTTCCTCTGAGTGGTCTTGTCGTGTCGATCGGTCTGGCCGTGCGACGAAGGCCGCCTAGTGTAGAAGAATTACGGCAAGCGCGTTGGGCGTGTCCTGATTCTTGCTCGATCCTTGCCGTTGCGCGTGACGGCGTTCACACGCTGCCTTCCTTCTCGATCACGAGAATGCGCGCCGCGCCGCGCGGATGCGCCACGTGTTCGCAGCCCACCTGCGCATAAAACACGTCGCCGGTTTCGAGCACGGCCACGTGTTCCGACACGCCGGTTTCGCTGCGTTCCCGGTAGTGCATGTCGACAGTGCCGTCGAGCACTGCGAACACTTCCTCGCCGTCGTTCACATGCCATTTGTACGGCTGGTCGGTCCAGTGCAGACGCACGGTCGTGCCGTTCAGATTCGCGATATCGAGCGCGCCCCAGGCGCGCTCGGCGGTAAAGCTCTTGCTGCGGATGATCTTCATGAGGGAGCACGAAAACAAGGGATAAAACGCGGCGCGCGATGCTGGATGCTGCGCGTTTAATGTTGCGCCGGCAACGACTGCTGAAAGCTGATCAGATTGAGCGGCGCAACGCGGATGAGGCCGCCGCGCGGGCTGTCGATATCGGCGATCAGGGTCAGCGACAGCGAGACCGTGATGGGCAGCACGAACAGCAGAATGCGCTTGCCGCTCCTGCCGCGCGCGCCATAGCCCTGCATCAGATTGCTGAACAGCGCGATGATGATCATCAGTATCCATGCCGCCACGGGAATGCGGTTGATCCACGCGGCCTGCGTATAGCCCTGGGTGTTGATGACGTCGTTCATGCCCGCCACCACGAGCGCCGTGACCGGATTCGGCTGCGCCGCCGCCGCGTCGCGCACGCCGTTCCAGAGCTGCGTTTGCAGATCGGCGGTCGTGCGGTTGATTCGCGCGAGGGCGTGGCTTTCGTGCGTGGTGTAGTAGAGCACGCGCGTCTCGGTGTACTTCGCGAGCAGCGCTTTGAGGTTCGCCGCGCCCGCGCCGCCGATCAGATCCGCGCGCAGATATTCCGTGCCGATCGCGTTCGCTTCTTCCTCCTCCAGATTCTTGCGCTGGTCGTAGCGGCCCACCGCCATCGAGAGCGTGAAGCCGATCAGCAGCGCGAGCAGCGTGAGCGTGGCGCCTTGCACGACGTTGTAGTTTTCGCGCGCCTCCTCGGAGAGCGGGAAGCGGCGGTCGAGCACGACCGCGCCGAGCGCGGCGGCCAGCGGCAGGCAGACAATCAAGGTGACGAAGAGATACGCGGGATGCTGAAGGTATTGCGTCATGGTGGCTCCGAGTGGCGTGAGTCGAAGGCGCGTGAACGGCAATAAACGTTGGCAGGCAAGGCGGCTGGGTGGAGCGATTCTACGCGTTTGCCGCGTCTTCGCGCTCGACCTCGTTCAGATGCACGGCGCGCAGATCCTCGATGAATGCGCGCTGAATGTCGCCCGCGTTCGTCATGCGCCGCGTGACCATATGGAAGGTCACGTCGTAGCGCAGCGCCGAGGGATTCACGGCGCGCAGCAGGCCGCCGTCGACATAAGGCTTGGCGAAATGCACCGGCAGATAGCCGAGATGATGGCCCGAGAGGATCAGCAACGCGACGGCTTCCATGTTGTCGGCGATGGCGGTCACATTGCGCTCGTGCGTGGAATGCTGCGCCTCCGGCAGCGGATAGCTGCGCCACGCCCACTCGCACGCGGCGGCTTCGGCGGCCCCCACGTCGCCCGGTTGGTCAGCGTGGGCGACGCGCCCGAACAGCGCGTGGCGCGCGCCGCAATACGCGTACTGGCGCTCGATGAACAGCGAGGTGTAGTCGAGGCTCGGCACGCGGTGCCAGAAATAGCCGATCGCGATATCGACCTTGCCGTTGAGCACCTGCTCCTCCAGTTCGCCCGGCGAGCGGATCTGGATGTTGAAGCGCACGGCCTGGTCGCGCTGGCGAAAGCGCGCGATGGCGTCGCTGATGCGCGCGTTCTGGCTGAACGGCGTGTGGCCGATCAGGCCGAGATTGAGTTCGCCGACGAGCTGGCGGTCCATATTGGCCGCTTCGGCGCAGAACGTATTGGTGGCCATCAGCAGCCGCCGCGCCGACATCGCGAAACGTTCACCCTTGGCCGTGAGTTTGAAGCCGCCGCGCCCGCGCTCGCAGAGCCGGAAGCCGAGCCGCGTTTCCAGCGAAGCGAGCTGCGTGCTGATCGTCGATTGCCCGACGTTGAGCGCGGCCTGCGCGGCCGTCAGCCCGCGCGCGTCGACCACGGCGAGAAAAACGCGGATCAGCCGCAGGTCGAAGTCGGTCAGGTTGGCCAGCATGCTTCAATCCTCACATTGATGCGAATCGATGTAAACATCATCAGGCCGTCATTTTATCCGTATTTTTTTCCCTCTAGCATTGCCAGCATTGGGTTTCATCCCACTGCTCCTATCGATGTTTTCAGGGTTTATACGGATATGAACGACTCGCAACACACCCCGCTGAACCAGCCGCTTTCCGGTAACGCCATGCCGCGCTTCGGCGGCATCGCTTCGATGATGCGTCTGCCGATCGCCGACACGAGCGCGGGACTCGACGCCTGTTTCGTCGGCGTGCCGTTCGATCTGGGCACCTCGAACCGCAACGGCGCGCGCCTCGGCCCGCGCCAGATCCGCGCCGAGTCGGTGCTGCTGCGGCCCTATAACATGGCGACGCGCGCCGCGCCGTTCGACTCGCTGCAGGTGGCCGATATCGGCGACGTGGCGATCAATCCGTTCGACATCCACAAGGCGATCGCCGATATCGAAACGGCCTACGACGGCATCATCGCCGGCGGCTGCAAGCCGGTCACGCTGGGCGGCGACCACACGATCGCGCTGCCGATCCTGCGCGCGATGCACAAGAAGTACGGCAAGGTCGGCGTGGTCCACGTGGACGCGCATGCCGACGTCAACGACACCATGTACGGCGAGAAAATCGCCCACGGCACGCCGTTTCGCCGCGCGGTGGAAGAGGGCCTGCTCGATTGCGACCGCGTGGTGCAGATCGGTCTGCGCGGCACCGGCTATCATGCCGACGATTTCGACTGGTGCCGCGATCAGGGCTTTCGCGTGGTGCAGGCCGAGGCGTGCTGGAACCGCTCGCTCGAGACGCTGATGAAGGAGGTGCGCGAGCAGATGGGCAACGGTCCCGTCTATCTGAGCTTCGATATCGACGGCCTCGATCCCGCGTTCGCGCCAGGCACGGGCACGCCGGAGATCGGCGGACTCACGGTGCCGCAAGGTCTGGAAATCATTCGCGGTTTGCGCGGCCTGAATCTGGTGGGCGCGGATCTGGTGGAAGTCTCGCCGCCGTACGACCCGCAAGGCACCACGGCGCTGCTGGCCGCGAATCTCGCCTTCGAAATGCTGTGCGTGCTGCCCGGCGTGGCGTATCGCGCCTGAGCGATGTCGATTGATACGGCATCCGAAATGATTCAAAGATGACGCCAGTTCCCCGGAGAGCAAGCATGAGCGAGACCCCGACTTCCACCGAGACCGCCGTTCTGGCCGCCGCCGATGCGCTGATCGCATCGTTCGCGCGCCACGACCGCGACGCCTATTTCGCGGCCTTCGCGCCGCACGCCAGTTTCGTATTTCATCACGTGAGCGAAGCGCTGCCGATGCGCGCGGCCTACGAGGCGCTGTGGCGTCAGTGGGAACGCGACGACGGCTTCGCCGTGCTCGGCTGCGAGTCGAGCGGGCGCGCCGTGCAGTGTCTCGGCGACGTGGCGATCTTCACGCACAACGTGCGTACGCAGGTAAGCACGCACGCGGGCCGCGAGACGCTGGTCGAGCGCGAGACGATCGTGTTCGCGCGTGAAGGCGCCGGCTGGATCGCCGTGCACGAGCATCTGTCGCCGCACGCCTGCGTGGCCGTGCAGCACGACGTGAACGAAGCGAACGCGCTGGAGGTTTCCGCATGAAGCGCGAGACCGTAGTCGCGGCCGTGGAGCCGGGCGTATTCGTCGATGGCGAATGGCGGCATGGCGAAGGCGCGCCGCTTGAGCTGATCGATCCGTGCAGCGGGCAACCGGTTGCGCGCGTGTCGGCCGCGAGCGCCGCCGACGTGGACGCCGCCGTCGCCGCTGCCGCGCGCGCCTTGCTCGGCTGGCGCAAGACGCCCGTGACCGTGCGCGGCGAGCTGCTCGAACGCATCGCGCAAGGCATCGAAGCGCGCAGCGTCGAACTGATCGACCTGCAGATGCAGTGCAACGGCAAGCCGCGTTTCGAAGCGCAGCTCGACGTGAGCGACGCGGCGGCCACGTTCCATTACTACGCGCAGTTGTGTCGCGATGGCGGCGTGGCCACCACATCGACGGTCGCGTTGCCCGACCCGGGTTTCGACGCCGAAGTGCGCCACGAAGCCGTGGGCGTCTGCGCGCTGATCGTGCCGTGGAATTTCCCGCTCGTGACAGCCGCGTGGAAGCTCGCGCCCGCGCTGGCGGCGGGCTGCACGGTCGTCATCAAGCCGTCCGAACTCACGCCGCTCGCCGAACGCGCGCTGGCCGACATCGTCGCGTCGGCGGGCGTGCCCGCGGGCGTGGTGAATCTGGTCGCCGGCGCGCGCGAGGTGGGCGCGCATCTGGCCGCGCATCGCGGCGTCGCGAAGGTCTCGTTCACGGGCAGCACCGCCGCCGGGCAAGCCGTGATGCGCGCCGCCGCCGAGCGCATGCAGCGCGTCTCGCTCGAACTGGGCGGCAAGTCGGCGCTGATCGTATTCGACGACGCCGATCTCGACGAAGCCGTCGAACTCGCTTTCAACGGCGCGTTCTTCAACGCGGGGCAGATGTGTTCGGCGACCTCGCGCGTGCTGGTGGCGCGAGCGCTGCACGACGCGTTCGTCGAGCGGCTCGTGGCGCTCGCGCGCGACGCGGTCGTCGGTGCGCCCGGCGATGCCGACACACGCGTGGGACCGCTGATCAGCGCGGCGCAGCGCGAGCGCGTGCTCGGCCTGCTCGCGCGCGGCAAGGACGAAGGCGCGCGCGTGCTGTGCGGCGGTGCGCTCGCGCGTCCAGGCTTCTTCGTCGCGCCGACGGTCTGCGCGAACGTCGCGCCCGACAACGTGCTCTGGCGCGAGGAAATCTTCGGCCCGGTCGCACTGGTGCGTGCGTTCGATACCGAATACGAGGCGATTGCGCTCGCCAACGACAGCGACTACGGACTCGTCGCCACGGTCGTGACCGCCGACGCCGAACGTGCCGCGCGTGTCGCCGACGCCTGCGAGTCGGGCGTCGTCTGGGTGAACGCGCCGCAAGTGATCTTCCCGCAGACCGGCTGGGGCGGGCGCAAGCTCAGCGGCATCGGCCGCGAACTCGGACCCTGGGGCGTGCGCGCCTATCAGGAAATCAAGCATGTCATTCGCGCGCGTCCGGCTGGCGCGCCGCCATTGTCGCCGTCGCTGCAACCGTAATAACGAACCCGCCGTCAACGCCATCGCTCGCGCGCGTCGCGCGCGCGGGCAGGCGCACCCCACAGGAACAGACAGATGAACACTGACAACGTCAACGGTTGGGCGGCCGACGGGGCCGAACCGCCACGCAGCATGGAAGCGCCCGGCGCCGCCGTGCCCTCGAAATGGCGCAAGATCGAAGTGCGTTCGATCGACTACGTGCCCGCGCACGAACGCCACGGCAGCGTGGCGGGACAAGGGCCGTTCTGGTTTCTCGGCAACTTCCAGTTCTTCACGATCGCCATCGGCTTCGTGGGTCCGAGCATGGGACTGTCGCTCGGCTACACGATCCTGTCGGGCGTGCTCGGCATTCTGTTCGGGACGCTGTTCATGGCGTTTCACGCGTCGCAGGGCGCGCATCTCGGCCTGCCGCAGATGATCCAGTCGCGCGCGCAGTTCGGCTATCGCGGCGTGGTGCTGATCCTGATCGCCACGCTGTTCACGTTCATCGGCTTCAACGTGGTCGATACCGTGCTGATGGCGAGCGGCGTGAAGGGCATCTTCGGCTGGTCGCCGACGCTCGTCACCATCGTCACGGCGCTGATCGCGCTGGCGCTGGCGATCTACGGTCACGACTGGCTGCATCGCGTGTTCAAGTGGCTGCTGGTCGCGAGCCTGCCGCTCTATGTGCTGCTGACGCTGTGGATCCTGTTCGGCGCGGTCGGCGTGAAGCCCGGCATCGTGCACGCGGGCGGCTTCTCGCTCGTTGCATTCGCCGCGCAGTTCGCGGCCAGCGCGAGCTACAACATCACCTATGCGCCGTATGTGTCCGATTACTCGCGCTATCTGCCGCGCGATACGAAACCGCGCGCGATTATCGCGGCGGTGTTCGTCGGGGCGTCGGCGTCGGCGATCTGGCTGATCGCGCTCGGTGCGTGGCTCGCGACGCGTCTGGGCGCGTCGGACGGTCTCGTCGCGCTCTACGATGCGGGCAACGCGATGTTCCGCGGCTTCGGCGTGCTGATCTCGCTGGCGTCGGTGGGCGCGATGGTCGCGACGATGGGCCTGAACGCCTATAGCGCGATGCTCACGGTGGTCACGGCGGTCGATTCGTTCAAGCCCGTGAAGCCGACGCAAACCGTGCGCGTGGTGACGGTGCTCGCGCTCGGACTTGTCTGGGTGGTGATCTCGCTGTCGCTGTCGGGTAACGCCATCGACATTCTGTTCGCGGCGCTCACGATCATGCTGTATCTGCTGGTGCCCTGGACGGCGGTGAATCTGGTCGATTACTTCTTCGTGCGCCGCGGCCACTACGCGATCACGCAACTCTTCACGCCGCGCGGTCTCTATGGCGCGTGGGGCGCGCGCGGGCTGATCGCCTACGCGGTGGGTTTTGCCGCGACGGTGCCGTTCTTCGTGCTGCCGGGGATTTATACGGGGCCGCTGGCCGCGCGCATCGGCGGCGTGGATGTGGCGTGGGCGGTGGGGCTTGCGGTGTCGGCGCTCGTGTATCTCGCGCTGGCCCGCTCGATCGACGCGCAGGGCGAGCGCAAGGCTGTCGCGCAGAGCGAGCGGGAGATTGCGGAGCTCGATCAGGCGATGACGCGGAGGAGTTGAATCGAATTGAAGCGGTAAAACGAGCGCGGCGCACGGTTTTTTACGTGCGCCGCGCTCGTTTTGTGGTGTCGGTTTGTCCTTGTAGAACGGTGTGGCGTGGAGAGTCGAAATGCGGAAATTCATCGCCGGAGGCAGCGAAGTCGACGTGATATGACGTGCCCCAGGGTCACGAAGTGACTGTGACAATTCTTGACGAATGTGCTTGTAAGGCGGTGTTAGATTCGCGCTCCAAATCGATCTGCGTGGATTTCAACGAGCATGAAAGCCGAAGCACGACTCAGGAGACAGCTGGCCCCGCAGCATGTTGCGCGTGATGCGCGACGCTTGACAGGCGCGGCCGGAACAAGCGAAAGCTTGCGCGAGACAAGACGTCCGATATGGATGCGGGCGACCGCCGCGATCATGACGGTGGTGATGTACTTCACGCCTGCGATGCTGCTGGCGGATCAGGCTGCGCACGCCGCGCCGCCGATCGTCGATCCACGCGCGCCGGTCCAGTTTCAGCCAACGATAACGCAGACGGGCGCGGGCGTGCCCGCCGTCAACATCACTGCGCCCAATGCGGCGGGTCTGAGCGTTAATCAGTATTCCTCATTCGGTGTCGACGCGGGCACCGGCCTGGTGCTGAACAACAGCCTCGTCTCCGGTACGCCGCTGCTCGGCGGCGCGCTTGGCGCGAATCCGAACCTCGCGGGTCGCACGGCAACGACGATTCTCAATCAGGTGACGTCGACCGCTCCGGCGATCCTCGCCGGGCCGCTCGAAGTGTTTGGCTCTCCGGCGAGCGTGATCGTCGCCGCGCCGAACGGCGTGAGCGTCAGCGGCCTGTCGTTGACCAACGCGCCGGGGCTCGTCCTGACCACGGGCGTGCCGCAGTTCATCACCGGCCCGGGTGGTGCGGCGGCGAGCTTCGCGAACGCGGGCGCGGTCGCGTTCGCCGTGTCATCGGGCAACGTCAGTATCCATGGAGCGCCGGGCTCGACGGGGGCGAACGGTCCCGGCGCGGGCATCGAAGGCACGGTCGGCAACATCGATCTGATCGGGCAGTCGGTCAGCCTCAACGCGCCGCTCTACGCGAACCAGGCCGTCAACGTCGTCACCGGCAACCAGACGGTTACGCCGACGCCGGGTTCGACCGGCTCGGCCTACTGGACGTCGAACGTCGTTGCGGGGCAGCCCGGCGCGGTGGCCGTCGACGCGAGCGCGTTCGGATCGGTTACCGCAGGGCAGGTGTTCATCGTCTCGACCGCCGCAGGCCAGGGCGTCAACCTGCAAGGTCCGCTCGCCGCGACGGCGGGCAACGTCAGCGTCAGCGCGGCGGGCGATATCGTCGTCGGCAAGACCTTCGGCAGCGAGAACGTCACGCTGGCGAGCGGCGGGAATGTCTCGATCAACGACACGGGCCTCGCGAACCAGAACTACATCAAGCTCGCAGCGCCCGGAACGGTCACGCCGCTCTCGACCTCGTCGTCGGTCTCGGTGCAGGGCGGCGCGGGGCAGATCGTCGCCGGTCATGACGTCAATCTCTCGGGCGGCGATCTGACGAACGCCGGATCGATTGCCGCGACGAACAACGTCAACATCACGTCGAACAGTTTTACGAACCAGGGCACCAACGTCGGCACGATGACGACGACGGCCGGTTGCGCGGCGGGTTACAGCGCGGGCTGCGCGACGCTCTCGACCACGAACCCGAACTCGGAAAGCTACAGCTACCAGCAGACCAACGCGAACGTCACGGCGGGCAACGATATCGTCGTCGGCACGAACGCGCTCGCGAACACCTACGGGAATCTCGTCGCGGGACATGACGTCGTGATCGGCGGCGCGGGGACGAGCGCGGGCAGTACGACGCAGGCCGCGAGCGTCACGAATACCTCGGGCGCGATTACCGCGCCGATGCTCTGGTACGTCGAGCAGACGGTCCCGCAGCCGGGCTGTACGGCGACGGGCAACGCGAGCTGCCCGACCGTTCAGGCGCTCATGCCGCAGGTGCTGCTGCCGCAGAACTGGGCGAGCGTGAGCGCGGACGGCGAGATCAGCGGGACGAACGTCGCGCTGAATTACGCGAACAGCATCCTCAACACGGGGACGGTGACCAGCGGACTGATCGCGCGTGAAGTGTTGCGCCAGGGCGCGGAGAAAGCGCATTACGACCAGAAGCCCGAGGTGAAGCAGGCGCCGGCGCAGGCGAAGATCGACACCGAGGTGAGGCTCTATCTCGCGGACCACGTGCATCCCGACGCGGTGACGGACGCGCAGGTTCGCTCGCGCTACGACGCGCTCGTCGCGTCGCTCGGCAAGGACGAATTCAAGGCGCGCATCATCACCGTCGGCGACGAGGCGACCGCCCGGAAGGTGCTCGCGCAGGTCAAAGCAGGTGAGCCGTTCGACGCACTGGCGAAAGCGTATAGCGTGGCGGCGACCGGGGCGCAAGGCGGTGAAATGCCGTGGATGAGTTTTCCGGTGCCGGCGGCGGAGGGCAAGACTCAGGGACTTCCGCTGCCGATCGCGCGCACAATCGCGCAATTGCCAGCAGGCGGGATCACACCGCAGCCGGTCCAGATCGGTAACGCATGGGTGATCGTGAAGCTGGATGCAAAGCGTCCGACGCAGATTCCGCCGTTCGAGCAGGTGAAGGACACGGTGAAGGCGCAACTCGAGGTGCTGGCGCTGCAGAAAGCAGCGGCGGCTTTCACCGCAGCGCAGATTCGCGGCGCGACGATCCAGCAATGAGGTGAGTCGCGTCCCGTCTCTTTGTGGGACCATCGCGCGGCGCACGTTCGAAAACGTGCGCCGCGCTTTTTCCATGCTTTCAGCCAGCGGCTACACGCCGCCGCGCTCAGCCCTGCTTCCAGAGCGTGCGGCCCCAGAACGTCAGCGTGCGGTCCCACGCCTGCTGCGACCAGACCGGATCGAATTGCGTGTGCGCGATGCGGCCCGGGCCGACGGCCTCTTCGTTCGCGAACGCGTGATAGGCGAGGTAGCGATGGAACTCGACGTTCACGCCGCCGTCCTTGAGCTTCTTTTCCAGTTCGTCGACGGTCTCGACCTTGAAGAAGCCGTCCTGCGTGCCCCAGTGGCCCAGCACCGGCGCGGTGATCTTGCTCGCGTCGAGGTACTCGAGCGGAGGGAAGCCGTACCACGTCACCACGCCCGCGAGATCGGGAATCTGGTTGGCGGCCAGCAGCGTGAGCGCGCCGCCCATGCAATAGCCGGTCACGCCGATGCGGTCGGTCAGCGTGCGCAGATGGTCGACCGCGCCGCGGATGTCCTGCGAGGCGGCGTCGCCGAAATCGAGACCCGTCATCAGGTGATGCGCTTCTTCTTCCTCGACCGTGCTCTTGCCGCGATAGAGGTCGGGCACGAGCGCGTAGTAACCGGCTTGCGCGAGACGGTCGGCCACGCCGCGAATCTGGCCGTTCAAGCCCCACCATTCCTGGATCACGACGATGGCGGGCGCGCCCTCCGTTTTGGCGGGCGTGGCCAGGTAGCCTTGCAGCGCTTTGCCGTCGGGGCGGTTGAAGGAAATCATGGAGCCGGTGGTCTTTGTCATAAGGCGTTCCTTGAGGGTTCGGTGAATCGGTGAGGAATCGTTCGAAGGCGTTCGAAGGCGTTCGCGTGCGAAAGCGGCGAACGCAAACCGGTGTCGAAAAAGCGCAAGCCGTAGCATAGCGTCTGCGCGCGCGCTTTGCTCGGATGCAGCGGCGCGAAGTCGATGCTGGCGCGACGAGGTTCGCTAACGGCGGGTGTCCGGCGCGCGTCTATTCACCGATCAGGTGCAGCACGACATCGCGCGTCGAGGCGTGACGCCGATGCTCGAACAGATAAATCCCCTGCCACGTGCCGAGCACCGGACCGCCGAACTCGACCGGAATCGACAACTGCGTCTGCGTGAGCGCGGTGCGCAGATGCGCGGGCATGTCGTCGGGGCCTTCGGTGTCGTGCTCGTAGCGCTGGGCATCCTCGGGCGCGATTGCGTCGAAATAGCGTTCGAGATCGCGGCGCACCGAGGAATCGGCGTTCTCCTGAATTAGCAGCGAAGCCGAGGTGTGACGGCAGAACAGCGTCAGCAAACCCGTGCCGATGCCGGTTTCGCGGACGAATTCGCGCACCTGCGCGGTGAAATCGAAAAGCCCGCGCGAGCGCGCGTGCACGTGCAGATGATGGATGGCCTGGCGCATGGGTTTCTCCGGTAAGGCGCGATGCGTAAGCGGGGCGGGCGAAGCGAGCAGGCGGGGCGAGCAGGCAGAGCGGGGACGCCGCAGCAGGTCCGATGGCCGCCTGCACGGCCTTCGCTGCATGCTGGTAGGATACCGGCCTTGCCGCCGCGCTGGCGGCCGACGTCAGACCTCGCATCGATTCAGGAGAATGTTTTGAACCTCACCCGCTTCGCCAAGTCGCGCCATTCGACCAAGTCTTTCGATCCCGCCCGCAAGATCCCGGCCGCGGTCATCGACGAACTCAAGGAGCTGATCCGCTTCAGCCCGTCGTCGGTGAACTCGCAGCCGTGGCACTTCGTGGTGGCCGAAAGCGACGCGGCGCGCGCGCGCGTGGCGAAGTCCATGCAGCCCGGCTACGCATACAACGAGCCGAAGGTGCTGAAGGCTTCGCACGTGCTCGTGCTGTGCGTGCGCAAGGACATGGACGAGGCGCATCTGAACGCCGTGCTCGCGCAGGAAGAGGCCGATGGCCGCTTCGCGAGCGCCGAAGCGAAGACGGGGCAGGCGAACACGCGCAATTTCTACGTGAACCTGCACCGCGAGCGCAACGATCTGCCGTCGTGGATGGAAAAGCAGGCGTATCTGGCGCTGGGTTCGGTGCTGATCGGCGCGTCGACGCTCGAAATCGACGCCTGCCCGATGGAAGGTTTCGACGCCGCGGCGCTCGACGCGGAACTCGGTCTGGCCGATCAGGGCCTGACGTCGCTCGTCGTGATCAGCCTCGGTTACCGCAGCGCCGACGACTTCAACGCGAAGCTGCCGAAGTCGCGTCTCACGGCGCAAGCCGTGTTCACGGACCTCGCGTAAGGTCCACGGCGCGCATGCCGTGAAAACGGGAGGCGGCGCGGATGCTGGTACCATCGCCGCTTCCGGTTTTCACTTCCGGTTTCCAGGCAAAACATCGCGCGGGAGCGCTCACGGCATGCAGGGAATCAAACGCAGGATCGTCTACGTCGCGCTGTTCGAGGGGATCGCGATCCTCATCACCAGCACGAGTTTCGCCTCGCTGTCGGGCAGCGGCATGGACCGCGCGGGCGCGGCGGCGATTTTCTCGTCGCTGATCGCGGTGATCTGGAACGTCGTGTTCAACACGTTGTTCGAGCGCTGGGAAGCGCGCCAGACGAAGCGCGGACGCAGCGTCGCGCGGCGCATCGCGCATGCCGTGGGTTTCGAAGGCGGCCTGATCCTGTTTCTCGTGCCGATGATTGCGCTCACGCTGCGCGTGCCGCTCGGCGAGGCGTTCGTGATGGACGTCGGCCTCGCGGTGTTCTTCCTCGTCTACGCCTACGTCTTCAATCTGCTCTTCGATCGCGTGTTCGGTTTGCCCGCTTCGGCGCTGCCGCTGGAGCCGCGTGCGGAATCGGAACCTTGCACGTGATCCGGCGCGCACTTCAGTACGCAACTCAGCGCGCACTTCAGTACGTAACTTAGCGCCACGCGCTGCCCACCTGAATATAGAACGCGTTCTGGCCGTTGCCGTGCGCCACATCGATGCCCATCGACAAACCGAGCTTGCGCGCAATCAGATAACGAAAACCGGTGCCGAAGCCGAAAGCCGTCGGCGCGTCGCCGAACGCATGCAGCTTGCCCCAGGCCTTGCCCGCGCCGCCGAAGCCCAGCAGCGCCCAGCGCGGCGTGACGTTCCAGCGTAGTTCCAGTTCGCCCGTGACCTGATTGCGGTCCTGGAATCGGGCATCGGAGACGCCGCGCAAACTCACGTAAGGTTGCGCGAAAAACGGGATGTCGCCCTGCGAGAAGCCGCTGTCCACGCGCAGTCCGAGAATCCAGCGCGGCGTCATTTCGATCCAGTGATACGCCTTCACCGATTGCATGTCGAACGCGTTCGAACTGCCGAAGCCGCCGCGCGCGAAATCGGCTTCGAATTCCGCGTAGGTGCCGTGGCTCGGATAGAACATGTTGTCGCGCGTGTCGTAATCGACGACGATGCCGCCTTTGCCCACGCGCACCTCGCGCTCGAAATGGTGGAGGCCGTTGGGCAGCAGCGGGCCGAAACGCGTGGCCGAATCGAAGAACGTATAGCGCGGCCCGACGTACCACGGGCTATTGGCAATCCTGAATAAAATCTGCTGCACCACGGTGACGCCGCTCAACTGGTACGCGTTGGCGTTGCCTTGCGGACCGTAGTAATTCAAATGCAGATTGACCTTGCCGAGCACGCCGAGATAGCGGATGTGGTCGTCGTCCCAGCTGTGGAAGTGCATGAGGCCCGCGCCCCAGCTATGCGTGCCGGTGAAGAAACCGCCCACGCCGGTGATGTTGGGCGGTGACATTGTCGGTTTGGCGTCGGCGCTGTTCGATGCTGAGCCGGCATTGTCGCTTGCCTCGCGTTTGGGGGCCCTGAAGTACAGCAGCCCAAGTCCGAAGCCGTAGCCCACGGCCGGTTCGGTGATGATGGTCGGTACCGGCAACACGCCCTTGTGATTGAGCAGCAAGTCGCTGAGGTCGAACGCGCCGTCTTGCGTGTCGCGAAACCGTGCGAACCCCGTGGGGTGCGCTGCGGTTGTCCTGTTAGCGTCGTCCGCGTTGGGTGGGGATTCGGCGTGGGCCGTCACGGCGAGTGCGAGCAGCGCGCACAGCATGGCGAGGTTCGAGTGCCGGTGGCGTGTCATCGTGGCGAAATCTCCCGCATCGGCATCGTGCCGATGCTGTGGTGCAGGCGATGATCGACGGGGGGCGCGGCGGCGCGCGTGAGCACGAGCCAAGCGCACGAGCAAGCGCACCAAGGCACAAAGCCGACGATGCGCGCCCGACAATTCAGCATAGCGCAGCCGATCTCACGATCGGTTGCGCTCGCAGGGGGTGAAGAGGGGGATGAGAAGGGCTGCATCAAAGCGCATGCACGAACGGCATGCGCGGCACATCAAGGCGCGGCAAGTTCAACGAAAATGCGCGCGCGACCGCGCCCGAGTCTTACGGATTCGGCGCGGCCGCCGCCACGCCGCTCGCCTGCACAGGCGCCGCCGCACCGGCGCTCGCGCTCGCGCCGATGGCCGGATTCGCGTTGCCGTCGACCCGATCCGGATGACGCGCATCGTGCATCTGGCCGTTCCAGCCGCCGCCCAGGTCGCCGATCAGCGCGGCGGCGTCGAGCAGGCGGCTCTGCTGCACGGTCAGCGCGCTTTGTTGCGTGCTCAATTGCGTGGCCTGCGCGGTCACGACCGTCGTGTAATCGACCGTGCCAGCCTCGTACTCGTTCTGCGCGATCTGCGTGGCGCGCGTGGCGTCACGCACGGCCGATTCGAGCACCGCGCTTTGCTGCGC
This sequence comes from Paraburkholderia sp. SIMBA_027, assembly GCF_046535315.1. Lineage (NCBI taxonomy): Bacteria > Pseudomonadati > Pseudomonadota > Betaproteobacteria > Burkholderiales > Burkholderiaceae > Paraburkholderia > Paraburkholderia sp. SIMBA_027. The sequence goes on from NZ_JAWRWY010000010.1 coordinate 210,154, forward strand.
GAGAATCCGCAGGCCCGAAAGATCGTTTTCGACGTCCTGGAACGCCGTCAGCACGGTGCCGCGATAGTTCGCCACCGAGGCGTCGTAGCTCGCGCGCGCGGCGTCCACGTCGGCGCTGCGCAGGCCGCCGTCGAAGATCGTTTCGGTCGCGCTCGCGCCGAGCGACCACACATAGTTGCTGATGTGCAGCAGACCCGACAGCGGCGATTGCGTGAAGCCGTCGAGCGCCGAGAGCGAAATGCTCGGGTAGTACGCCGCCACGGCCACGCCGATGGCCGCGTTTGCCGAAGCCATCTGACGTTCCGCGGTCGCGACATCGGGGCGGCGTTGCAGGATGGTCGACGGCACGCCCGCCGGGATTTCCGGCAGGATCGGCAGGCGCTCGCTATGCGGGATCGTCACGTCTTCCGGATTGCGGCCTACCAGCACCGCGATCGCGTGCTCGTACTGCGCGCGCGAAACGCCCAGCGCGATCAGGCTCGCCTGCGCGTTTTCCAGTTGCGTGCGCGCCGTGAGCAGATCGGACGGCGCGACGGTGCCCGCCGCATCCTGATCGCTCACCACGCGCAGCGAGTCCTTGTATGCCGCGACCGTCGCTGTGAGCAGGTCGATGTCGGCGTCGGTGATGCGCAGGTCGATCACGGCGTTCGCGAGCGCGATCTGTTCCGAAAGCTGCGCATTGGCGAGCGTGGCTTCGCTCGCCTGGGCCGTGGCCGACTGCTCCTCGATCTGGCGGCGCACCTCGCCCCAGAGGTCGGGCGCCCAGCTTGCGTTTGCTTCGAGCGAGCCCGCGTTGACGATGCGGGCGGCGCTGCCGGTCGTGGTGGTCGTCGAGGCGCGCTCGCGCGTGGCCGAACCGGTCACGCCCAGCGTCGGAAAGAGGCCCGCGCGCGCCACGCGCACTTCGGCGAGCGCTTCCTGATAGTTCGCGTAGCTCTGCCGCACGGTCTGGTTCGACACGGTGACGAGCGGTTCGAGTTCGTCGAGCAGCGGATCGTGGAAGGCGGTCCACCAGTCGCCCTTCGGCGCTTCGGCGGCGCTGGGCTCGGCCTCGGTCCAGCCCGGCAGCTCTTTCCATTGAGCGGGCACCGACACCTGCGGGCGATGGTAGTCGGGGCCGACCATGCAGCCGCTCAGCGCGAACGCGAGGCCGGCGGCGAGCGCGAGCGGCAGCGTACGCCGCGTGCGGTGAATCAGAGTGAAGTCAGTCGTTTTCATGATGCGCTCTCATCGGCCTGGCGATTCCAGGGCAGACGTGCGGCCCAGCGTGCGAGTCGCGCGCGCAGGCGGTCGAGGAACAGATAAATCACAGGAGTGGTGTACAGGGTGAAAACCTGCGAGAGGAGCAGGCCGCCCATCACGGTCACGCCGAGCGGCTGGCGCAGCGACGCGCCCTGGCCGATGCCGACCGCGAGCGGCACCGCGCCCAGCACCGCGGCGAAGGTCGTCATCATGATCGGGCGCAGGCGCACCACGGCGGCGTCGTGAATCGCGCTGCGCGCATCCATGCCCAGATTGCGCTGATTCTGGATCGCGACGTCCACCATCATGATCCCATTCTTCTTGACGATACCGATCAGCAGAATGATGCCGATCATCGCGATCACCGAGAACGGCGTGCCGAAGATCAGCATCGCGAGAATCGCGCCGATCCCCGCAGAAGGCAGCGTCGAGAGAATCGTGAGCGGGTGGATGGTGTTCTCGTAGAGCACGCCCAGCACGATATACACGACGACCAGCGCCGCGAGAATCAGCAGCGGCACGGTGCCCATCGACTGCGCGTACGCCTGGGCCGCGCCCGCGAATTCGCCGTGAATCGCAGCGGGCATGCCGATATCGCGTTCGGCCTGCTCGATGATCTTGCCCGCTTCGGACAGCGAGCCGCCCGTCGGCAGATTGAACGAGATCGTGCCCGCGACCTGGCCGCTCTGGTGGTTCACCTGAGTGGCGGTGTGGCTCACGCTCCAGTTCATCATCGCGGTCACCGGCACCATGGTTTCGGCGGCCGTGCTGTCCGCGCTGCCGCTCGAACTGCCGCCCTTGCTGTTGGCGATCGAGTTGTTCTGCTGGTTCGCCACGGCGTCGGCGTTGAGGGCGTTGGTGCTGCTGCTCGACGTGCTCGTGCTGGTGATCGCGCTATACGCGGTCACGCCCGATACCGTGCTGCTCGACATCTGCGTGGACGCCGAGCCGCTCGCGTTACCCGCCGCCGTGCTCAGATAGATGCGATCGAACGATTGCGGATACTGCCAGTATTCCGGCGCCACTTCCATCACCACGAAGTACTGGTTGATGGGGTTGTAGATGGTCGAGACCGTGCGCTGGCCAAAGGCGTCGTACAGCACGCTGTCGACCTGGTTCGGATCGAAGCCGTAGCGTTTCGCGGTCTGCCGGTTCACGGTCACATAGGTCTGCAGCCCGTTTTGCTGCAGGTCCGAATTCACGTCCATGATCGCGCCGCGATGCTTGTTCAGCTCGGTCACGAGCTTGGGCACCCATTTGAACAGCGCGTCGGCATCATCGCTCGTGAGCGTGTACTGATACTCCGCCGCCGACTGCCGTCCGCCGATCTGCAGATCCTGCTGCGCCTGCAGGAACAGGCGTGCGCCCGATACGCCGTTGAGCTTGGGCCGCAACCGGTTCACGACTTCGCTGGCCGAGAGCTTGCGCTGCGCGAGCGGCTTCAGTTCGATGAAGACGTTGGCCGTGTTGAGCGCGCGCCCACCCGTGAAGCCCGCCACCGACGCCACCGCCGGATCCTGCTGCACGATCTCCTGCAGTTGCGCGAGCTTCTTCTCCATCGCCGTGAACGAAATGCTCTGGTCGGCGATGATCTGCCCGATCAGAATGCCCGTGTCCTGCTCGGGAAAGAAGGTGCCCGAGAGCAGGCGCGCGAGAAACACGTTGCCGACCAGCAGCGCGAACAGCAGGAAGATCACGAGCTTCGCGTGATCGAGCGCGACGTTGAGCGAGTGCGAATAGAACTGCTTGAAGCGCTCGAACTGCGCGTCGATCCATTTCGCGGCGCGCGACGGCTCCTTGTGCACCTGCTCGCGTTTGAGCACGTAGGCGCACATCGCGGGCGTGACCGTGAGCGAGACGATCAGCGAGATGAGGATCGCGATCGAGAGCGTCATCGCGAATTCGTGGAACAGCAGGCCGACGATGCCCGGCATCAGCAGGATCGGCAGGAACACGGCGATCAGCGAGAGGCTCATCGAGAGCACCGTGAAGCCCACTTCGGCCGAGCCGCGCAACGCGGCCTCTTTCGGATCGAGCCCGGCCTCGATATGGCGCACGATGTTTTCGAGCACCACCACGGCGTCGTCGACCACGAAGCCGGTGCCGATGGTGAGCGCCATCAGCGAGAGCGAGTCGATGCTGTAGCCGAGCAGGTACATCGGGCCGAAAGTGCCGATGATCGAGAGCGGCAGCGCCACGGCCGGAATCAGCGTGGCGCGCGGCGAGAGCAGGAACACGAACACCACGCCGATCACCAGCAGCACGGCGATGAAGAGCGTGCGCTCGGTGTCGGCGACCGAGGCGCGCACCGACTCCGAGCGGTCCACCGCCACGTTCACCTTGATGGTGGCGGGCAGGGCGGCCTCGATGTTGGGCAGGCGCGCCTGGATCTGCTGCACCGTCTTCACGACGTTGCTGCCCGGCATCGGATAGACGATCACGAGCACCGCCGACTTGCCGTTGTAGAGGCCGGCGTTGCGGATGTTTTCGTTCGAGTCGCGCACGGTGCCCACGTCGCGCAGATACACGGGCGCGCCGTCGCGATAGGCGATCACCACGTCGCGGAACGGCGCGGCATTGCTGATCTGGTCGTTCGAGGTGACGACGAAACGCTGGTCGCCCTGGTCGAGGTGGCCTTTCGCGCTGTTCGCGTTGGCCGCGCCGATCGCCGCGCGCACGTCTTCGAGGCCGATGCCGTAGCTATTGAGCTTGCCAGGCTGCAACTCCACGCGCACCGAGGGCAGCGCTCCGCCGCCCAGCGTGATCTGGCCCACGCCGTCCACCTGCGAAAGCTGCTGCATGATGACCGAGTCGGCGGAATCGTAGAGCTGCGCTTTCGTGAGCGTGTCGGAGGTGAGCGCGAGCACCATGATCGGCGCGCTCGCGGGGTTGTACTGCCGGTAAGTGGGATTGCTGCGCAGCGTGGTGGGCAGGTCCGCGCGCGCGGCCTGGATGGCCGCTTCCACGTCGCGCGCGGCGCCGTTGATGTCGCGGTTCAGGCCGAACACGACCACGATCAGCGACGAGCCCACGTTGTTGATCGACGTGAGCTGGCTGACGTCGGCGATCGTGCCGAGCCGCCGTTCGAGCGGTTCGGCCACGGTGGACGCCATGGTTTCCGGGCTCGCGCCCGCCATGTTCGCCTGCACCACGATCACCGGATAGGCGATGTTGGGCAGCGGCGCGACGGGCAAACGGAAGAACGCGAGCGTGCCGGCGAGCAGGATCGCGATCGCGAGCAGCGAGGTCGCGACCGGTCTGCGGATAAAAAGCGCCGAAAGGTTCACGGTGTCGCCTCGGGCGCGGGCGGCGGGTTGTTGCCACTGCCGCCGTTGTTCCCACCGCTGTTTCCACCGCCGCCGTTGTCGCCAGGCGCGTTGCTGTCCGCGTCGCCGCTTTCATCGCGGTTGCGCTTGCGGCCGAAACGCTCCGCGAGACGATCGAACATCAGATAGATCACGGGCGTGGTGAACAGCGTGAGCAACTGCGAAACCGTCAGGCCGCCGATGATCGCGAGCCCGAGCGGGCGGCGCAGTTCCGAACCCGTGCCGGTGCCGAGCAGCATCGGCAGCGCGCCGAGCATGGCCGCGAGCGTGGTCATCAGGATCGGGCGGAAGCGCAGCAGCGAGGCCTCGAAAATCGCCTCGCGCGGCGGCTTGCCGTGCACGCGTTCGGCTTCGAGCGCGAAGTCCACCATCATGATGGCGTTCTTCTTGACGATGCCGATCAGCAGCACGATGCCGATGATGCCGATCACGTCGAGGTCCTTGCCCGCGATCATCAGCGCGAGCAGCGCGCCGATGCCCGCCGAAGGCAGCGTCGAGAGAATCGTCACCGGATGCACGTAGCTCTCGTAGAGCACGCCCAGCACGATATACACGGCCACAATGGCGGCGATCAGCAGATAGACCTCGCTCGACAGCGAGTCCTCGAAGGCCTGCGCCGCGCCCTGGAACGACGAGGTGATCGACGGCGGCAGCTTCACGGCGGCTTCGGCCTTGCGGATGTCGCGCACGGCGGAGGAGAGCGACGCGCCGTCGGCGAGATTGAACGAGATCGTCACCGAGGGGAATTGCGCGAGGTGGCTGATCATCAGCGGCGAACGCGTGATGCTGATGGTCGCGATGCCCTTGAGCGGCACCTGGCCCGTGCTCGCGGTCTGGCTCGGCAGATAGATGTCGCCGATCGAATCGACCGTCGGCAGCGACTCCGGCTTCGCGACCAGAATCACGCGGTACTGGTCCGACTGCTGGAAGATGGTCGAGACGATGCGCTGGCCCAGCGCGTCGTAAAGCGCATTGTCGATGGTCGCCGCCGTGATGCCGTAACGCGCCGCGAGCTGGCGGTTCACCTGCACGTTCACGGAGAGACCGTCCGTGTTCAGGTCGCTCGTGACGTCGGCGATCGACGGAATCTGCTTCATGCGCGCGACGAGGTCGGGCACGTACTGCCCGAACGCTTCCTGGCTCGGGCCGCGCAGCACGAAGTTGTACTGGCTGCGCGAGACCGTCGTGTCGAGCGTCAGATCCTGCTCGGGCTGCACATAGAGGCGAATGCCCGGCACCTTCGCCACCGACTGCTGGATGCGCCGGCCGATTTCCTCGGCGGTTTCCGAGCGGTCGTCGTGCGACTTCAGGTTGATCAGGAAGCGGCCGTTGTTCAGCGTGTTATTGATGCCGTCGATGCCCACGTAAGACGTGAGCGAGACCACGTCGGGGTCCTTGAGGATCTGCTCGGCCAGTTCGCTCTGGCGGCGCACCATCGCCGAATACGACACCGAATTGTCTGCCACGCTGATCGCCTGGAGCACGCCCACGTCCTGCACCGGGAAGAGGCCCTTCGGGATCACCACATAGAGCAGGCCGGTGATGGCCACGGTGAGCACGGCCACGATCAGCGTGAGGATCTGATGGTCGAGCACCCAGCGCAGGCCGCGCTCGTAGGCGGCGAGCGTCTTGTCGAACAGCCCTTCGCTGATGCGCTCGAAGCGGCTCGGATGGCGTTCGGCCTGGGGCCGCAGAATGCGCGCGCACATCATCGGCACCACGGTCAGCGAGACCACGGCGGACAGCACGATGGTCACCGCGAGGGTGACCGCGAATTCGCTGAAGAGACGCCCGATCACGCCGCCCATGAACAGCAGCGGAATCAGCACGGCGATCAGCGAAATGGTCAGCGAGAGAATCGTGAAGCCGATCTGTCCCGCGCCTTTTAGCGCAGCCTGCAAGGGCTTTTCGCCTTCTTCCAGATAACGCACGATGTTCTCGATCATCACGATGGAATCGTCGACGACGAAACCGGTGGCGATGATGAGCGCCATCAGCGAGAGATTGTCGATCGAATAGCCGAGCTCGTACATGATCGCGAGCGTGCCGATCAGCGAGACCGGCACCGAAATGCTCGGAATGATCGTGGCGGGCAGATTGCGCAGGAACACGAAAATCACGGCGACCACGAGCGCCACCGCGAGCACGAGTTCGAACGCGGCGTCGTGCACCGAGGACTGGATCACGCCGACGCTGTTCGACACCACCGTGACCTTCATGCCGGCCGGCAGCGTCGCTTCGAGCAGCGGCAGCTGGCGCATGATCTGGTTGACCGTGGCGATCACGTTCGCGCCCGGCTGGCGCTGCACGTTCAGCACGATGGCGGGCTGCTTGTTGTACCAGGCGCCGCGCTCCACATCCTGCGCGGCCGTGGACACGCGCGCCACGTCCTTCATGTAGACCGGCGCGCCGTTCTGGTACGCGATGACCGTGTCTTCGTAATCTTTCGGATCGGAAATCTGGTCGTTCGAATTGATCGTGTAGTCGAGCTCGGGGCCGTCGAAGTTGCCCTTCGGCGCGCTCACGTTCACGTTGGCGAGCAGCGTGCGCAGATCGTCGAGATTCAGGCCGTAACCGGCGAGCTTCTGCGGATCGGCTTCCACGCGCACGGCCGGAACGTTGCCGCCCGCCGTGCTCACGAGACCCACGCCCGGCACTTCGGAAATCTTGGTCGCGAGGCGGTTGTTGGCCGCGTCCTGCAACTGCGTGAGCGACATCGAATTCGACGTGACCGCGAGCGTGAGGATCGGCTGGTCGGCGGGATTGACCTTGGCGTAGGTCGGCGGCGCGGGCAGGCCGCTCGGCAGATAGCTGTTGGCCGCGTTGATGGCCTGCTGCACGTTCTGCTCGGCGACGTCGAGATTGAGCGAGAGGTCGAATTGCAGCGTGATGACCGAGGCGCCCTCGGAGCTGTACGAGACCATCTGCTGCAAGCCCGGAATCTCGCCGAGCTGCACTTCCAGCGGCGCGGTGACGGTGGTGGCCATCACGGTCGGGCTCGCGCCGGGGTAGAAAGTCTGCACCTGAATGGTCGGATAGTCGACCGCGGGCAGCGATGAGACCGGCAGGAACTTCATCGCCACGAGGCCGACCAGCACCAGCGCGATCATCAGCAACGATGTCGCGACGGGCCGCAGGATGAAAAGACGCGAAATATTCATCGGGGCGGGACGGGTTGCTTAGGACGCTTGCGAAGCGGAATCCGCCGTGGCCGCGCTGGCGGCCGGGGCGTCCGACGCTGCGGTCGTGGCATGCGCATGCGCGTGCGAGGCGTTGCCCATGCGCGCCGCTTTGGCGCCGCTTGCTGCACTGGCCGGGCGCGCGCCCGCGGGCTGGATCTTCGCGCCGTCGTTGAGGCGGTCGAGACCGTCGGTGACCACGCGCTGACCCGCGCTCAGGCCCGAGACGATCACCGTATGCTGGCCGTCGCCCGGCCCGATCGTGACCTTGTGAACCGACACGGTGTTGTTGTCGTTGACGAGATACACGTAGTCGCCGGGCGCGCCCGACTGCACCGCGGGCGTGGGCACGAGCACGGCGTTCTGCATCGTGTCGACCAGCAGCTTCACGTTGACGAACTCGTTCGGGAACAGCGCCTCGTCGTCGTTCGGGACGCTCGCGCGCAGCGTGACCGTGCCGGTGGCCGTGGCCATCTGGTTGCTGATCGCGTAGAGCGTGCCGGTGGCGAGTTCCTTGGTGTTGTCGGCGCTATAGATGGTGACCGGCAGCTTCGCGCCCGCGTTCGTGCGTTGCAGCACGTCGGACAGCGCGTTTTGCGGCACCGTGAACTGCACCGTGGTGGGTTTCATCGTCGTGATGACGGCGATGCCCGTGGAGCTGGACGCCGTCACGTAATTGCCCGGATCGACGAGACGCAGGCCGACGCGGCCCGACACCGGCGCGGTGATGTGGCAATAGATCAGATCGAGCTCGTACTGCTTGATGGTGGCGAGGTCCGACTTCACGGCGGCTTCGTCCTGCGCGACGAGGAACTTCTGGTCGGCGTAGGTCTGCTCGGCGATCGACTTCTTCTCGTTGAGCAACGTGTAGCGCGCGAGGTCGGAGCGGGCCTGGGCGAGCGAGGCCTGATCCTTGGCGAGCGTGGCCTGGGCCTGCTCCTTGTTGATCTCGTATTGGCGCGGGTCGATCTGCGCGAGGAACTGGCCTTTGACCACGTCCTGACCTTCGCGATACCCGACTTCCGTGAGATAGCCGCTCAATTGCGGCAGCACCGTGACGGTGGCCACGGGCGTGACCGTGCCGAGCGCGTTGAGCGTGACGGGCATTGCGCCGAGCGCGGCGGGCGCGACCGTGACGACCTGCGCCGCCGCGCCGCGTTCGGGCTTCTTGCGGTGCAGCACGTGCAGCACCACGAGCACGATCAGCACGAGGATGACGAGCGCCAGAATCCACACGCCGCGACGCTTGCGCGCGGGCGGCGGAGTTTGCCGGGAAGGCGGCGAAGGCGGCGTGGGCGGTGGCGTTTGCGGGGCGGCGGGGTAGTTCGGCGTATCGCTCATGCCAGTCTCCCGGTCGATGCGGCGTCGCTGTCGATCCCGCAATCAGCGCGATGGTCTTCGTGTGCGGCACGCGCGTTGACGCGCTTGCAGGGGCCATGTGCGGGACACGGCGTTTTTCCCGCTTCGGAAACGTGCCGTTCGACGTCGATTCGCATACGCATTCTCGTGTTTGTTGTGGGCCGCCCATGGCTGCGCATCACGCAGCGAAAGGCGAGACTCGCAGTCTAACCAACTCGCGCGCTAATTTCGAAACGTTAGTTTTTTGAAAGGTTTTGCCTTGTTACAAGGGCTCGTTTTCGTCATGCGCCGTTACGAACGCAAGCTGGGCGAAGGCGTTCGTACGCATCGACAAGCGGGCGTGCCACGGCGTAACGCACGCGAACGGCGTTTGCTTGCAATCGGCTTTCGATGCAGGTGGCGATACGGCAAGTGAAGCGTTATCGCTTCATCCATAGCGTGGCGGGCGGCTTTTAAACGTGCGGTATGTATCGCAATGTATCGGGACGCAGATACGACATACACGCTTGCAAATTGGCACGCGCGCGGAAACAAGCCAGATACATCGCGGCGTTCAAATAACTCCTGTGCACGGTTGATCCCTCATCCACTGCATCCCACCTACTCAATGCCAGGAGAAACACCATGAAGCTCGTTCAATCGCTCGTCGTCGCCGCTCTCGTTGCCGTGCCCGCGCTCTCGTTCGCGCAGTCCGGCGTCCAGAACGCGCCGGTCACCCGCGCCGAGGTCAAGGCCGAACTCGTGCAGCTTCAGCAAGCCGGCTACAACCCGGCCAGCGACAACACCCAATACCCGGCGAACCTGCAAGCCGCATTGGCGCGCGTGAGCGCGGCGAACGGCGAAACGGCTTCAGCTTCAGCGTCGTCGGCATCGTCGTATGGCGGCGTGACGCAGGGCGCATCGGCGGCGGGCAGTCGCGCACCGCGCGTCCAACTGAATGCGCCGGTGAACGGCCCCGACGCGGACGTCCCCGGCCTCGGCCCCATCTACGCGCACTCGTAATGCGCACGTAATGCACACGCATCGCCCGTGCATCGCCTTGCACCCGACACGCGCGCGGCTGGCCCGCGCGCAGCCCTGATACGCTGCCGACCATCCGCCTCATATCCGCCTCATTCACTGGCCGATCACCGCCACCGACCGGGAACCCGACCGTGCGCCCCATTCATGCCGCAATCCTGCTCATTGGCGTGCTGCTTGCCTCAGGCGGCTATGGCGCGACGTTTCTGTTCTCGATGCACGTGCGCGCGATCGGCGGCACCGACTTCGACACCGGCGTGGCGCTCGCGGGCGCAGCGCTCGGCACGTTCGCGGGCGTCTCGCTGACCGGCTGGGTTGCGCAGCACGTCGGCGCGGCGCGCATGGCCGCGCTCGCGGCGCTTTGCGTGGGCGCGGGCGTGGTGGGCTTCGCGCTCATGGCACATGCGAGCGGCATCGACGCGCTGCCCGGTTTTCTCGTCGGCCTTGGCTGGGGCGCGTTCTGTCTCGCCGCGCCGATGGCGCTCGCCGAACGCACCAGCGACGCCGACCGCAGCCTCTGGTTCCTGCGCTTCGCCACCTTCCAGATGGCGGGCGTGGGCGGCTGCCCGGCGCTCGCCGCCTTCGCGATGCGCTTCTGGCGCATGCCGCTCGAAGGCGTGCTGTACGCGATCGGCGCGTTGTGCCTGATCGGCGCGCTCACGCTCGAAATCTTCGGCCGCCTCGCGCGCGTGCAGCCCGCACAGGAGCGCTGGCTGCGCAGCATCGGCGCGATTGCGCGCACGCGCGCCGTGTATCCGATCGTCATCATCGCGTTGGGCGGCTGTGTGTTTTCCGGCCTGATGACGTTCCAGATGTCGCTCGTGCAAGGCACGCAGGCCAAGGCGAGCACGTTCTTCAGCCTCTACACGATCACGGTGATCGCCACGCGCTGGCTGCTCGCGCGGCTCGTCGTGCGCATGCGCGCGGCCACAGCGACCAAGGTGCTGCTCGCGATGATGGTGCTCGGCAGCGCCGCGATGTTCGCGGTGCCGTACCACGCGGGTTTCCAGGCGCTGGCGGCGGTGCTGCTCGGCACGGGCTACGGCCTTGCCTATCCGATCGTGCAGGTGCAGGCCATCGACGACGCCGCTGCCGCGCACCGGCGCGCCGCGCTCACCTGGTTCGTGGCGGCGTATTTCATCGGCGCGTTCGGCTTTCCGTCGCTCGGCGGCTGGGTGCTGGTGCACAGCGGCAAGGGCGCGCTGCTCGCGCTGATCGCGGGCTGCGGACTCGCGGCGCTCGCGCTGGCGATCCTGCGCGACCGGCGGCGCGGTGGATCGCTTTCGGCGAGTGCTTGACTGTGATGAACCCGGGCGATTTCCCTCATCGACATCGCGAATTTTTTACCCGACGCAACATCCCATCACCCCAGAAGAACCGGAGGAAACGTGACTGAACTTTGGCGACTATCGGCAACGGAACTGGCGCGGCGCATTCGAACCCGCGAAGTGTCGGCCCGCGAGGCCGCGACCGATGCGCTCGCGCGGCTCGACGCCGTCAACCCGCGCATCAACGCGGTGGTCGCGCACGACCCGGCGCGGGTCTACGAGCAGGCCGACCGCGTGGACGCGGCCATCGCGCGCGGCGAAGATCCGGGCCCGCTCGCGGGCGTGCCGGTCACCACCAAGATCAACGTCGATCAGGCGGGCTTCGCCACCACCAACGGCACGGTGCTGCAAAAAGACCTGATCGCGCCGGCCAACAGCCCGGCCGTCGACAACCTCGTGCGCGCGGGCGCGGTGCTGCTCGGCCGCACCAATTCGCCGACCTTCGCGCTGCGCTGGTTCACGAGCAATCAGGTGCACGGCGCGACGCGCAATCCGCGCAACGCGTCGCTCACGCCGGGCGGATCGAGCGGCGGCGCGGCGGCGGCGGTCACGGCGGGCATCGGCCAGATCGCGCTGGGCACCGACATCGGCGGCTCGGTGCGCTATCCGGCCTACGCGTGCGGCGTGCACGGGCTGCGGCCGAGCCTCGGACGCATTCCGGCGTTCAACGCCTCGTCGCCGGAACGGCCGATCGGCGCGCAACTGATGTCGGGCGCGGGACCGATGGCGCGCAGCATCGACGACGTGAGCCTCGCGTTCACGGCGCTGGCGCAGCCCGACATGCGCGATCCGTGGTGGGTGCCCGCGCCGTTCAAGGGACCGGACGCGCCGCTGCGCGCGACGATCTGTCTGCGCCCCGGCGGCATGACGATCGCGAAGGAAGTGGAAGACGCGCTGCTCGACGCCGGACGCCGTCTCGCGGATGCGGGCTGGACCGTCGAGCAGATCGACGACACGCCGTCGATGCGCGATGCCGCCGAAGTGCAGGAACGCCTGTGGCTCGGCGACGGCTATCCGGCTCTGGTCGATGCGGTGCTGCGCGACGGCGACCCGGGCGCGCGCGCCGTGGTGGAGGGCGTGCGCGCGAAGGTCGCGGCGATGCCAGAGGACGTGGTCAGCAAGTCGCTGGTGCGCCGCACGACGCTCGCGCGCCAGTGGCGGCTGTTCTTCGCCGGGCATCCGGTGCTGCTGCTGCCGGTGTCGGGCGAGCTGCCGTTCGCGGACGGGCTCGATCTGCAAGGGCCGGAGGGATTCCAGCGCGTGTGGGATGCGCAACTGACGCTGCGCGCGTTGCCGGCGGTGGGCTTGCCGGGGCTGGTCGTGTCGACGGGGATGGTGAACGACGTGCCGGTGGGCGTGCAAATCGTCGCCGGGCATTATCGCGAGGACCTGTGCCTGCTGGCGGGCAAGGCCATCGAGGCGCGCGGCGCGCCGCCTTCGCCGATTGATCCTGCGGCGTAAGCGGGCGGGCCAGGTGGCGATATAGGTGGGCGGTATAGGCGGTGGGCGTCGCTAGCGTTCGTCGGCCGGTGTGTTCGAGTCGGCGGACGCGGAGGCCGACGCTCCGAGCGCCAGCGTGTCCTCCGGCCGATACTCGCTCGGCGGGACGCCCAGCTCGCGGCGGAACATGTCGCTGAAACTGCTGGGCAAAAAGCCGAGCAGGCGCGCTACGGCGCTCACCGACTGGCCTTCCGCGAGCCGCGACACCGCGATGGCGAGTTGCACCTGCCGCCGCCATTGCGCGAAACCCACGCCCAGCTCGCGCGTGAAGAGGCGCGCGAGCGTGCGCACGCTCGCGCCCACCGACGCCGCATGTTGCTCGAACGCGATCTCGTTCGATGGATTGTCGATCACCGCGCGGCACAGCATCGCGAGACGGCGATCGGCGCTGCCCGAGCTATCGGGCAAGGGAATGCGCAGCGTCGAGCGGCGCGCGTGGGCCAGTTCCATTCCCGCGAGACGCGACGCGGCGGCACGCCAGGCGTCGTCGCGATCGTGCTCGCGTTCGGCGAGATTCTTGATCAGTTCGCGCAGCAGGCCGTCGACTTCGAACACCTCGCAGCGCGTGCTCAGATGTGGGATGTCGTGCTCGTGCAGATACAGATTGCGCATCTCGACCGCGCTCATCATATGGATCGCGTGCGGCGTGCCGGGCGGCAACCAGACCGCGCGCTGTGGCGGCACCACCAGCGCTTCGCGGCCCGCTTCGACCCACATCACGCCGGAGACGGCATACAGCACCTGCGCCCACGTGTGCGAATGCGGCTCGATCTGCAGGCCGCGTGGATAGTGGCGCGCGAGCGAGCGGGTGTGGCCGGGGGCGTCGTCGAGGGTGGGTGGGGTGGCTTGAGGCATGGGGGACGTGCGTCTTGCGTGCGTTCGTGCGTTCGTGCGTTCGTGCGTTCGTGCGTTCGTGCGTTCGTGCGTTCGTGCGTTCGTGCGTTCGTGCGTTTGGTACGTCGCAGGCGATAGCGCCGATGCAATACGCTACCACGGGACGCGGCCTTTAGCGCGTTCGGGCACACAGGAAACGGCGGCGCGGTGCTCGACCTTGCCGCCGTTTTTTATTCTGGCTTTGCGATAACGATATGTATAGCTAATTAATTGTCAATCGATCCGCTATCGCGCAGGCATGAATACTCAATTATCAAACGTCCCCTGATACTCCGGCGCAGCATCTTTACGCGTATTCAATTCGAACATCACGCCGCCCGGCGCGCGGCAAAAGAAGCGCGAGCCGCGCCCGTTATTGAACACCTCGGTTTCCATCTGCACGCCTTCGGCCTTGAATCGGGCATAAAGCTGTTGCAGGTCTTCGACGTTGGGCAGCTCGAAGCCGACATGAAAATTCCCCGGCCAAACCGGCGTTTCGCTGCTCGAGTGGTCGATCACCACGTCATAACCGGGGCGTTTAAGAATGTACGACTGCTCCCACGATCCGGCGATCGTGAAGCCCAGATAGCGTTCGAAGAAGCGCGCGGTGGCGGCGGTATCGGAAGAAGGGAAGCTCAGATGGTTGAGCTTCATGATGTGCGTGACGTCGGTCATTGCGGGTCTCTTTGCGGTGGCGACGGCCCTATGCCGTGTTCGCCCGAGGAGTTCAGAATATAAGCAAATGCTCGCATTCGATACTCGCATTGATTGCACGTCTCACTGGCATCGAAACGCCGGTAAAACAAGAGGTATTCGCGGTTATGGCGTGAACACAGCGAGTGAAAAGCTCGCGTTCACGGCACCGTTTTCGGGGGCGCGGCGGCTTCGATCAGCGTCATCAGATGCGCGCGCGCCGGTTCGCTCACGTGTTTCGACGTCTGTTTCGGATCGACGCGGCTCACCACCACGAGATCGAGCGACGGCACCACGATCGCGTACTGGCCGAGATGGCCGTCGGCCCAATAGCTCGCGATCTGCGGGGCGCTGGCGGTGTTTCCGGCGGTATCGACGGCATCGGCGGGCGTGCTCGTCCACCACATATAGCCGTAGCCACCCCACGGCGTGTTCGAGCCGGGCCGCGTCGATGCCTCGACCCAGGCGGCGGGGACGATCTGCCGGCCGTTCCAGCGTCCGTCGTTGAGATAGAGCCAGGCGAAGCGCGCGAGGTCGCGTGTGCTCATGTCGATCGGGTAGGCGGGATAGCGCGTGTCCGGTTCGCCGGACGCGTATCGGCCATCGGACGGCGCATAGTCCTGCATGCCGATCGGGCGGGCGATTTCATCCGCGAAGGCCGTGAAAATATCGTGGCCCGATTGCTGCCGGTAAATCCCGCCCAGCGCATTGAAATCCCAGTTGTTGTAGCACCAGAACGCGCCGGGCGCGTGGCTGCCGCGCGGCGGCTTGATGCGTTGCATCCACGGCGTTTCGTACGTGGTGGCGTGATAGACGCCCGAGCGCGCTTCGAGCAGTTCGCGCACGGTGGCCTGGCGTTCCGTGGGCGTGAGCGCGGGCGCGTTGTCGTCGATGCCGAGTTGCGCGAGCGTGGCGTCGAGATCGATCCAATGCTGCGCGACGGCGATGCCGATCAGCGCGCTCAGCAAGCTCTTGCGCACCGAGTAGAGCGGCGTTTTCGCCTGCGTGTTGCCCCATTCGTCCACGACCGCGCCGCCCTGGACGATCATCAGCGAAGTGGCGCCGACGCGATGCGCGTAGGCATCGGCGTCGGCGAGGCGGGCGGGAGACCAGCCGAGGCTGGCGGGATCGGCGTGACGCCATTGCGCGGCAGGAAAACGCGCCGCGTTCGTGGCGATACGGGGGGGGGCGTTGGCCGACTCGCTGGAAGTGGCGGGCGTCGTCGCGTGCTGCTGTGTCGTGCAGGCGAGCGGCAGCGCGGCCAGCGCCAGCCACACAAGCGGTTTGAAAGTGTTCAAGCCGGACGCTCCTGGGGAAACGATCCGGCCATCATAGTGCGCTTTCGCGGCGGCGCGCCGATGACGCGCGCCGTTGAGGCACAGCCGCACTCAGGCGCCGAAGCCGCCGTCGATCGTATGCAGCGCGCCGGTGATGCCGCTCGCATGCGGACCCGCGAGATAGCCGACGAGGCTCGCCACGTCCTCGGCCGTGCCGTGACGCTTGAGCGCCATGACGCTGTGCATCATGCTCGCCATCGGGCCTTCGGCGGGGTTCATGTCGGTGTCGGTCGGGCCCGGCTGGACCACGTTCACGGTGATGCCGCGCGCGCCGAAATCGCGTGCGAGTCCGCGCGCCATGCCTTGCAGCGCCGACTTGGTCATGCCGTAGGCCGTGAGTCCCTCGAACGGGATGCGGTCGCCGTTGACCGAGCCGATCGCGACGATGCGGCCGCCGTCGTGCATCAAGCGGGCCGCTTCGACGCTAGCGTGATACGCGCCGCGCACATTCACGTCGAGCATGCGATCGACGGCGTCGGCGTCGATCGTCAGCGGATCGCCCACCACGAGCAGCCCGGCGTTGTACACGAAGACGTCGAGCGGTCCCGCTGCCTTCACGGCGGCGATCAGCGCGTCGCGGTCGGCCGCGTCGGCATGGACGGCGCTCGCGCCGGTTTCCTTCGCCAGCGATTCGGCGGCTTCGCGCGAACCGGCGTAGGTGAAGCGCACCTGCGCGCCGCCTTCGGCGAAGAGCTTGACGATGGCCTTGCCGATGCCGCGGCTGCCGCCGACGACCAGAACCGATTTGCCTGAGAACTGCGTCATGATGGATGACCTCCTTGAATTAAAGTAGTGACCACTATATATTTCAGGTTCGGGTAAGGCAAGGAATTTTTATAGTGGTCACTAATTTAAATTCAGGACGCAAGCCAGGTCGTGGCCGGCCGCGGGTTTTCGACCCGGAGGCGGCGCTGGAAATCGGCGAGCGGATGTTTCACGAACACGGCTACGACGCTGTGGGACTGGCCGCGCTCACGGAGGAGCTGGGCATCAAGGCGCCGAGCTTTTACGCGGCGTTCGGCAGTAAGGCGGCCTTCTTCGAGCGCGTGATGGAACGTTACGCGCAAACGGCGTTGCCCGCCGCCGATCTGCTCGCGCCGGGCCGGCCGCCCGCCGATGCACTCGCGGATCTGCTCGAGCGCGCGGCGCGCACCTACGCGAAGGACCCGCGCCGACGCGGCTGTCTGGTGCTCGAAGCGGCGCGCGGCGCGGGCGACACCGAAAGCGCGGTACTCGCGCGCCGGGTCGCGCAGGAACGCCGCGATGAGATTCGCGCCTACGTGGCCGCGACGCGCCCCGAGGCCGCCGACGCCGTGACCGATTACGTCGCCAGCGTGATGTCGGGTCTTTCGGGCAGCGCGCGCGAAGGCATGAGCGAGGCGCGTCTCGCCGCCGTGGCGCGCGCGGCGGCGGGCGGCCTGCACGCGCTGCTCGGCTGAGCGTTTCGGCGTTCTGGCGTCGATAAAACAGCGCTGGCGGTGAGCGTGCATCGTCGCGTCATTTAATCAGTCGAGCTGATTAATTGGGCGATCCCGACCGCGCTCGCGGACCGGGTTGTCCTCCTTGTGTCCCACCGGGCAAGAAAATTGCTACCTCAACGGCTTCGGGCGCGGCCGCCGTAGCCGCATCCGTTCAAACCCCGTACACCGATTCCAAACATGTCCGGTACTATGGAGCCAGTTGCCTGTCTTGCGCCGCCGCACCGCAGCATCGCCGTGCGGGCGGCCCGGGCAGGGCAGTCCAGGTTCCGATGTGCAGGTGCAGTGAAGCCGGCCCATTGAAGTCGTTGCAGAATTCAGCCGCAGTGAAGCGACGTCGATGAAGCCGGGTCAGTGAAGGCGATTCGTGCGTTTTCGGCCCATCCGTACTGATCAGTCCGTCGCCAACGGCCCCTGGCCATCGGTAGCCATCGGTCGATCGGGCGGAAGACGCGAACCCCAAGGAGACATCCCGCATGTCCGCAGTGCAGTCCCAAGACAACCTGGCGAGCGAGGCATCCGTGCGCGATCTGCGCCGGGTCCCCATTCATCCCGACTTCTGGTACCCCCTCGCGTGGTCCAAAGAGGTCAAGCGCGGCAAGGCGCACGGCGTGCATTTCGCCGGCGAGCCCATCGTTCTCGCGCGCACCGAATCGGGGCGCGTGTTCGCGCTCGAAGACCGCTGCGCCCATCGACAGGTGCCCTTGCACGCGGGCGTGGTCGAAGGCGAGGGCATTCGCTGCGGCTATCACGGCTGGACCTACGACTGCAGCGGCCAGTGCGTCGACATTCCGTACCTCGGCCGCGAGCGCCTGCCCAACGGCGTGCGCGCGTATCCGTGCCGCGAGGCGCACGGCATGATCTTCGTGTTTCCCGGCGACGCCACGCTGGCCGAGCAGACGCCGTTTCCCGAAATGCCCTCGGTCACCGACAAGGCGTACAAGACGCGCCGTTTCGGGCGTCCCGTCAAGTGCCATTACTCGTTCATGCACGAAAACCTGATGGACATGAACCATCAGTTTCTGCATCGCCGCCAGATGGGGCAGATGCGCGCGCGTTCGCTCGGCCGCCGCCGCGGCGAGAACTGGATCGAAGTCGATTACACCTTCATGCGCGAGGCGGGCAAGCAGCCCGCGGGCGAGGCGCTGGTGTTCGGGTCGAGCAAACGCAGCGAAGACCAGAGCGACAGCAGCGTCATGACGATCCGCACCGGTTATCCGTATCAGACCTTGCAGATCCGTTCGAGCGAAGACTCGCTGGTGATGGACCTGTGGATCGTCTACGTGCCGCTCGACGCGCAGCAGCGCACCAACCGCACCTTCGGCATGCTGTCGATCCGCAAGCCGAAGGTGTCGTTGCTGCTCGACGCCGCGTGGCCGCTGCTGGTGTGGTTCACGGAGCGCATCTTCAAGGAAGACCGCGCGATCGTCGAACTGGAGCAGGCCGCGCACGACAATCAGGGCGCCGACTGGAATCACGAGGTGTTTCCGGTCATCAACGAGTTGCGCGACGTGCTGCGCAATTGCGGCGCACGCACGGTCATTCCGATTCGCGCGGTGGAAGATCTCGCCTGAGCGGGCGGCGCTCCGCGTAACGCGCTTCGTGCCGTGAACGAGGTCCAGCGGGTAAGATATTCCGCTGGACCTTTTTTTGCGCGCCGCGCCTTTCACGCCGATGAACGCCACGCCACTCGCCGTGCCCGACAACAGCCCCGAAGGCGTCTACACGCGCGGCGCGAAGGCCGCGCGCGAATGGTGGCGCGTCTCGCTGTCCGAGCGCGCGAACATGTTTCGCATCGAGCATGGTCATGGCGAGGACGGTGCGGGTCAGGTGGATATCGACACCGTCGTCGACCTCGACAATCTCGAAGCGAAACTGCTGAAGTGGCGGCGCGAAGGTTTCGTTTCCGCCGCCGATCACGAAGACGAGGCGCGCGCCGCACAAGTGGGCAGCGCGTTCGCGGCGGATCTGCAACGCGCCGCACAGGCGGCCCGCGAGGCGCGCGAAGCCGCGCGCTCGCTGAGTTCGGCGCAACGTACCGTGCGCATCGGCAACGTGGATATGCCGGTTTCGACCGATTCGAGCGATGCGAATGCCGCGCTCGTGCCGCGCATCAACGACGCGTATCTCTTCACGCCGCGCGCGGACGACATCGCGCTCGATATCGTCGAAAACCGCCGCGTGATGCTGATCGGTCATACGGGTTCGGGCAAGACCAGTTTCGTCGAGCAGGTGGCGGCGCGCACGGGCCACGGCGTGCTGCGCGTGAACATGAACGGCCAGACTACCGTCGGCGACTTCGTCGGTTTCTGGACCGTGAAAGGCGGCGAAACCCTGTGGGTCGACGGCGTGCTGCCCGTGGCGATGCGCGCGGGCTACTGGCTCATCATCGACGAACTCGATTTCGCCGAGCCGTCGATTCTCGCCGTGCTCACGGCCGTGCTCGAACCGGGCGGCAAGCTGCTCCTCAAGGAGCGCGGCAACGAGATCGTCACGCCGCATCCGTCGTTCCGGCTGTTCGGCACGGCGAACGCGGCAGGCGCGATGAGTGCGTACCGGCATCTCTATCAAGGCGCGAATCTGCTCAACGAAGCCTTTCTCGACCGCTGGCGCGTGTATCTGTTCGATTATCTTTCGAACGATGAGGAAGCCAAAGTATTACTGCGGACCTTGCCCGCGCTCACGCCCGCGCTGGCGCACACGCTCGCGGCCATTGCCGCCGACTGCCGCGCCGCCTTCGCGCGCGAGGATCTGGCGAGCGCGTTTTCCACGCGGCGTCTGCTCGACTGGGCCGAACTGATGCTGCGAACCGGCGACGCCGAGCGCGCCGCCGCGCCCGCGATCTACTCGAAGGTGAGCGCCGAAGACGCCGCGTTGATCCGCAGCATCATCCTCCATCACGCGATCTTCGATGCCGCGCCCGACGGGCAACCCGCAGCCTGAACGCGGCGCGCCATGCAGACCGCCCAGATCGACGAACTCGAAGCGCGCCTCGGCAAGCTCGCGCGCGTGCTGACGGGCGAGCCGCGCGTGACGGTGTCGATGGGGGCGGGCGGCCCGCGCGTGGAGCGCGAGCGTTTCGTGTTGCCGACGCATCAGTCGACGAATGATCCCGCTGCGGGAGCCACGCACGACGAAGACCTGCTGCTCGGCTATCTCGATCTGCTGGCGGCGCGCTGGCGTCATAGCGCGATCCGGCGGCTCGACATCGCCGAAGCGGGCGTGACGGGCCGCATCGCGCAAGCGGTCGAGGACCGCCGCGTGCTCGCGCGCCTGCTCGCCGATTATCCGGGCGCGCGCCGTTACGTCGAGCGCTGGCGCGCGCAGTCCGCGAAGGAAGCGGCGCAGCGCTGGCAGACGCTCGCGTGGCGAGAACGGCTCGTGTGGGCGATCGAGCGTACGCTCTGGAACGAACCGCCGACGCTAAGCGGTCCCGACGCCGATACGCTCGCCGCCGCGCTGCGCGTGCTCGAAGGCGCGGGCGGCGCGTTCGAGACGGCGCGCGCGAGCGCTTCGACCGCGCAAAGCGTGCAGGCCGCGCGCGCCATCGTGGCGGGCGTGCGCTCGCTCGCCTCGGGCGGCGCGAACAATATGATGCAGACGGCCGGTCCCGATCAGACCGTCGACGAAACGGCGCTCGCGCGCGAACTCGACGGCTTCGGCGAGCACGACGATCTCGCGTTCGCGTTCGCGCTCGATCTCGACGGCGCCGATCCCGCGCGGCAAGCCGATACGCAGACGCCCGGCCAGACCGGCGAGGCGCGCAACGAGGCCGTGTCCGCGCCCGGCGCGGCGCTGTCCGAAGCGGATGCCGCCGCCTCGCCGCGCGCCATCGACGCGGCATCGGCGCCCGGCAAACCGTCGCGCTCGATCCCGCTCACCACGGCGTTCGACGTGATCACCGACCTCACCGGCAGCGGCGACGCCACCGCCTGGCGCAAGCTGCGCGCGCTGGCCCGCGCGGAAACCGGTGCGCTGAAAACGCATCTCGAACGCACGCTCAAAGCCGACGAACTCACGCACTGGAAGCGCGAGCAGGAGCGCGGCGAGATCGACCGCGCGGCGCTGGCGCGGCTCGCCGTCTCGCGCGGCTATCGCACGCCGTTTCGCGTGAGCACGCGCGCGAGCGGGCGCGACGCGGCCGTGACGCTGCTGCTCGATCTCAGCGGATCGATGGCGGGGCGCAAGATCGAACTCGCGCGCCTATGCGCGGCGGCGCTCGCCGACGCGCTCGCGCAACTCGATTTCGAGGCCGAAGTGCTGGGCTACAGCTCGATCGACTCGCCGGCGATGCGCGCGCACTACGAGCGCGAACGCGCGGCGCACGCCGATCTGCGCGGCTATAACCGCTTTGTGGAACGGCTCGATCTGCGCGTGTTCAAGCGCTTCGATGCGCGCGACCTGAGCGGGCTCGCGCGCATCGAATGCGGCCACGAGAATCCCGATGGCGAGGCGCTCAGTTGGGCCGCCACGCGGCTCATGGCGCGCAAGGCGCGGCGGCGTCTGCTGTTCGTGCTCTCGGACGGCTCGCCTTCCACGAGCGACGGCGATCCCGCCGTGCTGCACCGCGATCTGCATGCGCGCGTGGTGGAGGTGCGCGGGCAGGGCATCGAACTCGTCGGCATCGGCATTCAGGACGACGCGGTGGAAGCGTTTTATCCGCATTCGGTGGTGGTGCGCAAACTGCACGAATTACCCGCCGTGGCCTTCGCCACCCTGAGCCGCATGCTCGCGCGGCGCACGCGAGAAGCCTGACGACCCCGAACCCTGTGCCACCGCTGTTGCGTGCGCGCCGCGCTTTTCTTGCGATGCGGCAAAGCGTGTTTTAACCTTGTGCGTCTCGCCGGTCGTCTGCGGCTGCTTTCGGGCGGTTCGTGATTCGACTGAACAAACCCCTTGAAACAAGGCTTCGGACATGCCCGCTCCCCATCCGAGGACCCGCGAAGATTACGACCGCCTCTATTACCGGCTCGAACTCGAGCCCGGCGCGAGCGCGGCCGACATCAAGCACAACTATCGCCAGCTCGCGCAGATTTTCCATCCCGACAAGTGGCGCCATCCCACGGCGGCCTCGCTGCATTGGGCCGACGAGCAGTTCAAGAAGATCAAGGAAGCGCGCGAAGTGCTCGAAGGCTACTGGCTCGCGCATCACGAGGCACCCGCGAGCCGCACGGCGCTCGGCGAGTCGCAACTCGCGGAGGCGCGCGGCCAGATGCGCGACCTGCAATTGCGGCGCGAACGTCTGCGTGGCGAAATCGACGCGATGCAAAGCGAGCAGGCACGCGGCGTCGCTGAACTCACGCGCATGCAGGCCGAGCGCGAACGGCTCGCGAGCGAGCTGATTCAGTTGCGTGACGAAGTGTCGAGAGCGCGGATGCGCGAGGCCGCGCGGCGCGATATGGAGCGCATGCAGGAACGCACGCAGCAACGCACGCGCGAGCAAGCCGCCGAGGCGCAGGCGCAGCGCGAGCGCGATGAGGCGGCGTTTGCCGCGCAGGCGGCGTCGGAGGCGGCGTCGCACGCCACGCGCGACGCCGCGATGGCCGCCGGTCCGTGGCCGCCCGCGAAGCATGCGGTGCGCGACGCGTGCTTTGGGCGTCTCGACGATCCGTCGCGCGGCTGGCTGATCACGCTGAGCGGCATCGTCGTGGCGATGATCGTGCTGTTCGTCGTGGCGCACCGGATCGTGTTCAGCGTGTTCGACGCGACGGGCGGCTGGCGCTGGCTAGGCGACACGTTGCAAGCCGTGTTGATTGCGGCGGGCGTGGTTTTCGCGGGCGGTTTTGCTTGGGCGCAGCGTCACTTCTATCGTGCGGATCGCGCTGGACGCGCGCACGCCGTCGCGCTGCCCGCGCCCGAAACGTGGCGGCGCGTGAACGCGGCGCTGCGCGGCACGGGCCGTTATGGCGCGACCTGGCAGATCGAATCGTGCACGCTATCGCCGGGCGATTCCGGTTTCGATCTGCGCGCGGTCCTCACTTATTCGACGAAAGCAGTCGCCGATTCACAGGCGCATCAGACGCTGCGCGTTCACTGCCGCGCGCAGCAAACCGATGCGCAAGAGACGCGTCTCGCATGGGGTTTCACCGTCGAGGCGCCGACGTGGTGGCTCGTGCCGGCCGCGAAGATCGTGCGCGATCTGCGTCGGCGCGTGGAAGCGGAGCTTGCGGCGCGCGTTTGATTTGCCCGGTTGATTCAATCTTCCTCGACCGCGCCGCGCCGCGCGTCGATCTGCTTCATGTTGTCGAGCAGCTTGAGCAGATAGTGCAGCGTGTGCGTCATGTCGTCGACGGAAAAATTCCCCAGCACTTCCTCGTAATACGCCTGAATCTTGGGCGTGGCCTCGTTCAGCCAGAGCTTGCGGCCCGATTCGCTCATGCGCACCCGGCGCGAGCGGCGGTCCTGCGCGTCGGGCGTCGCGCTCAGATGCCCGTCGCGCTCCATGCGGCTCAGCAGCCCTGAGAGATTCTGGCGGCTTACCAGCAGATAACGCGCGAGTTCCCCCACGCTCATGCCGTCGCGTGCTTCTTCGCGCGAGAGTGCGCCCAGCACCGCCCATTGCTGCGTGGTCAGCCCTTCCTCTTCCACCGCTCGCGTGCCCGTTTTATGCAACATATTGGCGGATTGATAAAGACGAAAGAACAGCCGGTTCGCCAGTTCGAAGCGCGTCGCGTCCTCCGATTGAACGGTATTTTCCGGGGTATTTTTTGTTGATGACAAAGGGTTTCTCCTGATGATGCCGCGCTTGCCGATGTCGGATGGTCTGCCTAGTATACGTCAATATATTGACGTAATTGGCGCGAGCTACAAGAAGGCGCCAACGTCGACGGACTCCATGGTAACAACCTCGCCACGCAAGGAGGCGCGATGAAACGGTTCGAAGGCAAAACGGTCGTGGTCACGGGCGGCGGAGGCGGCATCGGCGGCGCGGCGTGCCGGCGTTTCGCGGCGGAGGGCGCGCGGGTGGCGGTGCTCGATCTATCGCTCGATGCCGCGCAGCAGGTGACCGCGCAGATCGTCGCGCAAGGCGGCACGGCGCTGGCGCTGCACGGCGACATCACGGTGCGCGCCGACGTGAACGACGCGATCGCGCAGATCGAGGCGAAACTCGGACCGGTCGATGTGCTCGTCAACAACGCGGGCTGGGACGTTTTCAAACCGTTCACGAAGACGACGCCGGTGGAATGGGAGCGGCTCATCGCCATCAATCTCGTCGGTGCGCTGCATCTGCACCATGCGGTGCTGCCCGGCATGGTCGAGCGCAAGCGCGGCAGCATCGTCAATATTGCTTCCGATGCGGCGCGCGTCGGTTCCTCGGGCGAAGCGGTGTACGCGGCGTGCAAGGGCGGACTCGTGGCGTTTTCGAAGACGATCGCGCGCGAACATGCACGCCACGGCATCACGGTGAACGTGGTCTGTCCGGGGCCGACCGATACCGCGCTGTTCGCCGACTACAAGGAAGGCGCGGGCAATCCGGAGAAACTGCTCGAAGCCTTTCAACGTGCGATTCCGCTCGGACGCATCGGCCAGCCCGACGATCTGCCGGGCGCCATCGCCTTTTTCGCCAGCGACGACGCGCGCTATATCACGGGCCAGGTGCTGAGCGTATCCGGCGGCCTGACCATGGCCGGCTGACACGCGAACGTGCACGCACACGGCACGCCATCACCTCACCAGGACTCGACGATGCAATACGACGACATTCTCTACGAAGTGCGCAACGGCGCGGCATGGATCACGATCAACCGGCCCGAGAAGATGAACGCGTTTCGCGGCCGCACTTGCGACGAGCTGATTCACGCGATCAATCGGGCAGGTTATACGCGCGAGATTGGTGCGATCGTGCTTGCAGGCGCGGGCGAGAAAGCGTTCTGCACGGGCGGCGATCAATCGGCGCACGCTGGGCAATACGATGGGCGCGGCACGATCGGCTTGCCGATCGAGGAACTGCACAACGCGATTCGCGACGTGCCGAAGCCCGTGATCGCGCGCGTGCAAGGCTATGCGATTGGCGGAGGCAACGTGCTCTGCACGATCTGCGATTTCACGATTGCCTCGGAAAAAGCAGTGTTTGGGCAAGTGGGGCCGAAAGTTGGTTCGGTCGATCCGGGCTTTGGTACGGCGTATCTGGCGCGCGCGGTCGGCGAGAAAAAGGCGCGCGAGATCTGGTATCTGTGTCGCCGTTATCCGGCGGCCGAAGCGCTCGCGATGGGACTCGTCAACGCGGTCGTGCCGCACGATCGGCTCGACGACGAAGTGCAAAAGTGGTGCGATGAAATCATGGAGAAGAGCCCGACGGCGATTGCCATCGCCAAGCGCTCGTTCAATATGGATACCGCGCATCAGGCGGGTATTGCGGGCATGGGCATGATGGCGCTGAAGCTCTATTACGACACCGAGGAGTCGCGCGAAGGCGTGAAGGCGTTCCAGGAAAAACGTCCTCCCGATTTTCGCAAGTACGCGAAGTAAAGACGTTTAAAATTAATCTGGATTCCGTAATGATGTCGTGATTCAGGAGCGCGCATGAACCCCTATATCGACGAAGATCTCGCGGCGCTCGCCGAGCACGCGCAGCGTTTCGCGCAAGGGCGCGTTGCGCCCGGCTTTCTGGAGCGCGACCAGACGCGCGTGCTCGATCGCGATCTGATGCGGGAGATGGGCGAGATGGGTTTTATCGCGCCCGAACTGCCTGAGGCGTTCGGCGGGCAGGGATTGGGCTGTCTCGCGGCGGGCGTGATTCACGAAGCGATCGCGGCCGCCGACCTGAGTCTTTCGTACATCAACCTGCTCGCGTCGCTGAACGGGCAGATTCTCGCGCAGCACGCGCGTCCCGAACTCGCGCGGCCGTGGCTCGAACGGCTCACGCAGGGCCGCGCGCTGCTCGCCATCGCACTGACCGAACCGCGCGGCGGTTCCGACGCGGCGAATCTGCGTCTGAAGATGGAGCGCGTGGGCGACCACTACGTGCTCAACGGCGAAAAGACCTCGATTTCCGCCGCCGATCAGGCCGACGCCGCCGTGGTGTTCGCCCGCAGCGGCCGCGTGGAAGACGGCGCGCGCGGCGTGTCCGCGCTGCTCGTGCCGATGGATCTGCCCGGCATCACGCGCAATCGTTTCGATTGCCACGGTCAGCGTGCGATCGGGCGCGGTTCGATTTTCTTCGACAACGTGCGCGTGCCCGTCGATCATCGGCTGGGCGACGAGGGCAAGGGCTTCGTGCAGGTGATGCAGGGCTTCGATTTTTCGCGCGCGTTGATTGGCTTGCAGGTACTCGCCGTCGCGCGTGCGAGCCTCGACGAGACGTGGACTTACGTGGCGCAGCGCGAGGCGTTCGGCAAGCCGCTTGCGGCGTTTCAGGGCGTCTCGCATCCGCTGGCCGAATACGCGACGCAGGTGGATGCGGCGCGCCTGCTGTGTCTGCAAACGCTCTGGCTCAAGGATCGCGGGCTGCCGCACACGGCCGAAGCCGCCATGTGCAAATGGTGGGCGCCGAAGCTGGCCTATGACGTCGTGCATCAGTGCCTGCTGTCGTTCGGCCACGGCGGCTACGATCGCGGACCGATGGAGCAGCGTCTGCGCGACATCCTCGGTTTCCAGATCGGCGACGGCACCGCGCAGATCATGAAGACGATCATCGCGCGTGCGAACGCGGGGCGCGAGGCCGTGCCCGCGTAGCGCGCGAGGTCATCAGAAGATCTGGCGGAACACCCAGTACAGCGCGGCGGCCAGCGCGATGGAAGCCGGCAGCGTGAGCACCCACGCCAGCGCGAGATTGCGAATGGTGCTCCATTGCAGTCCTGAGCCGTTCGCGGCCATGGTGCCAGCCACGCCCGAAGCCAGCACGTGCGTGGTGGAAACGGGCAGGCCGTAGACGTCCGCCATGCCGATGGTGAGCATGGCCACCGCTTCGGCGGACGCGCCCTGGCCATAGGTCAAGTGCTGCTTGCCGATCTTCTCGCCGACGGTCACGACAATGCGCTTCCAGCCGACCATCGTGCCGAGACCGAGCGCGATCGCCACCGCCACTTTCACCCACGTCGGGATGAATTTCGTCGCGTGGTCCATCTGCTTGCGGAAGTCGTCGAGCACGGCGGCGTCGGCGGGCGCGAACGTGGGCGCGTGGGCCTTTTCCATCAGGCGGATTGCTTCGGAGGCCACGTACATGTTGTTGCGCACGTTGTCGACGATCACTTCCGGCACCTTCGCGAGCGAACCCGAAAGGCTCACCTGGTCGCCGATGGTGTCGGTCAGCGCGCGCAGCGCGGGCAGCGTTTGCGGTTGCAACTGGCGCGTGCGCACATACTTTTCGACCTCGGCGCGCGGATCGGCGGGCGCGGCCACGAGCGCGGCGGCAGGGTCGGGCGGCGCATAGTGCGTGAGCGTAAGCGAGGCGGCGCGCGCCGACGCCACGAAGGCCTCGGTCTGCTCCGGCGTTACCGCCTTGTTGAGCGCGTAGGCGGTCGGCACCACGCCGATCAGAATCAGCATGATGAGGCCCATGCCTTTCTGGCCGTCGTTCGAACCGTGCGCGAACGACACGCCTGTGCAGGTGCAGATCAGCAGCACGCGAATCCAGAACGGCGGCGGCTTGGCCGCTTCGGGTTCGCGATAGAGGCGCGGCGCGCGCACGGCGAACTTGAGCGCGAGCAGCACCAGCGCCGAGAGCACGAAGCCCACCACCGGCGAGAACAGTAGCGCCTTGCCCACGCCCGCCGCCTGGGCCCAGTCCACGCCGCTCGTGCCGGACGGCCCGCTGATCCACTGGTTCATGATGCCCACGCCGATGATCGAGCCCACCAGCGTGTGCGAACTCGACGAAGGCAGGCCGAAATACCAGGTGCCGAGATTCCACACGATCGCCGCGATGAGGAGCGCGAACACCATCGCGAAGCCTGCGCTGCTGCCCACCTGGAGAATCAGTTCGACGGGCAGCAGTTGCAGGATGCCGAACGCGACCGCGCCGCTCGACACCAGCACGCCCAGAAAATTCCACGCGCCCGACCACGCGACGGCGACATGCGGTTCGAGCGAGTTCGTGTAGATCACGGTAGCGACCGCGTTGGCCGTATCGTGAAAGCCGTTCACGAATTCGAAGCCGAGCGCGATGAGCAGCGCGAGGCCGAGCAGCACGAAGGGCAGCGCGGAACTCTCGCGCACCGCGTGCAGGTCGAGAAACAGATGATCGAGAACGTAGAGGGTGCCGATGGCGATGATCGCGAAGAACAGGACGATCGCGAAGTGGCGGCGGCGCGGTTGCGCGCGCAAGGGGCGAGTTGCGGGAGGTAAGGGAAGGTCCGGCATGACGGTGCGCTTGAGCGAACTGGGGCAAATGAGTTCAGACTGGTTTGCCTCGCGCGCGCCGCGCCGTGAATCATCGCGCATGACAACGCGGTTTGCGAACGTCGTCAGCGCAATCGGGAGCAATCGGGAGCCGCTCGATCGAGACGGACAAGTGTCGCATATCGACCGGAATCGCCGCGTCAGCCTGGCCGCGCGCCGATATGTCCCTGCGGCGCGACGCCCGTGGGGCGTGGCGCCGCGCGGATTCGCGTCGTATTGACGCGCCGCCTCAGAACAGGAACGCGATGCCCGCCATGCCGACGAACTGCGAGTGCGTGCTCGACGGCGTGCTGTTCTGCGAATCGCCCACGGCCGGCGTCGCGTCGACGATGTCGCCCGCGCCGTTCGCGCCCAGCGTCTGGCCGCTCGCGTGCTGATAACCCTGCAACGCGTAGAGCGAGGTGCGCTTCGAGAGGTGGTAGGTTTCCTTGAGCGACACCTGCTGATAGCGCGCGGCGCTGCTGATGCCGTTCGCCTTCGAGGCCATCGTGTACGCGTAGCCGCCGCCCACGTCGAACGCCGGCGTGAAGCGGTAGACGGCCAGCGCGGCCCACGTGTTGAAGACGGCCGTATCCGCGAAGATCGACTTGCCGCCCGGCAGATATTCGACGTTCGAATACGAGGCGCCGAGCGTGAGATTGCCGATCGCGTAGTTGCCCGCCACGGCAATATGCTGCACCGCGCGCGCCGACACATAGCCCGTATTCAGCGAGGACTTGCCGAAGCTCGCCGTCGACGAGGTGTCGAAGCCGCTCGTCAGCGCGGCGTTGTCCATGCGCAGGTAAGCGGCCGCGAGCGAGATCGGGCCGTTCAGGTAGCGCAGCGCGGCGCTCCACGTCTGCCCCTTGCCGGTGCTGCCCGCAATGCCGCCGAATGCGTACATCGCGCTTGCCTGCAGGCCGTTCCACGAGGGCGTGGTGTAGATCGCCGAGTTGTTGATGCGCACGGTGGTGTCGAGGCCGTCGATATCGCCCGGGTGCGCGCCCGTTGCGCCGGTCAGCCAGTTGCTGCCCGTGAGCGGACCGACGAACTGGTAGTAGGGCGTGTACTGGCGGCCCATCGTGAAGGTGCCCGCGCTGCGGTTTTGCAGACCCACATACGCCTGGCGGTTGAAGATCAGGCCGCTCGACTGCATCGCGCCGGTGTTCGGATCGAAACCGTTTTGCAGATCGAAGATCGCGAAGGTGCCGCCGCCGAGATCTTCCTTGCCCTGGAAGCCGAACTTCGAGGCGTAGACGTTACCCTGGCGCAGATAGACGTTCGACTTGCCGTTCTGGTTGTTCACGTAGGTGATGGCGTCGTCGATGGCGCCGTACAGTGTGACGCTGCTCTGCGCGAAGGCGGGACTGGCGATCAGGGCAGCGCCGGCTGCGAGGAACAGGCCGGGACCGAAGGCGGATTTCTTCATCGTTGTGCGTCTCCAGGAAAAGTAGGAATACTTATTGTTATGTGCTTTTTCGAGCACTTATAAGTTCTGTGCGAGAAGTGGGCGCGGCAGGTGCCGCGCCGGTGTTGCGTACTGTGCTTGTGCTTCGTTGTTTCGTCGATTACTTCTGCGACTGCGCACGTTGACGCGCCTGTGAGGCGAGACGCACGGCCGCGTTCGGCGCGCCATAGCCGTCGTAGCCGCCGCGCCGTTCCACGAGTTCGAGGAAGAAGCGCTGGTCGAGCGTCTCCGTGTAGGCGTGCAGGAATTCGCCGCCGCGTTCGTCGCGATCGTAGAGCAGATTGTGTTGACGCAATGCGTCGAGGAAATCGCCGCGCAGCGCGAAGCGCGCGTCGAGATCGTCGTAATAGTTCGCGGGCACGCGCAGCAGCGGCACGCCCGCCGCTTCGAATTCCGTCACCGCGCGGAAGATGTCGGCGGTCGTGAAAGCCACGTGACTCAGGCCGCTGCCGTGATACGCGCGCACGGTTTCGGCAGCCGCCGTGTGCTGATCGACCGACGCGTTGAGCACCATGCGCAGGCCGCGATCGGCGCTGAACAGGGCGCGGCTGCGCACGAGACCATACGGATCGGGCAGCATCACGGGCGCGCTGGCCTGCAAACCGAACACCGATTTGAGGAACAGCACCCACGCGTCGAACGAACCGGCGGGCAGCGAAAGACTCACGTGATCGATGCCGCTGATCGGGCCGACTTCGGTCGGACCGTCCACATCGGTGAGCACGAAGTCGGCTTCGAACAGCGTCGGCTGACCCGGTTCTTCGTTAACGAAATAGTTAAGACTGCCGTCCGGACCCTGCACGGCGGGCACCACGCGCTCGTTCGGCCCGACGCGGCCCGAGAACGGCTGATAGCCGAAACCGGCGGCGCGTTCGAGCGCCAGTTGCGCGTTGTCCACGCGCAGCGCGGAGGCGCACAGCGAGAGACCGTGGCGCTGGAAAAAGGCGTCGGCGAACGAATCGCGCTCGGCGTTCAGCACGATGGCCGCCGAGCCGTGCTGATAAAGCGTGACGTTCTTCGAGCGATGCTGGCCCGCGCGGCGGAAATGCAGCTTGCCGAGCCAGTCGGCGACTTGCGCGCGCGCCGTATCGTTCACGGCGAATTCGAGGAATTGCCACTCCGTGTGCGTGGGCGCAGCAGGCGGATGATAGAGCGGCGCGGCATGCGCGGTGTCGTGTTCGGCTTCCAGCGTGTCGCGCGTGAGCGCTTCGAGCAGCAGCAGCGAACGATGGCCGTCGGCGGCCGTGGCCGCGGGCGGCGCGCCGCGAAAACCGTCGTTGAAGATCTCGAGCGAAAGCGGACCGGTGTAGCCGCTTTTCACCACTTGCGCCGTGAAATCGGCGAGCGCGAAGTCGCCCTGACCCGGGAAGCAGCGGTAATGGCGGCTCCATTCGAGCACGTCCATCTGCATTTTGGGCGCGTCCGCGATCTGCACGAAGCCGATGCGGCCGCCGGGAATCTGCGCGATGGCGTCGGGCGTATCGTCGAGCGAAAGCGTGTGGAAACTGTCGAGCGCGAGCGTGAGATTCGGATGATTCACCGTATTCACGAGCTGCCACGCATGGCGGTAGGTCCGCACGTGACGGCCCCATGCGAGCGCTTCATAACAGGTCACCACGCCCGCTTCGCCGGCCGCCTTCGCCAGCGCGCCGAGCTGTTCGGCGACGAGCGCGTCGTCGGTGATCGTGTCGGGCGAGACGTTGCTGCAGACCAGCATGCGGTCCGTACCCAGTTCGTGCATTACGTCGAACTTGCGCTTGACGCGCTCGACGTTGCGCGCGAGGCGCTCGGCGCTCACGCCCTCGAAGTCGCGGAACGGCTGGTACAGCACGATATCGAGGCCCAGATCGGCGGCCATGCGGCGCACGTCGGCGGGCGAGCCTTCGAAATAGAGCAGGTCGTTTTCGAAGATTTCCACCGCCGTGAAGCCCGCGGCACTGATGGCGGCGAGCTTCTCCGCGAGCGTGCCGCTAATCGAAACAGTCGCGATCGAGCGGCGCAGGGGCGCGGGAGCGGAGGCGTGGGGCAGCTTGGACATGGCGTAAATGCAGCAATAACTGTAACCGGTATGAGCCGTACGACCCGGGCCGGCGGTGCGGATACAGATGCCCGCCGGAGTGTCGCAAGAATAACCAAACTAACCAGTTAGTACAAATTCGCGGAAACCCCAGGGTGACCCCGGGGCGCGCGCGCGGCACACTGGCGGCCATGCGTGGGATGCCATGCGGCCAATCAATCTCAAGAATGTTATTAGGCGCCGTCTTGTGTTGAGAATCAACCGCAGCGAATTTCGACCGAAGATTCCGCGCTTGCCAAACCGTTGTTGTGCGCTGTTGTGGAGTGTGTGATGCAATTGCCGTCGGTACTGGTCCTGAACGGGCCGAATCTGAATCTGCTGGGAACGCGGGAACCCGCGATATACGGGGCGGAAACCCTCGACGACGTGGCGCGGATGTGCCATGACGCGGCGGCCCGCCTTCATCTCGAAGTCGATTTTCGGCAGTCGAACGCCGAGCATCAACTGATCGACTGGCTGCACGAGGCGCGCACGCGCGTCGACGGCATCGTCATCAATCCGGCCGCTTATACGCATACGTCGGTGGCGATCGCCGATGCGCTGTCCGCCATCGCCAAGCCCGTGATCGAGGTCCATATTTCCAACGTTCACAAACGCGAAGCCTTCCGGCACCACTCGTTCGTTTCGCCGATCGCCGAAGCGATCATCGTCGGTTGCGGCACGCAGGGCTACGTGCTCGCGCTCGAACGCATGCAGACCTTGTTGACCACGAAATTCGCGAAGCAGGTGACGCAATGAGCCAGCACGACAGCAACAAACCGCGCTCGTTCCTTTGCGGCCTGATCGGCAAGGGCATCGGCGGCTCGCTCACGCCCGCGATGCACGAGAAAGAAGGGCGCGAACTCGGTTTCAACTACGTCTACCGTCGCATCGATCTTGACGCGCTCGAACTCACGCCCGCCGCGCTGCCCGAGCTGCTGCTCGCGGCCGAGCGCATGGGCTTCGACGGCCTGAACATCACCTATCCCTGCAAGCAGGCGGTGATCGAGCTGCTCGACGAACTCTCGGACGACGCCCGCGCGCTGGGCGCCGTCAACACGGTGCTGCTGCGCGACGGCAAGCGCATCGGCCACAACACCGACTGGTCGGGCTTCGCGAGCGCCTTCAAGCGCGGCCTGCCCGACGTGTCGCTCGAATCGGTGGTGCAACTGGGCGCGGGCGGCGCGGGCGCGGCGGTCGCGCACGCGGCGCTGCAAATGGGCGCCGGCGCGCTCACGCTGTTCGACGTCGATGCCACGCGCGCCGACTCGCTCGCCGCCGAACTGCAGGCGCGCTTCCCGCAGGCGCGCGTGAGCGCGGGCGGTTCGCTCGAAGCGACGCTCGCGGCGGCCACCGGCCTGATCCACTGCACGCCGACCGGCATGGCCAAGCTGCCGGGGCTGCCGCTGCCCGCCGAGTATCTGCACGCGGGCCTGTGGGTGGCCGACATCGTCTATTTCCCGATCCGCACGGCGCTGCTCGAAGCCGCCGAGGCACGCGGCTGCCGCACGCTCAGCGGCGGCGGCATGGCGGTCTATCAGGCCGTGGACGCTTTCCGCCTCTTCACCGGCGTCGAGCCGGACGCGGAGCGCATGTACGCGCATTTGCAGTCGATGCTGGCACCGGGCGCAGCCCAGGGCGCCGGCCAATAACAAGCCGGGCCAATCCGGCCATTAACAGGAATGGAGACAGACATGGCACCTCCCGTATCCACGGGCCGCGACGCGCCGACGCTTTCCTCGACGTCCGCCGCAGGCGCAGTACGGCGCTCGAAAGCGCGCTATCGCATCCTCGGCCTGCTCGCCGTCGGCACCATGATCAACTACCTGGACCGCACCGTGCTGGGTATCGCGGCGCCGCAACTGACCAAGGAACTGGGCATCAATGCGGCGCTGATGGGCCTCGTGTTCTCGGCGTTCTCGTGGAGCTACGTGGTCGCGCAGATTCCGGGCGGCGTGTTTCTCGACCGCTTCGGCAGCAAGCTCACGTACTTTCTCGCGATGACCTTGTGGTCGACCTGCACGCTGATCCAGGGTTTCGTCGGCAGCGTGGGCGCGCTGTTCGCCTGCCGGCTCGGGCTGGGTGCGGCCGAATCGCCGTGCTTTCCGACCAATAGCCGCGTGGTGGCGACCTGGTTCCCGCAGCACGAACGCGCGTTCGCGACCGGCACCTACACCGTGGGCGAGTACATCGGCCTCGCGTTCTTCAGCCCGTTTCTGTTCGCGCTGATGGGCGCCTACGGCTGGCGCTCGCTGTTCTACGTGGTGGGTGCGGCGGGCATCGGCTTCGGCTTCATCTGGTGGTTCCTGTATCGCGAGCCGCACGAGCACCCGGCGGCCAACCGCGCCGAACTCGATTACATCGAGGCGGGCGGCGGCCTGGCGAAGCACGAACGCAAGGCCGCGAAGGAAGAGGCCGCCGCCGAACAGGCGGGCGGCAAGAGCGCGAAGAAGGGCTTCGACTGGCGTCTCGCGGGCCAACTGGTGCGCCGCCGTCAGCTCGCGGGCATCTGCCTCGGCCAGTTCGCGGGCAACTCCACGCTCGTGTTCTTCCTGACGTGGTTCCCGACCTATCTCGCCACCGAGCGCCACATGGGCTGGCTCAAGATCGGCTTCTTCGCGATCATGCCGTTCATCGCCGCCTCGATCGGCGTGATGTTCGGCGGCACGTTCTCCGACTGGATGCTGCGCCGCGGCTACTCGGCCAACGTGGCGCGCAAGCTGCCGATCATCGCCGGGCTGCTGCTGGCCTCGACGATCATTCTGGCGAACTTCGTCGAAAGCAACGTGACGGTGATCGTGATCCTCTCGATCGCGTTCTTCGCGCAGGGCATGGCGGCGCTGGGCTGGACGCTGGTCTCCGACATCGCGCCGGCCGGCATGCTGGGCCTGACGGGCGGCATCTTCAACCTGGCGGCCAATCTCGCGGGCATCATCACGCCGCTGGTGGTCGGGCTGATCGTGGGCGTGACGGGCTCGTTCGTCTGGGCGCTGG
Source organism: Paraburkholderia sp. SIMBA_027 (assembly GCF_046535315.1). Classification (NCBI taxonomy): domain Bacteria; kingdom Pseudomonadati; phylum Pseudomonadota; class Betaproteobacteria; order Burkholderiales; family Burkholderiaceae; genus Paraburkholderia; species Paraburkholderia sp. SIMBA_027. The sequence continues at coordinate 245,326 of NZ_JAWRWY010000010.1, forward strand.
TGTTTATCGGCGTGATCGCGCTGATCGGGGCGGCGTCGTATATCTTCATCGTCGGCGATATCAAGCGGATCGAGCTGGTGTGATCGGTCTGGTGCGCGGCTTCGTCGAGGCGTCAATGAAACCTCGATGAAGCCGCGCCGAAAGCGCGCTGCAACGCGGCGGCAAGATCGGCGAAATACCGCTGCAAGGCCGCTGCAATCCGCGCGCCGCGCGCCTGCTCCAGACGGCCTGCGGAACACCGGCCGGCTTGGCCCGGCCTCGCGGGACGCGGCGCCCGCCATGCTAGAATCGGCCGCATCCCTCCCTCCCTGCGGTCCACAACAACGATATGGCAAGACCGGCGGCTTCGGCCGAACGCAACGACGCTCAATCCGAAAGCCGGCGCAAGTACGATCCGGAGCAAACCAAGCGCAACATTCTGGAAGTGGCGACCGCCGAGTTTTCGGCGATGGGGCTGTCGGGCGCGCGCGTGGACGCGATCGCCGAGCGCACGAACACCACGAAGCGCATGCTGTATTACTACTTCGGCAGCAAGGAAGGGCTGTACGAAGCGGTGCTCGACAAGGTCTACGGCGACATCCGTGCGCTCGAACAGGACCTGCATATCGACGAACTCGATCCCGAGGAAGGCCTCAAGCGCCTTGTCGAATTCACCTTCGACTACCACGACCGCCATCGCGACTTCGTGCGCCTCGTGACGATCGAAAACATCCACGGCGCGAAGTACATCGAGCGGCTCAAGACGTTCCGCACGCGTAACGCCAGCGTGATCCGCACGATCGAGGATCTGCTCGCGCGCGGCGTCGCGGCCGGCGTGTTCCGCACCGATATCGACCCGATCGACCTGCACTTGCTGATCAGCTCGATGTGCTTTCATCGCGTGGGCAACCGCCACACGTTCGGCGCCGCGTTCGGCCGCGATCCGTCGCATCCGCGCCTGCGCGCGCGTCATCGCGAAATGGTCGTGGACGCGGTCGCGCGCTTCGTGCGCAAGACGGATTAAGCAAGCGTTTCAAGCCCGTCGCGGCGCACACCCGAAGGCGATGTCAGCCCGGACGAGCCGAGCGAGCGTGCCCGCCGCAGCTTTGCTGCTATATCGAAAAACGCGCTCAGCGTTGCCGCGCCGCCTCGTCAGGTAGTGTCCTCATCGCATAAAAGTGCTCAAACGCATTACACTACGCCCCGGAAGCCCGTGTGACGGGCCTTCGCCGGGGCGTCTGTGCGCTCGCGCACCTTGCGCGGACGGCAAACGCCGCCTCCCGCCGCCAACCGGAAAAGCCCAAGCGTAATGAGCACAGCCATGCCCCGTTCCGGCTCAGCCGGCCTGCCGCGCCAGACCCACGGTCGCTACACACTCGGGACGCGCATCGTCGTGAGTTTCGGCTTGCTGTTCGTGCTGATGCTCGCCACGGCCGCCCTCTCGTGGGACCGCCTGCGCGCCATCGACGACGAAGCCCTCAGCCTGTCGCACGATTCCGTGCCGGGCCTGTTCTACTCCACCTCGATGCGTGCCGCCGCCAATCAGACCTACGCGCTGGTCGAGCGCGCCGTCTTCGTGGAAACCGATCCGGCCGCCGTGGCGCGCGTCCTCGCGCAACTGCCGGTTGCCGTCAACCAGGCCCAGCAGGACGCGGCGCACTACGAGGCCTCGATGTACGACGCCGACGACCGCGCGCGCTTCCAGCGCTTTCGCGATGCGTACGGCCGCTATCTGCCGCAATTGATGGCCATCGCGCGCCAACTGCCCGCGCAGCGCGCCGCCGCGCAAGGCGCCTTCGTGCAGCTCGACGCGAGCTGGCGCGAAGTGATCGACGCGGCCAACGTGGTCGTCGACGAAAACCGCCGGCGCGCCGACGAGTCCGCGCGCGCGATCCGCAGTTCGGTGACCGGCACGGAAATCACGCTCGCCACGGCGCTCGGCGTCGTGCTGCTGGCCTCGCTCGCGACCGGCTATCTGCTCTATCGCGCGATTACGCGGCCGATGGGGCGGCTCGTCGAAGTCCACGATGCGATGCGCATGGGCAATCTTTCGCAGCGTCTGGAGCTGGGGCGCAAGGACGAATTCGGCGTGCTCGAAGACGGTTTCAACCGCATGAGCGACGAACTCGCGAGCCTCGTGGCACAGGCGCAGAAGTCGTCGCTGCAGGTGACGACCTCGGTGGCCGAAGTGGCCGCGACCTCGAAGGAGCAGCAGGCGACCGCGAGCGAGACGGCGGCCACCACGACCGAGATCGGCGCGACCTCGCGCGAGATTTTCGCCACGGCGCGCGACCTCGTGCGCACGATGGGCGAGGTGGCGACCGTGGCCGAGCAGTCGGCTTCGCTCGCCACCACGAGCCAGAGCGGCCTCACGCACATGGAAGACACCATGCGCAGCGTGATGGAAGCGGCGGGCTCGGTGAACGCCAAGCTCGCGATCCTCAACGAGAAGGCCGTCAGCATCAACCAGGTGGTGGCGACCATCACCAAGGTCGCGGATCAGACCAATCTGCTGTCGCTGAACGCGGCGATCGAAGCCGAGAAGGCCGGCGAATACGGCCGCGGCTTCGCCGTGGTGGCGACCGAGATCCGGCGACTGGCCGACCAGACCGCGGTGGCGACCTACGACATCGAGCAGACCGTCAAGGAGATCCAGTCGGCGGTCTCGGCGGGCGTGATGGGCATGGACAAGTTCGCGGAGGAAGTGCGCCGCGGCATGCACGACGTGCAACTGGTGGGCGGGCAGCTTTCGCAGATCATCGGCGCGGTGCAGACGCTCGCGCCGCGCTTCCAGGTGGTCAACGACGGCATGCAGGCGCAGGCGACCAGCGCCGAGCAGATTACCCAGGCGCTGATCCAGCTTTCCGAGGCGGCGCAGCAGACGGCGGAGTCGCTGCGCCAGTCGTCGCAGGCCATCGACAATCTGACGCTCGTGGCCAACGAACTGCGCACGGGCGTGTCGCGCTTCAGGATCGAGGCGTGACGCGGATGACGACGCCCATGATGACGCGCCGCTGAACGGAGCCGCGATGCTCTTTCTGGTCTTCGAGCTGGATGGCGAACGCTACGCGCTCGACGCGCGCGAAATCGTGCGCGTGTTGCCGTTGCAGCCGGTGCGCGCGTTTGCGGGCACGCCGCCGTATATCGCGGGCGTGATCGATCACGACGGCGCGCCGGTGCCGGTCGTCGATCTGGCGAGGCTCGCGCTCGGGCGGCCGTCGCGCGCGCTGATGTCGACGCGGCTCGTGCTGGTGAACGACGGGGCGTCGGGCGTCGATACATCGGGCGGCGCTTCAGCCGACATCGATACGCCGCCGCGCTGCCTCGCGCTGCTGCTCGAAAGCGCGACGCGCACGCAGACCCTCGCCGCCGACGCCTTCGCCGAAGGCGGCATCGCCACGCCCGAGGCGCGCTGGCTCGGACCCGTGGCCAGCGACGCGCACGGTTTCGTGCAATGGGTGAAGGTCGATCAGTTGCTCGACGCGCGCGTACGCGCGCTGCTGTTCCCCGATCCGCCTTCGTGGCGGCGCGCGGCCACTGACGGGCGTGCGCCATGAAGACCTTCGATCCGCGCTTTTCCGCCTGGCTGCTCGAAGAAACCGGCATCGAAGCCGAATCGCTCGGCGCGCACGCGCTGGCGCGCGCGGTGGCGTCGCGCGCGGCGGCGATGATCGCGGCGATGCTGGCGGCCAGCGAGGGTGGCGAGGGTGGCAACGCATCGGCGCACGGCCATGCTTCGCACCACGGCGGCCATCGCAGCGTGCATCACCATGGGCATCACAACGCCCATCACGATTCCCATCGCGCCTCGCATCACGGTCATGCTCACGCCGCGCCCGTGCAGCCGCCGGTTCCGGCGCAATGGGAAGGCGGCCTCGCGCTGCCCGACAAGGTCCGCGACGCCTACTGGACCTACCTGACGACCGCGCCCGCCGAACGCCAGGCGCTCATCGACGCGCTGGTCGTGCCCGAAACCTGGTTCTTCCGCGAGCGCGAAGCCTTCATGGCGCTCGCGCGCATCGGCGCCGAGCATCTGACGAAGCATCCGGGCGAAGTGCTGCGCGTGCTCAGCGTGCCGTGTTCGACGGGCGAGGAACCGTATTCGGCGGCGATGGCGCTGCTCGACGCTGGGCTCTCGCACGCGCAGTTCGGCATCGACGCACTCGACATCAGCGCCGCGTCGATCGAAGCCGCCGCGCGCGCCGTGTATGGCCGCAACGCGTTTCGCGGCGACGCGCTGTCGTTTCGCGAACGCTATTTTCACGCCGGGCCGGACGGCTGGCGGCTGGCCGATACGGTGCGCCGCGCCGTGCATTTCGAGCGCGCGAATCTGTTCGAGTGGCTCGCGGCGCATCCGGTGCGTTACGACTTCATCTTCTGCCGCAACGTGCTGATCTACTTCGACCGCGCCGCGCAGGACCGCGCGATCGGTCTGCTGCGCGGGCGTCTCGCCGACGGCGGCATGATCTTCGTCGGTCCCGCCGAGACCGGGCTGATGATGCGCCACGAATTCCAGTCGGCGTATATCCCGCTCGCATTCGGTTTTCGCGTGCCCGAGGCCGCGCGCGCCGATGGCGAGGCCGCCGGGCCGCAGGCGCTGGCGTCGTCGCTGGCGGTGGGCTGTCTGCCGGGCGCCAGCGTGACGGCGAACGCGCGCGCGCCGGTGGCGAGCGCGCCCGGCGCGGTGCCGCCTGCTGCGCTGCGTCCGCTGCATGCCGCGCCGCCCGCGCGCGCGGCCGGTTTCGTCGGCGTGGTGCCGGGGGCGGCGAGTGCGCCGGCGGCGGCGTTTTCCGCCCGCGCAGGCGCGCCGCTCAACGGCTTCTCGCCTGGCGTGACGCCCACGCAAAACACCGCGCCGCTCGCGCCGTTCACCGCGCTCTCGACGCGCACGCAGCCGAGCGCGCCGACGCCCGATGCGGCGCTGCGCGAAGCGCGGCGTCTCGCCGACGCGGGCGCGCTCGACGATGCGCAGCGCCTCGCGACCCAGGCCGCGCAGGCCGCGCCGCACGACGCGCCGACGTGGTATCTGCTCGGCCTGATCGCCGACGCGCAAGGTAACGGCGCGCTCGCCCAGGAACACTATCGCAAGGCGGTTTATCTGGAACCCGGTCATTACGAAGCGCTCACGCATCTCGCGGCGCTGCTCGAAGTGCAGGGCGACGCCGAGGGCGCGCGCCGCCTGATGCGCCGCGCCGAACGCGCCGCGCAGCGTGCGCCGGACCGAGGAGGCGCCGATGCGTGACGCGCATGCGATGGACGAACTGAGCGCGCCGCAGGACGTGCCGTTCGACGCCTGCTGGAAAAGCATCGGCGTGCTCGGCGACAACTCGTGTCCCAGGCTCGCCGAATACGTGCGCTGCCTCAACTGTCCCGTGTTCGAGCAGGCCGCCGCACGCATGCTCGATCGTCCCGCGCCGCGTGAGGTGCGCGATCTTCGTGATCCGCGAGACAATAATCGGCATGCCGAATTATCAGGATCGCGAAATAATCATGCGGTGCGCAGCAACGCGCGACAGACCGGTTCGCTGGTGTTTCGCGTCGGCGCGGAATGGCTCGCGCTGCCCGCGCAGGCGCTGCGCTACGTGGGCGAGTCGCGGCCTGTGCATTCGCTGCCGCACCGGCGCAGCGCGGCCGTGCTCGGCGTCGTGAACGTGCGCGGCGTGCTCACGCTCGCGGCGTCGCTGGCCGAGTTGCTGCATATCGATGCTGCCGCGACCGTTGCATCCGCCTCGGTGCGCGTAGCCACGCCGCGCCTGCTGGTGACGGAGTGGGGCGGCGAGACCACGGCGTTTCCCGTCGACGATGTGGACGGCGTCGCCTGGTTCGGCGACGACGAACTGCTGCCCGCGCCCGCCACGCTCGCGCAGGCGGCGGGCCGTCACGTGCGCGGCGTGTTCGTCTGGCGCGGCCGTTCGGTGGGCGTGCTCGAACCCGATGCGCTGTTCGGCGCGCTTGCGAGGAGTCTGCGATGAGCAGCCAGCACGGCGACCACGACGATAACGACAGCGCCGACGACCTGAGCCGGCGCTCGCTGCTCGACCTCTTTCACGAGGAAGCGCAGACGCAGACGCGCACGCTGTCCGCCGGTCTGCTCGCGCTCGAAGCGGCGCCCACGGAGGCGTCCACGCTCGAAGCCTGCATGCGCGCGACGCACTCGCTCAAGGGCGCGGCGCGCATCGTCGGGCTGCCCGAGGCGGTCGAGGTGGCGAGCGCGATGGAGGACTGTTTCGTCGCGGCCCAGCACGGCCTGCTGACGATCGGCGCGGCGCACATCGACGCGCTGCTGGTCGGCATCGACATGCTGCTCGCGGCCGGTGATCCGGCTGCGCCGCCGCTGGCGCGCGACGCGGTCGAGGCCTTCGTGACGCGGCTCGTGGGCGCGGCGCAGGTGCAGCAGGAGACGCGGGCCTCGGCGCAAGCGGAAACGCCCAACGACGCGGAAGCGCTGCTGGCCGCGAGCATCGCGGCGCTGCAATCGTCGCAGCCGTCACAATCGCCACAATCGCCACAAGCGGACGAACCGCCCGCAGCACCGCCAACGCCAGCACCGACGCCCACGCCCACGCCAACGCCGCCCGAAACCGCAACGCCCGGCACGCCGCACGAAAGCCACCGCATGCTGCGCGTGCGCGCGGGCACGCTCGACCGTTTGCTCGGGCTCGCGGGCGAGTCGCTGGTGGAGTCGCGCCGCATTCGTCCGTTCGCCGACGGCCTGCTGCGCGTGCGCCGCGCGCAGAGCGGCGTGCTGGCGGCGCTCGGCCAGTTCCACGAACGCCACGGCGACACGCTCGACGCCGACGCGCGCGCCTCGCTCGCCGACGTGCGTGCGGCGCTGGGCGCGCTCGAACGCCAACTCGCCGAACGTTTCGACGACCTCGACCGCATCGACCGGCGCGGCACCCAGCTCGCGCAGCGCCTCTACGACGAAGCCCTGCAATGCCGCATGCGCCCGTTCGGCGACGCGGCCCACGCCTGGCCGCGCATGGTGCGCGATCTGGCGCGTTCGCTCGGCAAGCGCGTACGTTTCGTCGTCGATGGCGAATCGACCCAGGTCGACCGCGACATCCTCGAAATGCTCGATGCGCCGCTCGGCCACCTGCTGCGCAACGCGCTCGATCACGGCATCGAAGATCCGGTCGCGCGGCTGAGCGCGGGCAAGCCCGAGGAAGCGCGCCTTACGCTCGAAGCGCGCCACAGCGCGGGCAAGCTGCTGATCGCCGTGGCCGACGACGGCGCGGGCGTCGATCTCGACGCGCTCAAACGCGCCATCGTCGCGCGCGGTCTCGCGCAGGCCGACGCCGTGGCCCTCATGTCCGAGCCGGAACTGCTCGACTTCCTGCTGCTGCCGGGCTTCACGATGCGCGAGCGCGTCACCGACGTGTCCGGGCGCGGCGTGGGTCTCGACGCCGTGCAGAATTTCGCCAAGGCCGTGCACGGCACGGTGCGCATCGAAAGCACGGCGGGGCGCGGCACGCGTTTCGTGCTGCAATTGCCGCTCACGCTTTCGGTCATGCGCAGCCTGATCGTCGATGTGGCGGGCGAGGCCTATGCGTTCCCGCTCGCACACGTGCGGCGCGCCTTGCGCGTGCCGCGCAGCGCGATCGAAATGCTCGAAGGCCAGCAGCACATCGCCTACGAAGGGCGGCCCGTGGGCCTCGTGACCGCGCGCCAGTTGCTTGGCGCCGAAGGCCGCGGCGTGCCCGCAGCGGACGCCGACGACGTAAGCGTGGTGCTGGTCGGCGACGACGCGGGCCACGAAGCCGCGCTCTACGGCGTGGCCGTCGACGCCTTCGCGGGCGAGCGCACGCTCGCCGTGCAACCGCTCGACGCGCGTCTGGGCAAGGTGCGCAACGTGGCGGCCGCGTCGCTGCTCGAAGACGGCACGGTGGCGCTGATCGTCGACGTCGAGGATATCGTCGCGTCGGTCGGTCGGCTGGTGCGCGAAGGACAGCTCGCGGGCGTCGCGCGCGGCGCGCAGACCACGGCGCGCGAACGCAAGCGCATTCTGGTCGTGGAAGATTCGTTGACCGTGCGCGAGCTGGAGCGCAAGCTGCTCGAAAAGCGCGGCTACGCCGTGACCGTGGCGGTGGACGGCATGGACGGCTGGAACACCTTGCGCACGGGCCAGTTCGATCTGGTGATCACCGACGTCGACATGCCGCGCATGGACGGCATCGAACTCGTCACGATGATCCGCAGCGATCCGCAGCAGCGCGCGGTGCCGGTGATGATCGTCTCGTACAAGGATCGCGAGGACGACCGCCGGCGCGGCCTGGACGCGGGCGCCGACTATTACCTGACCAAGGGCAGCTTCCACGACGAGGCGCTGCTCGACGCCGTGAACGATCTGATCGGAGAGGCGACCTGATGAATATCGGCATCGCGAACGACATGCCGCTGGCCGTGGAGGCGTTGCGTCACGCCATCGCCAGGCGGCCGGGGCATCGTGTGCTATGGGTGGCGCAGGACGGCGAACAGGCGGTGGACTTCTGCGCCGCGCAGCCGCCCGACGTGATCCTGATGGATCTCGTCATGCCCAGGCTCGACGGCGTGGAAGCCACGCGGCGCATCATGGCGCGCTCGCCGTGCCCGATCCTGATCGTCACGAGCAGCGTTGGCGCGAACGCCTGGCGCGTCTACGAGGCGATGGGCGCGGGCGCGCTCGACGCCGTCGACACGCCCACGCTCGCGGGCCCTGATGCGCGCCGCACGATGGATCTGCTGCTCGCGAAGATCGAACAGATCGGCCGCGTGAACGTGGTGAGCGACGTCGCGCGCACCCAGGGCGCCAGCGCGATCGCCACCGACGCGCGCACGCCGCTGGTGGCGATCGGCGCATCGGCGGGCGGCCCCACGGCGCTCGCCACCGTGCTGGGCGCGCTGCCGGCCAACTTCAACGCCGGGATCGTGATCGTGCAGCACGTCGATCAGTCGTTCGCGGCGGGCATGGCCGACTGGCTCGACGGCCAGGCCGCGCTGAAGGTGCGCGTCGCCAAGGAAGGCGACCGGCCCACGCCCGGCGAGGCGCTGCTCGCGGCCACCAACGACCATCTGTGCATGACGGCCGCCGGCAAGCTCGCTTACACCCGCGAGCCGGCGGACACGCCGTACCGGCCTTCCGTCGACACGTTCTTTCACAGCGTGGTCGAGCACTGGCGCGGCACGGCCATCGGCGTGCTGCTGACCGGCATGGGCCGCGACGGCGCGATCGGCCTGAAGGCCATGCGTGCGAAGGGCTATTACACGATCGCGCAGGACGCCGCGACGAGCGCCGTCTACGGCATGCCGAAGGCCGCCGCCGCGCTCGATGCCGCGCGCGCGATTCTGCCGCTGCCCGTGATTGCCGCCGAACTTTGCCAACGCGTCGGACTGCCCGGCGCGGGACGACCCGAGTAACGAGAGGAACCGGATCGAAGCACGTACCGAGCTTCGATCCGACCCACATCATGCGACCGAAATCATGACCGAGAAGCCGAATCTGACACCCGGAGCCGAGCCCGCACTTGCCGATGGCGGCCCCGACGAGGCTTCGCTCGAACGGGCGCTGGAGGCCGTGCGCACCGCGCTCGAACAGCCGTTGCCGAACGCGGACGTGCCGATGATGGTGCTGCTCGTCGACGACCAGGCGATCGTCGCCGAGGCCGTGCGGCGCGCGCTGTCCGCCGAGCGCGAGATCGACTTCCATTACTGCGCGCATCCCGAGCAGGCCGTGCGCATGGCCGGGGAAGTGCGGCCCACGGTGATCCTGCAGGACCTCGTGATGCCGGGCACCGACGGCCTCACGCTCGTGCGCGCCTATCGCGCCAATGACGCCACGCGCGACGTGCCGATCATCGTGCTGTCGACCAAGGAAGAGCCCGCGATCAAGAGCGCGGCGTTCGCGGCGGGCGCGAACGATTACCTCGTGAAGCTGCCGGACAGCATCGAGCTGATCGCGCGCATCAAGTATCACTCGCGCTCCTATGTGAACATGCTCCAGCGCGACGAGGCGTACCGCGCGCTGCGCCGCTCGCAGCAGGAACTGCTGAAGGCGAATCTGGAATTGCGCCGTCTCACGCATTCGGATGGCTTGACGGGGCTCTCGAATCGCCGCTATCTCGACGAATTTCTCGGCGCGGAATGGCGTCGCGCGCAGCGCGAGAGCACCGAGATGTCGCTGCTGATGATCGACGTCGATTACTTCAAGCCTTATAACGACACCTACGGCCACGTGGCTGGCGACAACGTGCTGCGCTCGGTCGCCACGACGATCCGCCGCGAGGTGAAGCAGCCGCGCGATCTGGTGGCGCGTTTTGGCGGCGAGGAGTTCGCCGTGGTGCTGCCGGGCGCGGGCAGCGTGTTCGCGCGCATGCTCGCGGAGAAGATGCGCCGCGACGTGGCCGCGCTGCAACTGCCGCACGTCGGCTCGAAGGTGAGCGAGCATCTGACGATCAGCGTGGGCGTAGCGACGTTGACGCCGACGGTGGGCATCGCCGAAACCGCGCTGATCGAGGAAGCCGACGCCGCGCTCTATCGCGCCAAGCGAGAAGGGCGCAACCGCGTGGAGTTTTCGACGGGTGTGTCGGGGCGGAATTGATGCGTTGATGTGCGTCGTTGTGCCTTGACTGGTTGCGTCGGCAACGGTCTGAAGAAAAAAAGCCCGCTTCGAGCGGGCTTTTTCTTTTTTCAGGTTATGGCGCACTTGCGCAGCGATTTCGTGACTCGATGATCGCGCTGCCTGACAGCCAAACTGTGCGGCGCAGGCCCGGCAATATATCGGACAAGGTCGAGCAGACGGCATTCCCGCTTTAAACATAGTCCGTCCATGATCCAGGCGGCTCGCACGAATTTTTTACCGGTATTTATCGCCATTCAAAGCAGTTATTTCCGCGCTTTAAAAAGCGATTCGCATATGCCGTTCCCTGTCAATTTTGCTGGGCGCGATTTTAGATATTGGCGGTTTTACCGTAATTTAATCCAGTTCGCAAAAAAATGATTTAAAGCGCGATTTAAAGCTTGAAGTAAGCAAGCTTTTGTCTATGCTCTGGATGACAGTCAATGATGTGAACAAACGATCCACGAGAGTACACCGGGAGGCACCCTCCATGAAACCGCTCACCAGCCCATCCTGATTGGCGCGGCGAGTCCTGCACGCTTGCTGTACGCGTGTTGCTCGTCCGCGGCCGCCATCCGTTCGCCTTGTCGCCGCTTGCCCGCAAAGCGCCCGTGCGCCTTGCGTCGGGTGTCTGCGCGCGCCGTCCATGACCGGCGCCCGCGCGCGCACGGCCGCGACGGCGCCGATTTGACTCGCGCATGCCATCAGTGCGGGACGGGTCTGTGCGCGCCTGCGAAACGGATATCGACGTAGTGCCGATTCACGATCTTCTAAGGGGAAAGGGCGTGAGGGAATCGAACGGTATTTGCGTGCTACGCGTTGCGCCTCGCGCAATGGGCGGCTTTGTTTCCGGCGACGTTATTGTCGCGTTGATTGTTCAGTGCGCTTCGTTGTGCGCTTCTTTGGTTATTGCGTTATGCATTTTCCTGCTGACGCCAGGCCGCGCGCAGGCGACGACCTGCACGACGGCAGGCTCGGTGGTGAATTGCACGGGCGCAGCCAATCCGCTCGCGCCGAACTATGCGAATACCACCAGCGGTATCACCGTCAACGCCGATTCCACGACCAACTTCGGCGTCCTGCTCGGCGTGGGCGGAACGGCGGTGTCGCTCACGGGCAGCAACGTCACCTTCAATAATAGCGGCACGATTGATCCTTCTCTTTTAGGCATACTGAGCATCCTGTCGAGCGGCACGGTGATCGGCAACAGCAGCGCGAGCACCATCAACGTGACCAACAACGGCACGATGAACGGCACCGCGCAGCTCGTCACCGTCAATCTGTCGAATCTCACCGGGCTGGCGCTCGCCGTGCAGAACGGCGCGGGCGGCGTGAGCAACATCGTCAATAACGGCACGATCGGTTCCAGCGCCATCGCGGGCGTGACGGTCGCGCCCGCCGATCGCGTCACCGCCGCGGTGTACGGCGGCGGTCAGGTCAACTTCACGAACAACGGCACGATCTCGGGCCGCGTGGGCTTTCAGGCGTCGACGGCGGGCAACACGTTCCGCAACACGGGCAGCGTGATCGGCAGCGTGTCGATGGGCGCGGGCAGCACCAACAACTTCTATGCGTACACGGGTTCGTCGGTGTCGGCGGGCACGGGGGCGTATGTGGGCGTGCTCGGTCTCGTCGGCGTGAATCTGGGCTTTGCGCAGGCCGGTTACGTGGATGGCGGCAGCGGCGGCAATAACACGCTGCATCTCGCGCAGGCCACGGGCGGTCCGGCGGCCGGCCAGGTCACGATGTCCAACTACATCAACTTCAACCATCTCTCGCTGGAGAGCGGGACGTGGACGCTCAACGGTCCGTCGGGCGCGCTCGACGCGACGCTCGCCAGCACCGCGACGGCCATCGTCGATAACGCCACGAGTCTCGGCACCGGCACGATCACGGCGACGGGCGGCGCGCTCGAAGCCGCGGCGGCGGGCCTGAACATCGCGAATACGATTTCGCTCGGCACGGGCGGACTCATCGCGCAAGGCAGCAATGCGTTCACGCTCTCGGGCGTGCTGTCGGGCACCGGCGCGCTGACCAAGACCGGCACCGCGGCGCTCACGCTCACGGGCGCAAACACGTATAGCGGCGGCACGAACCTGAACGGCGGCTCGCTCGTCGCGGGCAACGCGGCGGCGCTCGGCAGCGGCGCGCTCAACGTGGGCGGCGCGGCCACGCTCGATACGAGCACGGCGGGCCTCACGCTCGGCAACGCGGTCAATCTCGGCGCGAACACGCTCACGCTCGGCGGCAGCAATGCGGCGACGCTCAGCGGCGTGATCGCCGGCACGGGCGCGCTGGTGAAGAGCGGCGCGGCCACCGTGACGCTCACGGGCGTCAACACCTACACGGGCGGCACGACGATCAACGCGGGCACGCTCGCGCTCGGCACGGGCGGCAAGCTCGCGGCGACGGGCGCGGTCAATCTCGCGAGCACGGGCGCGGCGCTCGATATCAGCGGATCGGGCGCGAATCAGACGATCGGCGCGCTCTCCGGTTCGGGCAACGTCACGCTCGGCGCGCGCAGTCTTACATTCGGCGATGCGACTGCGCAGACCTTCAGCGGCGTGATTAGCGGCACGGGCGGCGTGACCAGGCAAGGCAGCGGCACGGCGACGCTCACGGGCGTCAATACCTACACGGGCGGCACGACGATCAATGCTGGCACGCTCGCGCTCTCGGGCGCGGGCAATCTCGCGTCGGCGGGCGCGCTCACGCTGGGCGCGAGCGGCGCGAATTTCGATCTCAGCGGCGCATCGGGTGCGCGCACGGTCGGCGCGCTCTCGGGCGTGACGGGCAGCACGCTCGCGCTCGGCGCGAACACGCTGACGTTCGGCGATGCAACGAACCAGACCTTCGCGGGCGTCGTCAGCGGCACGGGCGGTCTCGTCAAACAGGGCAGCGGCACGCAGACGCTTTCGGGCGCGAACACCTACACCGGCGGCACGACGGTCAACGTGGGCAAGATCGCGCTGGGCGCGGGCGGCTCGCTGGCCTCGACGGGCGCGCTCACGCTCGCGAACGCGGGCACGGGCTTCGATATCAGCGGCGCGTCGGGTGCGCAGACCATCGGCGCGTTGTCGGGCGTGGCGGGCAGCACGCTCGCGCTCGGCACGAATGCGCTGACCTTCGGCACGACGACGAACCAGACCTTTGCGGGCGTCATCAGCGGCACGGGCGGTCTCGTCAAGCAAGGCAGCGGCACGCAGACGCTGACCGGCGCGAACACCTACACGGGCGGCACGACGATCAACGCGGGCACGCTCGCGCTCGGCGCGGGCGGCAGTCTCGCGGCGGCGGGCGGCGTGACGCTCGCGGGCGCCGGTGCGGGTTTCGATATCAGCGCGGCGAGCGGTGCGCAAACCATCGGCGCATTGAGCGGCGTGAGCGGCACGACGGTCGCGCTCGGCGCGAACGCGCTGACGTTCGGCAACGCAACGAATCAAACCTTCGCGGGCGTGATCGGCGGCACGGGCGGCGTTGTCAAGCAAGGCACCGGCACGCAGACCTTGAGCGGCGCGAACACCTACACGGGCGGCACGACCGTCAACGCGGGCACGCTCGCGCTCTCCGGCGCGGGCGCGCTGGCGGCGAACTCGGCGCTCACGCTCGCGAATGCGGGCAGCGTGTTCGACCTCGGCGCGGCGAGCGGCGCGCGCAGCATTGGCGTGCTCAACGGCGTGACGGGCAGCGCGATCAATCTCGGCGCCAATGCGCTGACGCTCGGCGGCGCGGCCAACGGCGCGTTCGCGGGCGCGATCAACGGCACGGGCGGCATCGTCAAGCAGGGTGCGGGCGTCGAAACGCTGACGGGCGCGAACACCTACACGGGCGGCACGACGGTCAACGCCGGCACGCTCGCGCTCGGCGCGGGCGGCTCGCTCGCATCGACGGGCGCGGTCAATCTCGCAAATGCGGGCGCGGGCTTCGATATCAGCGCGGCGACGGGCGCGCAGACGATCGGCGCATTGAGCGGCGTGAGCGGCACGACGGTGTCGCTCGGCGCGAACGGACTCACGTTCGGCGATGCGACGAACCAGACCTTCGCGGGCACGATCTCCGGCACGGGCGGGCTGACCACGCAAGGTTCGGGCGTCGAGACGCTCAGCGGCGCGAACACCTATAGCGGCGGCACGGCGCTCAATGCGGGCGGGCTCGTGCTGGGCAACGCGTCGGCGCTCGGCTCGGGCGTGCTGACCATCGGCGGCCCGGCCTCGCTCGACAACACGAGCGCGATCACGCTCGCCAACGGCGTCGTGCTCAACGGCGCGCTCACGGTGCTCGGCTCGAACGCGCTGACGCTTGCGAGCGGCCTGAGCGGCACCGGCAGTCTGACGAAGAACGGCGCGGCCACGCTCACGCTGAACGGCGCGAACACCTTCACGGGCGGCACGGCCGTCAACGCGGGCACGCTCGCGCTCGGCGCGGGCGCGACGCTCGGCGGCAACGTCGCGCTGAACGGCGCGGGATCGACGCTCGATCTCAGCGGCGCGGGCGGCAACCAGACGCTCGGCGCGCTCTCGGGCGTGGCGGGCAGCGCGCTGGCGCTCGGCGCGAACACGCTGAGCTTCGGCGACGCGACGAACCAGAGTTTCGCGGGCGTGATCAGCGGCACGGGCGGGCTGGTGAAGAACGGCGCGGGCGTCGAAACGCTCAGCGGCGCGAACACGTACAGCGGCGGCACGCGTCTTTGCCCGCAAACGCCCGCCCAGCTTGAATCGTTCACCATCTGTTCACTATCTGTTCAAAATCAGATACTGCCAATGCGCACCTTCATAGGCTCGATTCCGCGCCCGTCAGCGTAGAGATCGGCCGTGGTATCCGACTTGTGCCCGAGCAGCGCCTTGGTGTCTACATTGCCCTGCTCAAGATAGAGCCGCTTGCTAAGGCTGCGGATTTCGTGAAAGCTCGGCGCGCCTTTGGCTTTGATCCCAGCGAGGCGTCGAGCGCGAGCGAACCGCGTGCTGATCGAGCTCAACTGGACTGGATCTCCGACGTGTGTCGGGCCTTGCCGCCGCACGTGGTGAATCAAATACTTGCTGACGACGCCCGTCGATCTGCATCGCGCAATTACGTCGGCAAGCGACATTCCGATGGCATCAAGCCTAAGTTCCGTCGGAATCGCAATCCGAACCCCTGTCTTCGAGCGCTCAAGGATTGCAATTTCTCCGCGCACAAAACCGCGCTCCCAGCGCGCAATCGTCGACCTGTCCTGACCTGAAACGAGAGCAAGCAGCATCGCGTTCTCTAGCCACGGGGCGACTTCGCCGGCTTTCGCTCGAATTGCGTTGAACGCATCGAGCGTCAGCCGCTGCCGTTGAACCTTGATTCGTGCGCGGTCGGTCGCCTCCGCAGGATTCTTATCCATCCATCCCAGCGCCATGCCACGCCGGCAGATCGCGCGCAATCGGCTTCGGATATTGACGGCCCATTGCATCTTTCCTTCCTTCTCGTACGCCTCAAGCACTTGAGCCACGTGTTTCGTGGTGAGTGCCGCGCATTTGATGTCGCCGAGTCGCGCCTTTATTGCTCGATCGAGATATTTGCGCTGATCGATCGTAGCCTGCTTGACACCATCATTCGGCATTTTGAGGAGCAGGTCGGCGATTGTCTCTCCGGTGTCGTTCATTCGCTCGACGAGGCGCTTGCTGGGCGCGAGTTCCTTGAGCTTCGCGTTGGCCTCGACTACTTCGAATATAGCCTGCTCGATTGGCATGTATCCCAGCGTGATGCTTTTCTTCGTGCGCGGATCACGCCAGACGAAGTACCCCGGGCGCGGCTCATGGAGATTCGCGGGCCAGTTGGCCCGTCGACGGATGCGCGGCCTAGCTGCCATAGCCGAAAGCCCGGTGAACGAGTCGTGGCGCTTGAACGCCGTTGCGGAATACAGCTTTGTCGTCTACGTAGTAGGCGCGGCCAACCTTTTCTGGCGCAGGATAAATCTTGCGGTCCTTGATCCACTGGCGCGCCGTCCGGATCGCTGGCGGCGGATCGAATTCGCGCTTGAGCCATTCGTCGAGTCTGATCTTCATTGCGAGTTAACCTCAGCTTGTCGGTTATGGTGCACGTCTATGGGTGCGCGGTTACCTTCGGCGCGCATGATTGCGCGCCCAGCGTCCGAGTCGCGGTTCATTGCACATCATCCGGTGCGGCGGCGCTCCCCCAACTGACGATGGGCTCGACCTCTCCACAGCTCGGGGCGCATCATTCGGACGCTGATCTAACGGATGCTCGGCAGAGAAGGGACCGTCGATCGCGCAGCTTGAATACGCGTAGAGATCGACTGTGCTAGAGTTTTTGGTGAGCAAACAGGAGGCAATCATGGCTTCTCCAAACGTTGAGGAATATGTGCATGGCGCGCTTGTCATCGTTACGTTGATCAAAGACAGAGACGAGGCCTCGTTCGTGATCAAGCACGGCGACAAAGCAAGTGATCCAAAGCACGTGAGCATTGAGCACTACCTAAAAGCAGGCCTGTCCGACCGCGACGCCTTGAATAAAGTGCTCGATCTCGTTAAGGACGTGGTGCAGAGCGCTCACGTTGCTGGCCTCTTCTAAAATCGGTCGTCACCCTTCACCGTGGCTTGCGAGGTGGCGCGGGCAGCAGTCCACGTCGCTAGATGGGCATCCCACGCCAAGCGCGCGCAACCCTCCGTTTCGGGGCGGTCATACCCCATGTGCTGCACGAACGCCGCGCGCTCGTTGGGCTGCGCAGCCCGCGGGCAATGCTTCGACGGGCAATGCGCGATCTTCGTGCTGCCGCCGCATTCTGCGCACGTCGTGTCCGCGTCCGCATTGCTCTTCACAGATTCTTGCCAGGCGTTCAAGCGAATCCAATCGTTGCGTAGCCGTCCAATATCGAAGCGCCAAACAAGCGCCATTTGGTCGGGGACGGGCAACGGCTGTTGCTTGCAATAAGCGTCCGTCAGGCGCTTCACCGAAGCCTTGATACTCCGATTGCCATGCTTCATCGGGTCTTCGCCTTCGGGAGCCGTCAGGATCGGCGCTGCCGCATCTGCGGCGACGGTAGGCGTAGGGGCGTTGCACAGCGTGTCGCCCATCTTCTCGCCCTCGTTAATCCAGCCGAGCACCTCGTCAAGCTGAACATAGCTGGTGCGTTGACCGCCGAGTAATTCCTCGCGCGTCGGGATGCGCCTTACTGCGCGCCGCAGCCATGTCCACGGTGCCGGGCTTCCGCCCGCGCGGAGGCGTCGCAACTCCAGCAACACGAGCATGATCGACTCGGCTTCCATCACCGTGATGCCTCGATTTTCGGTGTTGCTCAGTGCCTCGATCTCGTCCATCGATTGCACGAGTGCGCGCTGATCCACGGGCCGCGCTTCCTCGGACTGCTCGCGTGCAATCTCATCGGCGTCGCTGGCGGCCGCCATCGCGTCATAGTCGGTGTCATCCCACACGGCGCCGATGCCGCCGCACTCGCCGCAGCCCGAGCCGAGGTCGCAATTCATGATCGCGCTGAACGGGTAATGGCCGACAGGATGGCCATCTTCTGTTTCATGGCAGCCCGAGCAGGTGCGCCAAAATCCATCGCCGTTCGTCAGTTCATCTTCGACGCCCAGCAGTTCTATCGGGACCGTCGGCGTCACGGCATCGGCCGCGACGACGTTCTCACGCGCCGTTGCGTAGAGGCGGCTGGTGAACGTGCGAAGGTAGCCATGCCACTCGGGCGGGAAGGCGTCATGCGGCGGCGGCACGAGCCCGGTGATCTTGCCGATGAATTCGGCGCACGCCTTCACCACTTCGGGATTCAGGTCGTCGGGGAGTTGATTAGTGTCCATCGTTATCCTCGATAGGTGCAGTGAATCTCAGGTTCCGAGCCAGTGCGCTCTTATGCATTGCACATCAGGGTTTGCTCCACGTCGCTCCGCGAAATAGACTCTGCCCATAGACGTATCCGGGAGCAAATGAGATGTGGAGAAAAGCATTCGAATCTCGCGGCCACTTGGTGTTTATTGAGGTCAACGAGCGGCCCTCGGGGAAGTTCTCTTGGTGGTACACGATCGATAAGCTGCATTTCACCGAGGGTAGGGGCCTCCGCGCGCGGAGCGTAGGCGTTGCTATCGCGGAGGCGGAGCATGACGCCATTCGAAAAATAGACTGCCTGATCGTCGCAATGGAGCGCAGGCACGGATGATTCACTCATGTCCGTAACTAAATTGGTTGGGGTTCAAGCTGCTCACTTCACTTCGATGTCCGGGACGATCGCGGACGGCTTGAAGACGACCTTGTAGCGGTACGTGCTCGCGGCGGCCGGTTCGAGCTGCTCGATGAAGTACGTCACGTCGTTGGACAGCCCGAGGAAATGCTTTTTGTATTCATTCGGGCCGGTCTTGCAGATGATCGCGAGCTTGGTGTCGGTGCTGGAGTTGTCCTTAGAGCACAGGCCCTCGATAGTCAGCATGTATTCGCCGGTGAAGCCGTTGTAGAAAACGATGCGGCGGTTGATCTGGAAGTTGGCGGCGGCTGTCGACAGGTTCTGCGAGGCAACGTCGGCGTCGCTGTTGCAGCCCGAGAGGATTGCGGCGATGAGCAGTGCGGCGGCGATGGCGGTCTTCTTCATGATTTGTCCCTGTCAGGTAGTCGGTTCGAGCTGCTTGCGGACTGCTGCGGCACGTGACTGCGAGCAGCCCAGAAACTTGCGGATTTCGGTCACGGTCGCGCGCAGCTTGTCGCGCGCTACTGCGTCCCTGACTCGGGTAACGTCGTCTTGCTGCTCGAATACGGGAAGCGAGAGCAGCGGTGCGGGCGCGGCGGTCACGACCGGCGCGACTACGTGACTCTCGGTCGTGACTGCTGCCGTTACTGCGGCGTTACTCTCTTGCTGGGCGGGCGTTACCGGCGATTCGGTTACGACGCGAGTCACGTCAGACGGGCGGAGCGCGAGCAGCCAGGCGAAGCACGCGACTGCCTCAAGTACGCCCGCGAAGGCGAGTCCGGTCACGAGTTCCGCGCGCGGCGCGGTCACTTCGAAGGCAGTCAGAGCGCCAGTCACGGGATCAGCCAAGGCTGCGGCGCGCTCGGCGGCGACGCGATCCTGCGCGGCCTCAGCGCGGCGCGCGGCGGCCAGCTCGGTGTCGAATTCCTCTATGCGGGCGGCAGCGGCGGTGCGCTCTGCGCGCAGGCTCATACAGGGTTCGACGCAGCGACGCGCATTGGTGCGGGCCAGTCGCGTTACTGCGTCAGCACGGTCACGTGCGATTTCGGCCATACCGCGTCCCTTTGTCGTGACTGCCGGCACCGCGGCGGCGCGCAGTTCACCCGCATGCTTCTGCGCCATCAGAAAGAAGACGGCATGGCCGTAGCAGGTCGCGGCAATGCAGCCAATCCAGAGCAGGAAGCCGACGGCGCGCACGCCGCGACTGTGGGCGCGGACCAGCGCGGGCAGCAGATGGGCCGCGACGACAAGCACGACGCCGACGGCGATCCACAGCACGCGCTCGGCGAGGAAGCCGCCACGCTGCCAGCCAGCCATGATCGAGAGGCAAGCCGCAGTCACGGTAGCCGCGACTGCGAGTAATGCCGGGAGCGTCCTCATTGGCATGTTGAGCCCCCGCAAATCACGTTTCTATATATCGCTTGTGGCGGACTGGTATTAGGCGCACTATGGGTTCGGGAATCGAACTTTCGACCTCGCGACGGTCTTCCCGGTACTCGATGGGAGGGCTTATGGAAACGCGCCTTGACACATTCAACGGCTGGCAGATGCGCGTGACGGTCGAAAGCAGGCTTACGCCCGCAGGTGAGGCGAAGTTCTACATTGTCGAGCCCATCACATACAGCGAATACTCCAGAATTTCTCCTCGAACCGAAGCAGAAGCGCGTGGCGCGCGCGGTCCTTTTGACTGCTCCGACGACGCGTTCCGTGCTGCCTTCGCCAGTTGCCGGCACGCTATTGGAAATGTCATCAGATTGCGGGGATGGCAAGACGGCTGATGAAGTGGCCATTTTTGCGCAATGATGAATCGCCAGATAAGCTATCGCGGCTTCGAAATCCATGTCCAGCTGACTGAAGTCGCTCCGGACATGTACAGCGTTACCTTCCAGATAACAGGCCACAACGTTGGCCGTTTGAGTACGGACGGTGCCATCGTTACGGTGCAGCATGGCCCATTCACAATGCGCTGGGCGTACCTTGTTGCCGAAATCGCAGGACAAGCGGCCATTGACGTTCTCATTGGCCCCGAGGCGTGAACCGACAGGTATCGGCCGAGAGGTGTAACGATGCGATGGCGCGCAGAGGTGTTCCACGGGCGTGTAATGAGCGCGGCCGTAGAGGTGAGCATTGACGAGTTGGGGTTGAAGCACGCCTACATCGCGCTTCCATACGGTTACTACACACCTCCGCATGGCTCGCTGAGGCAGCCAGAAATGCTGGACCACGATTGCGGGCCGTTCGGGAGTGTCGACGCCGCATTCGCGGTAGCGTTCAGCGATTGCAGACGGTGCATTCTCCAAGATATGACCCGTGAGCGCGCTGCTTCGACTGATTGAATTCAATTCCATCGACTTGCTCGAAAAAGGACCGGCCCATACTGGCGCCGATCAAGCCGCAGCTCGGGGGAGCCGCCGGAGCGATTAAGCGGCGGCGAGGCCGTCGAATTCGCGGTCAGCGAAATCCGGATCGCCGGGATAACGTTGCGTGCCGTCGGCGCGCTGCCAGCAGAACAGCGAGCCCTGGCGGTGCGGGAACCAGTAGCCGGAACACGTGCACGTGACTCGCTTCGTGTCGCGGCGATTCATCCAGCGATCGACGCGGTAATTCCGTTTGCCGCAGACCTCGCAGGCGGGCACGCGCAGATACTCGGAAAGCTTTCGCTTCAGGCATCGTCGCGTCATGCAATGGCGGCATCGAACGTGACAGCGCATCGTGCTTACTCCCACGCGCTCGGGTAGGGCTCGGCAGCATCGTTGCTGAGCGGCTGGATCGCGCTATATGCAGCCCAATCCAAAGCTTCGCTGTCTCGCTCGCGGCGGTGCGCGAGCAACTTGCCGACTCCGATTGCGATCGCGCCCAGCGAAATGGAAGTTAGGACTACGATGCAAATAACTTCGATGATGTCCATTGGTGAGCCTTTACAGGATCAGGTGCAGCGATGCTTGCTGCAGTGGGCTTCGAATGCTGCTTCGCGCTCGCGCATCTGAGCGTGGAAAGCGAGCAGGGCGATGGCGACGAATCCGGCGATGCAGATGCGACCAGCGAGCTTGAGCGTTTCCATCAGAGTGCACCCGCGCGCAGCGCGACGATCAGATACCAGAATGTGCCGATCACGACGCCGGCCACACCGACGGCAGCGGTGCGCGCAACATTCGTAAGTATGGATTCGCACCCTAAAAGATAGGAATACTGCAAGCTTGAATCGGCTTTCAAATTGCTAATCGGCAGGCGGCGCAAGCTGCGGGAGATTCCCAGGGTTCTTCGCATGCGAAGCGTGCTATGGTCTTCGAGAGCATCACGGTAATTTCGGGAACTAATCAACTCAGCCGACGTATGAACATCAGCAGCGCCCAAATTTTTGACCGTTCCGACGAGCGCTACGAATCCCGCCTTGATCAAAAGACCATTCAAGTAGTCCTTCGGCGAGGATTCGGAGTTACCTCGTTGCGAGACTTCGACAACATCGCTCCCAATTCGGAAGTTCACGTCGTTATCGCGTCGACCGCTGACTCTGCAAAACGGGTGCGCAAGGCACTCGCGGAAGCCTTTAATGGCGATACGGTTTTGGTGTACTACTGCCGAGCCGAACTCCGCGCCGACGTTCGGCGTGAGTTGCGGGTGGGTAGGCCGCGTCTCGCCGCCGTCGCCTAGTCGCATTTGCCTTTCCATCTCTCAAGCTCCATTAGGTATCGCAGCACTGAGCGGGGACGCTTCTCTCACTGTCCGCGAGGGTCCATGCGTGGGAGACATCACGCTACGGGCTGTTTAGAGTCGCCGCGCCGACTTGAAGCGCCCCCGCTCAGTGCTTCGGTGAGTGCGTGAGACAGATATTAGTCGCGCTACTTCTATTAGTCAACAGCCGGACTAATAATTGTGGATGTGACTTTGTAACTCGGCGAGCGGAAATGAAAAAGCCCGCCGGGTGGCGGGCTTGTGGGGGAGTGTTTGACGTGGGTCAGCTAAATTCGTGACCGCAGAATCGGCACACTTTCGCGGCGTCCTTGACGGACTCGGCGCAGCGCGGGCACGTCTTGTCGGCAAGCCTGATCGGCTCGGTGGCCGTTACCGCGTCTTTCGCCGGGAGCTTCGTGCTACACGCGACGACGAGCGTCGCAATGAGGCCCAGCGGAATGGCAAGCAACGCCCAGGCGATGGGGCTGCGATTCTTCGAATTCGCGACGAGAGCCGTCAGGAGTGCCACGACGATCCACGCGAAGAGCAGAATCATTTGCGATGCTCGTAGTGATCGCCGGTTCGGGCATTCTTGTAGTGGCCGCCTTTGTGCGACGAGCCGTGGCCGCCGGCGTAATGGCCGCCGCTAGCCCACGCCGCCGAGGCGGCAAAAAGCATCGCTACCAGCAGCGCAGCTGGTCGCAGTCGTTCTCTCATCATTTTTTGGTCTCCAAATTCGCCCGCGAAAGGGCGCGGGCCTTCCCCGAAACGGTGTATTCCGGCGCGTGGCGCTCTTATACGGCGCCACTGACGCCCATCACGCGCGCGATGACCTCGACGTGCTGCACCTGTGGAGGCGTCAGATTCATGTCGGGGAAGCGCGTCTTGTCGGGATTGTCCGAGCGAACGAGCAGGCCACCGTCCGGCTGCTTGAACAGTCGTTTGACGTACAGCTCGTTTTGATAGGCGATCGCATAGACCTTGCCGTCGATGATGTGCGTTGCCTTGTAGTCGACGACGAGCGAATCCCCGTCGATTAGGCGCGGCTCCATTGACTGCCCGTCGTTGACAATCGTTGCGGCGTGATCGGGATTGATGCCGAGGCGTTGGCACCACGCACGACGAAAAGCCTGTTTCTGGCCCTTTTCGTCGACGTGCCAAACAATCCTTCCGTTCCCCGCGGAAAATTTGACATCCAGCCTTGGTATTAGCACGTATTCTTCACCGAGTTCTTCTGGGTCGTCCCACGCAAGGATGGGGCGCGCGCTTACAGATGCTCTCCCGTCTGTAAGCACTTTCTTAGCTAGCTTACCTGCTGGAAGGTTACTCCCGCTAGAGGGCGAACCTGATTCGAGTAAGCCGCTATTCCGTTCGGTGTTTGCTGAATGCTCTCCGGCGGATCTGTGCTCAGCAGTCGCCATCGCGCCCAGGTTCCGCAGTTCAGCGGCGATAGCGGGGCTGATGTCCTCGGCCGAGCAGCCGATCAAATGGGCGAATTTCACGAGCGCGGCGCCGTTCAACGGGATCTTGCCCCGAAGGTATTGGCTGAAGGCGCTTTGGCCGAATCCAAGTTCAGAGGCGGCCGCCTCTTGCGAAGCCGGGCGACCGTGCGCGCGCCGTTCGTCCTGCCAAACTGCAAAGAGTCGGCGCAGGCGCTCTGCATCGGCGAGCTGGGAAGGGGTAAGGGGTTTAGCTGGCATGCGCGAACAATATAAGCACGGCTACTAAGAATCAAAGAGTACGACTGTTGACAAGGCTTATCAGTCCGACTAATATCGACTCATGAACGGACTGATCGCCCTCCGCAAGAGTCTGTCGATGTCGCAAGCCGAAGTTGGCGCTGCCATCGGTGTGACTCAATCCACGATCTCGCAGTGCGAGCGAGGTGAAATTCTCTTGTCTCCCGACAAGGCGAAGCGCCTTGTGCTGCTCGCTCGCGCTCGTGGCGTGCTGGCGTCTCTCGACGCGCTGTATTTCGGCAGTCCTGCTGCGGCATGACGGCAAAAGCCCGTTCGTTTCCATAGTCAACTCGCACCCATCCACGAGGCAAGTCGAATGCACCTTCCGCAACATCAGGCACTGCTCGCGCACGCCCGCGCGCGCGGCACGCTCGATCAGGCAATCGAGCGCATCAAAGCCGAAAACCCGAAAGCCTTCCACGTCGAGGAAGGCGAGAACGAATCGTTGTCGCAGCGGCGCTTCTTTCACCAGCCCGCGAGTTTGGTGCCGATGAAGAGCTGCGTGCACATCCACGTGCCCGCTCGCGCTGCGGCGTAACTGGCGGTTCATCTGGAAAGCAGCGGCACGAGTGCCGCGAGTAGCAGAAGGGAGGCGATCGATGCCGTTTGTTCGATGGCTGCTGACGTTGAGAGAGTTCGCCCAGCTCCATAGCGCGGAGCGGGCGAACCGGATGCGAGGCGATTCCCCGCGCCTCGATCCGAAAAGGTCGTACTGGTGCGACCCGAAGCAGCGCTTGCGGTAGCTGACAACGTCGTTTTCATTTTTCTCTTTTCCCTGTTTGCTGAGCTGGTTATTAGTAGTCCTAAGCGCTTAGAGGGACTGTACGCCACGGAGATTTAAAGATCATGCGAACCATTTCGCACAGAAGCCCGATCGCGGCAGCGAAGGCGGCGATTACCGAGCTGAAGAACATGCACGGCTGGTCGCGCGAAACGGTCGTCGACGAAGTCGTGACTGCTCACGAGCGCATTGGGGCGGAACGCCGCGTCAATGTCCACTTCAGCGATCACCACGACATCGTGACGCGCCAGAAGACGAACGCGGATCGCGTCTATCGCTGGCTCGACGACGACGAGAACGACCGCAATCTGCTGTCGGCGAACATGCTGCCGTCGATTCTGGCGGCGCTTCCGATCGATCTGCGCGTCGCGCTCGTGAACGAGATCCTCGCGCCGCTGGGTTTGTCGGCCCGTGTAATCGAGGGCAGTGGTGGTGACGACGTGAACGCGCAAGAGATCATGCGCGCGCTCGTTCGCGCTAACCACCGCACCGAGGCCGCGGCGGCGGATTTGCTCGACGGCGTCGACCCCGGCGAGCTGCCGCGCCTGTTCAACAGCCTGGTCGAGGACATCAGCACGAAGCAGGAACTGGTCGGCACCGTGCAGACGGCGATGCTCAAGACCGGCGAAGCGGTCCCCGCAATCACGATCAAGGTGAAGCGATGAAAGCCACGGCAACGCAACTGGCGGCGCACGACGCGCTCGACGAGTGCGGCACGCGCCGCACGCAGAAGCAGATGATCCTCGACCTCTTTGCGGGCGACCCTAGCGTGGTTCTGACGCGCGAAGACATTGCCGCGCAGACGAATCTGAAGCTGTCGAGCGTCTGCGGTCGCGTGTTCGAACTGCTGGCTTCGGAGCTGCTCGCGGTGCGCGGCACGCGCAAATGCGCTGCGACGGGCCTCGATCACGAGCTGGTCGGCTTGCCGAGCCCGTTCTGAGGGCGCCATGAGCATCAAGGTCATGGACAAGGTTTGGGACCGCTACCCCGAGGGTGGCGGCGAACTGAACCTCGCGCTCAAGCTGGCCGACTATGCCGACGACGACGGCACGCACATTTTCCCGAGCATCGAGACGATGGCGGCGAAGACGCGGCAATCGGAGCGTGCGGTGCAGTACCAGATCAAGCGCATGCTCAAACGCGGCTGGCTGATCCTCGTCGCCAACGAGGGAGGTGGTCGCGGACGTGCTCGCGAATACCGCATCAGCACTGAATGGCTAAACGGTGCAGATCTTGCGCCCATTCCTTCAGGCCAAAAGGGTGAAGATTTTGCACCGAATGGAAAGGGTGCAAACGGCGACGTAAAGGGTGCAACTGGCGACGTAAAGGGTGCAAATAAGAGCGCTAAAGGGTGCAAAGCTTTTGCACCCGACTCGTCAGGAACCACCAAGGAACCGTCAGAGAACCATCAAGGCGCGCGGCAAGCGCCGCGAATCGCGTTGCATGCCGAACTGCGAGCGATGGAACTGCCCGAATGGGTGCCTAGCGAATCGTGGCTCGACTGGTGCGAGCACCGCGAGGCGAAAGAGAAGAAGGCCGACATCCCGTGGACCCGTCCGGCGGCCAAGGTGACGCTCAAGAAGCTCGCGAAGATTCACGACCTCGGTCGCGACGTTGTGACCGCAATCGATGAGTCCGTGCTCCGTGGCTGGACTGGCATCTGGGAAGCGAAGGACGAAGAGAGCGGCACGGCCGCTGCCGGCGGTGCGCCCGATGGTTGGTGGAACGAGGAAGCTGGTTGGCGGGATCAGGGCAAGCGACTCGGCATCGACCCGGCGCGCTTCCAGTATTTCGAGCAATTCAAGGCGAAGGTCTGCAAGACGCTCGGGCCCGGCGCGTGGACGGATTACCTGCTCGCTGCGGTCAGCCGTGAGAGCGAGCAGCGCGGCGAGGCGCTTTACGCGTATCTGAACGACGTACCGCGCGACCAGATCGCGCAACGGGAGGCAGCGTGAGCATGAATCTGTTCGATCCGAAGCCGTTCTACCTCGTCTGGTCGCCGACCGGGCAGAAGCCGCCGACCTTCAAGCATCCGTCGCGCCAAGGTGCGGTGATGGAGGCCGAACGCCTGGCGCGCGAACACCGCGGACAGAAGTTCTTCGTGCTCGCTACGACGGACAGCCGGATCGTCGACGACATGGTGCGCTCGACGTTCGAGTTGAAGACGGACGAGCGGCCGTTCTGACGCGGCGATCTGGAAACAAAGCGAGAGGCGATACAAGCCGTTCGCACTCCCAGGGTATACGCAGGTATACCCCGACCAATTCAAGCGGGATGGCGGGCCGTCTCGCAAGCCGCAGGGGTATCGAAGATGACGTTATCAATCGACAACGCAACGCCGGAAGAGTGGGACGCGGCGGCGCGCGCGGCGCGCGACGAGCCGATCGAATGTAGCAAACGGCGCAAATGCGGCTGGCAGGGCACGCACTCGCAGCTCGTCGGCGTGCCCCACAAAACGTGGGCGAAAGCGCAGCAACTGGTCTGCCCGAAGTGCGGATGCGAGTCGTACTACCGCCGCGAGATCAAGGAATGACGAAGCGCATGACGTGGCCGATGGTCGTGCCGGCGGGCACGAAGACGGTCGGCACCGCGCGCGTGCGCGAAGACGCTCCGATGCCGTATGCGCAGAAGAAGCTGGCCGAAATGCACGGCACGAAGCCCGCGCACCGGTTCGACGACATCGCGGACGGCTCGGACGACGCTGGCGCGCTGACGCCTGCGTATCGCCGCGAGACAACGCCGTGGCCGGGCATGGCGAAGCCGAAGAAGGCACCGAAGTACCGCAACACGAAGTGCGAGCACGACGGCATCAAGTTCGACAGCCAGAAAGAGCGCTCGCGCTGGTTCGATCTGATCCAGATGCAGGCGCGTGGCGAGATCCGCGAGCTTGAGCTGCAGGTGCGTTTCGAGCTGACGCCGCGCAAGCAGCGCGACGACGGGACGTGGGAGCGCGCCTCGTACTACGTCGCCGACTTCGTCTATATCGAGGTCGCGAGCGGCAAGCAGGTCGTCGAGGACGTGAAATCGCCCGCGACGCGCAAGAACCCAGCGTACGTCCAGAAGCGCAAGCAGATGCTGGCCGTCCACGACATCACTATCAAGGAAATCTGATGGCAGGCAACAAGAAACCGCGCAAGGCGTACCGCCCGCGCACCGTGAGCCGCACAGCGGGTTTCGATGTGATGGAGCGCCGCACGCCGATGGACGTCAGCCAGACGACCGATCTGGGCATTGCCTATCACGTCGCGCTGAACGAAATGATCAACGGCCGCGGCACCGAAGAGCATTGGTCGACGATCGTGTGCGCGCTGAATATCGCGCTTGTGATCGCTGAGACCGGCCCCGGACTCGACAGCATTGGGATTATCAAATCGGCCCTCGACGGCATGGTCCGCGCGCGCGACCGCGCTCGCCGATCGGGGAAGTGGGGCTTCGATGGCGAGGCGCTGAACGTCGTCAAGATCTCGATCGAGGTCCATGACGCGCAACTTGCGACCTTCACGAAGTCTGCCGTGCTCGCCGCGCTGGCCGAGGTGCATCGCCGGATCGACGCCGGTGACGCTTTCGAGGAGGCAGCGTAATGGCCGCGCCCAAGTGGACTGTGGAAGAGGACGCGCTGCTGCGCAAGGTCTGGGGCGAACCGGCGCCGCTGAAGACGGTGCTCGACCAGTTTCCGCTTCGAAGCCTGGCCGCATTGGTTGCGCGTGGCCGCGACATGAAGCTGCCGGATCGCCGCCGCGCAATTCCGGCCGAGCGCACCAAGCAAACGAGCTGGGCGCGCCTTCGCGCGGTGCTTCAGTCGCGCCGCGCGACGATCGCTCAGTTGGCGGCCCTCGCGATCTGCTCTCAGCCGACCGTGCGCCGCTTCATCCGCGCGAACCGCGCCGAGATGCGTATCGCGCGGTATCTCCCGCCGGGCGAAGACGGCAGACCGACGGCTGTCTGGGCATGGGGTGCTGGTCAAGATGCTCGTCGCCCGGCTCCGAAGTCTGCGAACGAGATCGCCGCGCGCTATTACCGGAAGCTCAAACGCGAGCGCCCGGAAGTGCTCGACAAGATCCGGGCTCGCGCTCGTGTGCGCCACGCGGATCGGGTTGGCCGGTTGGTTCGGCGCGACCCGGCTGTGGCGGCGATGTTCGGCTCGGCAGGCGCATGAAGCGCTCGGGATTCGGCCCGCGCAAGACGCCGATGTCGCGCGGCTCCTGGAAGTCCTCACCTTCAGCGGCCACGCTGAAGCGGCGCTCGACGATGAAATCGCGCGCGAAGAAGCCGACGGTGGCGGAAGGATCGAAGTATCTGGCGGCGTGCCGCGGCGAGCCGTGTTACCTGCGCGTGCCGGGCGTCTGCCGCCGGAACCCGAACGACGAAACGGTTGTGCCGTGCCACGAGAACAGCCTGGCGGCTGGGAAGGGCATGGGATTGAAGTCGAATCACGCGCGCACGGTGCCGGGCTGCTTCTGGTGCCATAGCTGGCTGGATCAGGGGAGCGCGCCGCGCGAGAAAAAGCAGGTGACATTCAGCCAGGCGTATCTGGAGTGGTCGCCGGTCCGCGCGCGAAAGATGGGTATTACGGAGGAAGTCGAGTGCAGCCTGTGAAAGTGGAAATCAACCTGCCGATGCCGGCCGCGATGCAAAAGCGCTGGTCGAACGGCCGGTTCATCAGCGAGCGCGTCAAGCAGCAGGTGCTGGTGATGGCGTACGGATTCCGCCGCAATCGGACGCTGGACAGGTCGAGCAAGGAATATCTGGTCGACGTGCTCGCGGAAATCCCGGGCGGCTATCGGTCGTTCGTGCGTCGCGACCAATGGGTGACGGACAAGCTCGCGTGGGTCGAAGCGCTGATCGCGCTCAGCATCAACGCCGCAGCGCTCGCGCCGTTCTTTGCCAGTGGCGAGCGTGAGTGGCGCGCGGAGGTGCCCGCGTGAAGCCGATCCGCCTACAGGTTCAGATGCCGACGCTCGGCGTATTCACCATCAAGGGCCGATCAGCCATCGGCGAGGTCGAGCAGTTGACGGAAACGATGGTGATCGCACTGCGCCGCATGGAGTTCAAGGGCGTGCTCGACGAGCAGACGGTTCGCGCGCTGGCGTTTGTGCCCGACGTGTTCAGGCCGCACCTGCGCTGCGAGGGACGCTTGATCGACGGCGAATACGCGTGGTGCCTCGCACACGTGGCCGACAACAAGAAGTCGCTGGCGCCGTTCATGGCTAGCGGTGACCGTGAAGCAACTTGTGACGAGGTGACGAAATGAATCAAAGCGACGTGGCGCTGCTGATGTTCAAAGGAATCGTGACGGAAATGGATGAGGCCGATCGCGGCGCATTCGATGGCGCGTGCAACGAGATTCGTGCCGTTCTGGAGAGGCGGGGACTGCTTGGCGAAATGGCGTTGGGCTTTGTCATGCTCGAAATGCAGGCCAAAGAGAGCGGCAAGTGACAAGCCCGCGCCGAATGCAGATCAAGCGGCGGCTGTTTGGGATCTTTCCTTACACGACGCTTCACCCGAAGCCGCATATCCAAAAATTCGGCGAAATCTGGGTGTGCCGTGCGAGTCGCGAAGATCCGGCGAGCGAGGCATATGCCGGTGTCTCGCCGCGAGCAGCGTGGAGTGAGTGGGCGCGCTGGTGGCTGATTTGAGCAACAACACAAACGACAGGGCTGATATGAACGCACGACACGAAGGCATTTTCCGCAGCGCCGAAGAGGCAATCACGTTCGCGTGCAACTATTCGAGCCAGCAATACGCCATGTCGCCGATGGCGAAGCTGCTGCAAGGCCCGGCGCGCGGAAGCGGGCGCGGTTTGACCGGTCTTGACGGCGCGGGCCAGTCGGGCATGGTGTTCCGTGAGCTGGAAACCCTCGACTACTGGCAGATGCTCGCGCTGGTGGCGGGCAAAGCGATTCGCAGCGAAAGCTGCAACTGCTTGAGCCCGTGCTGTCGCGGTTGGCGGATGACCGAGCTGTTCCGCGAGTCGGTGTCGCAGCTCGCCGATCAGGTCGCGCGCGAGGCGCGTGACGTGCTGCCCGTGAAGGCATTCCGCGTCGCAGTGCTGCGCAAGCACTTCGGCGACAAGATCCACGTTCTCGACGAGGCCGAAAAGCTCGGGATCGACGAGCATCCGGCAAACCGTCACGCAACGACTATCCGCAAATGGATTCGCGAGCTGGAGAAGAAGGGATTGACGGCGCTGAGCGAACGGCTTGATACAGTAGGAATGTTGGTGAGGACTACTTGACGTGCGAGAAAACCTCGCATAAACTGCGTTTTCATATACCGTACCAATGGTGCGAACAAAAAGCCCGCAAGCGAAAGCAAGCGGGTTTTTTGTTTGGTGCGGGTGAGAGCGCCACTTCAGCAGAATGTTGTCGGACACACGGCCAATAGAGGCCTGTTTGCACTTATCGCCGTGTTGGCTTACAATCCCGGTCGCGGGGTGGAGCAGTTCGGTAGCTCGTCGGGCTCATAACCCGAAGGTCACAGGTTCAAATCCTGTCCCCGCAACCAACATCGAAGCCCGCTATGCGAAAGCAAGCGGGCTTTTTGCTATCAGACGGTTTTGATCTTGTCTGCGATCGTGTTGAGGAGTGCGGCTATGTAGGTTCCGTCCTTTTCTCCGGTCTGCGCGATCTCTTCTAGTGTGCCGTTCGGCACGCCAAACAGCTTCAGATTGTTCGCCTCCGCCGCAGCAGTAACGATTTGCGTGGCGAGTTCCATCGCCTTGTATTTGGTGATTGACGACATTCTCTCTTCCTTTGTTGTTTGCCGGCCCACCCGGCACAACGATTCTACCTGCACGCCATGAACCTCAAAGCCATCATTCAGAAGGTCGTCTCGTGGTTCAGGAGCGAGGCGAAGTCGGTCGAAACCCGCGTCGTCGTCGATGCGCATCTGACCGAGCAGGACGTGAAAGACCTTGGGGATTTGATTCGTGCGGAAATCGACGAGCGTCTGAGCGGGCTTGGAGCGGCTGTCTCTGCAGAGACGGATGCACGTCTGACGGCCGACACCGCGCTCGCAGCGCAAATCAGTCCGGTCATTGCCGCATCGTCTGTCTCGGTGCTGGACGAAGCGACTGGCGCTGGCTGGACGATCTCGAAAGACGGCATCTTTTCTATCACCAACTCAACCACTGAGGCAGATATGAGCAACATCAACGTCGCAATCCAGATCGCTCTCGCGCTGAAGGCGAACGACCCGAGCCTGACCGATGCAGCCGTGCAAGCCGCTGCGAACGCCGCGCTCGCTGCTGCATATCCGGCTGTCGCACCGGCTGCCTGATCGCTGCATGCCGCGCCTTCGAACGCTGCCGTCTCGCCTGTCGTCGTTGCCTAGTCGTGTTGCCGTCGTGCAGCCCGGCTCGTGGCGAGCAGGCAAGACGAGCAGCGCGGCGCGCGGCTACGGGTACGACTGGCAGAAGCTGCGCGCGCAGCACCTCGCTGCGCATCCGCACTGCGCGTTCTGCCTGCGTGACCTCGGCATGCTCGGCTTGACGCCAGCCGAAGTCGTACTCGCGTGTGCCGAGCGCGGCGTTGCCGAGCCACTTGGCAACATCGGCGATCACATCACCCCACACCAAGGTGACGATCGGCTGCGCCTCGACCCGAACAACGTGCAGACGCTGTGCAAGCCTCATCACGATGGCGAGAAGGCTCGGAGCGAGCGAGACCTTGGGAGTCGATAGCGCCTAATCGCAGGCTATCGAGTGTATTTATTCGTTCGATTTAATTTGTGGAATACCTGATGCGACTTTCTGCACATTTTTTGTGCAGACATCCGGCTGTTCGTGAAACTGTTGCGTGGAGCCAACGAACTGCGTGCGATTTCATTGAGTTTGTAAAAATTACCGATAGTCTGGGCCGGGGCAGTCAAAAGTCTAGGGCTATCGACGGCCTCGACCGACCGTTCCCGCACGCACAGAATTTTTTCCCTTTTGGAGTTTTTGTTAATGGCTTTAACAGCGAAAAAGCGGCTCTTTGCCGATGCTGTTTTAGCCAGCAAGTCCAATAGGGACGCGGCAATCGCCGCCGGCTACAGCGAAAAAACGGCCTCGCAGTCGGGAGCCCGCCTTGTTAAAGACAAGGACGTCGCGCTGTACGTGGCCGCGCAGCGAATCGAGAGCGAATCGAAGGCCGCGCCGCCGAAAAGCGCCGCGCCTGATCGCTCGCCGCCTCCGGATTTCGATCCGTACGCGATGACCAGCTTCACGGACCCGAAGGCATTCCTGATTGCCGCTATGAATGACGGGCGGACGGAACCGAAGCTGCGCGTCGACGCCGCGAAAGCGCTGATGCCGTTCGTCCACGC
The DNA here is from genome assembly GCF_046535315.1 of Paraburkholderia sp. SIMBA_027. Lineage (NCBI taxonomy): Bacteria > Pseudomonadati > Pseudomonadota > Betaproteobacteria > Burkholderiales > Burkholderiaceae > Paraburkholderia > Paraburkholderia sp. SIMBA_027. The sequence goes on from NZ_JAWRWY010000010.1 coordinate 278,568, forward strand.
CAAGGTTGGCGAGGCCGGCAAGAAGGACGCGAAGGGCGCGGCGGCCGAGAAGGCCGCGAACAAGTTCGCTGCGCTCGCGGCGCCGAAGCTGATTGTCAACAACAGGAAGTAGCGTATGGAATGGTCGACCGCGTGCCTGGACTGGCCCGAGCGGCTGCGGTCCGGGCGCTCGATCATTCCGCCGCCGATCTTTCCCGAGCAGGCCGAGCTGGCGCTGAACGTTTTCAAGCAATTGAAGATCGTCGACGCGCCAGGCAGCCCGACGTTCGGCGAGGCGTCGGCGCAATGGGTCTTCGATCTGGTCGCTTCGATCTTCGGCGCGTATGACGCTAACAGCGGTCGGCGGCTGATCACCGAATGGTTCGTCTGCATCCCCAAGAAGAATTCGGAGACGCGTTTCCGAGAGATTCGATGCTGTTCGCGGCGGTACTCCGTGCGACAGAAACTCTCGGGAAAATCAACGCTTTGGCGAAGATTTGATGTTCGGGGGAGTTCCATGGGATCCCCGTACAGCGCCCCTTAAGTGGGGGTAGCTGTGGGGGTACTTTCCGAGCTAACCGTCGTTTGTAAATCAGATACCCCCAAAAATGCGTCTAACCAACATTGCGATTCGGAATGCGAAGCCTACTGAACGTCCAAGAAAGCTGGCGGACGGTCGCGGACTGTACTTGCTTATCAACCCAAGCGGTTCACGCTGCTGGCGTTGGAAATATCGCTTCCAAGGGCGAGAGAAGTTGATGGCGTTCGGCGTCTATCCTGACGTGTCGTTGGCCGAGGTCCGCGAGAAGCATATCGAAGCCCGTAAGTTACTCGCGAGCGGAGTCGATCCGATGGAGAAGCGGCGCGAGGCCGCAGAAGTGCGCCCCTATAAGACGTTCGAAGAGGCCGCCGAGCAGTGGTTGAACTACTGGAAGCCAACGCGCACGGAGTCACGAGTAAAGCAGGTAGCGGCATATCTGCAATCCGACATATACCCAGTGATTGGGCGCCGAGCACTGGCGGATCTTCCCAGCTCGGTGTTCCGAGACATGGTGAAGAAGATAGGGGCGAGGGGGGCACCAACCGTTGCCAAATTAGTTCTGCAGGTCTGCAATCAGGTGATGCGATACAGCATCGCGCATGATTGGGTGCAGCGTAATCCTGTCGCAGAGCTGCGTGCGGGCGATCTAATGGTGATACCGAAAACGAAAAACCACGCACGCGTTGGTGAGGCAGATTTGCCCGCGCTGCTTCATGCAATCGACAACTACAGCGGCGAAGAACAGACGCGCTTGGCGTTCAAAATGATGGCGCTTACTTTTGTCCGAACGGCGGAATTGATCGAGTCCACCTGGGCCGAGTTCGATCTTGACGCAGCGCGATGGACGATCCCGGCTGACCGGATGAAGATGGCGACCTCTCATGTTGTTCCGTTGTCGTGGCAAGCGGTCTTGACGCTCAGGCGCCTGCAAGTTCTCACGGCTGGCGGAGACTTTGTTTTCCCTGGCCGTGATTCGCACAAGAGGCCAATGAGTCGCGCAACGCTTCTGATGGCCCTGCGTGTACTTGGCTACCGCGGGCGAATGACGGTGCATGGTTTCCGCGGCATTGCTTCAACGACGCTTCACGAGCAGGACTGGCCGCACGAGCATATCGAGCTGCAATTAGCCCACCAATCGAGGGGGGCGGTTAGCGCGGCATACAACCACGCCCAATATCTTCCGCAGCGCGAAGCAATGATGCAGGCATGGGCCGATTATCTTGACGCTCAGCGTGCCCGCTACGCGCCACCGATCTAAGACGCAGCACTATGCAACGATAGTCCGCCCAGCGCGGGCTTCTTTTTGCCAGGAGGTTTCATGAGCAACACCCTTATCAAGCTGTCCCGGGTCCTCGAAAAGACGGGTCTTAGTCGGACGTCGGTCTATACCAATCCAACATTCCCGAAGCCGATCAAGCTGAGCGCGCGCGCGGTGGCATGGGTAGAAGGCGAAGTCGATGGATGGATCGCCACGCGCATCGCCGAAAGTCGCTGCGCTGTTGGCGACCAATGCGGGCCGGAACGGCACTGACAAAGCTGACAAAAGGGCAGCACACTTTATTGATGCGGCCCCATTCCCCGCTGACACAACTGACAGAAGGGTGCTTTTGTCAGTTGTGTCAGTGACCCCGGGAGGTAGTTTGCGAAAAAGGCGCTTGCATGACGTAAACCCGTGCGCGTATACTTTTCGCGTGGCTGAGACAGCAGCCACCGGGTTTGGCGACCTGGAAATGTTGGCGGACGACCGCCCGAGCGCGGTTTTTTTACGTCCGTGTGCCTCCGCACGCCTGTACGATCAACGGGTGGGCCTAGGTGGGGAGACCTTCGGGTCTGCCGGTGCCAACGTTCCGGTTCGCCAACCCTGCTTAGTGCCCGCCCACCCATTTGGCGATGGGAAGCGGGCTTTCGACACCAACGTTGGAGGCCGAACGATGCGCCACCCCCTTGCTCGCCCTGAGCGAACCCAACCCCTTCCCGAACTCGTAAATCGCGCACTGCGCGACGCCGCGCTCGCACCTACCGTCTTTGACGCGCTCGACATTTGCGCCGACGCCCTGCTCGTGCTGGCTGCGCTCGCCCAGCCGCTGGAGGTGCGCGCATGACTTCCGCTGCTGAAATCCTCCATAACCCGGAACTGCTCGAAGCCTTTGTCGCTGGCAGCACGTGGGACCGCGACAACGTGATTCGCACCCTTACTGCCACGGCGGAGAAGAAAGCCGCTGAGGCCGAGAGCGCGAAGCAGCGCGCCTACGCCGAGTATCCCGCGCTGCTGAAGCGGGCGCGCGAAGAACGGGACCGTGCCCGCCGCGAGCTGGCGAACGCCGCGAAAGCTCTGCGCCACTGCTGCACGCTGTTCCACACGATCAAAAGCCTGGTGTGCGACGAAGAGTTTGACCTCGCGGAGATTGGCGAAGATCAGGCTGGTTTCGCCGCCGAGCGGGCGCAGGACGAAGCCGACTACTTCGCGGAGACCGCGCAATGAATGCCCGGACCCAATCAATCACTCTCTGGATGCCAATCTGGTACGACGCTGGCCGCGAGATTGATGGCCTCTGGTGCTCCTGTACGCACTACGGCACTGCGCTGACCGACAAGCGAAAGGCGTGGGCTGAGGCACGCCGAATGTGCGATGCAATCGGCGGCATTGGCTTCTGCGTGCGACGCGTCGAGCCGGTAATCCGCGAAGGGGCCAGCACGAACGTACCACACGAACTTCGGCGTATTTCTAACGCTGAGCAGTCCTCACGAGGTGAGCAATGAGCGAGGCACAGGCCATCAAAGATCGCGTCAATCGACAGATCGAGTGCGAAATCGAAATCTGCAGGAAAAGAATGGGTGAGGCGGAATGGAAACTCCACGGCGAGTGGGTAACGGAAAACATCGTGACGGCCGCGAAGATCTGGATCATGCGCGCGCTGCGGGAGGGGAGCCTGTGAGTAATTTTCTCGAAGATCTCGCGCTTACCGACGACGATCTGCGCGCCGCGCGCGAGCGAAGCGAAATCAACCGTGTTCGCATGAATTTTCTGGCTAAAGGTGCCGCGGCTGGCGGGATTGCGTGGCCGGACATCGAGCCCCTGCCGGACTCGCTCAAGCCAGTTGAGCCATTCGCCATGGCGCTCTTGCCCGATAGCTTGCGGCCATGGGCGCAGGACATCGCCAACCGCGTGCAATGCCCGTCGGATTTCATTGGCGCGACCATCATTGGCGCGCTCGGCATCGCCATTGGCCGCCGCGTGGGCGTGCGCCCGAAGCTGCGCGACGACTGGACCGAGTACGCCAATCAGTGGGTCTGCATCGTCGGCCGCCCGGGCGTAATGAAGTCGCCGGCAATGAGCGCCGTGCTCGCGCCGGTAAAGCGCCTCGACATGGAGGCTAGCCAACGATTTGAGGATGAGTTGGCGCTCCACGAGTCCGAAGCGAAGATCCACAAGATGCGTCAGGACGCTGCTGAGAAAAAGGCAATGGCCGCGCTCAAGAAGAACCCGGACGCGGCCGTCAGCCTGCACGAATCCGAGCCGCTGGAGCCGCCGAAGCTGACGCGATACCTGGTCAACGACGCGACGGTCGAGAAGCTGGGCGAGATCTGCGCAGACAACCCGCAGGGCGTGGGCGTGTTCCGTGACGAGCTGGTGAGTCTGTTGAAGGGCCTCGACCGCGACGGACAGGAGAGCGCACGAGGCTTCTATCTGACCGGCTGGAACGGGAACGACGGCTATGTTGTTGACCGCATCATGCGCGGACATCAGCGCATCGAAGCCGTGTGCCTCTCGCTGATCGGCTCGACGCAGCCCGGGCGCCTGTCCGAATACCTGCGCAGCGCTATCGGGGGCGGGGCGGCTGACGATGGCCTCGTGCAACGTTTCGGCGTGCTCGTATGGCCTGACGTACCGCGCGAGACGTGGGAGAACGTCGATTGCTGGCCGGACGCCGAGGCGAAGCATGCCGCGCACGCGGTATTCAAGCGGCTCATTGACGCTGACCCGGTCGAGACGTGGCAGGCGGAGATCCCTGTCGGGCCTGACGGCGAGCCCGACGGCAACCCGCCATTCCTGCGACTCTCTCCCGAAGGTATGGAGATCTTCGTCGAGTGGCGGACGGAGCACGAGAACGCTCTGCGCGGCGGCGACCTGCACCCGGCTATGGAATCACACCTCGCGAAGTACCGGAAGCTGGTTCCGTCGCTCGCGCTCGTGCTGCACCTCGCCAACGGCGGCACTGGACCGATAACCGACTACGCCATGAATCAGGCTCTCGCGTGGGCAGCGTACCTGCGCAGTCACGCCGAGCGCGCCTATGGCTCCGTGCTGGTGGCCGAGGTGAGCAGCGCGAAGGCCCTCCTGCGGCGGATCAAGGCGGGCGACCTCATGGACGGATTCTCGGCGCGCGACGTCTATCGCAATCAATGGTCGGGGCTGGAGAACCGCGAGGCAGCGACGAAAGCCATCGGAGTGCTGGTCGAGTACGGCTACCTTGTGGCTGAGGCGGCCGAGACTGGCGGGCGCGCGAAGTCGGTCTATCGCATTCACCCGGGGGCAAGGAAGTGACTCTCCATCGTGACTCGTTACCCGAAAGCGTGACCGCACGTGACTCGCTCGTTACTCGGCTGACGCGCGCGGCGCGCGTGCCCAGCCAAACGGAGGATGCCCGATGAACAAGTACCTCGCGCGCCTGCAATCTGCAACGAACCCGGCAAAGCCCTCGGCATCACCTTTTGTCAGTTTTGTCAGTGGCCCGGGTGGCTCCAATGCATCCGGCGAATTTTGGCCGTGGGCGCCCTACCTCGGCGCGGCCGATGTCCAGCGCATGCAAACGGAGCTGGTCGGAATGATCGAGCGGCTAGCGGATCTGGAGGAATGGCCTGACGAGCAACGCGACGACGTGCTCGCTCGCGCCGTGCGCGGCCCGCTGGCCGACCTGCTGCCAAACCTGCACCACTTCAACCAACGATTGACGGAGGCGGCCTCCGTAGCGGCGGCGCGCAAAGCCGTCGAGAAACGCACCTGGAGGTTTGATCGATGAACACGACCGAAAAGACCATCGCCGAGTATCAGGGCGCTGTGAAGAACCTGTTTCAAGCCGCGTTCGATCAATTGCGCGTCGAGAATCCCCAGCACTACGCGAACTGCTCGGACGTGCTCAACGCAGGCGGAATGATCGAGCTGCGCAGTTGCGCGATGGCGGGCGGGCTGCTGGAGACGGTCATCAGCGTCGTGGACGCCGCGGGCGAGTCGGCAGAGGTGTGCCGTCTTGAGACTGGTGTTGTTAACCACTAAGTAGTCCTATACACTATTGACAAACGGCCTCATGTATGCGTTAGCGCGTCATGGGGCCGATGCATAAGGCGGTATGCCGGGCGCTACCGTAACCACGAAGCACAACATGCCGTGCGCTGTTGAGCGGGTCGTGACGAAGCACATTCCAGAATTCAACTTTATGAGGCATCACATGCAAACGAATAACCCGGTTCGCGTTCCGCGCGGCATCCAATCCGTTCAAGCCCAAGGCGGCGGCCTCGACATCAAGGCTCTCATCGAGGGTGCCACGGCAGCCGTCAACGGCCTCAAGGAAAAGACTGAAGCCGAACTGGCGGATCTGCGCAGCGCAGTCGACGAGCACTCGGTCGCGCTCGCATCGCACCAGATGCACGGCGGCGCTAGCGGTGCGAACGCACGCGAAGAGCAACTGCCGATCTATGCGGCTCGCGGTCTGCGCGCCGCGCAAATCTCGGCGCACTACAAGCAGCGCGCCCAAGCCGCAGGCGAAGACGCCAGCATCAACATGGCCGACTTCCTGCGCGGCGTGGCAGGCATGAAGTGCTCGGATGCGGTCAAGGCATCGCTCGCAGTCGGCACGGACCCGGCGGGCGGCTATGCTGTGCCAAGCATCGTCATGCCGAGGATCATCGATGCGCTGGTCGACCAGAGCGCACTGCTCACGGCTGGCGCTGGCATCCTTCCGGTGGCGGGCGGAGCCAAGAGCTTGACCGTGGCAGGCATCGACACGCTGCCTACGCCTGCATGGCGTAACGAGCTGGCCGCGATCGCCGAAAGCGAACCGACGTTCCGCGGCGTGGTGGCGACGCCCCGCTCGCTCGCCTGCATCGTGCGTATCAGCCGCGAACTGCTGGCCGATGCTGACGACGTATCGCGTGCAGTGACTCAGGCAATCTCGCAAGCGTTCGCACTGGAGTTCGACCGCGTTGGCCTGGTCGGCAGCGGCGTTGCACCGCAGCCGCTCGGCCTGTACGGCATGGCGGCAGTGACGAAGATCGAGCAGGCGGGCGCGAAGTTCGCCTATAGCGACATGCTGGCCGCGTATCAGACCCAGCTCGAACACAAGGCGCCTGCGCCGACGGCTGCCATCATGGCGCCGCGAACGCTGGTCGGTTTGGCTGGCTTGACCGACTCCACGGGTCAGCCGTTGGTCGCACCGCCGCTGCTGTCTGGCGTGCGCCAGCTCTCGACCAACGGCGTACCGGTCAACCTCGGCGACGGCGGCGCCAAGAGTCTCGTGTTCGTCGGCAACTTCTCGACGGTGCAATACGTCCTGCGCGAGACGCTGAACATCGGCCTGCTGCGTGAAGCCTACGCCACGACCGGCGAAATCGGCTTCCTCTGCCACGCTCGCGTGGACGTGATCGCGAACTACCCGCAGGCAATCACGGTGATCGAGGCCGTCGCGAGCTAACGCAATTGGGAACGGGGCGGTCAAAAGTTGTGCACCACTTTAGTGCTAGACCCACCGTTCCCGCACGCACAGAATTTTTTCCCCTTTTCAAAAGGATTTCAGCAAATGGCAGGCGTCAAAGGACGGTCCGGAGGGCCGCGAGCCAATAGCGGTGGGGCTCGGCCGGGCGCTGGTAGACCGAAAAAATCAAAACCGGCGCCCGCGCCGCTCGATGAGCGCGACATGCTCCAGCTTCTGCAGGACATCGCGCTCGGTCGCGTGGACGCCACCCCGATTCAGGTGCGCGCCGCCGTCGCGGCAGTGCAGTACACACACCATAAAAAGGGCGAAGGCGGTAAAAAGGACGAGCAGGCCGATGCGGCGAAGAAAGCCGCGAACAAGTTTGCTTCGATGCCGCCGCCGGCGCGTCTCATCGTGAACAATCAGAAATAGGAGGTCGGATGGACATCCCGACGACTGAAGACCCGAAGGTTTTCCTGTTGGCTGTCATGAATAACTCCGCCGTCGACATGCCGACGCGCATCGCGGCCGCCGCCGCGCTCATGCCGTACTACCACGAGCGACTTGCTGACGACGAAGAGGACGAAGAGCAGTGACCGCGGGCCTCCAGATATTCGATGCGAACGGGAACCCCGTGCTCGACGCGACGTATCGCGTAATGCGCCTCGGCGGGTCGCGTAGCCTAACGGGCGGCCAGAACGACAGCGTCACAGACGACCGACTGCTACAGGGCGGCTGGTTCTCGTTTGCGCCGAGTGGCACGAAGGGCGACGCCTACCTGTCTGGCGGCATCATCACGCCTCGTTTCTCTATCAGCGGAAACGTGCTGTCGTGGACGTGGGCAGCGAAGAATAACGCGACATACGACACGTACCAGACTGGCGTCGTTTTCTGGGGGGGATCGTGATCGCAACTATTTCTGAAAACGGCCGGGCTAAGACAACTTAGCCCTTGTCTGTGATGCTGAATTATTCGCTAGGCGTATCTTCCATTTCCTCGACATCAATTGCTTTCGGACTCGGGTAGGCTGCCTCCGCCGCCTTGAGTACATCCGCAACAGCGCTTACATGCCATACCCGTCCTAGGTCGGATTCGCTGTTCACCCGTCCGGAGTATATGCCGATAAATTCCCAAGGGTGTGTCGCTCCGAGAGTCGAGCTCACTTTGTCATCTTTAGGCACTCGAAATCCGAACGGACGATATGCGATAACTGGTGATCCGGATTGGCCTTGGCGTGTCCGGCAATCAACCAAAAATACTGGATTCTCAGGGGTTATCAAGCTCATTTCTTGTGCCAAGAATCCAGTGGCCCAAATGGGAAATTTCCCGAATGAAGAAAGACCAAATGGAAAGCCAATCACGCTCACAGTTTCTCCCGGCGCTATAATTAAGCCAGGGCGATCGAGATCCATGCCAATGTAATAAGGCATCTTATAGACGTCACTTCCCCATTTGAGATTAAGAGCCACGACGTCTGCTTTTTCCCCTAATGTCGGGTGTTCAATCCACCACGGTGTGCCATCATCCTTATAGAGGGGGAGCGTTATAACCTTCCATTGACCCGACTCGATGGGCTGTTTGTGGAAGAAAATCCGAATTCTGTCTGGTATTCCACAAGTCTTACTAAGATACTCACCGGTCTCTTGATGCTTCCCAGTCACGTTGTGACGATTGGTTATTAGCGCGCAATGAGGATCCTTGTTGTACGCTGCTAGGAACGCAGTTCCCCGGCTTAGAATCGTCTCTCCGAAACACATTTCAATGTAAAGTGACTTCATCGTCGGGACTGTGACCGACAAGGTCAGTGCATTGCCAGTAGGAAGCGTAATGAATTCAGGAAGAGAGGATATTGTCATCGTCGATTATTCGGCTGATATTGAGGGGTTAAAGAAATAACTCGAATCTGATGAGTTATGCTTCCCACCCAATCAACCCGCGCAGCGAGATGACAGGTTTGATAGGTGGTTCTTGCTCATCTTGGAGCTTTGTCCATCTCGCTTCTATTTCCTCTGGCTCCAATGCTCCAACCGAAAAGGAGTTTGTGTGGGTCAGACCGGTTTGCTCGTCAAGGAATCCACTCACGCGCTCGATCTCCAGTTGTCCGAAATAGCGATCGACCCTTACATCAAGAAATACCGAGAGAGTTACCTGAATATGCTCACCGAAGCCATTGTCTACCTGAACGTTGCCGGGAAAGATAGCCAGTTCATCGTGTTTGCCAGCGGTCGTGGGGTACTCCGCGTTATTCCACTTCCGTAACGCGGTGTCCAGCGCCGTCCCGAGTGACTGGCCGTTCTCGTCGAATGCTTCCTGATAGGCAGGGCTGGCGGTGATGCGGAAGGGCTTGGCTGCTACGGTGGAGATCTGGAAAGCCATAGTTGTTCTGACGTATTCGCAGACAGCCGGAATAGTTGGACGAGTGCGCCACTTGTGATCCCCCGTGTCGACAGGCCGATAGAGTTCCATCTGGAGCTTCTTGGCGACAGTCTTCGCAGTCTCTGTGAACCCGGCTGGACATACAAGCACCCCCTTGTTTGCACCAATATCATTCACCATGCCAGCAAATTCTTCGACGCCTTTTACATCAACGGGTTTTTTGTAGTCTTTGCAATCGATGGCGATTGTCATGGGGTATTGGCCTATGTTCTGCGTCACCAGCACATCCACCTGACGGTCAACTTCCGAATTCCGTCCTTTGATTTTGACGTTGTGCTCGACCTTCGCAGCCGGGGCAAGATTTTGCTGAATCCTCGCGACGAGGTGTTCCAGGTCCAGCCAATCCTTGGTGTTCATGGCGCGGCCGACTTGTGTTGCTCTCTTCTCTTTCTTCCCCATGTTGTCCTCATCTATGCCTTTGGCATATTTTGGCTATGCAGACGGCCCCGAGTTCTGGCCGACCTCCAAGCGACCATCTCATGGGGGTAGGCGTTGGGGTATTTCGATATTATTCTACGCTCACCCCCCCGTTGCAGAAGGGTCGGGCATCCATTTCCGTATTCCCAAGAAGAACAGCAAATCGACGCTGGCCGCGGGGATCATGATGACGGCCATGATCCTGAATTGGCGGATGTCCGCGGAATACGCAATTCTCGCGCCAACGATCGAGGTTGCTAACAACAGCTTCGCGCCGAGTCGCGACATGGTGAAGCACGAGGAAGATCTCGACGATCTGTTCCAGGTGCAGGCGCACATCAAGACGATCACGCACCGCACGAGCGGCGCGACGTTGAAGGTCGTCGCTGCCGATGCGAACACCGTGTCGGGCAAGAAGAGCGTCGGAACGCTGATCGACGAAGTCTGGTTGTTCGGCAAGATGCCGAATGCGGAAGACATGTTGCGGGAAGCAACCGGTGGCCTGGCATCGAGGCCCGAAGGCTTCATCATCTACCTGACGACGCAGTCGAACGATCCGCCGGCGGGCGTGTTCCTGCAGAAGCTGCGCTACGCGCGCGACGTGCGCGACGGCAAGATCGTCGATCCGTGCTTCGTGCCCGTCATCTTCGAGCACCCGCCCGAAATGGTGCGGCGTAAAGAGCACCTGAAGGTCGAAAACCTTGCGATGGTGAATCCGAACTTCGGATTTTCCGTCGATCAGGCTTATCTGGAGCGCGAGTTTCGCAAGGCTCAGGACACGGGCGAAGAGTCGTTCCGCGGCTTTCTCGCGAAGCACGCAAACGTCGAGATCGGCCTCGCGCTGCGCAGCGATCGCTGGGCGGGCGCTGAATTCTGGGAAGCTGCGGCGCTCGCGCCGTCCCTCTCGATCGAGGAACTGATAGAGCGCTGCGAAGTAATCGACGCAGGCGTTGACGGCGGCGGCCTGGACGACTTGCTCGGGCTCGCGCTCGTCGGGCGCGAGAAGGGCACGCGAAACTGGCTAGCGTGGACGCACGCATGGGCGCATCCGTCCGTGTTCGAGCGACGCAAAGAGATCGCGGACACGTTGCGCGACTTCGAGCACGAGGGCGATCTCACGGTCGTCGAGCAGATCGGCGATGACGTGACAGACGTCGCGGCGATCATCGCCCAAGTCCACGCCGCTGGCCTACTCGATAAGGTCGGCGCGGACCCGGCGGGCATTGGCGGCGTGCTCGACGCGCTTGCGGAAGCGGGCGTGCCGGAAGACAAGGTGATCGGCATATCGCAGGGCTGGAAGCTCTCGGGCGCAATCAAGACGACCGAGCGCCGGCTCGCCGCTGCGAGCGGACGCAAGGCAGACGACAGCGGCACGCGTCCTGATGGCACGCTGATTCATGGCGGACAGCGCCTTATGGCGTGGGCGGTCGGTAACGCGCGCGTCGTGCCAGTCGGTAACGCCGTGAACATCACGAAACAGGCCAGCGGGACGGGAAAAATCGACCCGCTCATGGCGATCTTTGACGCGGTGTCGCTGATGGCGCTCAACCCGCCGGCGCAAGGCGCGTCGGTGTATGAGTCGCGCGGCATCCGATTCCTCTGAGGTGCGAATGGGTTTTTTCGATCGTTTCCGACGCGAAAGCGCGCCGGAGGCCCAAGCTCGCCCGCAGGAGCCGACGTTTCAGGCTTCCTCGGCTGCGGCCACGCCGCCGGGCGAGACGTTCGACGGGATCGACGATCCGCGCCTGCTCGAATACATCCGGCGCGGCGAGCTGAACGGTGGCATGAATGCGCGCGAGGCGCGCGCGTTGCGCAACACGGCCGTTCTTCGCTGCTGCACGCTGATTTCGCAGTCCATCGGCATGCTGCCGCTCAACCTCATCGCGAGCGACGACACAAAGCAGGTTCAAAGCGCCAATCCGGCGCACCGGCTGCTGAAATATCGCCCGAATAGCTGGCAGACGCCGCTGGAGTTCAAGAGCCTGCTACAGCTCCGCACGATGCTCGACGGCCAGTCGTTCGCGCGCGCAATCTGGTCCGGAAACCGGCCGATCATGCTGATCCCGATGGATCGCGGTTCGACTAAGCCGCGCCTGACCGACTCGTGGCAGATGGTCTACGACTACACGACGCCGTCCGGCAATCTGATTACGCTTCCTGCGCGCGAGGTGTTCCATCTTCGTGACTTGTCGCTCGATGCTGTGAACGGTCTATCGCGCCCGAAGCTGTCGCGCGAAGCGCTTGAGCTTGCCGAGCAGGCTGAACGCGCAGCGTCGCGCACGTTCCGTACGGGCGTGATGGCTGGTGGGGTGATTGAGGTTCCGAAGGAACTTTCAGAAACCGCTTACAAGCGGATGAAAGAGTCACTGAACGATGACTACAGCGGATCGGATAACGCCGGCCGCTGGATGATCGCGGAAGAGGGGGCGCAGGCCAAACAGTTCACCTCAACGGCAGTGTCGTCGCAACAGATCGAGACGCGCAATCACCAGATCGAAGAGGTGGCGCGCACGTACGGCGTGCCGCGCCCGCTTCTGATGATGGACGACACGAGCTGGGGCAGCGGCATCGAGCAGCTCGCGATCTTCTTCATTCAGTACACGCTCGCGCCGTGGTTCGTCTCCTGGGAGCAGGCTGCAGCGCGGCTGTTTGTTCCCGACGCGCAGCTCGACGCGATCCAGTTCAAGTTCAACGAAGGCGCGCTGCTGCGCGGCACGCTCAACGATCAGGCGACGTTCTTCTCGAAGGCGCTCGGCGCCGGCGGCCAGTCGCCGTGGATGTCGCAAAACGAGGTGCGTGAAATCTCCGACCTTCCGCGTTCGAGCGACCCGCAGGCGGACCAGCTCCGCAATCCGATGACACAGCAACCGAAGGGAAGCGGCAATGAGCCTCCTCAAACTGCCTGAAATCCGCGCCGACCATCGGCTCAACACCGCGCAATACGACCTGCGGCCCGACGCGCTGGAGCGCTGGGAGCCCGGCACGCGCGCGGCGGCGGCCGATGACGCCGCATCGATCTCGATTTACGACTCGATCGGCGACAACTGGGAAGGCACGGGCGTCACGTCGAAGCGGATCAGCGCCGCGCTGCGCACCATCGGTGCGCGCGATCTCACGGTCAACGTGAATTCGCCGGGCGGTGACTTCTTCGAGGGCGTCGCGATCTACAACCTGCTGCGTGAGCACAAGGCCAAGGTCACGGTCAACGTGATGGGGATCGCCGCTTCGGCGGCGTCTGTGATCGCGATGGCGGGCGACGAGATTCTGATGGGCGAGGGATCGTTCCTGATGATCCACAACGCCTGGACGGTCGCAATCGGCAACCGGCACGACCTCGCGCAGGCGGCGCAGACGCTCGAACCGTTCGACACCGCGATGGCGAGCCTCTATGCGAAGCGCGCCGGCATCAGCCAGGCCGACGCGGTCGCGCTGATGGACAAGGAAACGTGGATCGGTGCCGAGCAGGCTGTATCCGACGGGTTCGCGACCGGGCTGCTCGACAGCGCGCAGGTCGCGAAAGACACCAACGCGAGCGGCAGCCGCAAGGCGCTCGCTCTCATTGAAGCGTCCATGGCGCGCGCCGGCTACTCGCGCGGCGCGCGCCGCGACGCTCTCAAAGCCCTATTCGACGGCACGCCGGGCGCTGCCGCTGATAACGCCATGCCGGGCGCTGGCGACGACGTTGCAGCCTCGCTGCAAAACCTCATCAACGCTCTTCAAGGATAAATCCATGAGCAATCGCAAGCATCTCCTCGTCGCCGCACTGGCGGCAGCCATGTCGGGTTCGTATGGCGCGGTCCCGCGCGGCATCGTGGCAGTGCGCGCCGATACCGGTGACGTCAAAGCGCTCATCGACGGCGTCAATCGCGCCTTCGACGCGTTCAAGGCCGAGCACACGAAGCAACTCGACGCCGTGAAGGCGGGTCTGCCCGCGTCCGACATCACCGCGAAGGTCGAGAAGATCGGCGCGGATCTGGACTCGTTCCAGAAGGCGCTCGACGAGCACAGCGTGAAGATGGCGTCCCTCGAAATGGGCGGCGCGGGCGGCGCGAAGCTGCGCGACGCCGAATACACGGACGCGTTCAAGGCGCACGTGAAGAAGGGCGAAATCAACGCCGCGCTGAACAAGGGCGCTGACGAGCAGGGCGGCTATCTGACGCCGGTCGAATGGGATCGAACCATCATCGACAAGCTGGTGCTGATCTCGCCGATGCGCCAGCTCGCACAGGTGCAGTCGGTTTCGAAGGCTGGCTTCTCGAAGCTGTTCAACATGCGCGGCACCGCGAGCGGCTGGGTCGGAGAGGCCGACGCGCGCCCGCAGACCGCGACGGGTACGTTCAAGTCGCTGTCGTTCGCGTCCGGCGAGATCTATGCGAACCCGGCGGCCACGCAGGGCATTCTCGACGACAGCGAGATCGACCTCGAAACGTGGCTCGCGAACGAAGTGCAGACCGAGTTCGCGCGGCAGGAAGGCATCGCGTTCCTGTCGGGCGACGGCGAGAACAAGCCGAACGGCATCCTGACGTACGTTACCGGCGGCGCGAATGCTGCAGTGCATCCGCTCGGCGCAATCGGCGTCGTGAACAGCGGCGCGGCGGCGGCCGTCACGTCCGACGGCGTGCTCGACCTGATCTACGACCTGCCGAGCGCCTTCACTGCAAACGCGCGCTTCACGATGAACCGCAACACGCAGCGCGACATTCGCAAGCTGAAGGACGGCCAGGGCAATTACCTGTGGCAGCCGTCGTACGTCGCAGGCCAGCCGGCGACGCTCGCGGGCTACCCGATCACGGAAGTGCCCGACATGCCCGACGTCGCTGCGAACTCGACGCCGGTCCTCTTCGGCGACTTCAAGCAGTCGTACCTGATCGTCGACCGCATGGGCGTGCGCTTGCTCCGCGATCCGTACACCGCCAAGCCGTACGTCCTGTTCTACACGACGAAGCGAGTCGGCGGCGGTCTGCTGAATCCGGAGCCGATGCGCGCGATGAAGATCGCCGTGGACGCCTAACCGGCAAAGATTCTCCGTGGGTGGGTGAGTGGCTTAGGGGCGTCCGTGGGACGCCCCATTTTTTTGGAGAACGATATGGCGAAGTTCATCAAGCCGTTCAAAGGCGTGCCGAAGGGCGAGATCTATCCCAAGCAGTACGCCATCGACGATGACTGCCCCGAAGAGCTGGAAGCGGGCGCGCGCGAGCTGGGCGCCCTCGAAGGCTCGGACGACAAGAAGGCCGCAGCGGCCAAGAAGTAAGCGATGGCTCTCGTTGAACTCAGTCTTGCGCTCGGCTTTGTGCGGCAGGACGCTGGCGTCGAGGACGACGTCGTGCAGGCCCTGCTGGACGGCGCAACGCAGTCGGCCGTCGACTATCTCAACCGACAGGTGTTCGAGACTCAGGTCGACCTCGACGCCGCAGTTACCGACGGCACAGCAGGCGATAACCCGATGGTCGTCAATGCTGCGATCAAGGCCGCGATCCTGAAGACGACAGCCGAGCTGTATGCGAATCGCGAGGATACGGCGATCGGCACGATTGCGGAACTGCCGTTCAACGCGCGGACGCTGCTGCGGCCGCATCGAATCGTGCCGGGGCTGTGATGCGCGCGGGCACTCTCAACCGCCGCGTGCGCATCGATCAGCGCTCGGGCAGCGGCACGCTGAACGATCCGACGGGCTGGGCGCCGGTCGCGACAGTCTGGGCGAACGTGAAGATGCTCACGGGCAAGGAAACGCTGCTCGCTGATAGCGACGTCGGCGAGGCCACTGCGAGCATCCGCATCCGGTTCCGCACGGACCTCGACAACAGCATGCGCGTCGTGCTGCTCAAGTTCGTCGGTGGCCAGCCGGTCGACGAAGCGATTTTCAACATCCAGAAGCCGCTGCCGGACTACGCCGGGCGCGAATACACGGATCTGGCGTGCACGGAAGGGAGTAACGATGGCTGAAATCGTCATGAATTCGATGAATGGCCGCGGGCGCGAGTTGGCGGACATGCTTCGTCGTGAACTAGGCGTGCCCGATCACGTGCTTTCGTTCTCCGTGCATTTCGGCCTCGATTCGCTCGTACGTGTGCAGTGCGAATACATCCCGAAGGAGCAGCCGGCCAATGGCGACCGCTGAATCGATCGTTGACGCGGCGCTCGCCGCGCTCGCGGGCGGGCGCGTCTATCCCGACGTCGCGCCGTCCACGCCCGTCAAGCCGTACATCGTCTACCAGGGCGCCGGCGGCGTCGACGAAACGACACTCGACGGCGTCGACACGCTTCAAAACTGCCGCATGCAGGTGGCCGTGTGGGCAACCACGCGCGCCGAAGCGGCAACCCTCATTCAGCAGGTGCGCGCGGCGATGACCGCTGCGCCCGTGCTCGGCACGCCGATTGGCGCGCCCGTCCCGGTGTACGAGGACGACACGAAGCTTTTCGGCAGTCGGCAGGACTTCTCAATCTGGTATCAGGAGTGAATCTATGACCAGCACCGCAATTAGCGCGCAGGGCAGCGAGTTTTTCATCGACACCGCTGCGTCGGGCGCTGCAGAACCGACGTGGACGAAGGTCAAAAACGTCAAGTCGTATAGCGGCTTCGACGGCAGCGCGACCGAAATCGACGTGACCGACCTCGACTCGGAGGCAAAGGAAAAGCGCCTCGGGCTGATGGACAACGGCTCGTTCTCGATCGACGTCAACGTCAACATGTCCGATCCGGGCCAGGCGGCGATGAAGACCGCGCAGAAAGCGTCGAGCCTCGAATCGTTCAAGCTGAAGTATCCCGACGGCAGCTACGACACGTTCGACGCGTCGGTGAAGTCGTTCCCGATCTCGGGCGCGACCGACGCAGTGATCACGTCGACCATCGCGCTCACGATCTCGGGTGCGGTGACGACCACGGCAGCGGGGGCGTAATCGATGCTGACGCGTGAAATGATCCTCGCGGCCCACGATCTCGGATTCGAGATCGTCGAAGTGCCGGAATGGGGCGGGAAGGTCCGTATTGGCGTCATGAGCGGCAAGGTCCGCGAAGACCTGATGGACGTGCTCGCTGAAAAGCAGCCGCTGTCGCGCTTTCAGGCTCTGATGCTCGCGAGCACGATCGTGGACGAAGCAGGTGTGCCGATGTTCTGCGCGGATGACGTCGAGCAACTGCGCGGCAAGAACACCGAAGTCCTGGTGCGCCTCGTCGAGATCTCGATGCGGCTGAACAAGATCGGCCAGACGGCGACGGAGGACGCAGAAAAAAACTCCGAAGCCGCCCAGAGCGGCTCTTCTGGTTCCGACTCGCCCGCGAGCTAGGCATGTCGGTGGCGCGCTGCATGGCGGAAGTCAGCAGCGCGGAATTTACAGAGTGGCTCGCGTATTCGCAGATCGAGCACTTTGGACCGGTCGTCGAAGATCTGCGCGCCGGGGTCATCGCATCAGCGCAGTACAACGTCGCGCGCGATCGCAGGGCTCACCCAGAACCATTCGGCCCGAAGGACGTCATCCCGTGGCTGTTCGAGGCGCGCGAAGGTGGCGATGAGCCAATCCTGTTCGACGATCCCGTAGCGCAGACGAATCTGCTGCGTGCTCAGTTGTTCGGAGGTCGAAGTGGCGAAGCTAATTGAGGTTAGCAACCCGGACGGCTTCTCGGACATGCTCCGCAAGATGGAAGGCGCCTTGGGCGAGTCTGCGATTCGCAAGGCGGGCGCTGCTGCTGCCACAGTCGTCCTCAAGGAGGCGCAGCGGCGCGTGCCGATCGGGCCGGGTGCTCACCACCAGGGCAGTGAGCAGTTTCCGGTCGGCCACGGCCGTGATTCTCTGCTCGTCACGTTTCTCCCCGAGAAGTCCGTCAACGGCCGGCAGGCCACGTACGCCGTTACGTGGTCGGCAAGCGCCTATTACCTGAGATTCGTCGAATACGGCACTTCGAAGATGGCCGCGCAGCCGTTCTTCCGACCGTCCATCGACGCGACCAGGTTGGCGCAGTACTACGCCGTGGCTCAAGAGCTAGACAAGGCAATCGCGGAGGCAAAGATTGGCGAACGCTAACGAAACGCGGTATGAGGTAAGTGTCGGCGCGGATGGTGTTGCAACCGGCCTGCAGAAGGCGCGCACGAGCTGGACCGCATATACCGCGACGGTCGAGCAAGCCGCGCAGCGGCAGGCGCAAGCGCAGAAGGCAGTCGACGAAGCGCGCGAGAACGGCATCGCCGTGAGCACGCGCATGATGAACTCGACGAAGCGATTCATCGACTCGCTCGCGCAAGAAGCGGCAACGGCGGGCAAGACCCGCGCGGAGCTGCTCGAATTGCGCGCCGCGCAGATGGGCGTCTCTGACGCAGCGGCCGGCTACATTGCTCAGATCAAGGCGGCATCTGATGCGACGTCGTCGGCGAGCGGCGCAGCGCACGAATTCAGCCTGAATTCTGCGTCAGCGCGGCGCGAGATCGCAGTGCTGGCGCACGAGGCGTCGCAAGGTTCGTGGAAAAACTTCGGGGGCTCTCTGCTCGTGCTCGCCGAGCGCACTGACGCACTCTCGCTGGTGATGAGCCCGCTCGGGATCACTATCGGCGCGACGGTCGGTGCGATCGCGCTGCTGACGCACGCGGTCATTGAGGGCTACACGCAGTACGCCGCCTTTGAAAAAGCGGTGGTCAGCACGAACGGTGCGCTCGACGTGTCGGCGAGCCAGATGCAGGCCATTGCAGCGACGTTCGAGGACGCGAAGACGTCGTTCTCGGCCGCGCGCGAAACGCTCGCCGCTGTCGCTGAGACGGGCCGGTTCACCGGCGACGATCTCGCCCTGGCGGGACGCGCTGCGGTCGCGATGAGCGAGGACACGGGCGTCAGCGCGGACAAGGCCGTCGAATCGCTGGTCAAGCTGCACGATAACGTGCTCGAATGGCTGACCACGTATCAGGAACAGCACCACACGTTCTCGGCGGCGCAGGTCGAAGAGATCGAGAACTTCGTGCGTGCGGGCGATGCGGCGTCGGCGCAAAAGGCGGCCATGCTGGATCTGGTCAGCGCGCACGAGCAGGTGGCGGCATCGGCGGAGAAAAACGTCGGCATCGTCATGCAGTATTGGAACGATTGGGGGCGCATCATCGATCGCGTGAAAAACGCGATCATGAGCATCGGCGTTCCGGACAGCCTCGAAAAGCAGGTGGGCGACCAGCTCGCGCGCGTCGAGCAGGCGCAACGCAACTTCGACCAGCTCAAGGGCGCGTCGTCGTTCAGTGTCGATGCCGCAAAGCAGACGCTCGCGGCGGAGACCGAAAAGCTCAACGTGCTGCGCGAGCAGCAGTCGGTGCAGTTCAAGACTCAGCGCGACGCGGCACAACGTGCGGCGGGCGGCGACGCGGCCGTGGCGGTCAACAAGTACGTCAACGACACGAAATACGCGTCGCCGCTCGAACAGCGCACGCTCGCGATCAAGCAGGAGAACGCTGCCTACGCCGAGGCGACGAAGGACGTCGACAAGACCTCTGCGGCGTTTGTTGCCGCTGAAAAGCGGCATGCGGACAACCTTGCCGAGATCGACAAGCAGTATCAGAGCCGCAACGGCTCAAAAGCTGCTGCGAGCGCGGCAGCGGCGGCAGCCCAGAACGCGATCAGCGCTCAACTGGCGGCGCTCGACCAGCAGCAGAAGGACATCGAGACGAAGCTGAAAACGTCTCTCGATCACATCAAGAGCCTGCAGGACCAAGGCTTGATCACGCAGGAAGACGCGCTCAAGCAGTCGCACGACGCGCGGGCGGCCGCGCTTCAGCAAGAGCTGCAAATCGAGCAGCAGCAGGTCGAGATCGCTCAGGGCAAGAAGCAGAAATCGGCGATGGAGAAGTACGCCGGTGAAGTCAAGGCGACGCTCGACAAGATCCATGCGAACGATCAGCAGTACACCGACGATTCCGACGCACTGGCAAAGAAGCGCGCCACGGCGCTGAAGGTATACACGGACGCGCTCAATCAGCAGTTGCAGACGCAACAAGCGGCCGCCGACCAGACGCTTGCCGGGCTGTCGATGGGTTCGAACGATCGAGCGGATTTCGACAAGCAGATCGCCATCCGGCAGGACTACGACCGAAAGGTTGCGGATCTGGCGCGGCAGCAGACGGAAGGCAAGATCGGGAAGGATCAGTACGACGCGGAACTCGCGGCGACGCAGGCCTACTACGATCAATCGGTTGCGATCGCACAGAAGTCGTCGGCGGACATTCGCGCTGCCAATGCAGATTGGACGACCGGCGCGAAGCGGGCGCTCGCCGACTATTCTGACGAGGCTGCTAACGTGGCCGCGTCGACGGCGTCGACGTTTCAGGATGCATTCCGGGGCATGGAAGACGCGTTCGCGAAGTTCGTCACGACCGGCAAGCTCAGCTTCGGTGATCTCGCGACGAGCGTTATCGCCGACATTGCGCGCATGCAGGCGCGTGCGGCTATTTCGGGGCTATTCAACTACGCGGCGAGCGCGGTGGGCTCGTATTTCGGCGGTGGTTCGTCGCTTTCGTCCCTCTTCGGCACGACCAGCACGTCGAGCGTTGCGAGCGCGGCGTCGAGCTATTCCGTGGGAAGCGACTCGTATGGGTTTCACCTCGCCGGCGGCGGTCATGTTCAAGGCGAGGGCACTTCGACGTCGGACTCGATTGCGGCGTGGCTCTCAGATGGTGAATACGTGCTCAAGGCGTCGGCTGTGCAGCGCATTGGCGTGAACAACCTCGACGCGATCAACAGCGGCGCAGCAGTCCATAGTGCGGCGCGATTCGCTACTGGCGGTTTGGTCGGCGGCGGTACGTCGTCGGTCTCTTCGGCGCGCGGCGGTGACACGAACGTGCAGGTCGATGTGTCGACTGGCGGCGGCTCCCTAGATCAGACCGATGTGACGTGGCTGCAAGGCCAGATCAAATCGCTGGTCGATAGTCGATTGGCTCAGAAGATGAAGGGGCAGGGCGGCTACGCCTGGCAGCAGAAATACGGGAGCGTGGGCTAATGGCTGATGTGTTCACCTGGGCTCCGACCGTCGCGAATTCGAGCGGCAACGCAACGCTGCGCACGCGCACCGCGCAATTCGGCGACGGCTACGCGCAGAAGGCGGCGGATGGCATCAACGGCCGTTCGTCGACCTTCTCTCTGCAGTTCATTGGCGACGCCGAGAAGATCACGGCGATTCTCGCCTTCCTTGACGCGCATGCCGGCGCCACGTCGTTCCTGTGGACGCCGCCGCTGCGCGCGCAAGCGCTATTCACCTGCGAGGCGTACACCGAGCCGACCAAGGACGGCAACGTGTACACGATGACCGCGACGTTCAATCAATCCTTCGCTCTGTAACGACACATGACGGCACTCCAGACTGTAAATCTCGGTACGGCTCCGACCGGCACCGGTGGCGATACCGTGCGCGTCGCAAACGTGAAGGCGAACGCGAACGTCGCGGTGCTCAACACGCAGGCCACGCTGACGAGTTCGTCGCCGAACGCCGTGCGCGACCTGACGGCGGCCGACATGGGAAAGCGCGTGAATTTCACGCCCACGGCGGCCGGCATCGTGCATTTCCCTAAAGCCAGCGACACGGGCGCGGATCAGATCGTATCGGTGCACAACCTCGCAACGGCCTACGACATCACGATGGCGATCGCGACGGGCAGTGGTGACACCGCGCCGACAATCGTCGTCGTGAAGCCGGGCGAAATGCTGACGTGGGAGACGGACGGCGTTTCGCAGTGGCGCACGATCGGCCGCAAGAAGGCGTTCGACGAGGTCGTGCAGGGTAAGTTGACGGTGCTCGGAGCGGCGACTGTGGCGTCTGTGGCATCGACCGGCGCATTGTCCGGCGGATCGCTTTCCATCGGGACCGTCGCGTCGATCTCCGCGGCCGGTGCTTTCTCGGGCGCGAGCGCCGTCTACGCCGGCAACGTTTCTGCTGGAACGCTCAGCGTGACCGGTCTGGCGACGCTCACCGGCGGCCTGTCCGTCGGATCTGCTGCGCAGGCATCGATCACTGCGGCCGGCGCGCTGTCGTGCGTGAGCGGCGCGTTCAGTGGCGCCTGCGCTGCGGCTTCGCTCCAGTCGACGTCGGGAACGATTACGGCCGGTGCGTTGGCTGCGACTGGCACGAGCGCGATGCAGTTACTGTACGACGGCACAATGCGCACGACCACCAACGGCACGAACAACTGGGGGGCGTGGGGGGCGATCTGGAACAAGGTCAACCTGCCACGCAATAGCTTTGTCGGGACGAACAGTTCGAACACGCTAAGCATCTGGTGGGACAGCGCAAACACGGGCTGCCGCTTCCAGATCGACAGTACGCTCAATTCGCTGGTGCTCGGCGTTTCGAACACGTTCCACATGGCATGGAACAACTCTGCCGTGGGCCTGTATGTGGACTCGACGTCGCTCGGCAACATCACGACGAGTTCCGACTATCGCGCAAAGAAGAACGTCAAGGCGCTCAAGGTGGACGCGGTGACGGTGGTCAAGGCGCTGCGCCCGGTCACTTTCGAGTGGGCGGATTTCGAGCTGTTCAAGGCAGACGGCGTCGAGCATGTCGGTTTCATCGCGCATGAGATTCAAGCTCTTATCCCGAGTGCGGTGAACGGAGAAAAAGACGCCGTCGACGAGAATGGTACTGCGCAGATACAGAGCCTGAATTGGGCTCCGATCGTTGCGGTTCTGACGTCTGCACTTCAGCAGGCATTCGCGCGGATCGAAGCGCTGGAGGCGCGGGCATGACCATCACCGCAGACGTTCAGCAGCTTGAACCGGGCCGCCTGATCGAGCTTTTCGAGGTCGACTGCACAGGCATCGGTGGCGACATGCTGCGCTTCCACGAGCACCTGCAAACCGGCTCGATCTGGTGGCAGGGCAACGAGTACAAGCCGTGGCCGATTCAGGTGTCGGGATTCAAGCGCACCAGCGACGCGCAGCAGCCCACGCCCACGCTCACGGTCGGCGACATCAACGGCACGATCTCGGCGCTGTGCGTGTATCTCGACGATCTGGTCGGCGCGACGGTGCGCCGCCGACGCACGCTCTCGAAATACCTCGACGCGGTCAATTTTCCGGACGGCAACCCGACTGCGTACCCGGACGCGGAAATGTTCCCCGAGATCTGGCGCGTGGAGCAGAAGAGCAACGAGCAGCCCGGCCTGCAGGTCGAGTTCACGCTCGCGTCGCCGCTTGACTTCGGCGGCCAGCAGCTCCCCGCGCGCCAGATCGTCAGCATCTGCCAGTGGAAATACCGCGACGCGAACTGCGGCTACACGGGCACCGCGTATTTTGACGCCAACGACCAGCCGGTGACCGATCCGGCGCTTGACCGCTGCAGCATGAAAACGAGCGGCTGCGAATGCCGCTACGGCGTCAATAACCCGCTGCCGTTCGGCGGTTTTCTCAGCGACACCCTTTCCTGAATGAACGAAACGACGAAGGCCGCGATCGCCGCTCACGCGATCGCGGAGTACCCGCGCGAGTGCGTCGGGCTGGTGGTGCTCGTCCAGGGCGCGGAGACGTATATGCCGTGCGCGAACTGGGCGGCCACGCCGAGCGAGCAATTCGTTCTGGCCGCCGAGGACTACGCGCGCGCCGAGGACGCTGGCGAAATCGTTGCGCTCGTGCATTCGCATCCCGGCGCGCCGGCGCGGCCGAGCGCCGCCGACAAGGCGATGTGCGAGCAGGGCGGTATCGCGAGCTGGGTGATCGTCTCACTGGGCGTGCAGGCGAACGGCTCGATCGCGGTAGACGACTGGTGCGAGTTCGGCCCGAGCGGATTCATCGCGCCGCTGGTCGGGCGGCAGTTCGCGCACGGCGTGCACGACTGCTACGCGATCGTGCGCGACTGGTATCGCCTTGAGCGCGACGTGGTGCTGCCTGACTTCGCGCGCCGCGATGACTGGTGGGACGACGGCCATTCGTCGCTCTACCTCGACAACTACCGCGCCGCGGGCTTCGAGGATGTCGGGCCGGGCGCCGACCTGCAAGTCGGCGACGTGCTGCTGATGCAGATCCGCAGCCGCAACGGCGTGCCGAATCACGCGGGCATCTACATCGGTGACGGCCACTTTCTGCACCACATGCACGGGCGGCTCTCGGGGCGCGCCGTGTGGGGCGGCATGTGGGCGCAATGCCTTCGCACGGTGCTGCGATACAGAGGTGACGTGAATGAATGAGCAACTGACCATCATTCGCCTTTACGGGATTCTCGGTGCCATGTTCGGGCGTGAGCACCGCCTCGCCGTGAAGTCGACTTCCGAGGCGATGCGCGCGCTCGGCGTCGTCATCCCGGGGTTTCCGCTTTCATGGCGCGCTCGCGCGAACGTGGGCTCACGTTCGCAGTGTTCGTCGGCAAGCAGAACATCGTGCGCGACGAACTGGAATACCCGGTAGGGCGAGACGAGATCCGCGTCGCGCCGGTGCTGATCGGCAGCAAGCGCGGTGGCCTGTTCCAGACGATTCTCGGCGCCGCGCTGGTGGTCGTCGGCGTGGTGGCGTCGGCATACGGCCAGGCGTGGGGCACCCAGCTTATCGGGCTCGGCGCGTCGATGGCGCTGGGCGGCGTCGTGCAGATGCTCAGCCCGCAAACGTCGGGCCTCGCGGGCACCGTCGATAACGGCACCTCGTATTACTTCAACGAACCGGTGAACAGCGCCGCGCAGGGCGAGCCCGTGCCGATCGTCTACGGGCGAATGGTGGTGGGTTCGAAGGTGATCAGTTCGGGCATCTACGCAGAGGATCAAAGCTGATGCAGATTTCTGGGGCAAAGGGCAGCAGCACCAGCACGCCGACGGAGTCGCCTGACAGCCTGCACTCGATCGCCACGGCGAAGGTGCTCGACCTCATTTCTGAAGGTCCGATCGTGGGCCTCGTCAACGGCCTGCAATCCGTTTTCCTCGAAGGCACGCCGATCCTCAACGGTGACGGCTCGGCCAACTTTTCGAACTACTCGGTCGACTCGCGCGTCGGCACGCAGGATCAGGATTTCCTCTCGGGCTTTCCGTCGGTCGAAAACGAAACGGCCATCGGAGTTGAACTGACGAGCGACACGCCGTGGGCGCGCGCCATCGAGAACACGCAACTGTCGGCCGTGCGCATTCGCTTCGGTCTGCCGTCGTTCGAGCAAACGAACACGACGACCGGCGACGTGACGGGCTATCACGTCGATTACGCGATCGACATTGCTGTTGATGGCGGTTCGTATGCGCAGGTGTTGACGGGCGCTTTCGACGGCAAGACGACGTCGCTTTACGAGCGCAGCGTGCGCATCGAGCTGCCGACTGCAACGACGGGGTGGATTGTGCGCGTGCGTCGGCTCACTGCGAACGCGCACCAGACGTACATTCAGGACACGATCAACATCGAGGCGATCACCGAGATTATCGATCGCAAGCTGCGTTATCCGATGAGCGCGCTGGTCGGCATGACGTTCGATGCGCAGTCGTTCAGCTCGGTGCCGACGCGCTCGTACGACGTCAAGGGCCGCATTATCAGCGTGCCATCGAACTACGATCCGGATCAGCGCACGTACTCGGGCACGTGGGACGGCACGTTTAAACAGGCGTGGACCGACTGCCCGCCGTGGATCTTCTACGATCTCGTGCTGAACGATCGTTACGGCGCGGGCCGCTACGTCGATGCGTCGTCGCTCGACAAGTGGTCGCTGTACGAGATCGCGCAGTATTGCGACGCGATGGTGTCTGACGGCAAGGGCGGGCAGGAACCGCGCTTCACGTGCAACTGCGTGATCCAGTCGCAATCGGACGCGTTCAAGGTGCTGCAGGACATCGCTGGCATCTTTCGCGGGCAGGCGTATTGGGGCGCGGGCAACGTGATCGCCACGGCGGACATGCCGTCCGATCCGATCCACATCTACACGCAAGCGAACGTCGTCGACAGCAAATTCGCGTACGTGGGCTCCGAGCGCAAGTCGCGCTACACGTTCGCGCAGGTGAGCTGGAACGATCCGTCGAACCAGTATCAGCAGACCGTCGAGCCGGTGTCTGACGATGATGGGCTTGCGCGTTACGGCGTCGTCAAGGCGTCTATCACGGCGTTCGGCACGACGTCGCAAGGCCAGGCGCACCGGCTTGGCCTGTGGACGCTTCTTACGAGTCGCCTCGAAACGAACACGGTGTCGTTTCAGGTCGGGCTCGACGGCACGCTCTGCATGCCCGGCGAAGTGATCGCAGTCGCTGACGTGAACAAGGCCGGGCGGCGCATCGGTGGCCGCATTCGCTCGATGAGCGGGCGCACGGTCGTGCTCGACAAGCCGCCGACGGCGGCGGCCGGCGACACGCTCACGGTGATCATGCCGGATGGCGTCGCGCAGGCGCGCACGGTGCAATCGGTGGCGGCTGACACATTCACGATGACCGCGGCGTTCGACGATGACGCGGTGCCGGGTGCGGTGTGGATGCTGGAAAGCAGCGATCTCGTTTCGCAGCTCTTTCGTGTGGTCGGCGTCGAGGAAGATGACGACGGCGACCAGATCACCTACACGATCAACGCGACGCAGCACGAGCCCGGCAAGTACGCTGCGATCGACAACGGCGCGCAGATCCAGCAGCGCCCGGTGACGGTCGTGCCGCCGTCGGCGCAGGTGCCCCCGACGAACGTGCGCGTGTCGACGTACTCGCTCGTCGATCAGGGCATCGCCAAGACGAACATGGTGATCTCATGGGACTCGGCCGACAGCGCGGTGCGGTACATCCCGGAGTGGCAGAAGGACAGCGGCGAATGGGTCGCGGCCAACCAGACGGGCGGGCTGCAGGTGGAAGTCTCGGGCATCTACCAGGGCAACTATCTCGCACGCGTGCGCGCGCAGAACGCGCTGGGCGTGACGTCGATCCCGGCCTACAGCGTGGAAACCGCGCTGACCGGCAAGACGAGCCCGCCGCCGGTCGTGACGTCCCTGACGACCACGACGCAGGTGTTCGCGATCCAGCTCGACTGGACGTTCCCCGCGGATGGCTCGGCGAACGACACGCAGCGCACGGAGATCTGGTACAGCAGGACGCCGGATCGTGCCGACGCGGTGAAGATGGCCGACTACGCGTTTCCGCAGGCGCGCGCGAACCTGATGGGTCTGGCCGCCGGGCAGTCGTTCTATTTCTGGGCGCGCCTCGTCGACACGTCGGGCAACATCGGCGCGTGGTATCCGACCGGCGCGGGCGTGAATGGGCAGAGCAGCAGCGATGCCGACGAGATTCTGTCGTACCTCAACGGGCAGATCGGCAAGGAGCAGTTGACGCAGGATCTGCTCGCGCCGATCGAGGCGATTCCCGATCTGCAGCAGGACGTCGAAGCGAACGCCGCGGCGATCACCAACGAGCAGCAGGCCCGCGTCGATGGCGACACGGCGCTGTCCGAACGGCTCGATCAGGTGAGCGCGCAGGTCGTGATTCCGGACATGGCCGGGGACGATGGCGGCTATGCGGGGTCGACCGAGGTATATGCGGGCGTCTGGTCGGAACAGTCGGCGCGCGCCGAGGGCGACATGGCGAACGCCAGGAACGTCGAGACGGTCACGGCGCAGATGAGTTCGACGAAAGCCACGCTGCTCGCCGCGGTGCAAACCGAGACGCAGGCTCGCGTCGATGCTGATAGCGCGCTCGCGACGCAGATCACGACGGTGCAGGCGCAAGCCGACGCCAACAGCGCGGCCGTGCAAACGGTGGCGAGTTCGTACGCGGACCTGAACGGCCGTGTTGCCGCGTCGTACCAGATCAAGACGCAGATCACGACCAACGGGCGCACGTACATCGCGGGTATCGGCGTGGGCGTCGACAACAGCAGCGGCGTTGTCGAATCAACCGTGCTGCTGTCGGCGAGCCGCGTTGCGATCCTCGACCCGAACGGCAGCGCCGTGACGTCGCCGTTTGTCGTACAGGGCGGCCAGGTCTTCATCTCGCAGGCGCTTATCGGCACAGGCTGGATCACGAACCTGATGATCGGCGATGTGATCCAGTCGACGGCCGTCGGTGCGAACGGGCAGCCGCGCTGGAAGCTCGACAAGAACGGCACGCTCACGCTCAACGGCGCGAACGGCGGCAGCGGTTACATGACACTGACCGACTCGACGCTGCTGGTCTACGACAATAACAACGTGCTGCGCGTGCGTCTGGGGCTCTGGTAATGACGGCCGGTCTGCAGATCTTCGATGCGAGCGGAAACATCGTGCTCGACGCGACGTATCGCGTTATGCGCCTTGGCGGCCTCGCGACGGTCACTGGTGGGCTAAATGGAGGCGTGACAGACGACCGGCTTGCGCAAGGCGGCTGGTTCACTTTCCAGCCTTCCGGCACGCGTGGTGACGGATATTTGTCGGGCGGCGTAATCGTCCCGCGCTTCACGCTGAGCGGTAACACGCTTTCGTGGACGTGGAACGCAAAAAACAGCACGTACGACATTTATCAGCAAGGCTATGTGGTCTACGGGGGTAGCTGATGACGGCCGGATTTCAGGCGTGGACCGATACCGGCCTCGTGCAGATCGACGGCAGCTCGCAGAATTTTGCGCTTCGGCAGTCATTCAGCGTGACGACGGGTTCCGGCGCGGTGAACCTCGGGAAGTCGAACGCCGGCGTGCAGTACACCGTCGCGGCGAACGTCGCGAATTTCACGGTTTCAGCGGTCTACCCACTGATCGCGCTCTACAGCCCGAACGCGTACGCAACGATCCTGAAGTGCCAGAACGTCGGCACCAATTCCTGGGCGATTCAGGTCTGGTCAAACGTGGCGGCGGCGGTGCAGGTCTACGTATTCGACCAGTCGTTAGCGGCTGCGCCGTCCGGTGCCGGGTACGGATTGCAGGTGTTCGACGGGAGCGGCAACCTGATCGCAGACGCGCGCCAGCGCCTCGCGCGCGTGCTCGACATGCAGAGCGGCAACATCATGGGCGCGGGTCCGGGCTGGGGGCAGTGGAACCAGGTCGATCTGCGGCAATACACGTTCGGGCCATATTCGGGCGTCGCCAAGATCGGCGTGGCAGCAATCGCGACTGCGTGGGTTTCTGCGCCGGCGGGCGGTAACGATAGCGGCTGGTACAACGTGAGCGGCCTGCAGACAGTCGGCAACACCATCAATTTTCAGTACGCCTATAACGCCGTCGGCAGCACGACGCATCCGGGCAACAACACGTGTTTCGGTTCTCAATACGACTGGGCGTTTCTGGCAGTCGATCTGAGCTATATCTGACAGGAGAAAGCATGCCGATTAAGAAGGACTACGAGACGCCCGCGACGGGTGCGATTGCGAGCTATCACGTCGCGGCTATGGTGACGCTCGACGCGATTTCGAAAGCGACGTCTGTCACGCTGCAGTCGTTTCTCAGCGCTGACGCGCGCGCCTCAGGCAAATCGCCGATGTACCAGCAGCAGATCATGATCACCGGTCTGCCGGATTCGGGCACCGACGCTTTCGCGTTCGCCGACGCGCAGCTCGTGGCCGCGCCGCCGAGCGACGATGCTGCGACGCTCAACCCGGCGCGCTACGCGTTCGCCGGCGCGGAGATCGTCGACTGACCTCATAAGAAACACGAAATACATGCCGCCCACGAGGCGGCTTTTTTATTTCCGGGGGACGGATGGAAGGTCAGAAGCAGATCGTGGAAGCGCTGGACGGGCTGCGCGAAGACCTCGCGCAGCGGCACAGCGAAAACGTGACCGCACAGAGCGTCGCGGACAGGAAGCTCGACGAGGTGATTCGCCGGGTCGATGACCTGCACAAGGCATTTCCCGGCGGCGATTGGGATGGGCATCGCCGCTACCACGAGACGCTTATCGAGCGCGCCGAGGCACGCGCGAAGTTCTACAACGACCTGCGTAGCGAGCTGGCGAAAAAGGGCCTGTGGGCGCTGCTCGCGCTGATCGGCGTGGCGCTCTGGCAATACCTCAAATCGAAGGTGATCGCGTGAAACCTGTTTCGTATTGGCGCAAGGCGCACCGGCGCAACTCGGTGCGCGCGCTGATCGCGTCGACCGCCGTTTCGTTTGTCGGCGGCGTCTGGTCGGCGCTGCCTGAAGCGTGGATCGACCGGCTGCCGACGTGGCTTGTCCTGTCGGTGCCGTTCGCAATCAGCGCGGTGGGTCTTGTGCTCGCCTATCTGCATCAGCCGTCTCTGGAGGATTGATGGCAAACCGAGCTGGAAAGAAGAGCCTTGCGGCAGTCGTTGGCGCGGGCGCGGCGGCAATTCTCGTGTCTGTCGTGCCGAAGTTCGAGGGCGTCGTGACGCGCGGATACCTCGACCCTGTCGGCATCCCGACGAAGTGCATGGGCGACACGCACAACGTCGTCGTGGGCAAGCAATACAGCGAGGCGGAGTGCCGCGAATCGCTCGAAACGCAACTGATCGCGCACGCCGAGCCGGTGCTGAAGTGCACGCCGTCGCTCGCAGGCCACACGTACCAGCTCGCGGCGGCCGTGAGCTTTGCCTACAACATCGGCGCGGGCGCGTACTGCGGCAGCTCGACGGCGCGCCGGTTCAACGCGGGCGACTGGCGCGGCGCGTGCCGGGCGATGAACGAATCGGACGCGGGCCGCGCGCAATGGGTGACGTCGGGCGGCCGCGTGCTGCCCGGTCTGGTGAAACGGCGCGCCGACGAGCGCGCGCTTTGTGAAAAGGGGCTGTGATGCTGAAAACCATTCTGCCGTACCTGATCGCCGCGCTGATCGGCGCGGGCATTGGCTTCGGTGCCGAGCACGTCCGCGCGCGCGGCGCGCTGGCGATCGAGCAAGCGGCGCACGCGAAGGACAACGAGCGGCACACGACCGACATGCTCAACGTGTCGCGCGCGGCGCTGGAGGGCGAGAACCGCGCGATCGACGCGCACAACCTGGCCGCTTCCGCGGTCGCTGCGGCGGATGCCGCGACTACGAAGGAGAAGGACGCACATGAAACCGACAATCGCCGCTATCGCGCTGCTCTCGCTGCTGGCACTGAGCGCGTGCGCGTCGCAGTGCGAAACTGCACTGCTGCCGATCCCGGTGGCCTCGCCGGATCTCCCGGCGCCGCCGGCGTGGGCGATGGAAGCGCCGCCGTCGCAGACCTCGACCCAGCGGTTGCAGAACGCGTTTTCCGGGTCGCTGGAGACGACCAGCACGAAATCGACAAAGTGAAGGCGCTGCAGGCGTATGTCTGCGCCGTCCGTCCGAAAACGCCAGGGTGTTCGTAGGCGTACCGTAAACCCGTGTAAACTTTATGGCGCGGCTTGAGAGGGCCGCTCCAACAAGAAACCGAACCGGGGAACAAGAATGAAAAAGAGACTTGCAGCAGCCTTTCTTTTTGCGGCCGGCCTGGCCGCGTGCGGTGGTGGCAGTGGAGATGGCGACAGCGGCAGCGCAACGCCCGCGGCGAAATCGCTCACGATCTCGATGTACGGCAAGCCCGTCGTGACCAGCACGACGACCGCGGTCGCGCACTCGCAATTCAGCCTGATCTCGGCCGCCGTGGCCGCCGACACGTCGAATCCCGCATCGGACGCACAGGCGTCGGCGAAGTCGCTGACCGATGCGCTTGCCGCGCGCGGCGTCACGGCGGACATCACGAACCAGGTGGTCGACGGTACGGCGCTTCATCAGATCGTGACGACCGAGTACAACGGCAAATCGCCGACGGCGGACCAGTTCAAGACGGACCCCAGCTCGTGGCTGATCGTGAATTTCCAGCTCGACGACATGGTGACGCCGACGACCGACCCGGCACAGCAGGCGGCCTTGCAGCAATTCACCGCTGATTTGCTCGTCTTCTCGCAGTGGGCCGCAGTGGCGGGCAAGGCGGTGTTCGTGGTGCAGCCGATTCTCACATGCGACTCGATGTATTCCGCCGCGAGTGGTTTGTCTAACGCGGAGCAGGTCGCTCAAAGTAACGGCGCGCCGATCCGCTTCACTGGCACAGTTCCGACCGGGTTCGCATTCGATTCCAACGGCAAACCGGTGCCGTTCAACGGAACGGACCTGTCGCACTACGGCGCGGATTGCCGCACGCCCGACGCCTATCTGCAAAACGCGGTGGTCGACTCGATCGCCGACGACATCGCTCTTGCCTATAGAGAGCAGGCGGGCAGCGCGAACGCGGCGAGCGCAGCATCGGCAGCGCAGTGACGAAAAAAAGCCGCCGCATTGTTCAGGTGCGGCGGCTAGTGCGAGTCTCCTGGCGCTACTTGCCAGTGGATGCGGGAGTGTCGGGACCGCAGCCAGACCACACGCTATCAGGACATAAACCTTTCGCAAAGCTTTCGAAACGTTTATCTGTCGATTTACCCCGCCTCACAGCGCGCACTCCCGCGCCGCTTCCTGAACCGTTCCACTCTCTCTTCCACTGAATCGTAAGCGCGCTCGAAGTAGGCGCAGCCATGCTGCGGCGAGCCGACGACCATGCGGACGTCGCGAAAGCACCAAGTGTGCGGCCCGCGCCACGCGTTGCCGCCATAGAACTTGCTTTGATACACGGCCGATCACTCGATGCGGTTTTTAGTTAGACTTTGCCGTTAACAATGCTCTTCATTTGGTCGAGCGCATGCTCTACAGCAATCTTGTTTTCGCTCATCGTCTTTCGAATGTTATCGGCGAGCTCTAGGATGGCGATCGTCGGGATGGTCAGCAATGAAACCACTTTGCGATGTTGTACCTTCTCTGCCGGATCTGCCAGCTGTTGTTGATAAACAGCCAAGGTAGTGTTTGGGAATCCGAAAAGAGCGGGTCCAAATCCGTCAACGGAGTATCGCGGCGTATTGTCAGGTATTTCGACCTTGACTTCTACGCCGTTCTCCTGTGATGTAAGAATTTTATCCATTAGGTGACCTTAGAGTTTGGTGATGGCAAGTGGTGGCATGCCAGCATTCCCTGCAATATAGATAGACCCAGCGGTCGATGTAACGTAGTTTGATTTGCAAATGACGCTTCCATCAAAAACTACGTCGACCGAAGTGTTGGGTTCGCCACTCTCATCGAATTCGCTTGTATACGGCTTCGGGGTAAGGGCGGCAGGTGACAGGTCTGCGGTGCGTCTCAATAGCGTCGAATAAGGGACGAACTCGATCCACGCGGCGACATCGAACGCCTGCGCGATCTTATGAAGCACCGTCAAAGACTGCCTTCCATAATCAGGATCTTCAAGCCTCGCAATGGCGCTTTGCCGCGTGCCCAGCTTTTTAGCCATTTCGGCCTGCGAGAGTCCGGCAGATTCTCGTAGCAAACGAATTTGCGTAGCGATTTGATTGCCTGCAACAGATTTCGCAAACGTTGATCGATAGGTCTTCGACCGGAGCTTTAGTAGCCTTGTACTCGGTTTAGTCGACCTCGATCTCTTTAACGGTTGCAGTTCCTCCACGAACGGCATTCCACCGTGTCCGAGCGACTTCACAAAAGTTGCTTGTGCTGTACTGCTTCCCTTTGTGGGTAACCCAGATGACGATCGTAAACTGCCCGTCGGCTGGACCAAAGTAGCCCATTGGCCTTTGCTGGAGATCGTGAGCTTTGAACCTGATCTCATAGATGTCTTTGCATTTGTCATCGATCTTCCAATCCAACTTCTTCGCGTACGGATCGACCCACATCGGCGGAGGCTGATCTCGCAAATACATCATTCGTGCATCACAGGCGGCCTGCCCCTTTTCTCCGAGCTTCTCGTAACGCTCCGTGAACACGCCCCGACCCGTCTTCGGGTCAACCATTTCATTGTAGGTATAACGCACAATTTCGCCCGAACTTTAGCACATATTTGTGATCGCTCGCCCACGGATAAACGTTCGCGACCGGTTCGCGCGTGTTGTGGCCGACGTAATTGCAATCTCTGAATGTGACGAAATGTAACCGAATTCCGTTTTGTGTGTTGAGATGTCGGTAAATTATGCCGGACGCATTGAGTCTGGCCGCGCAGGGAGACACTATTTGGGCTTCCGCGAGGTCGACTTGTAATTTCGTCGATCATCGCCCCTTGTCTTGGCGTCGGTGTCTATCAAGGACGACTATGCGTCAAATTCACGCGTGAAGTTTCCCCCATACCGACGAGGGCGCAGGACGCCCGTTGCGCCTGGAAATTTGCGTCTCCGATTCGAGCGGCTAATTGTCGGTTGAGTGTTTAAAACCCCATGTAAGTATCTGATTCTATTGGCGTCGATACGCAGTGGTTGGCATGTTATTTTTTGCCGGAATTCTCGCGTAACCTTATGAATTTGTTGCGTTTACGTGGTTTGTTGCCAGCATAAAGCGGCGGCACGACGCTCAACGACGGCACGCTCACGGTCGGCTCGAACACGGCGCTGGGCACCGGCGGCCTGACCGTGAACGGCGGCACGCTCGCGCTCGGCACGACCGGCGGCGCGCCGCTCGCCGTGACGGTGGGCTCGCTCGACGGCGCGTCCGGTTCGAGCGTCTCGCTCGGCAGTTCGAGCCTCACCGTGAACGGCGGCGGCAGCTATGCGGGCTCGCTCACGGGCACGGGCTCGGTGACAAAGTCGGGCAGCGGCACGCTTACGCTCGGCGGCACCAGCACCTATAGCGGCCCGACCACGGTCGCGGGCGGCACGCTCGACGTAAGCGGCTCGACCGCCAATTCGACGGCCACCGTGCAGAACGGCGCGACGCTCACGGGCACCGGCACCGTCGGCGGCCTGATCGTGCAGAGCGGCGGTACCGCGGCGGCGCTCACGCCGGGCCAGAGCCTGAACGTGGCGGGCAACGTGACCTTCGAATCGGGATCGAACTACCAGGTCGCGGCCACGCCGACCCAGGCGGGCAAGATCGCAGCGACGGGCACGGCGACGCTCAACGGCGGCGCGGTCAGCGTGCTCGCGGGCCAGGGCGCCTGGTCGCCGCAGACGCAGTATCCGATCCTCACGGCGGCGGGCGGCGTGAGCGGCGCGTTCCAGAGCGTCAGTTCGAACCTCGCGTTCCTCACGCCGTCGCTGAGCTATACGCCGAACACCGTCAACCTGACGCTCACGCGCAACGACCAGCCGTTCACGTCGGTGGCGGTGACGCCGAACCAGAGCAGCGTGGCGACGGCGGTGGCCTCGCTCTCGACGACGGGCCCGCTGTATCAGTCGATCCTCGCGACCGATGCCGCCACGGCGCGCCAGGCCTACAACATGATCGACGGCCAGTTGATCTCGGATGCGAAGACGGTGTTCCTGCTCGATACGCGCTATCTGCGTGACGCGGTCACGGACCGCCTGCGTCAGGGTCTCGCGCCGACCGACGGGCCGCTTGGGGCGCTGTCGTCGGGACCGGCGCTGTGCGATTCGCGTCTCTCGCAAGGCGCAATGTCGGGCGACAGCGTGCACGGCGGTTCGCAGGGCGCGTGCGCGAACAGCACGCCGTATCAGCCGGTGGTCTGGGCGCAGGGCTACGGCGCGGATAGCCGGCTGGCGGGCGACGCCAATGCCGCGGGCCTCGACCGCACCACGGCTGGTTTCATCGGCGGCGCGGATATGGCGCTGAACGACCGGTGGCGTGTGGGCGTGGCGGGCGGCTTTGCGCACAGCTCGCTGGAGAACGGGCTGAACTCGTCGGCATCGGTCGATACGTATCACGTGGCGATGTACGGCGGCGCGCAGTACGGGCCGATCGGCGTGCGGCTCGGCGCGGCGTACACCTGGAACGATGCGAGCGAGGATCGCTATCCGGCCTTCACGGGCTTCTCCGATCACGACAGCGCGAACTACGACGCGAAGGCCGCGCAGGTGTTCGGCGAAGTGGGCTACGCGGTGCCGTTCGATCGCTTCGCGGTCGAACCGTTCGCCGGGCTGGCGTATGTGAATCTGCATAGCGACGGCTTTTCGGAGAACGGCGGTCAGAGCGCGCTGCGGGCTCAGGGCGATACGGAGAATATCGGCTTCTCGACCCTGGGTCTGCGAGTGGCGACGCGGCTCGGCGAACTGCCGCTCGCGAGCGTGAGCGCGCATGCGATGGCGGGCTGGCGGCATGCGTTCGGCAATACGCAACCGACTTCGACACTGGCGTTTATCGATGGCGGGTCGGCGTTCTCGGTGGCCGGTGTGCCGATCGCGCGGGATACGGCGGTGGTCGAATTGGGCCTGGATGCGAGCGTCGCAAAGAATCTGACGCTGGGCGTCGCGTATAGCGGGCAGTATGGCGGCGGCTCGCATGACAATGCGATTTCCGGGCGGCTGGCGTGGCGGTTTTGAAGTTATTTGCGAGTTCGCCAGAGCCTGTTTTTGGCGGATGGGCGAGCGCTTCGGTTGGCGCTCGTCCTACCATGGCTCGATGCGAAGATGCGGCCATTCGCGCTTCCAGCGTGCGGTTTTTTCGGCGTAGACCGCCGGGATCGGCAGTGCGCGATTGGGCTTTAGCGTGCCTTCGAATAGCGACGTCAGGCCGAAGGGGCAATGGACTTCGAATTGCCGATTGTTCTGGTGGCGGATTCCGATTGCGACCGTTGCACAGGGGAATCGATCTATGCCGTCGGAGGCTTGTGCGACCGGGCCGAACGGGATGCCGAATTTGTTTTCATACCATAACGGCACGCGGGCCTGGTTGCGGATCTGGACTTCTACGGGAACATCGGAGAACAGTTTTTTCGCCTTGCAGATGACTTCGTTTTCCGCGTCCCATGACGTGTCGCGGTCGTAGTAGAACAAGTCGTAGTCGCGAATGCCCGCGTGAATCTCTCGCTCGCACGTGAAGTTCCAGACGGTCTGCGCAATGCAGCCCGCAGTGAGCCACCAGTCGTCGACGCCAAGATCGCCCGCGCGATTCAGAATGAGCGTGTTCCAGGGGTTCTTTTGGATCACCTCGATGAGGTCGAGTTTTTGAACGGCGTTCATGGGTTTTCGCGCTGCTGCGGTGGCGTTGTCGTCGACAACGAGTAGTGAAGAATAATTCGGGCATTACAAAAGCGCGCGTTGTGCGACTTCCAGATCGCGCATGCTTGAGCAACCCATTCGCATAATCGAACAACACCATTTTCGTTCAATCGACAGCGCCGCACAGAACGCGGACAATGCATCGTGTCCAGCGCGCGTGAGTCGACGATGCATCACAACGACCTGCTCTTTATTTCGCGGCATCTTTCGCCAGCCGAAGTGTGTGCACAACTGCTTGCTTTAAGCGTTGTCGAATATAGCCGCGCGCCGGGCTTGAGCGTCGTGCTGACGCTAAACGGCACAGAAGGCCAACTCGCCGACACAGGCAGAGGCATGCGACTCACGCCGGATCTGGGCGATACGATTTCCCACGCCGAGCGAGCGCTGACCGGCTTCTATCCGTGTCTGTCGTCGAACGAGCACGACAACGCCATACTCCAGGAACTGATCTGGGGCGACCACGGCTCACTCGGTCCTTCGGTTGCCAACTTCGCCTGCCCGGCGCTGAGATTCACCAGTCGACGAGAAGGCGAGGTCTGGTCGCAAAGCTTCAGATACGGTCAGCCATCCGGCCCGGCCGCGTTGCTGGGCGCGACGAATACGACCGGCACGACCATCGATTTCACCACCGAAACCGCAATCGACGCTACCGAAGTCGCGGCGCTCGTCGCCCGATTGCGCAAGCGCATCCCTGAACTCCAGATCACGATTCACACGCGCTAAAAGCCATCGCGCACGCATGCGAGAAAGCACGCCGCCTCACAACGGCAGCGGCCGGTCCTGAAAAATGCTCTTCATGACGAGCGTGGAGGTGAGGCGCAGCACGCAGGGCAGCGGCAGCAGACGCCGGTCGTAGAGCGTCTGGAACGCCTTCAGGTCGCGCGTGACCACGTGCAGCATGTAGTCGGGCTCGCCGAACAGGCGTTCGGCGCGCGTGATCTCCGGAATGTCGATGAGCGCGTCCTCGAAGGACTGCACGTTCTCGCTGCTGCCCTCGCGCAAGGTGGCGAAGACGATGGCCGAAAAATTCAGCCCGACGGTGGCGGGGTCGATGGTGGCGCGATAGCCGCTGATGACCTCGGCGCTCTCGAGCGCGCGCAGCCGGCGCTGGCACGGCGACAGGCTCAGGCCCACGCGTTCGCTGAGTTCCGTGATTGAAAGTCGTCCATCTTGCTGAATCTCGGCAAGAATCTTGCGGTCAATGGCATCCATGTGAGAAATATTAGCGCCTGAGGACGCCGACTGGCAAGAAATAGGGAGCACATTCCGGTGCGCAAACCGTAAGATTTGCGCCCTCGGGCGGTGGCGCCCGTCTTACCGGAAGTACAGCAGTGGAAGTGAGCATGTTGACGGCGTTCTGGATCGTTTCGTTCTCCCTCGTCATGGTGCCGGGCGCCGACTGGGCCTACGCGATTTCGGCGGGTTTGCGCGGCAGCGTGATCGCGCCGGCCGTCGGCGGCATGTTGCTGGGCTATCTCGCGATCACGCTGGTGGTCGCGGCCGGTGTCGGCGCGCTGGTCACGAGCGTGCCCGCGCTGCTTTCGGTGCTGACGGTGGTCGGCGGCGCTTATTTGCTGTGGCTCGGCGTACGCACGGTGATGCATCCGGCCGAACTCTCGGCGGGCCAGGAAGACGGTCCGAAAACGGGACGGCAGAGCCGCTGGGGCTGGTCGATGCGCGGTTTCGCGATCAGCGGCCTCAATCCGAAGGCGATTCTGCTGTTCGTCGCGCTCCTGCCGCAGTTCACGCGCCGCGACGCCGGCTGGTCGGTGTCCGCGCAGATCGTCGCGCTGGGCGTGCTGCATATGATCAATTGCGCGTCCGTCTATTCGGTGGTCGGGTTCGGCTCGAAGGCCGTGCTCGGCACGCGGCCCGCCGCGGCGCGCCGCGTCAGCCAGTTGTCGGGCGTGGCGATGATCCTCGTCGCCGTGCTGCTGTTCGCGGAGCAGGTGTTCGCCTTCACGCGCTGAATCTGCGCTGAATCCACGCGGTTCCTTCCTGTTTCCCCGTCCTCGTCCCTGCCTTTCTCGCCCCCGCCCGGAATAAATCGCCGGGCCGCCTGTTAGTCCATTATCTCCATCCACGCAGGCCGACGATCATGGTTTCCCAAGGGCCGCCCGACGAGCGGCCGGTGTCCGAGGCCGATATTCAGGCCTACACTGACGGCTCGCTGGCCGGCGAGCACGCCGCGCGCGTGCGGCGTTATCTGGCACGGCGGCCCGGCGAATGGCATCGGATCCTGTTCTATCGGCGTCTCAATGCGCAGATGCGCCGCTCGTTTCACGCGGCCGCAGCGTCGCATCCGGCCCTGGCGAGCACGCAGTCCGGCACGCAGTCCGGCATGCCGGCGCGGCGCGCCGGGTTTGGTCTGCGCGCGGTCTGGCGCCGCCGCGCCGCCGCGCTCGCGCTGGTGTGTGCGATGCTCGCGGCGGGCGCGGCCTGGCTGGCGCTGACCGAACCGGACGACCACACGCTGAACAACGCGGCCGTCATGGCGCTGATGGAAGCGGCTCCGGCCGCGTCAATCGGCGCCGATCACGCCCATGAAGGCGCAAGCGTCGATAACATCTATCACGTCGATGCAGCCGCCGACGCCGCGCCGTTCGATCTGGCCTCGGCGGGCTTGCGGCTCGTGTCGGCGGGCAAGATGGAGCTGGGTCCGTTTGCGCGCGCCGCGCGCTACGTCTACGAAAATGGCGACGGCGAACCGGTCGTGCTGCTGGGCGCGCGCGCCTGGTTCGCGGCCGACGCGCCGCAGTGGAGCGCGCGCCGCGTGGGTGCGCTGCGTCTGCTCGGCTGGACGTCGCACGGCA
Organism: Paraburkholderia sp. SIMBA_027; assembly: GCF_046535315.1. Classification (NCBI taxonomy): domain Bacteria; kingdom Pseudomonadati; phylum Pseudomonadota; class Betaproteobacteria; order Burkholderiales; family Burkholderiaceae; genus Paraburkholderia; species Paraburkholderia sp. SIMBA_027. The sequence goes on from NZ_JAWRWY010000010.1 coordinate 318,230, forward strand.
CGCGCTGGGTGCTCGCGGGCAATGCCGCGACGCACGGTCTGATGCGCGCCGCCGACGTCGCCACGCAGCAGGGCGCCTCGCGTCGCGAGCGCCGCACGCACGAATAAAGAGGGCAGAGAAGGATGCAACATGGACATCCGTGACGAACTGATCGATCACGTGCCGCGCCTGAGGCGCTATGCGCGCGCGCTGATCAACAACCGCGAGCTCGCCGACGATCTCGTGCAGGACACGCTCGAACGCGCAATCGCGCGCACCGAGCTGTTCCGCGCGGGCACCGACCTGCGCGCGTGGCTGTTCACGATCATGCACAACATCTTCGTGAATCAGGTGCGCAAGTCGGCGGCGCGCGGCACGCATGTCTCCGTCGACGACGACAGCGTGCCCGAAACCGACTACGCCGTGCCCGCGACCCAGACCGGCGCGCTCGAAGTGCGCGATCTCGACTTCGCGTTGCAGCGGCTGCCGGTCGAACAGCGTGAAGTGGTGCTGCTGGTGGGCCTCGAAGAAATGAGTTATGCCGATGTGGCGCTGGCGCTGGACGTCCCCATCGGCACGGTGATGTCGCGGCTGTCGCGAGGACGCGAGCGCCTGCGTGCGCTCATGGCCGGCGCGGTGCCGCGCGCGAATCTGAAGGTGGTGCGATGAGCGAGCAACAAATTCCCGTGACCGAAGACGAAATCCACGCCTACGTGGACGGCACGCTCTCGGAAGCGCGCCGCGCCGACGTCGAGCGCGAGCTCGAACGCAATCCCGACCTCGCCGCGCGTGTCGGCGACTTCTTTTCGCTGAACAGCCTGCTGCATGAGCGCTTCGACAGCCTGCTCAGCGAGCCGGTGCCCGCGCGTCTGCGCGCGGCGAGCGAAGCGCCTGCCGCGCGCGTGGACGCGACCAGAACGCTGAACCCAGCGCTGAAAGCGCCCGTGCGCGCGGCCGCCAACTGGCCGAAATACGCGGGCATGGCGGCCGCGCTGGTGCTGGGCGTGGGGATCGGCTGGGGCACGCATTACGGCGCGGCATTCATGCCGGGTACTGCCGGTCGCGGCGATCAGCAGACCGCGAGCGCCGACACGACGATGAGCTTCGTCCACGAAGCCGCGCTCGCCCATGTGGTCTACATGCCAGAAGTCGGGCGTCCGGACACCATGAGCAGCCATCAGGAGCAGGACTTCGTGCAATGGCTCGCGAACCGGCTCGGCACCGACGTGCATCCGCCCATGCTCGCGAAAAGCGGTTTCGAGCTGGCGGGCGGCCGTTTGCTGCCCGGTCCCGACGGTGAAGTCGCGCAGTTCATGTATCACAACGCGCAGGGCGAACGCGTGACGCTGTGCATCTCGCACCGCAAGACCAGCAGCAACACCACGGCGTTCAAGCTCTACGAGGATGGCCCCGTGAGCGTGTTCTACTGGATCGACGGCGACTTCGGCTACGCGCTGTCCGGCGGCATCGACCACAAGGTGATGCTGCAACTCGCGCACGACGTCTATTCGCAACTGACGCCGCATTGAAGCTCTATTGACGCGGTATTCATGACGTAGCGGTGCGGATTGCCCGCACCGCTCTTGCCGCGTCATGGTTCGCATGCGAACGCCGACGCCCCGCTCATCGAGAGCGGGGCGTCGGCGTTGCACGGTGTCGAACAGCGTCTTCTCTGCGCTCAGCTACCCTGATAGATATTGCAGAAGCTCGCCGGGCCGACGCACATTTGCGGCGCGCCCGACTCGCTCGTGCCGGGCATCGGCATGCCCATGCCGCTTTGCGCGACGGGATCGGCCGCGGTCTGCGCGACACGCGGCGGCTGCTGATGTTGCTGTGCGGCCACTTGCTGCGCGAACACGGGACTCACGTCCGGGTACGACGCATCGGTCACGAAACGCGAGCCGTTGTTTTCGGCTTCGATCAACTGCTGGCGCACTTCGGCGCGCGTGAGGCCTTGTGCCGAGGCTTGCGTGACGGCGCCCACGGAGGCAAGCGCGATGAAGGTGGCGAACATGGCGTGGCGAATGGACATTTCGAACTCCTGATAATGTGAGGTTGGTGCGTGACCGGAATCGATCGTGTTGGATTCATGTCGGCCTGCATGGAGATGAACGCATGGCGCGCCGTGCTATTCCGTTCGCGTGTGTATCTTCGTGTAGCGATGTAAGCGGGGCGGTCGGCAAACTCGGCGGAACGCGCCTCGGAGTTTGGCCGGGACATCGGCGAAATGTGACGGTTTTGTGTCTTTGAGCGCGTGCAAGCTTGCCCGCGAAAGCACCCGTGTGGCATGCTTGCGGCGATCAAACGGCCACACGACCATGGATCTCGCTTCGTCCATTGCAACTTATGGCGCCGACATGTCGGGCCTGATATGCGGATTCCGCTTCACGCCTGGCCAGCCGGGCCAGCCCGTCAGCGGCGAGGAAGTGCTGCGCGGGCTTCAGCATGCGCGCGCCCTGGCCGCCGAGGCCGCCGAGGCGGCGCTTGCCGCCGCCGCGCGCCAGAATGCGGATCTCGCCACGCCCGATTGCGCGCCTGTGCAGCCCGAGCCCAATCCGGCCGACGACGGCGCCTTCTACTGGCTGCACTTCAATCTCGCGCATGCCGCGAGCGCCTCGTGGATGCGCTCGCATCTCGATCTGCCCGACGGCTTTTTCGAAATGCTCGTCGAAGGCTCGCATTCCACGCGTATCGAACACATGGACGGCGCGCTGTTCGCGGTCGTCAACGACGTGATGTTCGATTTCGAGCTGACGCCTTCGCAGATCGCCACGCTCTGGTCCTATACGCACGAACGCCTGCTGGTGACGGCGCGCATGAAGCCGCTGCGCTCGATCGACCGTTTGCGCGGCGACGTGCGCAATGGCGAGACGTTCCGCTCGCCCGCCGAACTGCTGATTCATCTGATGCGCGATCAGGCCGACCTGATGGTGGAAATCGTGCGCCGCACGAGCATCGACGTGGATCGCGCCGAAGATCAGTTCCTCGCCTCGCGCCGCTCGAAAAGCCGACACGAACTGGCCGCCATGCGCCGTATCCTCGTACGATTGCAGCGCATGCTCGCGCCCGAACCCGGCTCGATCTTCCGTCTGCTCGCGCGTCCGCCGCGCTGGCTGCAATCGCCCGACGTGCAGGATCTGCGCGAGGCGACCGAAGAATTCTCGCTCGTGCTCGGCGACATGGCGGGGCTGGTCGAGCGCATCAAGCTCCTGCAGGAAGAGATCGCCGCGCGTCTCGAAGAGCAGAACAACCGCACGCTCTTCACGCTCACGCTGGTGACCGTGCTCGCCTTGCCGATCAATATCGTCGCGGGTTTTTTCGGCATGAACGTGGGCGGCATTCCGCTCGCCGAGAACCGGCACGGCTTCTGGCTGATGGTGCTGGTGGTGGCGAGTTTCACGGCGCTGCTCGGCTGGTGGGTGTTCCGCCGCCGCGGCGACAGCTAGGCGCGCGTGCCATAACGCGCGCGCGGACTGGCGGCGAAAATTGAGGCCTTTATTTGAGGCCTTATACTACGCGCTCGAACCGTCGGCCCCGCGCCGTTTTGACCCTTTCCACCCCTCCAGTCTGTGTGCTAACGCTATGGCCGTCCCTCCGCCATCCGTCGAATCCGCGACTGCCCCCGCTGCCTCCAAAAGCGGCGGCGCGCGCGTGCGCGGCATGGACGATGGCGCGTTGCCGCCTGCTCATGAAGCCCTTCATGAAGTCGCCCGCGAGGCCCCGCTCGACGCCTTGATGCGCGTGATCGCGCGCCACTTCAACGTGGCTTCCGCCTGCGTGCTGCCGGGCCACATGCGTGACGACGCGCACGCGGGAGCGTGGCTGGGCGAGGGCGTCGATGCACCGTTGCGCGACGCGCTGCTCGAACTGCAGCGCGCCGAACGCCTTGGCGGCGCGCAAACGGGCGCGTTCGCGAGCGAACCGATCGTCGTCAGCGACGTGGCGGGCGATCCGGCCTGGCAGGCCTGTCTTAATCGCGCGAGCGCGCTGCCATTTCGCTTCGTCGCCGCCTGGCCGCTGGCGGGCGCGAACGGCGACTCGCCCGGCACGCTCTACCTGATCGATCACGCGCCGCGCGAGCTGAACGCCGCCGAGCGCGCAAGCCTCGACGATTTCGCGCGCGTGATCGCCACGCTCGCGGTGCAGGCGCCGCCGGCGCACGACGAAGTCGAAGCGCTGCGTGCGCGCGAGCGTCTGCTGGCGCTGGCGATCGCGGGCAGCGGCACGGGCATCTGGGATCGCGACGTCGTCACGGGCGAGATCCGCTATTCCACCGGCTGGAAAGCGATGCTCGGCTACGAGGACGACGAAGTGACGAGCCGCGTAGAAGACAGCCTCCTGCGCCTGCATCCCGACGACCGCGATTACGTGAAGGCGACCATGCAGGCGCACTTCGAAGGCCGCACCGCGCACTACGAAGTCGAGCACCGCATCCGCTGTAAAGACGGCAGCTACAAGTGGATCTGCAGCCGCGGCAAGGTGACGGCGCGCGACGCGGACGGGCGCGCGCTGCGCATGATCGGCACCACGACCGATATCACCTCGATGCGCGAAATGGCCGAGCGTCTGCGCGAGTCGGTGAATCTCGTCACCAATCTGACGAATGAAGTGCCGGGCCTCGTGTTCCAGTGCCATCAGGCGCGCGACGGCCATGTGTCGTTTCCGTATGCGAGTGCGGGGATCGCGGAGATTTACGAACTGACGCCCGCGCAGGTCGCGGCCGACGCGAGCGGCATCGAGGCGCTCGTGCATCCCGAGGATCTGGATGCGTATCGCGCGTCGTTCGCGGCGTCGGCGGCCGTGCTCGCGCCGTGGCACCTCGAATATCGCGTGTGTCTGCCGCAGCAGGGCTTGCGCTGGCGTCAGGGCGATGCGAAGCCACGCCGTCTCGCCGATGGCGCGACCGTGTGGCACGGCTTTATCACCGACGTCACCGAGCGCAAGCGCATCGAAGCCGAGTTGCAGGAGTTCGCGACCACCGACGGCCTCACGCGGCTCGCGAACCGGCGTCATTTCATGGCGCGCGTGGAAGCGAAGCTCGCGCTGCTGCGCCGCGTGGCGAGCGCGGCCGGCGTGACGGGCATGGTCGGCATGAAGGGACTCGGCGGCATCGGCAACGTGGCGGCGGTCATGATGTGCGACCTCGATCATTTCAAGTCGATCAACGACCGCTTCGGCCACGCGGTCGGCGACGACGCGCTGCGCCACTTCGCCGAAATCCTGCGCACGCATCTGCGCGCGGGCGACGTGGCGGGCCGCATCGGCGGCGAGGAGTTCGCCATTCTGCTCGACGGCGCCGACGTGGAAGGCGCGTGCCGCGTGGCGCGCCGCATTCAGGACCGCATCGCCGTCGACCCGCTGCTCAGCGTCGCCGGGCCGGTCACGCTCGCCGTGAGCATCGGCATCACGCAGATGAGCGCCGACGACAGCGCCGCCGAAGCCGCGCTCTCGCGCAGCGACGTGGCGCTCTATCGCGCCAAGAAGGGCGGCCGCAACCGCATCGAGTGCGCCTGAGCGCGCGGTTTTCGGGCATCGCCGTGAACATGCGCGTCTCCCGGCTGCGGAGCAGTGTGCGCTCCTCATTCTGTCCCTTGGTGTAACGTTCCGGCAAGGCTCACGCCATTTCGCGCGTCGCGACGGAGAAACCTGTGCCGTTTCAGTCACCCCGTTCTTCCGATGCACCCGGCATGCTCGCGTGGCTCGCGAAGCTGGCCGCGCGCGGGCTGGTGATCGCGCTCGCCGCCGGCGTGCCGCTCGTGCTCTGCGTACTGCTCACGCGCTACGAAGCCGTACGCATCGGGCGCAGCGAGGCCGCGCTGGCCTCGAACTTCGTCGTCAATCAGGTGATGGCGATCGTCGAGCAGGCGCGCGACGCCGCGCGCTCGGTCGCGCCGCATGCGGGCGCGCCGTGCGAGACGCTGTCGCGCGAACTCTCGCTCGCCGCCGCGACGCAGCCCTATGTGCGCACGCTCAATATTCTCGACAGCGATCACGTCGCCTGCTCGTCGGCGACCGGCAATCAGTCGATCGCGGTCGAGACCTTCCTCAACGGCAACGTGCGCACGCCGCGCGGCGACTGGCTGATGATCGTCCCGGGCACGCCGCTTGTCGCGAACCGGCCCGCGCTGCTGGTGGCCGTGCGCGCCATCGGCGGCCGCAACGTGGTCGCGGCGGTGGACTCGCAGTATCTGCTCGATCTGCTGCACGCGGCCGCGCCGCATAACGAGTTCCGGCAGGCGACGCTGCGCGTGGGCACCGGGCCCGCGCTGCACGAAATTCCCGCTGGCGGCGACCCCGCGCGCGACGAGGCGGGCGGCGACAGCCCGATGGAATCCGCGCCGCTGCTCGCCGACGTGCGCCGCACGATGGACGGCAGCGTGATCGAACTGCGTCTGCAAGGCTTGCCCGAACGGTTGAACGCGACATGGCGTGTGCTGTTGTTTCGCTATCTGCCGTGGACGGCGCTGCTCGCCGCGCTGCTGGTCTGGCTCGTGTATCGCGTGCAGCAAAGCCGCCGGTCGCGCCGCGAGCAACTGCTGCGCGCGATCCGCGCGGGCGAATTTCATGTCGAATATCAGCCGCTGTTCGGCGTGGCGAGCGGGCGCTGCGAGGGCGCGGAAGCGCTGCTGCGCTGGGTGCGGCCCGGCATCGGCACGGTGCGTCCGGACGAGTTCATTCAGGCTGCCGAAGAAGAGCACGTGATCGTGCCGCTCACGCAGCATCTGCTCACGCTGATTGCCCAGGACGTCATGAAATGGGCGACGTTGCCGGGTTTTCACCTCGGTATCAACTTCGCGCCCGAACATCTGTCGAGCGAGGCGCTGCTGCCCGACGTGCGCAACTTCACGCGCAGCATTGGCGGACGCGGCATCGAGGTGGTGCTGGAAATCACCGAACGTTCGCTGGTGCGCAATACCGACGTGGCGCAGCGCAATCTCGTGGCGCTGCGCCGCGACGGCGTGCGCGTGGCCATCGACGACTTCGGAACGGGCTTTTGCTCGCTCTCGTATCTGGAGAAATTTCCGTTCGATATCCTGAAGATCGATCGCGGCTTCGTGCTGACCATCGATGCGCAGGAGCGCAGCGCCGTGGTGCTCGACAGCATCATCGGTCTCGCGCACAGTCTCGATGCGAAACTCGTGGCGGAAGGCGTGGCTTCGCAGGCGCAATTCGATTATCTGTGCGCGCGCGGCACGAACTGGATTCAGGGCTTCTTCTACGCGAAGCCGATGCCCGCCGACGATTTCGGGCGCTGGTATCGCGGGCCGGGCATGGCGCCGTTTCCCGCCCCGGTTGTGGCGGCAGCGCGCGAAGCAACGTAATCCGGCGACCTCAGCGGCTTTCGATCGATGCAAAAAAACGGGCGGCCCTGATCGGCCGCCCGTTTGTCTTCAAGCCTCAGCGCAAGAATCAGTGCGGCGAAGTCCAGCCCTTGTAGCTGCCGACGTTGTCGCGCGTGATGAGCGCGGGCGTCATCTGGATCATCGGATTGGCGGGCTTCTTGCCGTTCATGATGTCGTAGCCGACCTGCACGGCGGTTTGCGCCATTTTCCACGGGTCCTGGCTCGCGGACGCCTGCACGAGCGTGTCGCCCTTGAGCGCGGCTTCGATGTCGGGCGCGCCGTCCACCGAGGTGATCACGATATTGCTGCGGTGCAGTTGCTTGGCGGCCAGGTCGCTGCCGATCGCCTGCGGATCGTTGATGGTGAATACGCCGTCGAGCTTCGGAAAGCGCGTGAGGTAGCCCTGCATCGTGTTCATGCCGCCTTCGCGCGAGCCTTTGCCGTCCTGATCGTCGGAGAGAATCTTGATGCCCGGCGACTTCGCGAGCACCTGCTTGCAGCCGTTCACGCGGTCGATCACCGCCGAGACCTGCGGGCCGTTTTCGATAATGACGTTGCCCTTGCCGTTGATCTTCTTCGCGAGGTATTCGCAGGAGATCGCGCCGGCCTTCACGTTGTCGGTCTGCACGGTGGCGTCGGCGCCCGCGGCGCTCACGTCCACGGCCAGCACCACGATGCCGGCCGCGCGCGCCTTGCGCACGGCGGGCTCGATGGCTTTCGGATCGGAGGCGTTCAGCAGGATCATGTCGACGTGCGCCGAGATGAAGTTGTCGATCTGCGTGAACTGCTTGTTCAGATCGTAGTCGGCGGACACGGCCGTGACCTTCGCGTTCGGATTGATCTGTTTGGCCTTCGCTTCCGCGCCTTGCACGATGGTCACGAAGTACGGATTGCCCAGCGAACCCACGGTGATGCCGATCGACTTCAACTGCTTGTCGGCGGCGTGCGCGCCCTGCAGGGCGCAGCCCAGGGCGAGGGCGGCAACGGTGCGAACGGCGACGGCAACGGCGGTTTTCTTTTTCAGCATGATGTCTCCTGAGGGTGCCTTCGAGTTATGTCGTGTGTCGTGTTGGTGTGTTGTGTCAACGTGCTGTGTCAACGTGCTGCGTGCTGCAAGGGAAAGCGAGGAATCAGGTGCGGGCCGAACCGCGCTGGCGATAGCGGTCGAGCGCCACGGCGCCGACGATCACGAGGCCCTTGATGATGTATTGCCAGATGTCCGAGACGCCGAGCAGCACGAGGCCGTTCGACAGCACCGCGATGATGAGCGCGCCGATCAGCGTGCCGACGATCGAGCCCACGCCGCCCACGAAGCTCGTGCCGCCGAGAATCACCGCGGCGATGGCGTCGAGTTCGTACGACTGGCCGAGTTGCAGACCGTTGGCGGCGTAGAGGCGCGCCGCCGACATCACCGCGCCGAGCCCGGCGAGCAGGCCCGAGGCCGCGTAGACGAACATCTCGATCGCCCACACCTTGATGCCCGAGAGACGCGCCGCTTCCGGGTTGCCGCCCACCGAATAGATATGCAGGCCGAGCACCGTGCGGCGCAGCACGAACCACGACGCGGCCACCACGACGAGCGCGATGATCACGAGCCAGGGCACGCCGAACACCGTGCCGTTGCCGATGAAGGCGAACGAGAGCTGCGGATTGAAGATGGTGGTGTCGTGGCCCATCAGACGCGCCACGCCGCGCACGGCCGTGAGCGAGCCGAGCGTGACGATGAAGGGCGGCAGGCGCAGCAGCGAAATCAGCGCGCCGTTGATGAGCCCGAAGCCGAGACCCACGCCGAGCGCGGCCGGAATACCCAGCCAGCCCCAGCCGACGATGGTCGAGCCGAGCATCGCGGCCACGGCGGACGCGGCCAGAATCGAGCCCACCGAAAGATCGATGCCGCCCGTGAGAATCACGAAGGTCATGCCGGCCGCGAGCACGATGTTGATCGACGCCTGCTGCGTGACGATCGACAGATTTTCGAGCGAGAAAAAGCCGTCGGTGAGCAGGCCGAAGCCGATGCACAGCAGCACCAGCACGGGCAGCATGCCCGCCGTGCGCATGATCGACTTCATGCGCGCGCGATGGCCGTCAACGGTCTGGCCGCGCGTGGATTGCGCGCCCTGGGCAGGCGTGGCCTCGGCCGCATGGCGGGGAAGAATGCTTTTCATGATGTCGTGCTCCTCAATATCTCTTTTGACGGGGCGATGCGCGTCGGGCGCGGCGCTTACGCGGCTTCGTCCAGCGCGCCCTGCGAGCCGGTGGCGAGTTCGATGATGGCTTCCTGGCCGATGGGTCTGCCGGTGTAGCCGCCCAGTTCTCCGGCGAACAGGCCTTCGCGCATGACGAGCACGCGATCGGCCACGCCGATGATTTCGGGCAGCTCGCTCGAAATCACGATGATGCCCACGCCGGTTTTGGCGAGGTCGTTGATGATGCGGTAGATCTCCGACTTCGCGCCGATGTCCACGCCGCGCGTCGGTTCATCGAGGATCAGCACGCGCGGTTTCGTTTCGAGCAGACGCGACAGCAGCACCTTCTGCTGATTGCCGCCCGAGAGCGCGCCCACGTTCACGCGCGGGCTCGGCACGCGTATCGTCAGCGCGCGGATCGACTCCTTCGCGCGCGCCGAGCCGCGCGCGAGATCGAGCACGCCGAAGCGCGCGTCGCGGCCCGCCACGGACACGTTGATGTTGTCGCGCACGCTCATGTCGAGAAAGAGGCCTTGATGCTTGCGGTCTTCGGTCAGATAGACGAGGCCCGCGTTGATCGCGTCGCGCGGCGTGTGGACGTGCAGCGTTTTGCCGTCGATCGAGATCTCGCCGCGCACGCGCGGTTCCGCGCCGAAGATCAGGCGCGCGAGTTCCGTGCGGCCCGCGCCAACGAGCCCCGCAATGCCGAGCACTTCGCCCGCATGCAGATCGAGGCTGCAACCGCGCACGCGCTTGTCGTCGGCGACGTCGCGCACGGTGAGCACGACCTTGCCCGGATCGTAGGGCGCGTGCGCCTTTTTGTAGAAGCCCGAAATATCGCGGCCCACCATCATGCTGACGAGGCTTTCGGCGCTCAGCGCGTCGCGCATCAGCGTGCCGACGTAGCTGCCGTCGCGCAGCACCGAAACACGATCGGACAGCTCGTAGATTTCGGCCATGCGATGGCTGATGTAGATGATCGCGAGACCGTCTTCGCGCAGTTGCAGGATCAGCTTGAAGAGGCGTTCGGTTTCGCGCGAGGAGAGCGGCGTGGTGGGCTCGTCCATCACGATGATGCGCGCTTCGGTATGCACGGCGCGCGCGATTTCCACGAGCTGGCGTTCGGCGATCGAGAGCGAGCCGACCAGCGTGGTCGGGCCGAAGGTGGCGCCGAGGCGTTGCAGCACGTCTTCGCAGCCGCGCTCCATCGCCGCGCGATCGACCATGCCGAAGCGCGAGTTGCCGCGCCGCAATTCGCGGCCCGCGTAGATATTTTCGGCCACCGACAGATTCGGCGCGAGGCTCAGTTCCTGATAGATCACGGCCACGCCGAGTTCGCGCGCGGCGAGCGGCCCGTCGATCGTCACCGGCTTGCCTTCGATGAGAATCTCGCCGCCGGGATCGGCCTGATACGCGCCCGAGAGAATCTTCATGAGCGTGGACTTGCCCGCGCCGTTCTCGCCCATCAGCGAATGCACTTCGCCGGGCCAGACCGAGAGGCGCACGTTGTCGAGCGCGCGCACACCGGGAAAGGTCTTGCTGATGCCCCGCATTTCCAGCAGCGGCGGCGTCGTCTCAGAGCTCGACATGGCTCTCCTCCTGCGCTTGTACGTTGGTTTGTGCGCCGGCGCCCATCAGGATGCCTGCACGCGGCGAAAAGTTGAAGAACATCGGCAGCGTGGCCGCGCCGAGCGCGCCCGCGTCGGGGCCGAAGGTGCCGCGCACCAGCGCGGGCGTGCCGCGCGCCTCGGGGGCGGTGGCGGCCACGGCCACGCGCAGGCGCTGCATGAGCGTGTCGATGAGGCCCGCGTCCACGTCGGCGTCGAGCACCACGGCGGGCACGTCGAGCACGCAGAGCGCGGCGCGCAGCGCGGGCGCGAGCGCGTCGATGCAATCGTCGAGCCATTCCTCGACCGCCGGATGCCGGCGCGCGATGCAGGCTTCGAGATCGGCGCGGCTGTCGACGGTCTCGCCGCAATATTGCAGATGGCGGCGCAGCGCGATCAGCGACGCGCGCGAGAGCAGGATGTCCCATTTGCCGTCGGGCTTGTGCGCCGAAGGCAGGTTGCCGGGCGGCACCGGCATCACCGCGAAATCGCCCGCGTTGCCGGTCAGGCCGCGCACGCAATCGCCGTCGATGGCGACGCCGCCACCGATCGCCGGGCCGAGAAACAGATAGAGGAAATCGTCGCGCTGACGTCCGCAACCGTAGAAGATTTCGGCGATGGCGGCGGCGTTGCCGTCGTTTTCGCTGAACACGGGTAGGCCGGTCGCGCGGCCCAGCTCGGCGGCGAAATCGACGTCGCTCCAGACGCTGAAGGTATCGGCGGGCAGGCCCAGTTCGCGCAGCCAGCTGCCGAGGTTGTACGGCTGCGCCACGCCGATGCCCGCGAGGCGGCGGCGCTCGTCCTTGTCGAGCAGTCCTGACAGTTCGGCGATGTCGCGCTGCACGATTTCCTGCGCGAGCGCGGGTTGCGGCAGCAGCATGTCATGCGAGCGGCGGCCGATCATCTGGCCCGCGAAATCGACGAGCACGGTTTCGATGTTGGTCCGGTCCAGACGCACGCCGATGGCGAATGCGCCGCGCGGCGACAGGCGCAGCAGCGAGGCGGGCTGGCCGCGTCCGCCGTCGAGGCGACGGCCGCTCATTTCGATCAGACCATTGTCGATCAGCGACGTGATGATGCTGCCCACCGCCGTGCTGGTGAGGTTCGCGAGGCGCGCGAGGTCGGCCTTCGACGCCTCGCCGGCGCGCCGCAGCGCTTGCAGCAGCAGACGCTCGTTGAAGCGGCGGACATTGGCCGAATTGCTGCCTTGACCGACATGCGGACTTCTCACGCGTCTCCTCCGTAGCTCTCGATGCGTGTCGACCGGACGGTGTGCGGCGTTCGTCGGCGACTAAATAAATCAAGTTGATTTATTTAATGCCCGATTTCGTCCCGTGTCAGCCTGGGGAAATCCCGGCGCGAGGTGGGCATGGGGCTTGTCAGGAACTCGGCGACGCGCGGCTCAGGCCGACGGCGGTTTTTGCGCGACTGGCCGAATGCGATTATCCGTCCGCGATCAACTTCGTGCGCCGGGCGCGTTGCGATGCGATGCAGGGCGATTGAAAAGGAAGGCGTGGCAGCGTGCCGTTTTTCATGCGCGGCTAACGGCGCAATGAATGGACGATGCCCGGACATCGACGGATTGAGCCGGGCGCGATTCCACGCTAGATTGCGTGTCGGAGCCGCGCTTGCCGCTGGTGCCGCGAAATCGACGTGGTGGCAAACGCGTCGTCGTCGAAATGAATCCGCCAGGGAAACGCCTATGCACAAGCACATCTTCGTCAATCTGGGCGTGCGCGACTTGAAGCGCTCGATGGACTTTTTCGCTCAGGTCGGCTTTACGTTCGAGCCGAAATTCACCAACGAGCAGGCCGCCTGCATGGTGATCGGCGAAAACATCTTCGCCATGCTGCTGACGCCCGACTTCATGCGCGGCTTCACCGACAAACCGCTCGTCGACGCGCGCGAGCAGACCGAAGTGCTGGTCTGTCTCTCATGCGAGTCGCGCGACGAAGTCAATGCGCTCACGGAGAAAGCGCTCGCGGCGGGCGGCACGTCGAAGCGTCCGCCCACGGACTATGGCGACGCGATGTACGGCCGCAGCTTCGAAGACCCCGACGGCCATATCTGGGAGTTGATGTGGATGTCGCCCGAGATGGTGGGAAAGGGCGCGCACGGCGCGTGACCTGTCGGGCGACGGGCGGCGGATAAAGCGCGCCGCAGGCGGGTTCACACCAGCTCGACCCGCTTGATTTCCTTCACGATCACGAGGTAGCTGATCACGGTGATCACGGCGTTCACGCCGACGAAGGCCAGCGCGCCGTCGAACGAGCCGGTTTTCGCCACGAGGTAGCCGATCGCGATCGGCGTGACGATGCCGGCCACGTTGCCGAACATGTTGAAGATCGAGCCCGAGAGGCCGATGGCTTCCTTCGGCGCGGTATCGGCGACCACGGCCCAGCCGAGCGCGCCGATGCCCTTGCCGAAAAACGCGAGCGACATCAGCAGCACCACGAGCCAGTCGCTCTGCACATAATTGCAGCCGACGATGCACGCCGACAGCGCCATGCCGCCCACGATCGGCGCCTTGCGCGCCAGCGTGAGCGAACAGCCCGCGCGAATCAGCGAATCGGAAATCACGCCGCCCAGCACCCCGCCGAGAAAGCCGCAGACCGCCGGCAGCGACGCCACGAGGCCCGCTTGCAGGATCGTCATGCCGCGCGCCTGCACGAGGTAGATCGGGAACCACGTCAGGAAAAAGTAGGTGATGACGTTGATGCAGTACTGCGCGAGATACACGCCCAGCAGCATGCGGTTCGACAGCAACTGACGCATGATGCGCCAGCCGTTGCCCGCCGTTTGCGTCCGGCCGGCATCGTCCGCAGCGCGCGACTTGCGCAGATGGCCGTTCACGAGGCCGCCGCCTTGTTCGATGTACTCCAGCTCCTGCGGATTCACGCCCGGATGGTTCGCCGGATTCTTCATGACCTTGAGCCAGACGAAGGCGAGCAGCAGCCCGGCCACGCCCATCATCAGATAGACGTGGTGCCAGCCATAGGCGTGCGTGACCCACGCCATCAGCGGCGTGAAGACGACGGCCGCGAAATACTGCGCCGAATTGAAGATTGCCGACGCCGTGCCGCGTTCCTGGGTGGGGAACCAGCTCGCCACCACTTTCGCGTTGGCCGGGAACGCGGGCGCTTCCGCCGCGCCCATCACGAAACGCAGCGCGAACAGCGCCGCGACGGCCGCCGCCGTACTGCCGAGCACGCCGATCGCGCTTTGCAGCAGCGTGAACAGCGACCACAGGAAGATGCTGGTGGCGTAGACGCGGCGCGCGCCGAAGCGGTCGAGAATCCAGCCCGCGGGCAGTTGCGAGAGCACGTAGGCCCAACTGAACGCCGAGAAGATGTAGCCCATGCGGATGGCGTCGAAGCCGAACTCCGCGCGCATCGCCGAACCGGTGACCGAGAGCGTCGCGCGATCCGCGTAGTTGAGGGTGGTGATGACGAAGATCAGCGCAAGGATGACGTAGCGGACTTTCGTGCGGCTCGCGGCATCGGCTGCGCTGGCGGCCGGGTTGGCGGTACGGCTCAACGGCATGGGTTCACCTTGGTTCGTGCGCGGGGGAACGGGCGAGCGTCTCCGCGTAATGTCTCCGAGCGGCGCGAGTTGTAAGACATCGAGCCGACTTGTCAGAAGGCATCCTACAATGTCTTACGGCGGCGGAGCAATCGTCTCGGCGCATGTTTCGGTTGAATTCAGGGTAAACGTGGTATTGAGCGGGGCGCGCGCTTGTGGAATTGTTCGCCAAGTTGTTCGACAACATGACGGGCGCCGCGGTGATGATGTTAACAGTGGCGCCCCCGACTACAACAGCCCGGGGAGGCGAATTTGAACAGGAAGAAAATGGCGCAGGCAGTGATGGGCGCGGTGCTGGGCGTCGCGGGCGCGGTGGCGGCGCACGCGGCGACCTTTGTTTATGTGTCGAATGCGGATAGCCAGAACATCTCGGTGTTTCGCGTCGACGAAAGCGCGGGCACGCTCGCCGCCGTCGAGACGGTGCCGGTCGGCGGCACGGTCATGCCGATGACGCTGTCGCCCGACCATCGCCGTCTGTACGCCGGTCTGCGCTCGCAGCCGTATCGCGTGGTGAGCTTCGCGATCAATCCGCTCGACGGGCGGCTCGCCGAACTCGGCCGCGCGCCGCTCGCCGAAAGCATGGCCTATCTCTCGACCGACGCGACCGGCCGCTATCTGCTGTCGGCCTCGTATGGCGGCAACCAGCTTGCGGTGAACCGCATCGGCGAGAACGGCGTGGCGGGCGACGTGCAGCAGACGATCAAGACCGGGCCGATGGCGCACGCGATCCGCACGTCGGCGGACAACCGTTACGCGTTTGCGTCCGTGCTCGGTTCCGACGCGTGGCTGCGCCTGCGTTTCGACGCCACGACCGGTCAATTGACCGAGGACGCCGCGCCCGCGTATGCGCTGCCCGAGAAGTCGGGGCCGCGCCATTTCGTGTTTTCGTCGGACAGCCGCTTCGTCTATCTGATCGACGAACTCGACGGCAAACTGCACGTGCTCGCGTTCGACCGCGCGCACGATACGGTCAAGCCGATCCAGACCGTCTCGATCCTGCCCGCCGATTTTCATGGCGACAAGCCGTGGGGCGCGGATCTGCACCTGACGCCCGACGGGCAATTTCTCTACACGTCGGAGCGCACGTCGAGCACGCTGGGCGCGTATCGCGTCGATCGCGCGACGGGCAAGCTCGCGCGCATCGGCACCTATGCCACGCAGAAGCAGCCGCGCGGCTTCAATATCGATCCGTCGGGGCGCTGGCTGTTCGCGGTCGGCCAGTTGTCGACGCAGATGAGCGTGTATCGCATCGATGCGAAAACGGGCGCGCTCGAAGAAACGGGGCAGGTGCCCGTGGGCAAGGGCGCGAACTGGGTGGAAGTGGTGCGTTACACCGGGTCGAACGAGTAACGCCGGTTCGGCACGGCGCGTCCGCGTGGGTTCTCACGCACGCGGACGCGCGGGTTCGCCTTTAACGCAGCGAACAGTTGAGCCAGTGATGGATGCGCTCGCCGTCGAGACGCGAGCCATCGGCGCTCGCGCTGCCGAGCATCGTGACGATCACCGGGCGGCGGCCGTGCACCATCATGCGCATGACCATGTTGTGGCCCGACTCGTTGATGAAGCCGGTTTTCTGCAAGCTCGCCTGCACGCGGTTGTAGCGCACGAGGCGGTTGCTGTTCACATATTGAAGCTGCCCGCGTCCCGTGGGCACGCGTTCCTGATGATCGGTGGAATAGCGGCGGATCAGCGGATAGCCGTTGGCCGCGCGCACGAGCCGCGCGAGTTCGCGCGCCGTCGAGACGTTCTGCGGCGAGAGTCCCGTGGCGTTGACGAAGTGCGTGTGCGGCATGCCG
The DNA here is from genome assembly GCF_046535315.1 of Paraburkholderia sp. SIMBA_027. Classification (NCBI taxonomy): domain Bacteria; kingdom Pseudomonadati; phylum Pseudomonadota; class Betaproteobacteria; order Burkholderiales; family Burkholderiaceae; genus Paraburkholderia; species Paraburkholderia sp. SIMBA_027. The sequence goes on from NZ_JAWRWY010000010.1 coordinate 334,723, forward strand.
AGGCTCGCGGCCTTCGCGTTCATTGCGTCGACGAAGGCGGGCTGGCCGCCCGGATAGTCGCGCGACAGCGCCGACGCCGCGCGGTTCTCCGACGACATCAGCGCGATATGCAGCATGTTCGCGCGCGTGAGGCTCGACCCGACGGTAAGTCGCGAATGCGTGAACTTGAGCGTGTCGAGATCGGCGTCGGTCACGTCGATGCGGCGCGCGAGCGGCGCGTGATTCTGGTCGAGCCAGACCACGGCCGTCATCAGCTTCGACACCGAGGCGATGGGCACGACGGCGTCGGCGTTGCGCGCGAACAGCGGCGTGTGCGTCTGTTCGTCGACGATGAACACCGAGCGCGAGAAAAGCCGCTTGCGTGAAGCCGGCGTGTAGCCGCAGCGCGCGAGCAGATGCGGGCCCTGGGTGGCTGATGCGGTGGTCGACACGCTCGTTTGCGGCGCGACGTACGGAATGATTGTCGGCGCGAAATTCGGCGACTCGGCTTGCGCGGTCGTGACGGGCGGTTTCGCGTGGTGACGTTTGGCCGGCGCTTTCAAGTGGGCTTTCGGATGCGCCTTAACGTGCGGCTTCGCGTGCACCTTCGCATGCGGCTTGACGTGCGACTTGCTTTGCGCGATCGAACGGTGAGCGGCATGCCCGTGCGGCAACGGCTTCGTTTTCGCGCGCTTGCCGCGGCGCTTCGCATCAGGCGTTTTCGCCGCGGCGAGCGCGGGCACGGTGCGCTGCGCCGAACGCGGCTTGCGGGTGATTTTCTTCTTCTTGGCGGCCGCGTGGACATGCGGATCGGCGCGATGCCGAGGCGTCGTTGCGGCGAAACTCGCCGTGGCCGTCAGGCCGGCGAGCAGGAGGGCGGAAACGAGGAGCGGAAGTCGAGAAAGGGAAATCACCGGCAGAAGAAGTTGAGGCGGGTAGTTCGAAAGAGGGCGAAGAGGCGCGACGAAGCACCGGGAAACGGCTGGATAGCAGCAGCGCGATGCGAGGCGTATCGCCGCGCGCGTGACTCAATGGTACAGGTAGAACGCGCCGCCGCGCGCATTCTGGCTGTTTTTCCGGCGAAATCGCTGCAAATGGGCGCATGATGCGCCGGAAAATGCGTGATCGGTTACGTCGTTCGCACGCATGTTACCGGTCTCAGGGTTATCGCGAATGGCTGCGTTCGCGCACCGATTTGTATGATGGGCCAGGACATGCCGATGCTCCCGCTCATGCGCTGCGGCTGCGCAGTCGTCGCTGCCGCGTCGAGCGTGACGGGCCACGCAGCCTCATGAACGCCCACACTCCCGCCCCCGCTTCCTTGCCCGTGCATTCGCCCAGCCATTGCGTCGAGGACTTCACTGGCGTCGCCAATCTCGCTAGCATGCTGGATTGCGCCCGCATCCGTTACCGGAGTGTCTAGATGCCTCGCTTCGCCGCGAATCTCACGATGATGTACAACGAGCACGCGTTTCTCGACCGCTTCGCCGCCGCCGCGCACGATGGGTTCGATGCCGTGGAATATCTGTTTCCGTACGACCATCCCGCCGCCGAAGTGAAGGCGCGGCTCGAAGAAAACGGCCTCGCGCAGGCGCTTTTCAACGCGCCGCCCGGCGACTGGGCCGCAGGCGAACGCGGTCTCGCCGCGCTGCCTGGCCGCGAGGACGAATTCCGCCGCGGTATCGACAAGGCGCTCGATTACGCGCGCGTGCTCGGCAATCGCAAGCTGCATGTGATGGCGGGCATCGTCGCTTCCGAAGACACGCGTGCGCAGCAGCGCGAGCTGTATCTGAAGCATCTCGACTACGCCGCGCAGGCCGCGCGCGGCGAAGGCATCACGATTCTGATCGAGCCGATCAACACGCGCGACATGCCGGGCTATCTGCTCAATCGTCAGGACGACGCGCACGCGATCTGTGCCGAAATCGGCGCGGCCAATCTGCAGGTGCAGTTCGATTGCTATCACTGCCAGATCATGGAGGGCGACCTCGCGGTCAAGCTCAAGCGCGATATCGCGCGGATCGGGCATATTCAGGTGGCGGGCGTGCCCGAGCGGCACGAGCCCGATAGCGGGGAAATCAATTATCCGTGGCTCTTTTCGCTCATCGACGAACTGGGCTATACCGGCTGGATCGGTTGCGAGTACTGGCCGCGCGCGAAAGCGTCGGACGGGCTCGGCTGGATCCGGCCTTATATGAAACCGCGATGAAACCGCGATGAAACACGGTGAAAGTGCGATGAAGGCGCGCGCCTGAGGCAGTCGTTCGTGCGTGCGCGGTACGCGGTGCATTCCATCAGGCTTGAACGGAGCGTTCGACTATGAAAGTGCTGATTACCGGCGGTGCAGGATTTCTCGGCCAACGACTCGCGGGCGAACTGCTTGCGCGCGAGTCGTTGAAGATTGGCGGCGTGCAGCAGCGCATCGACGAAATCGTGCTGCTCGACGTGACGCGCGCAGAAGGCCCCGACGATCCGCGCGTGCGCATCGAGGAAGGCGATATTGCGGAGCGCGCCGTGCTGGAGCGCGTGATCGACGGCGAGACGGCCGTGATCTTCCACCTCGCCGCGATTCTGAGCGCGGAGGCCGAGGCGGCGTTCGAGCTCGGCATGCGCATCAATTTCGACGCCACGCGCGAATTGCTCGAAGTGTGCCGCGCACGCGGCCATGCGCCGCGCCTCGTGTTCACGAGTTCGGTGGCGGTCTATGGCGGCGACATTCCCGAAGAGGTGCAGGACGATACCGCGCTCAATCCGCAGTCGTCATACGGCACGCAGAAAGCGATGGCCGAGCTGCTGCTGAGCGATTATTCGCGGCGCGGTTTCGTCGACGGGCGCGTGCTGCGTCTGCCCACGGTCAGCGTGCGGCCGGGCAAGCCGAACGGCGCGGCGTCGTCGTTTGCGAGCGGCATCATTCGCGAGCCGCTCAATCGCGAGATCAGCGTGGTGCCGGTGAGCGGCGCGACGCGCGTGTGGCTGCTGTCGCCGCGTATCGCGATCGAAAACATCGTGGTGGGCGCGGAAATCGACGCGGCGGCGCTCGGTCATACGCGTGTGGTGAATCTGCCGGGCGTGTGCGTGACCGTCGACGAAATGGTCGAAACGCTGAGCCAGTTCGCCGGGCCGAAGGCTGTGGCCCGTATCGAATGGGCGCCGGACGAGACGATCGAGCGCATCGTCAGCAGCTGGCCGTCGAGCTGGAACGTGCGCCACGCCAAAAAGCTGGGCTTCAGCGGCGAGACCACGTTCCGCGCGATCGTGCAGACTTATCTGGAAGACGAGTTGCACATACTGCCCAAACGCGATCACGGGCATCACTAGACGCGCAACGCGATCGAAAGCGCGCGATCAGTCAGGATGACGAATGAACAAGAACGAGTATGAAATCCATGATGCGCGCTTTCGCTGGCTGATTCAGGCGAACGCACCGCTGCAGAAGATCGCGGGCGATTGTCTCTGGAACGAGGGGCCGGTGTATTTTCCGGCCGCCGATCAGCTGCTCTGGAGCGACATTCCGAACAATCGCATGATGCGCTGGGCGCCCGGTGCGGGTGTCGGCGTGTTTCGCGCCAACGCGAATTTCAGCAACGGCAATACGCGCGACAACGAAGGCCGCCTCGTGACCTGCGAGCACGGACGGCGCTGTATTTCGCGCACCGAACACGACGGCAGCGTGGTGGTGCTCGCGTCGCATTATCAGGGCCGCCGTTTCAACTCGCCGAATGACGTGATCGTCGATTCGCGCGGCACGATTTGGTTCAGCGACCCCGACTACGGAATCATGAGCGATTACGAGGGCTTTCGCGCGGAAGGCGAAATCGGCGGCTGTCACGTCTATGCGCTCGAAACCGGCGCGAGCGAGGCGCGGCGAGTGACCGACGATTTCGTCAAGCCCAACGGGCTCGCGTTTTCACCGGACGAATCGCTGCTCTATATCGCCGATTCGGGCGCCTCGCACGTGGAGGGCGGCCCGCGCCATATCCGCGTATTCGATGTGCGCGACGGCGCGTTGTCGAATTCGCGCGTGTTCGTTTCGATTCAGAACGGCGTGCCCGATGGCTTTCGCGTCGACGAGCAGGGCAACGTCTGGACCAGCGCCGAAGACGGCGTGCATTGCTATTCGCCGCAAGGCGAATTGCTCGGCAAGATTCTGCTGCCGGAAGTGGTGTCGAACCTCACGTTCGGCGGGCTCAATCGCAACCGGCTGTTCGTGACGGCGACGTCGTCGGTGTACGCGCTGTTCATGGGCGTGCGCGGCGCGGCGCGCTGAACCTGGCGCGCACGCCTGTAGATCGTGCGTGCCTGCGATCAAGCTGTCGTGGAGATCAGGCCGCCCGTGCTCTGGCCGCTCGCGAGCATCAACTGAACCAGTTCGGCTTGCGCCGTCTGGATCGCGGCTTCGAGCTGGTTGGCCGCGCTGAGCGTCGCATCCTGGCTCGATTTGGCGGAGCCGCCGGTGCTCGTGGATTGCGATGCGCCGGTCGTTTTGCTGGACGTGTCGGCATTCGCGTTGTTGTTCGCATCGCTGGCGTTGGTCGTGCTGCTCGCCGCCTGCGCCGAACCGCCATTCTTCGGCAACGAGGCGAGCTGCGATTCGAGCGCCTTGATCAGCGCCTTGAGCTGATCGATGGCCGTCGTGGTGCTGCTTGAACTCGACGATGACGAACCGCCGCCACCGCCGCCTCCACCTCCGCCGCCGCTTTTCGAAGTCGAAGTCGTCGACGTCGTGCTCGACGTGCTGCTCGACGATGATGTGTCGCTCGAAGCGTTCGACGAAGTGGCGCTGTTATTGCCGTTCGACGTATTCGACGTGTTCGCGCTGGCGCCGCTGGCGGTCGTGGCGATGGCCGAGGTGGCGGAACTGGTGGGCTGAATCTGCATGGAGGCGTGTCCTCGACGTTGAGCGGTGCGGCGAAGCGGTCCGGGCATCGTCCGCAAAACGCGCAGATGAAGCCCCTGTTTGGGATAACGGCAGCGCACGGCCGATTCTTTAGGGGGAGTCGCCCTGGCTCGCCTTACACGGCCTGACGCTGCCCGCCTGTTCAGCGTCGCCGACGCCCGCCGAATCGCGGCAAACCTGCCGCAATCAGGGCGCAAGCACGGCGCAAACGCATCGCCAACAGGTAAAATCGATTCCGCGCGCCGCCGCGTGCGCATTCACCGTTCGAACGCTCCGAAACGATTCCGCTCCGGCGCCGCCGCCAGATCGACCAGGCATGCAATTACCCGGCTCCACCGTCCCGATCTCACTCGTCCTGGGTTTTCTCGCCGCCGCCCGCGCGCGGCCGGACGTGGTCGAGCGCTATCTGCAGCAGGCCGGCATTCCGGAGGAATTGCTCGACGAACCCGGCGCGCGCGTGACCGAGGAGCAGTTTTCGACGCTCTATCGCATGCTCGCAATCGAACTCGACGATGAAATGCCCGGCATTTTCAGCCGCCCGTTTCGCAGCGGCACGCTCAAGTTCCTCTGCCTGAGCCTGCTCGACGCGCGCAATCTGGAAACGGCGCTGCACCGCTTCGGCCAGTTCTTCCATATCGTGCTCGACGATTTCCGCGTCGAGTCGCGCCGCAGCGAACTCGTCGCGCAGGTCGAACTGCGTCCGCATCCGGCGTTCGGACCGATTGGCCCGCTCGGCCAGGAACTGATGCTCAAGCTCGCGCATGGCGTGTCGTCCTGGCTCATCGGCCAGAAAATCCCGCTGCTGCAAGTGGAACTCGCATGTGCGCGCCAACCGCACGCCGCCGATCATCGCTACTTCTTTTCGGGGCCGGTCCGTTTCGGTTGCGAAGCGCCGCTGCTGCGTTTCAGCGCGGCGTATCTCGACATGCCGATTCGTCAGAGCAAGCGCAATCTGCGTCAATTTCTCGCGCGCTCGCCGGGCGACTGGATCTTCGAATCGTTCAGCGAGCAACTGGTCAGCCATCAGGTGCGTCAGTATCTCGCCAGCACGCTGCCGGATCTGCCGACGATCGAGGCGGCGTCCGAGCATCTGCATTGCTCGGTGCGGACCTTGTGCCGCCGCCTCGCCGCCGAAGACACCGCGTTTCAGGCGCTCAAGGACGAATTGCGTCGCGATATCGCAATCCAGCGTCTGACCGACACGCAGGACACCATTGCGGCCATCGGCGCCGATATCGGTTTCGACGACCCGAGCGCGTTCCATCGCGCGTTTCGCCACTGGACCGGCAGCACGCCGGGCACCTATCGCGGGCGCGCCTGAGCCCCGATTTCACACGAATTTTGCTTCGGGTTGACCCTGGGTGCCTTGCCGCGCATGGTGCGCTGCGTCACGCCGTGGCCAGATTTGTCACTAGATGGGCCGGATCGGACAGTCCCCGCCCGCGCCTTTGAGGCTACGATTTGATGAACATGACCGGCCGCGCCGGGCATTGCGCCCAGCCGTCACGGTCTTTCTCATTCAACGTGTGATCGAAAGGTTTGCCATGAGCTTTAACGCCCCCGTCAAGGACATGCTGTTCGTGCTGAAAGAGCTCGCCGGCATCGACACTATCGCCGAACTGCCGGGCTACGAAGAGGCCGGTTTCGACACTGCGCAGGCCGTGCTCGAAGAGGCTGCGAAGCTGTGCGCGGAAGTGCTCGCGCCGCTGAATGTCGAAGGCGACCGCAATCCCAGTAGCTGGCACGACGGCGAAGTGACCGCCACGCCCGGTTTCAAGGATGCGTTCCGCCAGTTCGCCGAGGGCGGTTGGCAAGGTTTGCAACATCCGTCCGAATACGGCGGCCAGGGCTTGCCCAAGCTGATCGGCACGCCGTGCAACGAAATGCTCAACGCGGCGAACCTGTCGTTCGCGCTGTGCCCGCTGCTGACCGACGGCGCGATCGAAGCGCTGCTTACGGCGGGCAGCGAGGACCAGAAGCAGCGCTATGTGCCGAAGCTCATCTCGGGCGAGTGGACCGGCACGATGAACCTCACCGAGCCGCAGGCGGGCTCCGACCTCGCGCTGGTGCGCTCGCGCGCCGAGCCGCAGTCGGACGGCTCGTACAAGGTCTTCGGCACGAAGATCTTCATCACGTGGGGCGAGCACGACATGGCCGAGAACCTCATGCATCTCGTGCTGGCGCGGGTGCCGAACGCGCCCGAGGGCGTGAAGGGTATTTCGCTGTTCATCGTGCCGAAGTTCCTCGTCAATGAAGACGGTTCGCTCGGCGCGCGCAACGACGTGCATTGCGTGTCGATCGAGCACAAGCTGGGCATCAAGGCGAGCCCCACGGCGGTGCTGCAATACGGCGACAACGGCGGCGCGACCGGCTATCTGGTCGGCGAGGAAAATCGCGGCCTCGAATACATGTTCGTGATGATGAATGCGGCGCGCTTCGGCGTGGGCACGCAGGGCATCGCGATTGCCGAGCGCGCGTATCAGCAGGCGCTCGCGTATGCGAAGGACCGCGTGCAGAGCCGCCCCGTCGACGGTTCGGCGAAAGAATCCGTCACGATCATTCATCACCCGGACGTGCGCCGCATGCTGGCCACGATGCGCTCGCTCACCGAAGGCGCACGCTCGCTCGCATACGTGGCGGCGGCGCATTGCGACATCGCCCATCGTCACGCCGACGAAGCGGTGCGCGCGCGTCACCAGGCCATTTACGAATTCCTCGTGCCGATCGTGAAGGGCTGGAGCACCGAAATGGCCAACGACGTCACGAGTCTCGGCGTGCAGGTGCATGGCGGCATGGGCTTCATCGAAGAGACGGGCGCGGCGCAGCATTATCGCGACGCGCGTATTCTCGCGATCTACGAAGGCACCACGGCGATCCAGGCGAACGACCTGATCGGTCGCAAGACGGCGCGCGACGGCGGCGCGGTGGCGAAGGCGCTGCTCGACGAGGTCGCGCAGACGGTGGAAGCGCTCGGCAGTGCAAGCGGCGCGGCGGCGGTTTCGATGCGCGCGCAACTTCAGCAGGGTGCGAACGCGCTCGCGCAGGTGGTGGATTTCGTGGTACAGAATGTGAAGCGCGATCCGAATGCCGTGTTCGTGGGCAGCGTGCCGTATCTGAAACTCGCGGGCATCGTGTTGTGCGGCTGGCAACTCGCGCGCGGGCTGCTCGCGGCGCAACGCAAGCATGACGAAGACCCCGCGTTTTACGGTGCGAAGATCGCGATGGCGCATTTCTATGCCGAGCACGTGCTTTCGCAGGCGGGCGGTCTCGCCACGGCGATTGTGGGCGCGCAAGGCGGCGAAGGCGTGCTCGCGCTCGCCGAGGATCAGTTCTGAAACCGGTCGTCGCAAGCGGATGTAATGCGGGCATGATGAAAAAAGAAAACACACGAGACACAGCATGAATGCGAATGAACTGGTCGCCCAATACGGCCCACGCGAGTCGATGGAATACGACGTCGTGGTCGTCGGCGGCGGCCCGGCCGGGCTGTCCGCGGCCATCCGCCTGAAGCAGCTCGCAGCGGAAAAAGGCGTCGAAATCGGCGTATGCGTCCTGGAAAAAGGCTCGGAAATCGGGGCGCATATCCTCTCGGGCGCGGTCATGGATCCGCGCGCAATCGACGAACTCTTTCCCGACTGGAAAGCCCAGGGCGCGCCGCTGAACGTGCCCGTGACCGAGGACAAGTTCCTTTTTCTTTCCGAAACCGGGGCTAAGGCTGTGCCGAACTGGGCGCTGCCGGACAACTTCAAGAATCACGGCAATTACGTCATCAGCCTCGCGAACGTGACGCGCTGGCTGGGTCAGCAG